>JACPOB010000080.1 GCA_016185145.1 Rhodospirillales bacterium | reverse complement strand
CGGCGGATGGACCGGCTACTACGGAAAGCCCGGCCCCAAGGTCATGCGCATCGGTCTCGCAGAGTTCCGCGCTATAAGGTATGGCGCCTCCCTGGTTGGTCACGATGTGTGAATCCGACAGACGCTCCGCGTGGGGAGGTGGCCCGAAGGGCCGGAGGGGTCATGAGCACCAGCGATGATGCTCATGACCCCTCCGTCGCCGTATGACGGCGACACCTCCCCCTTCGCTGTCGCGAAGGGGGAGGAAGACCGCTCAAAACGACAGCGTCGCCGCGCCCTGCTTGATCTCGGCATGCATGGCGCTGGCGCCGACGATGATGACGCCGTCCAGAAGGTCGGCCTGCTGGTAGCCGCGCGACTGCACGCAGGGCGGGCAGGCCCAGATCACGCCGCCGCGCTTCTGGAAGTCCTCGATCAAGGCGGCGAGCGGCTGCAGCGGCGCCACCTGGGTGAGCTTCTGGCCGCCGCGGCGGACCAGGTCGATTGCGGTGCTGGTCAGGAACACCGAAACCTTCAGGCCCGCGGTCAGGCCGCCATTGGCGATGGTGAAGGCGACCGATGAAAGCTCGGAATCGATGCCCCGTGTCATCAGGATCACCAGCTTGTCGGTTTCCGTTGCCATTATGATATCCTCCGTTGGGGTCGCTCGCGGGTTGCGAGGGGCGTGGGTGTACGACCATGAGGGGAACCGCGTCTTTGGCCGCTCAACCAGAACAGTTGATCGATAATCCAGGGCTGGACGAGGACGTCCTTTCCGGCGTGCTCAGCAGCATCCGGCTTTCCGGCTCGCTGCAGTTCTGCTTCATGCCGGCCGGCAACTGGCAGACCGACGACACGCCCGCCTTCGACAAGGGCGAGAGTGGCGCGGGCGTGATGCCCTTCCACATCATGGTCGAGGGCACGTGCTGGCTGAAGATGCCGGGCCGGCATGTCGATCTCGCGGCCGGCGACATCGTGGCCTTCCCCTTCGGCACCGGCCACCAGCTCGGCCATGGCAATGGCGGTCTGACCATAAATCCCACGACGCTGCTGCCGCCCAAGCCATGGCGCGAGATTCCGATCCTGCACCATGGCGAGGGGCCGTCGCCGCTGCGCCTGCTGTGCGGCTACCTGCAGTGCGACGCCATGGACTTCCGGCCGCTGCGCAAGGCGTTGCCGATGCTCCTGCACATGAAGACCGAGGGCAGCAGCGAGATGCACTGGCTGCGCGCGACGATCGCGCAGATCGTTGCCGAGGTGGATCGGCCGCGCACCGGCGGCCTCTCCATGCTGGAGCGGCTGACCGAGATCATCTTCATCGAGCTGTTGCGCCATGAGATCCTGGCCTCGGGCACCGGTTCGGTCGGCTGGCTGGCCGCCCTGGCCGATCCGTCACTGGCCCGATGCCTGGCCCTGATCCACGACGATACCGGTCGCGACTGGTCGGTGGAGAGCCTCGCCAGGACGGCCGGCCTGTCGCGCAGCACGCTCGCCGAGCGCTTCGAGACCGTGCTCGGCACTTCGCCGATGCGCTATGTGCGCGATTGGCGACTCTACCTGGCGAGCGTCGCCCTGCGCACGAGCGGCCGGACCATCGCCGCGATCGGCCACGATGCCTGCTACGGCACGGAAGCTGCATTCAACCGTGCTTTTTCCCGCGCCTACGGCGCCCCACCGGCAACATGGCGGCAGCAAGCAAGGAGCAACAGTCGATGAGCCGCATCGCCATCGCCGTCGAAAGCCCACTGCAGGACGACGTTCGCGGCCTCATCGAGGAGCTGAACGCCACGCTGCTCGAGCTGACGCCGCCGGAGTTCGTGTTCCATATGACTGCCGAGCAGATGGCGGAGCCCGACACGACAGTGCTCATCGCTCGCGAGGACGGCCAGGCGGTGGCGTGCGGGGCGCTGAAGCGCCACGCCGACGGCATCGGCGAGGTCAAGCGCATGTATACGCGGCCGTCGCACCGCGGTCGCAAGATCGGGGCGATGATCGTCGAGCGAGTCGAGGCTCTGGCGCGCGAGGAGGGCCTCGAGCGCCTGGTGCTGGAGACCGGCGACCGGCATCCCGCCGCCTGGACGGTCTATGAGCGCGCCGGCTTCACGCGCTGCGGGCCGGTGCTCGATTATCCCGATTCGAAGTGGTCGGTCTTCTACGAGAAGGACCTCACTCCATCTTCGCGCCACTCGCCTTGACGATCGGCGCCCAGCGCTCGCGTTCGGCGGTGAAGTAGGCGGCGGAACGCACCGGGTCGGCATCGGCCACCGGCTCCACCGCCAGCGCCCGCAGCTCGGCCTGCAGCTTCTCATCGGCCATGATCCGGCGGGTCGCGGCGGCGAGGATATTCACGATTTCGGTTGGCGCACCCGCCGGCAGCGCGACCGGGTTCACGGTCGAAACGAGCACGTCGGGCAGGCCGCATTCCGCCGTGGTCGGCAGGTCGGGCACGACGGAGGTCCGCTTGTCGGCGCAGACCGCGAGATAGCGCGTCTTGCCCGCCCTGTAATGGCCGAGCGTCGTGCCGATCGTGTCGAGCAGCCAGTCGACCTCGCCCGACAGGGTGGCCTGCACGGCGGCATTGTTGCCCTTGTAGGGCACGTGCAGCGAGACGAGGTTGCCGGCCTTGAGCTTGAAGAGCTCGCTGCCCAGGTGGCCGATGCTTCCCATGCCGGAGGAGCCGCAACGATACTTGTCGGGGTTCGCCTTCAGGAGCGCGACGAAGTCCGGCAGCGTTTTTGCCGGCAGGCTGGGATTGCAGGAGATCACCATCGGCACGAAGCCGATGATGAACAACGTGAAGTCGCGCACGGGATCGTAAGGCGGCTGCGGCATCAGCAACGGTCCGGTGACCTGCGTCGACGACGAGCCCAGCAGCAGCGAGTAGCCGTCGGGTTTCGACTTGGCGACGAGGTCGGCGCCGACGATGCCGCCGGCGCCCGCCTTGTTGTCGATCACGACGGGCTGGCCGAGCAGAGCCGCGAGCCGTTCGCCGTAGAGGCGGCCCATCAGGTCGGTCGGGCCGCCAGGCGGGAACGGGATCACCAGCCGGATGGGGCGGGACGGATACTTGTCCTGGGCATGGCCCGCCGCAGCCGTCGCCCCACCGAGGGCGGCCACGCCGGCCAGCAATTTCCGCCTGTTCATGGTTTCCTCCACGCGGCACATCTTTCCTGCCGCGCACGCCGGAGGCAACCGCTCGTAGGCGCTAACTTTGCTTCCGATGCCCGCACACCTCATCCCGAGGAGCCGCGCGAAGCGCGGCGTCTCGAAGGATGGGAACCAGGCTCGGTGTTGCCCACCCTTCGAGACGCCCGGCGCGCATGTGAATGCGCATATTCGCGCGGCTCCTCAGAGTGGGGTTAAGCGTAAGTCAGCGCCGCTCGCGAAGGCGGCCTACTCCATCTTGGCGCCGCTCGCCTTGATGATCGGCTCCCAGCGTTCCATCTCGCCGGTGAAGTAGGCGGCCGATTTCGCCGCGTCGGCGTCGGCCACGGGCTCGATCGACATGGCGCGCAGGTCGGCCTGCAGCTTCTCGTCCGACATGATCTTGCGGGTGGCGTCGGCGATCGTCTTCACGATCTCCGGCGGCGTGGCGGCGGGGAGGCCCACTGGATTGACGGTCGAGACCAGCACGTCGGGCAGGCCGCAATCGGCCACCGTCGGCACTTCCGGCGCGAGGTGCGAGCGCTTCTCGGCGCAGATCGCGAGATAGCGCAGCTTGCCCGACTTGTAGTGGCTGAAGGACGTGCCGAACGTGTCGAGCAGCCAGTCGACCTCGCCCGAGAGGGCGGCCTGCAGCGCCGGGCTGTTGCCCTTGTACGGGACGTGCAGCGACACGAGGTTGCCAGCCTTCATCTTGAAGAGCTCGCTGCCCAGGTGGTTGATGCTGCCCATGCCGGAGGAGCTGTAGCGATACTTGTCGGGGTTGTCCTTCAGGAGCTTCACCAGCTCCGGCAGGGTCTTCACCGGCAGCTCCGGATTGCAGGCGATCACCATCGGCACGAAGCCGATGATGAACAGCGTGAAGTCCTTCACCGGATGATACGGCGCGTTGGGCATCAGCAGCGGGCTGGTGACCTGCGTCGACGACGAGCCCAGCAGCATCGTGTAGCCGTCGGGCTTCGACTTGGCGACCATGTCGCTCCCGACGATGCCGCCGGCGCCGGCCTTGTTGTCGATCACGACCGGCTGGCCCAGCATGGCCGACAGCCTCTCGCCGTAACGCCGGCCCAGCACGTCGGTCGGGCCGCCGGGTGGGAAGGGGATAACGAGCTTGATGGGCTTGGACGGATAGGTGTCCTGGGCGAAGACCGCGGGGGCGGCGAGTCCTGTGCCGGCCAATGCGCCGGCGCCGATCAGCAATTTGCGTCTGTTCATGATTTCCTCCTCGAGGGGCTAGCCCAGCTCGGTTCTTTCTTGTCGAAGAAAGCGGCGATGCCTTCGCGCGCCTGCGGGCTGGCGAGCCCCAGGCTGATGCTGTCGACGGCACTGGTCATGGCAGCGCGGTGTCCTGCCTCGTCGCTGTGCCAGACGAATTCCTTGGTGCGCTTGACGGCGTCCGGGCCGCTGCGCAGCAGGCCGGCGAGCAGCTTTGACAGATCCTCGTCGAGCGCGGCCCGGGGCACGGCCCGCGTGATCAGGCCGATGCGGTCGGCTTCGACGGCATCGATTCGCCGGCCGGTCAGGACCAGCTCCATCGCCTTCTTGCGGCCGACGGCGAGAAACAGCGCCATCAGGGCGGGCGACGGCGGAAAGCCGTGGTGCACCTCGGGGTAGGCGAACAGCGCCGCCTCGTCGGCGAGGGTGATGTCGCACCAGCTCGACAGCGTCGCGCCGGCGCCGAAGGCGTACTTCTCGATCACCGCCACGGTCGGGCGCGGGCAGAACCACACCGCTTCGTTCAGCGCCTTGAGCTTCTCGTAGGTCGCGACGATGGTGGCGTTGTCGGCATCCTGCAGGGCGCGCAGGTCGCGCAGCTCGCGGCCGGCGCAGAAGATGCCGTCGCGGCCGCGCACGACGATGACGCGGCAGGCCGGATCGGAAGCGAGCACCCTGTAGTAGCCGGTGAGCGACTCGATCAGGTTGTTGTTCAGGGCATTTCGGTGCGCCGGATTGTTGATCCACAGCGTGGCGACGCCGTTGTCCTGCCGCTCGAGGTCGATCTTGCCGCTCATATCGCTCCTTCCTTGCGCAGGGCCGCGACCCGAGCGTCGTCCAGGCCCAGCTCTTCCTTCAGGATTTCGTCGGTGTGTTCGCCGAGCCGTGGCGGCGCGCCGCCCGGCTGGGCCGGCGTGGCCGAAAGATTCAGCGGTACACCCGCCAGTCGCAACATCCCGCCCGTCTTGCGTTCCACGTCCAGCACCATCTGCATCGCCGCCACCTGCGGATGGGCCAGCGTCTGGGCGATGTCATTCACGGGCGAACACGGCACATTTGCGGCGTCGAGCAGGCGAACCCATGCTTCCGTTTCGCGTGTCGCAAAGATCTTCGACAGGCCGGCGATCACCGGCTCGCGGTTTTCGATGCGCGAGGCCGAGGTGGCGTAGGCCGGGTTGCCGCCGAGCTCGGTGGCGCCGATGGCGGTACAGAGCCGCTGCCAGGCGGCATCGTTGGTGGCGCCGGCCAGCACGTAGCCGTCGCGTGTGCGGAACGCCTGATAGGGCACGATGTGCCACACGCCCGATCCGTCGCGTGGCGACAGCTTGCCTGCGAGCGTGTAGGCGGGAACGTGATAGCCCAGCAGGGCGACCGCGGTTTCCAGGAGCGAGACGCGGATGTGCTGGCCTGCCGCCTTGCCGGCCAGCCGCGCATAGAGGGCGGCCGAGACGCCCGAGAAGGCGAGCATGCCCGTGGCCATGTCGATGAAGGAGGCGCCGGCGCGGATCGGCCCGCCGTCGCGTTCGCCTGTCATCGCCATCATGCCGCTGAAGGCCTGCAACATCAGGTCGTAGCCCGGCTTGGCGGCCAACGGGCCATCATGTCCGTAGCCGCTGATCGTCACGTGGATCAGGTCGGGCCTGAGCGTGCGCAGCTTCGGATCGTCGACACCCAGCCGTTCGGCGACGGCCGGCAGGAAACTGTCGATCACCACGTCGCTCTTGCGCACCAGGCCGGCCAGGATCTGCTGGCCAGCGGCGCTCTTGAGATTGAGCGTCATGCCGCGCTTGCCGCGATTGACGCTGAGATAGTTGGCGCTCTCGCCGTCGACCACGGGCGCCCACTTGCGGTTCTCGTCGCCGCCGACATCCTCGACCTTGATGACGTCGGCGCCGAAGTCGGCCAGGAGCTGGCCGCAGGACGGGCCAGCCAGCACGCGGCTGAGGTCGAGGACGCGGATGCCCGTGAAGGCGCTCATGTCAGACGCCGCGCACCGCGGCGGCGCGCTTCTGCCGCCAGGCATTGTGCGCTTCCTTGGAGTCTTCGGTCTGGCTCAGCGCCATGAAGCGGTAGACGTCGACCTCCGAAGCATCCTGGATGTTGGGGATGTCGAGGCCCTTGGTCAGCGATTCCTTGGCCAGCCGCGCCGCGAGCGGCGGCAGGGCCGCGATGTCGTCCGCCACCTTGAGCGCGCGCTCCATCAGTTCGGCGTGCGGCACCAGCCACTGGGCGAGGCCGGTGCGATAGGCCTCGGCGGCGTCGATCGGATAACCCAGGGCGGCGCGCATGGCGTTGCCCTTGCCGACCCAGCGTGACAGGCGCACGGCGCCGCCGTAGGCCGGCATGATGCCGAGGCGTACCTGGGGCAGGCGCCATTCGGCGCGCTCGGACGCCACGATCAGGTCGCAGCAGTAGGTCGCGATGCAGCCGATGCCGATGGCGTAGCCGTTGACCGCGGCGATCACCGGCTTGGGGAAGTCGGTCAGGAGATTGGCGACGAACTTGCGCCAACGAGGAATGCCGGTGATGAAGGCGGCCGGAGACGCCACGGTATGGGTCTCGGTGTCGGCCAGGTTGGCGCCGGCCGAGAAGGCGCGGCCCTTCTCGTCACCCGTGAGGATGACGCAGCGCACTTCGTGGTTCTTCTCCAGCTCGGCGAGCTTGGATTCCAGGCCTTCGTTGAAGTCCTCGTCCCAGGCGTTGCGCGCGTCGGGGCGGCTCAAGGTCAGGATGGCCACGTGGCCGCGGATCTCGCTCAGCAAAGGCATGTCGTCCTCCTATCTGCCCTTCCACTGCGGAGGGCGCTTCTCGCGGAAGGCCCGCATGCCTTCCATCGCATCTTCGCTCTCGAACACCGGCTTGAAACGGCCGAGCGCCAGCTCCAGGGCGGACACCGTGTCGAGGCCCGCCGTCTCGTAGAGCATGGCTTTGGTCGCGGCGACGCTGAGCGGGGCGGCGGCGCAGAGGTCGGTCGCGAGCGCCAGCGCCTTGTCCATCAGCTCGGCGGCCGGCACGACATGATTGACGAGGCCGAGCTCATAGGCGCGTTGCGCGCCGATCGGATTGCCGGTCATCGACATTTCCAGCGCCACCTTCTGCGGAATGGCGTCGTTCAGCCAGAAAGCATAGATCGGCGCACGCCCGACCCGCGCTTCCGTCAGCGCGAAGCTGGCATGCTCGGCCGCCACGCAGAGATCGCAGGAGATCGCAAGGAAGCAGCCGCCGCCCAGGGCCGCGCCGTTGACCGCGGCGATCACCGGCTTGGAGACGGAGATCTCGTCGCGCAGGATGGGAATGAAGCCGTGGCCGTGTCCGCTCGCCGCCTCGGAGAGGTCGCGGCCGGCGCAGAACGCCTTGTCGCCCGCGGCCGTGAGGATTGCGACGCGCGCCGCCGGGTCGGCCTCGAAGCGTCGCCAGGCGGCCAGCACGCCGTCGCGCATCGCCGTGTTGACGACGTTCCGCTTCTCCGGCCGGTTCAGCGTGATGACAGCGACCGGCCCCCTCATCTCGTAGAGAACAGGGGCGGTCATCCGATCGCTCCCTTGGCCTGCAGGTCGTCGAGATCCTCGTCCGACAGGCCGAGCAGGTCGCGCAGCGTCTGGCGCGTGTGCTCACCCAGCATCGCCGGCCGCTGGTCGTAGCGCACCGGCGTTGCCGACAGGCGCATGGGCGAGGCGAGGCAGCCGACGGCGCCGATCGCGGGATGGTCGAAGGAGACCACGGCGCCGCGCTCGCGGACATGGGAGTCGGCAAAGACTCGCCCGAGATCGTTGATCGGGCCGGCGGGCACGCCGGCCTTCTCGAAACTGACGAGGCAATCCTGCGCGGTACGCGCGGCCAGGGTCGGGCCGACGATCTCGTCGAGCACACGGGCGTTGGCGACGCGGTCGGGCGAGGTCGCGAAGCGCGGATCCTTTGCCAGCGCCGGCAGGCCGAGCGCGCCGCAGAGCCGGCGGAACTGCTCGTCGTTGCCGGCGATGATCATGATCTGGCCGTCGCTGCAATCGTAGATGCCGCTGGGGTGGGTCACCGGATTGCGCGTGCCGGTACGCTCGGGCACCCGACCCGAGGCGAGGTGGCTGACGCCGAAATAGGACAGCGAGGAGACCATGACGTCGAGCAGGGCGAGGTCGATGTGCTGGCCCTGCCCGGTACGGTCGCGATGGCGCAGCGCCGCGAGGATCGCGGTCGAGGCGTAGAGGCCGGTCATGATGTCGATCATCGGCACGCCGGCGCGCTGCGGGCCGCCGCCCGGGCTGCCGTCGGGCTCGCCGGTGATGCTCATCAGGCCGCCCATCGCCTGGATGATCGAATCGTAGCCGGCGCGATGGCGGTACGGGCCGGTCTGGCCGAAGCCGGTGATCGAGCAATAGACCAGCCGCGGGTTGATCGCCGCGAGATCGGCGGGGCCCAGGCCGTAGCGGCCGAGCGCGCCGACCTTGAAGTTCTCGATCACGACGTCGGCGCGCGCCGCGAGGCCGCGCACGAGATCGGCCCCCTCGGCGGTGGCGAGGTCGATGGCCACCGACTCCTTGCCGCGATTGACGGCCCAGAAATAGGCCGAGCGGTCGACCAGGTCGGTATCGCCTTGGAAGTGCGGACCCATCAGGCGCGTGTCGTCGCCGACCGCGGGACGCTCGATCTTGATGACCTCGGCGCCGAGATCGGCCAGCGTCTGGGCGGCCGTCGGACCGGCCAGCACGCGGCTGAGGTCGAGAACGCGGACGCCCTCCAGCGGCCGCGCCGCACCGGCGGTCATTCGTCCGGCTTGATGTTGCCGGCGCGGATCACGTCGCCCCATTTCTTGGTCTCGGTGGCGAGGAAGGCGCGGAACTGCTCGGTGTCGTTGCCGACGATGGTGTTGCCGCCGGAGATCAGCTTCTGCCGCACGTCGGGATCGGCCAGCGTCACCTTGGTGGCGTCATAGAGCCGCTTGATGACCGGGTCTGGCGTGCGCGCCGGCGCGAACAGGCCGATCCAGTTCTCGGCGTTGAACCCTTTGAGCCCCGATTCGTCGAGGGTCGGGACGTCGGGCAGGGACTGCGAGCGCACCAGGCCGGTCGTCGCGATCGGCCGCAGCTTGCCGCCGTTGATCAGCGAGATCGTCGCCGAAACGGTCGAGAAGCTCATGTCCACCGTGCCGGCCACCACGTCCATGATGGCGGCGCTGTCGCCCTTGTAGGGCACATGGACCATGTCGAAGCCGACCCTGCTCTTGAACAGCTCGGCCGCCAGGTGGGTCGGTGCGCCGATGCCGGACGAGCCGTATTGCAGCTTGCCGGAATTCGCCTTGCAGAAGGCGAACATCTCGGCCGGCGTCTTGGGCGGCAGCTTGGGATTGATGACGAGGACGACGTCGTTGGTGGCGATCAGGCTGATCGGGATGAAATCGGCGACCGGATCGTACGGCAGCTTCATCATGTTGGGATGAATGGTCAGCGCGCCGATGCCGCCCAGCAGCAGCGTGTAGCCGTCGGGCGCCGCCTTGGCGACGGCGTCCGTGCCGATGCGGCCGTTGGCGCCGGCCCGGTTGTCGATGACGAACTGCTGCCCCAGTTCACGCGCCATGCGCTCGGTGAAGACTCGACCGATATTGTCGGTGACTCCTCCCGGCGTGAAGGGGATGACGAGCTTGATGGGTTTGTTCGGGTAATCCTGTGCGGCCAGCCGTGCCATCGGCAGGGCGGCCAGGGCGGCGCCCAGCGCCAACCGTCTCGTGATCATTCTGTCGTTGTTCCTCCGACACGGAAGATTCGTCGGAGGCTGTCATTTTTGAATTATATTTTTTATATAAGACTAATAGCCTTGGGAAATCAGACGTGAACCTCCGCTCCCTGCGCTGCTTCCTCGCCGTGGCCGAAGAGCTGCATTTCGGCCGCGCCGCCAAGCGGCTGAATTTGTCGCAGCCGCCGCTCACCCAGCACATCAAGGCGCTGGAGGCGGAGCTCAGCGTGACGCTGTTCCATCGCACCAAGCGCTCGGTGCGCATCACCGATGCGGGCAGCGCCCTGCTCGACGAGGCGCGCCGGCTGGTGAGCCAGGCCGACGGACTGCGGCACGTCGTGCAGCGCGCCGACAAGGGGCGCAGCGGCTATCTGCGCGCCGGCTTCATCACCTCGTCGGTCTTCACCGATACGCACAAGCTCTACGCCACGATGTCGCGCGGCGTGCCGGGCGTCACCGTGATGTGGCAGGAGATGAATTCGTCCGAGCAGATCGAGGCGCTGCACGAGGACAAGATCGACATCGCCTTCCTGCACACGCCGGCCCAGCATCCCGGCCTGACGGCGCGGGTGATCGTGCGCGATCCGATGGTCATGGCCGTTCCCGACGGCCACCGGCTGGCGGGCCGCAAGCGCGCCGCGCTCTCGGAGTTTGGATCGGACGATTTCGTGCTGCCGCTCAGGCACATGTCGCCGATCTTCTACGACAGCATCATCGCAGCCTGCCGCGCCGCGGGCGTCAGTCCCACCATCCCGCCGCACCAGCCGCGCAACCTGCTCACGATCTTGAGCCTGGTGTCGGTCGGCGCCGGCGTTTCGGTGATCCCCAGCACGCTGGCGGCATCGGGCTTTCCCGGCGTGAGCTTCATGCGCATCAAGGGCGAGGCGCCGGTGGCCGAGGTCTCGGCCTTGTGGAAGCCCGATAATCGCTCGCCGGTGCTGAAGCGGGCGCTGGCGGCGCTGCGGCTGGCGGCATGAAAAACGGCGAAGCACGGCGGGCATCCCGCCCGCCGCTCTTCGTCCAAGCCGTTACGGCCGGATGGTGATCGAGAAGCCCGGCGCTGGAGACGGGCTGTAATAGACCGGCGGCGGATAGTAGCCGTAGTTGTACGGCGTCGAGTACACGACCGGCGGGGCGCGATAGTAGTAGCCATAGTAGCGGTCGTTGTAGTTGTGCCAGCGGTTGTCATAGGAGTAGTTGCCGTTACCCCACCACGCGGCGCTGGCCGGGGTGGCGAGGGCAAGTGCGGCGACCGCCGCGCCGACGGCCAGACCGATGCCGTTACGGATCGTCATGGTTGCCTCCTTTGGATTAACCCTGTTTGCCCTGGGCCGGCGTATAGCGCTCGAACACCAGGTCGGCGTTCTTCTTCTGCTCCGGCGTCATCGAATCGTAGAGCGACTTGAAGGCCGAGGTCAGGTGCTTCAGGCCGTCGAGCCGGGCCTCGGTGAATTCCTGATAGGTCTTCAGGTCGTCGACCGCGGTGGTCTTCTCGGGCGGGATCTTGCGCTTCTCCGCCACCAGCTTCTCCATGCGGCTGGCGTTGTCGCGCATCGCCTGGGCCACGCCGTTCCACTTCTTCTCCTGGTCGGGCGTGATCTTGAGCGCCGCCTTCAAAGTGGTGATGCGCTGCTCGACGGTCTCAGGCTTCTGGGAGGTCGCGGCCTCGGCAGCCGGCGGCTTGGCAGCCTGCTCCTTTGTCTGCGCCATGACCGGCATGGCGAACAGGGCGGTGCCAGCGACCGTCGCTACGGCGAGTGGTCGGGTCACTTTGAACAACAGTGAGTAGGTCATGCGTGCTTCCTCTTCCTGAAAGCGGCCGAGGATGGCCGCGCAGGGGGAAAACGAGCGGTCGGAGGAAGCGTTGCGATGGCCGCGACGCGGCCGCGCCATCGTTTTGTCACAAGGCGAAGCACATTCCGTCCGGCTGGAAGCAGCCGCACGGAATCGGAGTGAAAGCATTGCCGGCACTCGGCCGCGATACAACGAATGGGGTTAATAAACCAAAGTTATTGACATGAATGAACTTTGGTTATATAGTCGCTCTGTTGCGCGCCCTCCCCGCGTTCCCGCTCTTTCGCATCGTTGATCCGATACCAAAAGGCTACCGCGGCCCGTCCGGTCGCTTGCCGCCGGGCCTGGTTCGGCTTTGCCACGCCCACAAGGGTGTAATTGTCCGAACTCCGAAGGGCGGCCTCTACTGATAGGGGGTGCAGTCAATGCTGCTCCACTACGCAGGGACTACCGGAAAGGGCGGAAAGGGCGCAAACCTCGAGCGGTTGCCAGCAGTGCATGCACTGGCCACTCGTCCAACTGGCAGTGGCCAGTGCCCGATTCCGATCGCAATCCGCTTCAGCGTATCTCGAAACCAAGCTTCGCCAGGGTGGCGCGGATGCGCTCGCGGCCGTTCATCGACTTGATCGGACCCATGCGGTTCAGCATGCGGGCTGTCCAGGTCGTGGCCTGCATTTCGTTGCGGGCCGAGAATTCGGCCATTTCGGCATCATAGGCGAGGCGGTCGCGGGTCTCGGGCCCCGCGTCGTAGCGCTCGTGATGCAGCACGGTCGATTGCGGCAGGCGCGGCTTGACCTCGTTCTTCGACGTGGGATCGGCATAGCCGACGCACAGGCCGAACACGACGAAGGCTTTCGGCGGCAGGCCCAGCAGCTCGTGAACCCGCGCCGGGTCGTTGCGCATGGCGCCGATATAGACGGTGCGCAGCCCCAGCGATTCGGCCGCGACCACGGCATTCTGGGCGGCCAGGGCGGCATCGATGCAGGCCACCATGAAGGTCTCGAGATAGGGCAGGTTCTCGAAGGTCACCTGCTCGGCCTGCGACATGCGCTCGTTGCGCGACATGTCGGCGATGAAGGCGATATAGAGCGGGCACTGCTCGATGTGCTTCTGGTTGCCGGCGATCGCGGCCAGCGCCTTGCGCGTGGCCGGGTCGGTCACGGCGATCGCCGACCACAGCTGCATGTTGGAGCTGGTGGCGGCCGACTGGGCGGCGGCGATCAGGGTTTCCAGGGTACCGGGCGGTACGGGTTCGGACAGGAAGCCGCGCACCGAGCGGTGGTCGAGCAGGCTGGCGATGGTCTCGTTCCACGGGCCCGCCGGCGGGACGGCGGCGCCGTAGCGGCGGGCGAGTGCCGCCTGCTTGCCCTGGGTGCCCTTCTTCTGGGTATCGGTCGGGGTCAACGCGTCCATGATGCGGCAGTCTGCGGCTTGCGGCGGGTGATGGCGGTCAGCAGCGCCAGGATGATGAAACCGGTGACGATGGCGAAGATCATCTGCGGCTGGCCGCGGTCCATCAGCCATCCGTAGAGCAGCGGCGCCACCATGCCGCCGAGGTTGAAGCCGGTCGAGACGAAGCCGAACACCTTGCCGAACGAGCCGACCGGCGTGACGGCGCGGACCATCATGTCGCGCGACGGCTGGATGACGCCGTTCAGGAGGCCGCCCAGCGACATCACGAAGATCAGGATGGCCGACGGCATGTCGACCCAGCCCAGCAGGATCGCCATCGCAGAGGTGAAGGAAAAGCCCACCGCCGCCACCCATTCGTGGTGCGGCGTGCGGTCGGCGATGATGCCGCCCACAAGGACGCCGGCGGCGCTGAACAGCAGGAAGCCCGAGAGGCCCATGTTGGCGACGGCGGCCGGCGTGTCGTGCAGGGAGCCCAGCGCCACGACCGAGAAGGTCTGGATGCCGCCGTTGGCCATGGCGATGCAGACGAAGAAAAGGAGGTTGCGCAGCACCGGGCCGCTCAGCAGCAGCTCCAGCCCGACCTTGGCGCCCGGACGGGCGTTCTTGGGCAGCCGCACGGTTCTGGGCAGGATGCCGCCCGCCACGATCAGCAGTGTCGCCGACACGATCGCGAGCGCCGCCGCGGCCAGGAACGCGCCTTGCCAGCCCCAGACCGCGGCGATGGTCAGCACCATCGCCGGCGTCACGCCCGAGCCGAAGAAGCCCGCGAAATTGTGGATCGAGAAGGCCTTGCCGATGCGCTTCTCGTCGATCGTGGCCGACAGGATGGAATAGTCGGCCGGGTGATAGACAGTGTTGGCGAGGCCGAGGAAGGCGTAGGCCACCACGAAAATCCAGTAATGCGGCAGCAGGGCCGCGACCAGCAGCGCCATGGCGGCCAGCAGCAAGCCGCTCGTCAGCATGGCGCGCGGGCCGATGCGGTCGACCAGGAAGCCGGCCGGCGTCTGCAGGGCGGCCGAGATGACGTTGTAGGCAGTCAGCGCGATGCCGATCTCGATATAGGAGACGCCGAAGGCCTCGCGCACCGGGCCGAAGATCGGCGGCAGCAGCATCAGATGGACGTGGCTGGTGAAATGCGCCGCCGAGATCAGGCCGATCACCTTGGCGTCGCGGCCCCAGCTGGCCTCTGAGCCAGCGGCCGCGCGCAGTTGCTCACTCGTCGACGACATTTACGCCTAACACCCCGATGCCGGAGATCTCGACCTCGACCTTGTCGCCGGCCTTCATCCAGAGCGGCGGCTTGCGGCCCAGACCGACGCCGTCGGGCGTGCCGGTGGCGATGACGTCGCCCGGCTCCAGCCACGTCACGGTCGAGAGATATTCGATGATGGTGGCGACGTCGAAGATCATGTGATCGGTCGTGTCGTGCTGCACCACGCTGCCGTTCAGCCGAGTCGTGAGCTCGAGACGCTGCGGATCGGAGATCACGTCCGACGTGACCAGCCAGGGGCCGAGCGGTCCGGTCGCCGGGAAGTTCTTGCCGGCCGTCACCGAATGCTTCTGGAAGTCGCGCACGCTGCCGTCGAGGAAGCAGGTGTAGCCCGCCACGACCGACAGCGCGCTGGCGCGCGGCACGTGCCGGCAGCGTTCGCCGATCACGACGGCGAGCTCGCCCTCGAAGTCGAAGTCGATCGAGGCGCGCGGTCGCACGATGCTGCCGCCGTGCGGCACCAGGGTGTTGTGCAGGCGGGAGAAGACGCTGGGCACCGTCGGGAGCTGGCGGCCGACCTCGCCGACATGGCTCGCATAGTTGAGGCCGATGCAGAGGATCTTGTCGGGGTTGGGAATGACGGGGCTGAGCTCGACTTCTTCGAAGGAGAGATCGGCCTTCGCGCCCTTGGCGGCAGCGGCGAGCGCCGGCAACGCCTTGGCAGCGATGGCATCGCGCAGGCTCCGCCAACGCGACGAGGTTCGTCCCGACAGATCGACGATGCCACCATCGACGACCGCGCCAATCTTGGCTGCGTCCGCATGGCGAAAACTGACCAACCGCATGGGAGGGACCATGTCAAATGAAGGTGGCGTTGTCATCCGACGCTCTCTGTGTTCCTCCCCCGTCATACGGGGGAGGGTAGGGAGGGGGAGAGCAACACAGACGGTCTCGAAGATTTCAGATCTGAAATTGGCTGATGCTTCGACTGGGGCCTTCCCCCTCCGCCGCGTATGACGCGGCACCTCCCCCGTATGACGGGGGAGGTCAGCTGTTCAGCAGCTTCGCGAGGCCTTTGGATAGCCCGACGCTCTCGACCGGTGCGGGCAGCGCGAGTGCACCGCTCTTTGCTTTCGCGAGTCGCTGCTTGGCCAGCGCTTCCGCCATCGAGATCGCGCAGGCGACGCCGTCGAGCAGCGGCGCGTCGACCGCGTCCTTCAGCTTGGCTGCAAGACCGGCCAGGCCCGCGCCGCCCAGGATCACGACGTCGGCGCCGTCTTCGCGTACGCACGCGGTGCAGCCTTTGGCCAGCAGCGCCATCGCGGCCTTTGGGTTGCGCGCGATGTCGGCGCCGGTCGGCGCGACGGTGCGGATGGAGGCGAGGCGCGAGGAGAGACCGTGGCTCGCGACGAACTCTTCGAGCATCGACTGCCAGCGCTCGCCGCCGGTGACGATGGAGAAGCGGCCGCCCATGGCGCAGGCCTGCAGGATCGAAGCGTCGGCCATGCCGACCACCGGCACCGTGGCGATCTCCTTCAGCGCCGCGAGGCCCGGATCGCCGAAGCAGGCGAGCACGACGACATCCTTGGCGCGGCGGTCGTTGGCGAAGGCATCGACCGCGGCGTGGCTGGCAATGGCATAGCCCACGCGCGAGGCGATGTAGCGCGGTCCAAAGGCGCCGGTGACAGCGCGCAGGCTGGTGCCTTTGGAGGCGAAGCGCCTGGCGGTCTTGAGGACGAGATCGGTGATCGAGGCCGTGGTGTTGGGGTTGATCAGCAGGATGTCGGTCATAGCTGCATGATCTCTTTCAGCCGCGCCACGTCGTAGTTTTCGCCGATCGACAGCGCGCAGGTGCGCGACACCCAGGCCATCGGCAGCCCGCTCTCTTCGCGCCAGGCATTGAGCTGCGCCTGCGCCGCGCGCAGGTCCTTCTTCGACGTGCCGGTGGCGCTGATCGCAACGCCGGCATCGCGCAGGCACATCAGCACGTGGCCAGACAGCACCCAGGCGTCCCATCCCAGGAAGCGCAGCAGGTACTGGCCGCTGAAGCCGCCCAGGCGCGAACCGCGCTTGCCCAGCAGTTCCAGCAGCCCGACCTGATCGTCGGCCGGCCAGTTGGCTAAAAACTTGCCGAAGCTGCCGTGCTCGGCGGCGATCTCGGTCACGAACTTCGCATTCTCGCGCACCGACTTGATCTTCTGCGGATTGCGCACGATGCGCTTGTCCGAGGCGAGCTTCTCCCAGAACTCGGCCGGCTGGAACAACAGCCGCTTGGGATTGAACTCGAGGAACGCCTCCTCGAAGCCCGGCCACTTGTTGTCGATGACGCTCCACACGAAGCCCGCCGAGAAGACGCGCGCCGCCATCTCAGATAGCACGCGATCGTCTGAAAGCTTCGCCAGCGACTTGTTGTTGGGCTTCTTGGGCATCAGGCTCGCCAAAACCCTGTCGCCGCCCTTGCGCTTGGCGGCGCGTTCGCGGATGCGCTTGAACGACACCCTTGCCACGCTTTTCGCCATTGGGCGCTACTCCAGCCAGCCGTCGAAGAAGTCGAACACCGATGCCTTGAACAGCCCGTGGGCGATCATCGAGAAGTGGTCACAGCCGGGTATGGTCACGGCCTTGGCGCCCATGATGGCGTCGGCCAGGCCCTGCGGCGGACCGGCGAGCTGGTCGCGTGCGCCGGCGATCACCAGCGTCGGCCGGCGGATCGCCATCAGGGCATCGCGCGTCATCGGCTCACGCGGCCCGCGCGAGCAGGCGGCCAGGGCCAGCCGGTCCTCCCTCTGCTCGTCGGCGAAGTGCCGGAAGCTTTTCAGCATGGGATCGGCGATCTCGTCAGGCGAGGTCGCTTCCATCGCCTTGGCCATGCCGTCGGGATCGCGCGGCGGTTCGAAGATGCGACCACCAACGCCTGCCACGACCAGATGGTCGATGCGCCCGCCGTCGGTCATTGCAGCCGTCAGTGCGATATGTGCGCCCATGGAGAAGCCCAGCAGATGCGCGCGCTCGATGCCGGCGCGGTCCATCAATGCAAATACATCGCGCGCCATGGCTTCGCGGCCGTACGTCTCGGGCTCGTGCGGCTTGGCGCTCTCGCCGTGGCCGCGGCAATCGAGGGCGAAGCCGCGAATGCCCTTGCCGGCGATGGCGTCGTACCATCCCATGCGCTTCCAGTTCTCGTAGCGATTGGACGAGAAGCCGTGGACCAGCACCATGGCCTTGCGTGCGTCGGTGGGTCCGAATTCGTCATAGGCGAGCGTAAGCCCGTCCGAGGTGAACTGAGCCATAACTTTCCCTAGCCTGAGCCATGAGGCCTCACAAGTTGCTTGCGAGGCCGGGGTGTCGGACAACTGACGAAACATCGGGGAAACGCATGGCGGCGACAATCGGCAAGACGGTCAGGGAGTCCACTCCCCATTGGCCGGAAACACCCGTCCGGCCGAAAGGCGCGCCCAACATCCTGGTCGTCCTGTTCGATGATGTCGGCTTTTCCGACTTCGGCTGCTACGGCTCGCCCATCGCCACGCCGACCATCGATGCCATCGCCAGCCGCGGCCTGCCAAGTGGCACGTCACGCCGCTCACCGAGACCGGCGCCACCGGCCCGTTCGACGGCTGGCCGCTCGGCCGCGGCTTCGACCGCTACTACGGCTTCATGGATGCCGAGACCGACCAGTACGCGCCCGAGCTGGTGCGCGACAACACACCGGTCGATCCTCCCACTGGCGCAGCGGGCAACTTCGCCTCGGGCTACCACCTGACGGCCGATCTCGTCGACCAGGCCATCCGCTATCTCGCCGACCACGTCGCCGACAACGAGAAGACGCCGTGGCTCACCTGGGTGGCGTTGGGCGCCTGCCATGCGCCGCACCAGGCGCCGTTCGAGCTGATCAAGAAGTACGATGCCGTGTTCGCCCATGGTTGGGACGTCGAGCGCGAGCGGCGGCTCGCGCGCCAGATCGAGCTCGGCATCGTGCCCGAGGGCACGCGTCTGCCGCCGCGCAACGACATGGTGCGCGCCTGGGTCGACGTGCCCGAGAACGAGCGTCGCCTGTTCACGCGCCTGCAGGCGGCCTACGCCGCCATGCTCGACCATGCCGACCAGCATCTGGCGCGCCTGATGGCGTTCCTCGAGACGGCGGGCCAGCTCGACGACACGCTGGTGATCGTCATGTCCGACAACGGCGCCAGCCAGGAGGGTGGGCCGTTCGGCATGGTCAACGCCATGGGGCCCTACAATCTCAAGCGCGAGCCGCTCGAGGAGAAGATCGCGCGCATCGACGATATCGGCGGGCCCGACACCCATTCCAACTTCCCGCTGGGCTGGGCGATGGCCGCCAACACGCCGTTGCGCCGCTACAAGCAGAACACCCATGGCGGCGGCATCCGCGATCCGCTGGTCATGGCCTGGGGCAAGGGCATCGCCGCCCGGGGCGAGCTGCGCCACCAGTTCTGCCACGCCAGCGACCTTGCGCCGACCTTGCTCGAGGTCGTCGGCGTCAAGCCGCCCAAGGCGATCAACGGCGTCAAGCAGATGCCGATCGAGGGCACCAGCTTCGCCAGGAGCCTGTCGAAGGCCAAGGCGCCGTCGAAGAAGAAGCCGCAATATTTCGAGATGTTCGGCCATCGCGGCCTGGTGCAGGACGGTTGGAAGGCCGTGTGCTTCCATCCGCCGGGCAACGCCTTCGACCACGACCAGTGGGAACTCTACCATCTCGACCGCGACTTCAACGAGGTCGACGACCTCGCCGAGCGCGAGCCGGAACGGCTGAAGGCGATGATCGACGAATGGTGGCGCCAAGCCGAGGCCTGCCAGGTGCTGCCGCTCGACGACCGCTTCGCGCCGCGCTTCGCCGACAACGCCAAGCGCTTTCACGGGCCGCGCAAGCGCTTCGTGTTCCATGCCGGCATGGGCCATCTGCCGACCGACGTGGCGCCCGACGTGCGCAATCGCAGCTACACGATCGAGGCCGACGCCCGCATCGACGGCCCCGCGACCGAGGGCGTGCTGATCGCCCATGGCGACATGACCTGCGGCTACGCGCTCTACATCAAGGACAACCGGCTCTGCTACGACATGAATGTCGGCGGCCTGCACCACCTGATCGTCTCCGATCGCCCGGTGCCGGCCGGCAATCGGCGGCTCGGCATGAGCATGCGCTACCGCAACCACACCAACATCGCGACCCTGCTGATCGACGGCGAGCCCGCCGGCCGCTTCGAGACCACGGTCGGCTTCGTCGCCTTCATCTCCTGGTCGGGCCTCGATATCGGCCGCGACCGCAACAGCCCGGTGTCGCACTACGAGGCGCCGTTCGCCTTCACCGGCAGGCTGCGCAAGGTCACCATGACCATGGACGACGACCAGGCGCTCGACGCCGAGGCGGCGGCCACCGCGGCCCTCGCCCGAGAGTAGAGCAGGGCGCGCGAACAGATGACCACTGTCGTGTCGCGCCCCGGCGTGGACAGCCCCTACGCATGGCGTCTGGCCATCGTGTCCATGCTGTGCATCGCGCTCGGCGGCGGCGGCATCTACCTGCCCATGGTCGGGCTGAAGGAGATCGCCGCCGATTTCGGAGACCAGCGCGCCGTGCCGTCCTTCGCCTACATGGTGGGCTTCTTCGGCATGGGCGTGGGCGGCGTGTTCATGGGCTGGCTGGCCGACCGGACCAGCCCGCGGGTGCCGCTGGTGATCGCCGGCCTCTCGATCGGCGTCGGCGGCTGGCTGACCGCGAGCGGCGGCGAGATCGTGCTCTACGTCGGCTATGCGCTGCTGCTGGGCTTCTTCGGCAACGCCGGCACCTTCACGCCGGCGATGAACAACGTGCAGGGCTGGTTCGATCGCAAGCGCAACACCGCGGTCGCCATCATCTCGGTCGGGCCCGCCATCTCGGGCTCGGTGTGGCCGCAGGTCTACCGCGTGCTGCTGCCCGAGATCGGCTGGCGCGAGACGCTGACTGTCTATGGCCTGGTTGCGGGCCTCCTGCTGTTGCTGGGCGCGCTCTACGTGAAGCCGGCGCCGGTCCTGCGCGGCGCGGGCGGCCGCCGTCGCGAGGAGAAGGTCGACCTGCCGATGCCCTCGTCGATGATCATGATCCTGCTGTCGGCCGCGAGCTTCTGCTGCTGCGCGGCCATGGCGCTGCCCTTCGTGCACATGGTCGCCTACTGCGGCGACCTCGGCTATCCGGCGGCGCGCGGCAGCGAGGCGGTGTCGCTGGTGCTGATCTCGGCCATCGTCGCCACCTTCGTCATGGCGCGGCTGGCGAGCGCCATCGGCCCGCTGCCGGTCAGCCTGCTCTGCTCGGTCATCCAGATCGGCTCCTTGGTCGGCTTCATGGTGGCCCGCGACATCACCAGCATCTACGCCCTGTCGCTGCTGCACGGCATCCCCTTCATCGCCATCGTGCAGGGCTACGCGCTGAACCTGCGCTTCCTCTACGGTCCGACGATCGCCGGCTGGCGCCTGGGCGTGGTCATGCTGTTCGCCATGGCCGGCATGGCGGCCGGAGGCTGGCTGGGCGGCTTCATCTTCGACGCCACGCTCAGCTATCGGCTCGCCTTCCAGGCGGCGCTGGGCTTCAACCTGCTGAACCTGATGCTGCTGAGCGCGCTCTACATGGCGCAGCGCCGGAGGGTGGTCAGCCTGCCGTGACAGGTGACTG
Source organism: Rhodospirillales bacterium (assembly GCA_016185145.1). Lineage (GTDB taxonomy): Bacteria > Pseudomonadota > Alphaproteobacteria > Reyranellales > Reyranellaceae > Reyranella. The sequence continues at coordinate 55,425 of JACPOB010000080.1, read as the reverse complement.
ATGACGGTGAACATTCGCGCCGGCCGGGCGGAGGATGCCGACTTTCTGGCCTGGGCCATCCTGGCGTCCCAACGTGGTCACGTTGCGCGCGGCTGGCTGGACATCGCTCTCGAGCTGCCGGAAAGCCAGACGCTGGCATTCGCCCGGCGCCTGCTTCAGGCGCAAACCCGCTCCTGGTGGCACGCATCGAGGTTCTTCATCGGCGAAGTCGACAACGAGGCGGCTGGTGCGCTTTGTGCCCTTCCGAACGAGGAGGCGACGGCGCTCGTCGGCACGGCCCTTCAGGAAGCAGGTATCGGCATGGGCTGGAGCGACGCCGACATGGCGGCCGTCCGCCAGCGCGGCGCCTACGTCTCGGAGTGCTGGATGCCGGGCGATCCTGCGGCATGGGTGATCGAACACGTCGCGGTTCGCCCCGCACATCGCGGGCGGGCAATCGCCCAGGCCTTGCTCGCCCATGCCATGGCGGTCGGCAGGAACAGCGGCTGCGACAACGCCCAGATCACGTTTCTCGTGGGCAATGCCGCCGCCGAACGCTGCTATGCCAAGGCAGGCTTCGCGTTTGCCGAGCAGAGGCTCGGCCGGACGTTCGAGCGCAGGACCGGCGCGCCGGGGCTCCGGCGATTCGTTCGACGGATCCGCGAGTGATCAGCCTGCCGTGAACAGCGCCAGCACCTGACCTTCGGTTACCGGCTCGCCTTCGCTGACTCGGAACTCGGCGACCGAGCCCTTGCGCGGGGCGAGCACGGGGATTTCCATCTTCATCGATTCCAGGATGAGAAGGGTGTCGTCGGTTTCCACCGTGTCGCCGGGCCTGGACTCGATCTTCCAGACCGTGCCCGCGATCTCCGACTTGATCGTTATCGTGCTCATGGTCACTCACTGCGGCTCGATGTTGAGATCCTTGACGGCCTGCGTCAGCAGCGGGCCCATGTCGCGGATGAAGGCGGCGAAATCGGCGCGGCCCTGCGCCCCGTTGTCGAGGCCGAACTTGTCGACGAACTCGCTCATGCGCGGCTGGGCGTTCATCTCGACCATGCCGGCCGACAAGGCTTCGACGATCGGCGCGGGCGTGCCGGTCGGGGCCACGCAGCACACCATGCTCTCCAGCAGGAAGTAGGGGTGGGTGGCGCCCTGCTCGAAGAACGTCGCGACCTCGGGCAGGCGGCGCGAGCGCGTCTTGGTGGGCACGGCGACCGGCCGCGCATTGCCGGCCTGGATCGCCGACGTGGCGCCCTGCAGGGTCGAGCAGGCGGCGTGCGTCACGCCCGCCGACAGGTCGGCCCACATCGGCGCCTCGCCGCGATAGTGCACCGGCTCCATGTTGATGCCGAACGTGTCGTTCAGCTTCATGCAGAACACGTGGGCCAGCGACCCGATGCCGGTCGTGCCGAAGCTGGTCTTGTTCTTCCTGGCGTAGGCCACCAGTGCCGCGAGATCGTTGCCGCCCGGCACCGACTTGTGGATGCACAGCGGCACCTTGCCGGCCGACAGCATCGAGACAGGGATGAAGTCCTTGGCGGTGTCGTACGGCACGTTCTTGAAGATCACCTGGTTCTGGAACATCGCCGTCGAGTTGGTGAACAGGATCGTGTAGCCGTCGGGGGCCGCCTTCGCGACCATGTCGGCGGCGATGATCGAGCCCGCCCCGGTCTTGTTCTCGACCACGAACGTCTTGCCGTACTTGGTGGTCAGGTGCTCGGCCGCCAGCCGCGCGAACAGGTCGGTGAGGCCGCCCGCGGCATAGCCGCAGATGAAGCGCACCGGCTTGTTCGGCCAATCACCGACCGGCGGGGCGGTCTGCGCGCGCACCAGAGTCGGCGCCAGCACGCCGGCCGTCGCCGCCATGCCCATGAAGCGGCGGCGCCGCAGCTTCGAGTGTCCCGTCATCGTTTCCTCTCGCTCTTGTGGCTTTGATTACAGCCTGGAAACTTGCTAGGTGACAAGCAAGTTTCGAGGAAGCCCGCATGAGCCTATCGACCGACGAAACTGCCCTCGTCCCGGCGCGCCGCACCCAGGCGACGCGCCGCAAGGAATCCGACCGGCGCATGCTGCGCGCCGCCGCGCGGCTGTTCGCCGAGCGGGGCGTGTCGGGCACCAGTCTCGCCGATGTCGGTGTCGCCGCCGGCTACAGCCGCGGCCTGCCGGTCGAGCGCTTCGGCAGCAAGCTCGGGCTGATCACGGCGCTGCTCGACGCGATGGACGGCTGGTTCCAGGCCCACATCGGGCGCGTTTTGAAAGGCGCAAGCGGCATGAAGGCGGTGCGGCTGCGCATGGAGGCCCACCTCGCCAGCGTTGATCGCGACGCCATCTCCACGGCGGCTCTGTACTCGGTCTATACCGAATCGCTGTTCGTGATGAGCGAGTTGCAGCCGCATGTCGCCGCCGTCACCGGACGCTGGCGCGAGGGCTTGGCGGCCAACCTGCGCGAGGCGCGGCGCGCCGGTGAGATCGGCCGGCGCGTCGATTGCGAGGGCGAGGCGCGGTTCGTGCTCGCGGCCATGCGCGGCCTCGTCATCCAGTATCTGCTCGATCGCTCAGCGGCCGACTTCGCGCGCTCCAAGGCGATCCTGCTGTCGCGCCTGGAGGGCTTGCGATGACCACCACCTGGCGCGATCCGCGCATTCCGTCACCCGAGGACTGCGTGCTGCGGCCGCTGCTCGATCGCCGTGCCCGCGAGACGCCGGACAAGGTGTTCGTGCAGTTCGCCGACACCGGCGCCACCTGGACCTACGCCGAGCTGCAGCGCCATGTCCGCGAGACGGCGGCGGCGCTGCAGGGCGAAGGCGTTCGCCAGGGCGAGACCGTGCTGACTTGGCTGCCCAACGGTCCGGACGCGCTCCGCATCTGGTTCGCCGTCAACTATGTCGGCGCGATCTACGTGCCGCTGAACCTCGCCTATCGCGGCCAGATCCTCGAACATGCCGTGAAAAGCTCGAGCGCCCGGCTGATCGTCGGCCATCCCGACCTGCTGCCGCGCCTCGATGCCATCGATTGTGACAGGCTCGAACGGCGGGTCGCCATCACCGGTCTGGAGTCGCTGCGCGCCGCCGGTCGGGCGCCGACGCCGACCGAGCGCGAGGTCATGCCGTGGGATACCCAGTCGGTGATCTACACGTCGGGCACCACCGGTCCGTCGAAGGGCGTCCTCTGCTCCTACCTCCACGCGGCTTCGGCAGCCAATGCCTTCTATGCGGCGACGGCCGACGATCGCAACATGGTGAACCTGCCGCTGTTCCATGCCGGCGGCACCGGTGCGATCTATCGCATGCTGGTCAAGGGCGGCTCGATCGCCCTGGTCGAGTCCTTCAACACCAACAGCTTCTGGGACACGGTGCGCGCCACCGGCACGACCTGCCTGACGCTGCTCGGTGCCATGGTGCCGTTCCTGCTGAAGCTGCCGCCCGGCCCCGGCGATCGCCAGCACACGCTGCGGAAGGTCGTGCTGGTGCCGCTCAGCGACGACGCCCAGGCCTTCGCCGACCGTTTCGGCGTCGACGTCTACACGACCTTCAACATGACCGAGACGTCCTGGCCGCTGGTGTCGGAGCGCAATCCCGCAGTGCGCGGGACCTGCGGACGGCCGCGCGAGGGCATCGAGGCGCGCATCGTCGACGACAACGACTGCGAGGTGGCGCCGGGCGCGATCGGCGAGCTGATGCTGCGTGCCGACACGCCGTGGACCATGAATCACGGCTACCACAACAATCCCGAGGCCACGGCGCGGGCCTGGCGCAACGGCTGGTTCCATACCGGCGACGCCTTCCGCCGCGACCAGGACGGCAACTTCTTCTTCGTCGACCGGCTGAAGGACGCGATCCGCCGTCGCGGCGAGAACATCTCGTCGTTCGAGGTCGAGGCCGAGCTGATGGCGCATCCCGCGGTGCGCGAGGCCGCCGCCGTAGCGGTGCCTTCGGAGCACGGCGAGGACGAGGTGCTGGCGGTCGTGGCGCCGGTCGAGGGCCACGCGGTCGATCCCGTCGAGTTGCTTGGCTTCCTCGTGCCGCGCATGCCGCACTTCATGGTGCCGCGCTACGTGCGCGTGCTGCCCGAGCTGCCCAAGACCCCGACGCAGAAGGTGCAGAAGAACCTGCTGCGCGCCGACGGTGTCACGCCGGACACCTGGGACCGCGAAGCCGCCGGCATTCGCGTGCGCCGCGAGCGGCTGGCCAAAGCCTCCGGCTAGGAGAGATCATGTCGACCACCAATCCTCCCACCATGCGCGACCTGATCGATCGCGTGGACGCCGTGCGCAGCACGCTGAGTGACGCCGCGCGTCAGAGCGCCATGGAAAAGCTCGCCAAGCGCGGTCGGCTGAGCGCCCGCGAGCGCATCGCACGCCTGGTCGAGCCCGACTCGTTCAGCGAGACCGGCGGGCTCGTAACAGCCGAGGACGACGGCATCGGCGCCGAGAAGTTTCCCGTGCGCACGGCCTCGCCGGCCGACGGCGTGGTCACAGGCACGGCGCTGATTGACGGCCGTCCGGTCGTGGTGTTCTCGCAGGACTTCTCGGTGCACGGCGGCAGCATCGGCCGGCTGGGGAGCGCCAAGATCCAGCGCGCGCTGCAGGTCGCCATCACGCGCGGCCTGCCGCTGGTCATGATCCTCGACGGCGGCGGCCATCGCATCCAGGACGGCCAGGACGCGCGCCACTTCGCCAATGCCAACACAACCTTCCACAACTTCGCCCGCGCCTCGGGCTGGGTGCCCATGGTGGCGCTGATGCTGGGCGCAGGCTTCGCCGGCCCGACCAACTACGCCGGCATGGCCGATCTCGTGGTCATGGTGCGCGGGCTCTCGACCATGGGCATCGCCGGCCCGGCGCTGGTGAAGGCCGCGACCGGCGAGGAGGTCGACGCCATGGAGCTGGGCGGCGCCGAGGTGCAGGTCGACCGCCAGGGCATCGCCGATCTCGGCGTCGACAGCGAGGACGAGGCCTTTGCCGCGGCGCGCCGCTTCCTGTCCTACTTGCCGGGCAATGCGCGGGCGCCGCAGCAGATCGTCGACGAGCCGCGGCCGCTGGCGCGGCTGCCGGACTCGCTCCTCGACCTGGTGCCGGTCTCGACACGCAAGGCATACGACGTGCGCAAGGTGCTGCGCGAGCTCGCCGACGTCGGCAGCTACTTCGAGCTGAAGCCGACCTTCGCCGGCAACATGGTGACGGCCCTGGCGCGGCTGGGCGGCCGGCCGGTCGGCTTCATCGCCAACCAGCCGCTCCGGCTGGGCGGCATGATCAACAGCGACGCCTGCGACAAGGGCGCTCATTTCATCGCCCTGTGCGATGCCTTCGGCCTGCCGATCGTCTCCTTCGTCGACGTGCCGGGCTTCTCCATCGGCTCGAGCGCGGAGCGGACGAGCCTCGGTCGCCGCAGCGCCAAGCTGGTGTTCGAATGGGGCCACGCCTCGGTGCCGCGCGTCTCCGTCGTGCTGCGCAAGGGCTACGGCCTCGGCTATTTCGCCATGTGCGGCGGCCGCAGCTTCTCGGCCGATGCCTGCCTCGCCTGGCCGTCCGCGGAAATCTGCGCCATGTCGATCGAAGGCGCGATCGACGTCGCCTTCCGCAAGGAATACGAGGCGGCAACCGATCCGGCCGCCCGCCGCCAGCAGATGATCGACGAGACGCGGTCCCGCATCGGCGCCCTGCGCGCGGCTGAAGGATTCGGCATCGACGACATCATCGACCCGCGCGACACCCGCCGCCGCCTGGCCGAGATCCTCGACTCGGCGCAGCCGCGCCGCCCGCACGATCATCCACCCAAATTCCGCTCGATCACGCCGATCTGAAGCTGGCAAACTGCCGGCAGAGGTGAAACATGAGTGGCGAACTGTGGCGTCTGTCGGCTGTCGAGGCCGTGTCCCTACTGAAGAAGAAGGAGATCTCGCCTCTCGACCTCATCGAGGCCTCGGCCAAACGCACCGCCGAGGTCGAGCCCGCCGTCAACGCGCTCCCGACCGTGTGCTTCGACCGCGCTCGCGACCACGCCAAGCGCATCATGCAGGGCTCGGCCTGCGAAGCCTCCGGCGAAGCAGGCTGGCTCGCCGGTCTCCCGGTCTCGATCAAGGACCTGACCGATGTCGCGGGCGTGCGTACCACCTACGGCTCGCCCTTGTACGCCAACCATGTGCCGGCCAGGTCGCATCCCCTGGTCGAGCGCATCGAGCGCAAGGGCGGCGTCGTTGTCGCCAAGTCCAACACGCCGGAGTTCGGCGCCGGCGGCAGCACCTTCAACGAGGTGTTCGGCCGCACGCTCAATCCCTGGAACACCTCGCTGACCTGCGGCGGGTCGACCGGAGGCGGCGCGGTGTCGCTGGCGACCGGCGAAGTCTGGCTGGCGCACGGCTCGGATCACGGCGGCTCGCTGCGTCGGCCCGGCACCTATTGCTCGGTCGTCGGCCTGCGTCCGTCGCCCGGCCGCGTCACCCGCGGCACGTCGAACAATCTCTGGTCGCCACAGTCAGTACAGGGGCCGATGGCGCGCAACGTGCCCGACCTCGCGCTTTTCCTCGATGCAATGGCGGGCTTCTGCTCTCAGGACGCCATGACGTTCGATGCGCCGTGCGCTTCGTTCAGCGCAGCGGTGGCCCGTCCGGTCGCGCCCCGGCGTATCGCCTGGACGGCCGACCTCGGCGGCATCTGTGAGGTCGACCGCGAGATTCGGGACATCACATCAAGGATGGTTCGACGTTTCGAGGAAATCGGCTGCATCGTCGAGGAGGTATCGCCGGACTTCGGTGCGGCCGACGACGTGTTCATGGTGCTGCGCAGCCAGCAGTTCGTCGTCGATCGCGAGCTCCAGATCCAGCAGCATCGCGACAAGATCAAGCCGGATATCATCTGGAACACCGAGCTCGGTCTCAAGCAGAGCGCCAGCCGGCTCGCCTGGGCTGAACGCGAGCGCGCCGCGTTGTTCCGGCGCATGGCCGAGTTCTTCCAGACGTACGACCTGTTGGTGACACCCGGTGCGCCGACGGGCGCCTTCGACGTCAACCTGCGCGCGCCCACCATCATCAACGGCAGGAAGCTCGACAACTACATGGGCGGCTCGACGTTGAACTCGGCCATCACCGTGACCGGCGGTCCCGCCATCGCCGTCCCGTGCGGCTTCGACCAGTACGGCCGGCCCGTCGGCCTGCAACTCGTCGGCAAGCCGCGCGGCGAGGCGGCGTTGCTGCAGGCCGCGGCGCTTTACGAAAATATCGTCGGCCTGCACAAGCTCCTGCCCATCGACCCCAAAGCAGGGACGGTGCCGCCGGCTTGACGACATCGACCTGGATATACATATTGTCTTGTATATCATAGAGGCATCAAATGCAGGTTTCCAAGTGGGGCAATAGCCTTGCCATTCGACTTCCTGCGTCGGTCGTCGAGGCGCTGAAGCTCAAGGAAGGTGATGAGGTCGAGGTCCATGTCGTCGGCGAACGTGCCTTCGATATTGCCAGGGACCGCAGCCGCGAACGGGCGCTCAAGCGGATCCAGGCCTTCCGCAAGGAATTGCCGCCTGACTGGAAGTTCGACCGCGATGAGGCCAACGCCCGGTAGGGCCGATGGCGGCCGACTTCCTGGACAGCAATGTCTTGGTCTACGCCTTCACGGCGGATAGACGAGCTGCCGTTGCGCAGACCTTGCTGCAGACCAGGCCGGTCATCAGCGTGCAAGTGCTCAATGAATTCACGAACGTCGCGCGGCGCAAGCTCGGCATGGATTGGCCAGAGGTTGCTGAGGCCATCTCGGAGTTGCGGGTGCTTTGCCCGACGATCCTCGCGCTCGACCTTGCGACACACGACGAGGCTTTGCGCATAGCCGAGCGTTATGGCTATTCGATATTCGATGCCCTGATCGTGGCATCTGCGCTTCAGGCTGGCAGCGACACGCTGTGGTCGGAGGATATGCGGGACGGCATCGTGATCGACGGTCGCCTGCGCATCTCCAACCCGTTTCGCAAGGAAAGTTGACCCGGCGAAGGCAGGATCGACCCCAAGCCGGGAACCGTGCCACCCTCCGTCCCATAAGACGGGAGGAAACATGCGGGTCGTGATCACCGGCGCCAGCCGAGGCATCGGCCGTGCCACGGCTCTGAAGCTCGTAGCCGACGGCGCCCAGGCGCTGACGCTGTGCGACGTGGCCTATCTCGACGAGCTCGAAACCCTTGCCGCCGAGCTGCGCAGCGCGGGCTGCAAGGTGAAGACGCTGCGGGCCGACATGGCGAAGCCCAAGGAACCGGCCAAGGTGATCGACGCGGCCGCCAAGGCGATGGGCGGCATCGACGCCATCGTCGGCAATGCCGGCATCACGGCGCCGGCGAAGCTGGTCGACCTCGAGGTCGAGGCCTGGGACCGCCTGTTCAACATCAACCTGCGCGCCAACTGGCTGCTGGCCAAGGCCGCGCATCCGCACCTGCGCAAGTCCAAGGGCGCCATCGTCAACGTGTCGTCGATGTCCGGCGTCATGCCGCAGCTTCCGACGGGCGCCTACAGCCCGGCCAAGGCGGCGCTGATCATGCTGACCGAGATGATGGCCATGGAGTGGGCGCCCGACGGCATCCGCGCCAATGCCGTCTGTCCGGGCTTCGTGCACACCTCGATGACCGAGGCGATCTACAGCCAGCCCAAGCTGGCCCGGGCGCGCGCCGGCATCGTGCCGCTCGGCCGGATCGCCACGCCGGCCGACATCGCCGATGTCATCGCCTTCCTGCTGAGCCCCGCCGCCAGCTACATCACCGCCCAGTCGCTGGTGGTCGATGGCGGGCTCACCCGTTCCATCCTCAACCATGCGCCCGGCGTGGCCGCGACCCCGAAAGGAAATTAGATGAAGGCTTCGCTGTTCTATCTGCCGAGCATCGGCAGCCGCGCTGAGATCGAAGCCGGCATGGCCGGCATGAACCCGCACTACTACCAACGCATGCTGAAAGAGCTCACCGAGCAGATAAAGCTCGGCGACGAGCTCGGCTACGATTCGGTGAGCTTCACCGAGCATCACTTCCATATCGAGGGCTTCGAGCTCTCCAACAACCCGGTGCTGCTCGACCTCTACTTCGCGATGCAGACCAAGCGCATCCGCGTCGGCCAGCTCGGCATCGTGCTGCCGGCCAGCAATCCGATCCGCGTCGCCGAAGACATCGCCATGCTCGACCACATGACCGGCGGGCGGGCCAACGCCGGCTTCGCACGCGGCTATCAGCGACGCTGGGTCGATGTCATGGCGCAGCAGACCCACGGCATCCATGGTGCGCTGCCCAATCAGCACGACGAGATCGACAACGCCAATCGGCTGGCCTTCGAGGAGAATTTCCGCATCGTCAAGAAGTGCTGGACCGAGGAGATGCTGACCTTCGACGGCAAGTTCTGGAAGGTGCCGGCCGGCCCCACGCCGTGGACGCTCGACACCACGGAGAAGTGGGGCAAGGGCGTGAAGGACGGCGTGCTCACGGCAGTCGGCGTGGTCCCCAAGCCGTTGCAGAAGCCGCATCCGCCGCTGTTCCAGCCGTTCGCCAGCTCGGAGAACACCGTGCGTTTCTGCGCCCAGGAGGGCATCACCCCCATCCTGCCGCCCATGCTGCCGGTCTACGAGGAGAAGCTCTACAGCGTCTATTCGGAGGTTTCGGGCAAGCCCAAGGGGCAGGGCGTCGGCGTGCTGCGCGACGTCATCATCTGCGACACGGACGAGGAGGCGAAGGCGCTGTGGCGCGATTCCGGCCAGTTCTCCGGCCGCGCCTGGTTCGAGCCGTTCGGCTTCCGCCGCGGCATGCAGGACCCGCAGACCGGCAAGTTCCCGACGGCCGAGGAGGTGATCGCCATGGGCTACGCCTATGTCGGCACCGTCGACACGGTGCTGCGGGCCATGGAGACCCAGCAGAAACGCCAGCCCGTCGATTGGGTCTTCTGCTACACGTACAATGCCCTTGTTCCACACCCGATCCTGATGAAATCCATCGAGACCTTCTGGACCAAGGTGATGCCGCGGTTCCGCTGAGTCTCCGTTCTTCGTCCTCCTCCCCCGTCTTACGGGGGAGGTCGGGAGGGGGAAGGCCGCAAAAACGATATGTGAGATTGCAGATCAGATGATCTGTAATTCTCGCGCATCTGGACGGAGGCTCGCCCCCTCCCTACCCTCCCCCGTAAGACGGGGGAGGAGGCTGATAACAGCCCCGCTTCCGCGCTACTGCCTGGAGGATGGCCATGGGCATGTTGAGCGACGAAGAACGTGCAAGCGTTTCCCCGGCCCGCCTGATCGACAGTGCGACTCCCGTGCCGACGCAGGTCGTGTCGAGCGACGAGTTCATGCCGGTGCCGCAGACCGAGCGGCAGAAGAAGGTCGAGGCGCGCATGAACGCGCTCGGCGACGAGTACGGCAGGAAGAACGGCCTGCCGCGCCGCCGTTTCTTCCAGACCGCCGCCGGCATGGCGACGGCGTTCGTCGCCATGAACGAGGTCTACGGACCGCTTACGACGGCTGGATGGACGAGGTCGACAAGTGCATCGCCACCCTCAAGCCCGATTCATGGAAGGGCTACACCGTCGGCGACAACACCAACAAGGATCTGGCGCGCCATCCCTGGCGCATGGACGACGAGAAGCTGGTCTATCCCTTCTACGAGAAGATCGTGAAGGCGGGCTACGACATCGTCTGCGTGCACAAGGGCCTCTATCCGACTTCGGTCGAGAAGCGCTGGCCGCATCTCACGCCCTACGCCACGGTCGACGACGTCGGCAAGGCGGCCAAGGACTGGCCGAACATCCGCTTCGTGATCTACCACTCCGCCTTCCGCTGGACCGGCGCGCCGGGCGCGTCGGCCGAGGGCTATGCCCAGTTCGAGAAGACCGGCCGCATCGAATGGACGACCGATCTCGCCGAGATCCCGGGCAAGTACGGTGTCAGCAACGTCTATGCCGACCTTGGCCAGATCTTCGCCCAGACCACGGTGACCGAGCCGCGCCTCTGCGCCGCCCTGATGGGCCAGCTCGTGAAGGGCATGGGCGCCGACCATATCGTGTGGGGCACCGACGCCGTGTGGACCGGCGCGCCGCAATGGCAGATCGAGGGCCTGCGGCGGCTGGAGATCCCCGAGGACATGCGCAGGAAGTTCGGCTTCGCCGAGCTCGGTCCGGCCGACGGTCCGATCAAGCGCGCCATCTTCGGCGAGAACTCCGCCAGGATGTACCGCTACGAGGTCAAGAAGGCGGCGTGGCGCGACGATCGCTTCGCCGCGCTCAAGACCGACTACGAACGCCGCGGCCGCGATCCATCCAACCTGCGCTACGGGTTCGTCGCTCCCTCATAAGGATTGTGCTTCAGGTAGGCGGTGACGGCGGTAGCGCGCCATGACGTCGCCGATCAACCGCGCCCCGGCATCGATTTCCTCTTCGTTCCAGGCCGCAAAGCCCATGAACAGGCCGCGCTGCGTGGTGCGTCCGACGAAGTGCCTCGACAAAGGTCGCGCCGTCACGCCCGCCGTTCTCAGGTGGGAGCACAGCAGCAGGTCATCGTCCGCCTGGCCCAGGCGTGCCAGGAGCTGCATCCCGCCGGCCGGCGAATCGATGGCAAAGCTGCCGGGAGATGCCGCGTCCAACGCCCGTATCAGGTGGTCTCGCCGGGCGCTGTAGATCCGCGTCATGCGACGTATGTGGGCGGCGTAGGGGCCGTCGCCGATGAACTCGGACAGAGCCGCCTGCAACGTCGCGGATACGAGCTGTCCCGCGTGTCGCTGGGCCGTCTCGAACGTCCTGACCAGGCCTTCCGGCACCACGACATAGCCGACCCGGATGTCGGACAGCATCACCTTGGAGAACGTGCCGACATAGAACACGCATTCCGCCTCATCGAGGCCCTGCAGCGACGCCACCGGCCGCCCGTCATAGTGGAACTCGCTGTCGTAATCGTCCTCGATCAGCACCGAGCCGGCGGACGCCGCGGAGCGCAGCAGGTCGAGACGCCGGTCGATCGACATCAGCCGTCCGGTCGGATACTGGTGCGACGGCGTCACGAAGATGAGCCGCGGCTTCGGCGCGCGCCCGCCAAGCACGAGGCCGCTGCGATCGATGGGCACCCCGATGACGCGGGCGCCGACGGCGTCGAGCGCAACGCGCGCGCCGCCATAGCCCGGATTTTCCAACCACGCGACGTCCCCGGCATTGAGCATCAGTCGGCAAACCAGTTCGATCGCGGCCTGCGCCGATGGCGTGACGATGATCTGCCGTGGCGTCGTCTTGACGCCGCGATGATCGATCAGGTGCCGTGCCAGGGCATCCTGCAGGGCCGGACTATTGGTGGCGCTGGCCGGCAGGCGGCCGCGTCGCGCGGCCCGTCGCAGCAGTCGGCCCCAGAGCTCATGGGGAAAGGCGCGCCCATCGGCCACTCCAGGAGCGAACGGCCGGGCAGCGCCTTCGCCTTCGAACGGCCATCCAGCGTGATCGATGCGGCGGCCCCATGCCGACAACGGTGCTCGTCCGGCCGCACGGGTCTGCCGACTGGCGCCGCGCGCCAGGGCGGGAACGATGCCGGCGGCTATCGTCGGGCGCCGCCCGCGGCCGATGTCGACGTAACCTTCAGCCGCCAACTGATCGATGACGGCGGTGACCGTGTTGCGTGAAACCGCGAGCTCGCCGGCGAAGACGCGGCTCGACGGCAAACGATGGCCGGGCCGCAGGCGTCCGTCGATGATCGCCGCTCGGAGCTGCTCGTAGAGGCGACGCGTCAGTCGGGTTCGCGCGGTGCGGTCGAGATCGACGAGACCGGAGAGGATGGAAGCCAAAACTGGCACCTGTGAAATTCATCAAGCTGACCTACGGAGGGAGCCAGTCTAGGTGCATCCTGCGGCGACATGAAGACCCCTCCATTGCCGCGCACGACCGCTCTGGTGCTCTTCTCGATCGTCGTGCTGGCCTGGGGCCTGAACTGGCCGGTGACCAAGGTGATCGTTCGCGATGTTCCGCCCCTGTGGGTCGTGACGATACGCAGTGCGATCGGCGCCGTCGTCCTGCTCGGCCTGCTGTGGGGCCAAGGCAATCTGATCGTTCCTCGCCGGGGCGATGTTCCCGTCATCCTCGGCATCGCTCTGCCTCACATGGTTGCCTTCTCGACGCTCGTGGCGATCGGCATCCAGTTCGTCCCGGCCAGTCGGGCCATCGTGCTGGGCTACACCACGCCTCTGTGGGTGATCCCCATGGCCGGGCTGTTTCTCGGCGAGGTCATCACCGGACGCCATGTCGTCGGCGGGAGCGTGGCCCTTGCCGGACTGGTCTTGATGTTCAATCCGGCCTCGTTCGACTGGCATGACGAGCGCGCCTTGCTCGGCAATGGCCTCCTACTCCTCGCGTCGGCATGCTGGGCGGTCAGCATCGTCTATGTGCGTGGGCACCGCTGGATATCGACGCCGTTCCAGCTCGTTTTCTGGGAAGTCCTGCTGGCCACGATCGTACTGATGCTCGCGGCATCGTTCTTCGAAGGCATGCCTCGCATCGCATGGACGCCGTCGCTTGCGATGCTTCTGCTCTATGGCGGCGTGTGTGGAACGGCGCTGGCCTACTGGGCCGTGGCCGTGGTCAATCGCAGCCTGCCGGCGGCGACGACGTCGCTGGGCCTGCTGGCGACGCCCGTGGTGGGAACGATCAGCGCGGCGATCACGCTCGGCGAGCCGCTGACGCCGGGGCTGCTCGGCGCGATGACGCTGATCGTCGGCGGCATTGCGCTAGGCACGATTACGCGCCGAAAGGGCTGACGCGGTTCTCAATCGGCATTGTTGTCGGTGTTCCACCCCACCGGCCCGTTGTAAACCTTGGCCATGCGACTGAAGCACCCCGACATGCGGCCGACCGGCCCACCGGTCGGCTTTCGCTTCGACGGCCGCGACATCGAGGCGCTGGAAGGCGAGACCATTGCCGCTGCGCTGGCGGCCTCGGACATCGTCGCCGTGCGCGAGGCGCGCTCTGGCGCGCCGCGCGGGCCGTTCTGCGGCATGGGGGTATGCTTCGACTGCCTGGTCACGGTCGACGGCCGGCCGAGCCAGCGTGCCTGCCTGACCAGGGTTTCCGCCGGCATGGACGTACGTTCGTCGCCCATCGCCACGGCTGCGATGGCCGGGCCCGCACGTCCGGCCGAGGAGATCACCTGCGACGTCCTGGTGGTGGGCGCGGGACCGGCCGGCCTGTCTGCGGCACGCAGCCTGGCAGTGGCCGGGGCCAACGTGGTCGTGCTCGACGAGCGCCTCCATCCGGGCGGCCAGTTCTTCAAGCCGCTGGCGCCCTCGCACCAGGCTGAGATCTCCACGCTCGACAGCCAGTTCCGCGACGGGGCGGTGATGATGCAGTCGACGTTGCGGGCCGGTGCGCGCATCGTCAACGAGGCGACCGTGTGGGCGGCCTTCTCGCCCCACGAGGTCGCCGCCATCGTCGCCGGCCGGTCGACGCTCTATCGGCCGAAACGCGTCGTGCTGGCGACCGGCGCCTACGAGCAGTCGCCGACCATATTCGGCTGGACCCTGCCCGGCGTGATGACCGTCGGCGGACTGCAGACGCTGGCCCGCTCCTACCGCGTGGCGCCTGGCAAGCGCATCGTGATCGCAGGCAACGGCCCGCTCTGTCTGCAGACCGCCGTCGAGCTCCTGGACGGCGGCGCCAATGTCGTGGCCGTGCTCGAGGCGGCGGCGCGTCCCGGGCTGGCGCGATGGCCGGTGATCGCAAGGGCGTTCTTGGCCGATCCTTTCCTGATGATCGACGGCTTCTCGCTCGTCGCCCGTCTCGGCGGCAAGCTGAACTGGGGGCGCCGCGCGACGCGCCTGATCGGCGACGAGCGCGTCCGCGGCATCGAGGCCGGCGACCTCCGCTTCGACGCAGACATCGTGGCGCTGAGCTACGGCTTCGCCACCTCGTCGGAGCTGGCGCGTTCGTTGGGCTGCGCCCATCGCTTCGTGGCGCGCGGCAACGGCTCGATGGAGACGCTGACCGACGCCGACGGCCGCACCAGCGTCGCCGAGGTCTTCGCCGTCGGCGACGGCGCGCGCTTCGGCGGCGCTCATGCCGCGATGGCGCAGGGCGCGCTGGCTGCTGCGGCCATCGCAGCCGATCTCGGTTTCAAGAGTGTCGAGCTGCGAGAAGCGCGACGCACGCTGCGGCGGGCCACGCGCTTCCAGGCAGCGCTCTGGCGGATGTTCGATGCGCCACCGATCGATCCCGACACGGTCGACGACAGCGCTGTCGTCTGTCGCTGCGAGGAGGTGACGGCGGGCGAGCTGCGCCGGTTGATCGCGGCCGGGCACGATTCTCCCGCGTCGTTGAAGCGCGCCTGCCGTGTCGGCATGGGCCGCTGCCAGGGCCGCTACTGCGCTTCGGTGGTGGCGCGCATGACAACGGCGGAAGTCGACGAGTTCGGCCTGTTCGCGCCGCGACCGCCGGCCAAGCCGGTGCCGATCCGCGCGATCGCCGTCGAGCAGCCGGAGTGGACCGGCCACAAGGACTTCGTGCCGCCCGACATGGCGCGGCCGCGTGACGTCGCGCCTTTGCCGACCGAGACCGTCGACACGCTGGTGATCGGCGGAGGCGTCGCGGGTTCGTGCCTGGCCTACTGGCTGGCGCGCGAGGGCATCGAGGCCATGGTGGTCGAGCGCGACGAGGTGAGCCTGCAGGCCTCGGGCGCCAATGCCGGCACCCTGCACGTGCAGCTCCTGGCCTTCGACTTCGCGCTCGACACGCCGCTTGCCAATCGCTCGGCCGACGCCTTGCCGCTGGGACCGGCCTCGGTTGCGCTGTGGCAGGAGATCCAGCGCGACACCGGCCAGGATCTCGAGATGAAGGTCTGCGGCGGGCTGATGCTGGCTGAGAACCAGCGCGACATCGACTTCCTCAAGGGCAAGATCGCACTGGAGAAGAGCCGCGGCATCGAGGCCGAGCTCTTGGGCGCCAACGAGCTGCGCACGCTGGAGCCTTGCATCGGCGAGGCCGCGATCGCCGCCGAATGGTGCCCGGGCGAAGGCAAGATCAATCCGCTGAGAGGCACCTATGCCGTGGTCGCCAAGGCCAAGGCGTTGGGGGTGCGCTTCCGGCGCGGCAGCAACGTGCTCGCGATCGAACGCGACGGCGCGCACTGGAAGGTCGCGACCAGCCGCGGCGAGATCCGTGCCAAACGCGTGGTCAACACGGCGGGGCCATGGGCGGCGGAGGTCGCGCGCCTGGTCGGCGTCGACATTCCGGTGCGCGGGGCACCGTTGCAGATGGTCGTCACCGAGCCCACGGCGACGACGCTCTCGCGCGTCGTCGCCTATGCGCGCCGCCATCTCACCCTGAAGCAGATGGCCTCGGGCGCGTTCATGATCGGCGGCGGTTGGACGGCGGACCTCGACGAGCAGAACCGCTTGTCGCGCGCGCTGCGGCAGAGCGTCGAGGGCAATCTCTGGATCGCCAGCCGCGCCGTGCCCGCACTGGCCGACCTCCATGCCATCCGCATCTGGGCCGGCATGAACGTCAACATCGACCGCGCGCCGATCCTGGGCGAGATGCCGGGCCTGCCGGGCTTCTACAATTGCGTCAGCTCCAACGGCTACACGCTGGCGCCGGTGCTGTCGCGCCTGACGGCTGAGATGCTGGCCGGGCGGTCGACGAGCCTGCCGGTGGAGCCGTATTCGATAAGGCGGTTCGGCTGACTCTTCCGCCCCGTATGACGCAGGCGGACCCGGCCTCCGGGAGGAAGCCGGGTCCGGCCGTCACGCCGCCGTCTTGGCGAACTTGCCGCTGTTGAAGTCGTCGACGGCCTGCCGGATCTCGGCCTCGCTGTTCATGACGAACGGGCCGTAGCCGACGATCGGCTCGTCGAGCGGCTGGCCGGTGAGGACCAGCAGCGTCGCGTCGCCGTCGGCGTGGATCGCCGCATCGCGACCCTCGCGACCGAGCAGCACCATCTCCGCCTCGCCGGCGCCCTGGGAGCCGTTGACGGTCACGTGGCCGCCCAGGACCACCAGCATCGCGGTATGGTCCTCCGGCAGGTCGAGCCTGAGGTCGGTGCCGCGCTTGAGGCGCAGATCCCAGACGTTGACGGGCGTGAAAGTCCGTGCCGGTCCCTTCGCGCCGAGCAGCTCGCCGGCGATGATGCGCGCCTTGCCCGCACCGTCGGGCAGATCGACGACGGGAATGTCCGCCGAGGTGATGGCCTGGTAGCCGGCCGGCGCCATTTTGTCCTTGGCCGGCAGGTTGACCCAGAGCTGCACCATCCGGAACGGGCCGCCGGTCTTGGCGAAGCCCGGCGAATGGTATTCCTCGTGCACGATCCCACCGGCCGCCGTCATCCATTGCACGTCGCCCGGTCCGATGACCCCGCCATTGCCGGCGGAATCGCGATGCTCGACCTCGCCCTCGTAGACGATGGTGACGGTCTCGAACCCGCGATGGGGATGCTGGCCGACGCCGCGCCGAGCCTTGGTCGGCTCGAAGTAATGCGGTCCCGCATAGTCGAGCAGCAGGAACGGGCTCACATGCGCGCCCATCGTGTCGTAAGAGAAGAGCGAGCGCACGGGGAAGCCGTCGCCCACCCAGTGGCCGCGGTTGTTGCCGTAAAGGCCGAGAATCTTCTTGCTCATCATGTCCCTCCGTGACTGTCGCGATGGATATAGAGCCAGGACGTCATGGCGGAAGATTTGAAGAAATGAACGCATCGTCCTATAAATAGGACAATAATGCAGGACCTGAACGACCTCTATTACTTCGTGCAGGTGGTCGATCATGGCGGCTTTGCCGCCGCCAGCCGGGTGCTCGGCATGCAGAAGTCCAAGCTCAGCCGCCGCATCCAGCGGCTCGAGGAACGGCTGGGCGTGCGTCTGCTGAACCGTTCGTCGCGCCGCTTCTCGGTGACGGAGATCGGCCGCGAATTCCACGACCGCTGCGTCGCCATGCTGGTCGAGGCGGAGGCGGCGGAGCAGGTGATTGCCGAGATGCGCGCCGAGCCGCGTGGCGTGATCCGCGTCAGTTGTCCGGTCGCGCTCGTCTCGTCCCAGGTCGGCGCCCTGATCGCCCGCTTCATGATCGAGAACCCGGCCGTCGAGATCCACCTCGAGAGCACCAACCGTCGCGTCGACGTGATCGCGGAAGGGTTCGACGTCGCCATCCGGGTGCGCTTCCCGCCGCTCGAGCCCACCGATCTGGTGATGCGCAGGCTCGACGAGAGCACGCAGTGCCTAGTCGCGAGCCCGGCCCTGGTCGCGGCCTCCCTCGGCTCGCCGGCCGACCTGCAGGGCCTGCCCAGCCTCGATCTCGGACCGCCGCGCCGCGATCATCAATGGCAGCTCGAAAGAGCCGACGGCCGGACCGCCGCCGTGATCCATCATCCTCGCCTCGTGACGGACGACATGGCGGCGCTGAGCGAGGCAGCGATGGCCGGCGTCGGCGTCGTGCAGTTGCCGACGATGACGGTTTGGCAGCACATCGAAGCCGGGCGGCTCGTTCACGTGCTGCCGGAATGGCGGCCGCGGGCGGGAATCATCCATGCCGTCTTCCCGTCGCGGCGCGGCCTGCTGCCGTCATTGCGCGCCTTCCTGGATTTCCTGGTGCGCGAATGCTCCGCTCAGCGCCAGCAGGCGGCACAGGCGATGGGAAAGCACACCGGATGAGTGCCCGTCGCCGGGATCAGCTGCTTCAGCGAAGCGGCTGGTCCGGCATGCGCGGGAACGAGCCGCCGTGCTCGGGCCACTCCCATTCGCCGCGGTCGGGGGCGTCGACATCCACGCCCTTGGCGCGCAACGCCTCGCGATGGTCTTCGGCGTTGTCCTTCGGCCGGTAGCCGAGCGTGGCCCAGTTGGGGTCGAAGGTCTTCAGCCGCGTATTGTTGGAATAGCCGTTGACCATCATGCAGCCGGGATCGGGATGGCGCAGCGAGACGTCGACCAGCTGCGCCACGTCCGCGGGGCTTAGCCAGGTCGCGAGCGAGCGCTGGTCGATCGGCTCGGGGCGGAAGGTACCGATGCGCAATGACACCGACCGGATGCCGTAGCGATCGTAGTAGTGCTGCAGCATCGTCTCGCCCCACACCTTGAACACGCCGTAGGTGGTGTCGGGCCGTGGCGGCAGGGCCGGCGAGACCTTCTCGGTGATGGGATAGAAGCCGAAGGCGTGGTTGCTGCTGGCGAAGACGATGCGTTCGACGCCGGCCAGCCGGGCGGCCTCGAACACGTCGAACAGACCGCGCGCGTTGAGGCGGAACAAATCTTCGAGCGTGTAGCTGCCGACCATGCCGGCGAGGTGAACGACCGCCTTAATGTCGCGCATCATGTCCTCGACGGCGGCGCGGTCGGTGATGTCGGCAACGACCAACTCTTCGTTGTCGGCAATATCCGGTATGGGCCGGATATCCGTCAGGCGCAGGTGACGCCAATGGCTGCGCAAGCCGGTGCGCAACGCCGTGCCGATGGCGCCCGCCGCGCCGGTGATGAGGACGCGATCCGTCTCGGGGTCGATCATGGCAGTGCCTCTGTTCGTTTACTCGGCTGTCACGCGCCAGACGACGTTGCCGACATCGTCCGCCATCAGCAGGGACCGGCGGTCGTGGCCGAACGTCACCCCGACCGGCCTGCCGTAGGACTCCTTTTCATCCGCCGACAAGAAGCCCGAAAGGATGTCGCGCGGGGGGCCTGCGGGTTGGCCGTTGGCGAACGGGATGTGCACCAGCTTGTAGCCGCTGAGCTTGCTGCGATTCCACGAACCGTGCTGGCCGATCGCCATGCCCTCGGGAAAGCCGGGCAGGGTGCCCGCAGGCACCCAGCACAGCCCCAGCGACGCGGTGTGGCCGCCCAAAGCGTAGTCCGGCGTAATGGCCTTGGCGACCATTGCCGGATCCTGGGGCACGCGATCGTCGACGGTCTGCCCCCAATAGCAATAGGGCCAGCCGTAGAAGCCACCGTCCCGCACCGACGTGAGATAGTCGGGCGGCGTTTCATCACCGAGCCCGTCGCGCTCGTTGACCACAGTCCACAACACCCCCGTCGTCGGCTCCCAGGCGAGCCCGACGGCGTTGCGCAGGCCGGAGGCGAAGATGCGGCTGCTTCCGCTGGCGAGATCGAGTTCATAGATGGCGGCACGGCCTTCCTCGACCTCCATGCCCTGCTCGGCGATGTTGGTGAGCGATCCGACACCGGCGTACAGCTTTCGTCGGTCGGGGCTGAGCAGCAGGCTTCGTGTCCAATGGCCGGCGGGCTTGAACGTGACGAGCTTGCGGCCCGGCGCGGCGATGCGGCTGGTGCCGGGCGTGTAGGGAAAGGCCACCACGCCGTCGGTGTTGCCGACATAGAAAGTGTCGTCCATCAGCGCCATTCCGAATGGCTGGCTCTGGTTCTCCAGGAACAGCTCGCGGGTCTCGGCGACGCCGTCGCCGTCCTTGTCTCGCAACAGCGTGATGCGGTTGGCGCTGACCCCCATGGCGTCGGCGCGCCGCATCGTGGTGATCATGGCGTAGTCGAAAACGGAGCGAGGTGGTCTGTCGAGCTGAGCGCCTCGGCGACCAGCACGTCGCCATTGGGGAGCACCTCGATCCAGCGCGGATGATCGAGATCGCCCGCGAACGCGTTGACCTTGAGCCCGGGCGCTGCGATCGGCGTCCGTCCTGCCTCCCAGCCCCTGGCCGTCGGCATTTTCAGCGTCGGGATGCTGCCTTGTGGTCTTGCCGCCGGGATGGCCGGCGCGTTACCCCAAGCGGGCTCAGGTGAGCCTTCGGTCAAACGCCGCATCTGGAGCGCGGCTCCGCCGACCAGAGCGACGCCACGGGCAAAGAGGGTTGAGAAGCTCACGGTGACCTCCCTGATGTCGGAAGACTAGCCGGCAAATTCTGGCATCACATCCGCCGCCAGCAATTCCAGCGTCTCGCTGTCGTTCTTGTAGGCGCTGCTGATCAGCAGCTGGACACCGGCATCGCGGTAGCGGCCGACCAAGTCAGTGATCTGTGCGACCGTGCCGGCGACGCCGTAGAAGTTCGCCGGAACGGGGAGATTGCGCCGCTTGGCGGCCAGCGCCGCCTCGTCCCGCGCAATGACGAAGCTGATGACGTTGGTCCGCTCGATCTCGTCGTACGTCCGGCCCTCCGCCTCGCAATGACGGTGCAGCACCTCGTACTTGTGCCGTACCATGTCGGGCGTGCCGCCGACATTGCAGGCGTCGGCCAGCCGCGCGACCGCCCGCAGCGTCAGTTGCTCGCCGCCGCCGCCGATCATCACCGGCGGATGCGGCTTCTGGACCGGCTTGGGCTCCAGGATGGCGTCCTGCGCCTGGAAGTACTTGCCGTGGAAGGTTGTCCGCTTCTCCGTCCACATGCTCTTGATCAGCCGGACAGCCTCTTCCATCTGCCGGATGCGCACGGCGGGCCGCAGCGGAAACTCCCAGCCATACTGCCGGTACTCCGTCTCGAACCAGCCGGCGCCGATGCCGAAGGTCAGGCGTCCGCCGCTGATCTGGTCGACACCGGCCGCGATCTTCGCGAGGAGCGCGGGGTTGCGATAGTGCACGGAGGAGACGAGCGTCGCGAGCCGGATGCGGCTCGTCACCGCCGCGAGGCCGGACAGCACCGTCCAGCCTTCCATGAAGGGTTCGTCGGGTGCGCCGACATTGCCGATCTGGATCAGGTGGTCCATCACCGAGAACCACGTGAAGCCGTGGTTCTCGGCCCATTGGGCTTTTGCCTTCACAGCGTCGAATATGCCCGCGGGATCGGATCCGAACAGCCAGGACGGATTATGGATGCCGAACCTCATGGCGCTTACCTCATCACGAACGGGTTCGCCGGCGAGCCTTCCGCCATGGAGATCCACACGCTCTTGGTCTCGAGGTATTCGCGGATCGCCTCCAGGCCGCTCTCACGGCCGATGCCCGAATGCTTCATGCCGCCGAACGGCATCATGTAGCTGATGGCGCGGTAGGTGTTGACCCACACGGTGCCGGCCTTGAGCGCCGCCGACATGCGCAAGGCGCGGTTCATGTCCTTGGTCCAGACGCCTGCGGCGAGGCCATAGATCGTGTCGTTGGCGAGCTTGATCGCCTCCGCCTCGTCCTCGAAGCCGATGATCGACAGCACCGGTCCGAAGACTTCCTCGCGGGCGATGCGCATCTCGGGCCGGACGTCGGTGAAGATCGTCGGCTCGACGAACTGCCCGCCGGGCAGGTCGGCGGACGTCGCGGCGCCGCCGCCCAGGATGCAACGCGCGCCCTCGGCCTTGGCGATCTCCATGTAGTCCAGGATCTTGCGGTACTGCGGCGCCGTGGTGACCGGACCGATGTTGGTGTCCGGCTTCATCGGATCGCCCTTGCGCGCCGTGCGGCCGAGCTCGGCGACGCGCTTGCTGAATTCCTCTCGGATCGAATTCTGCACCAGGAGCCGCGAGCCCGCGATGCAGGTCTGGCCCGTGGCGGCGAAGATGCCGGAGATCGCGCCCGCCGCGGCGGCGGCGAGGTCGCAATCCTCGAACACGATGTTCGGCGACTTGCCGCCGAGCTCCAGCGAGACGCGCTTCAGGGTCTTGGCTGCCTGCGCATAGATGCGGGCGCCGGTGGCGTCGGAGCCGGTGAAGGTGATCTTGGCGACGCCGGGATGATCGACCAGCGCGGCGCCGGCTTCCCGGCCGTAGCCCGTGACGACGTTGAACACGCCGTCGGGGAAGCCCGCTTCCTTGGTGAGGGCGGCGAACTCGAGCGTCGAAGCCGAGGCGAACTCCGACGGCTTCACCACGACGGTGCAGCCTGCCGCGATCGCCGGTGCGCACTTCCAGGCGATGAACAGCAGGGGCGAGTTCCAGGCCGTCAACGCCGCCACGACGCCCATCGGCTCGTGCCGCGTGAAGGCGAAGGTGTCGGGCTTGTCGATCGGCACGACGGCGCCCTCGACCTTGTCGGCGAGGCCGCCGAAATAGCGCCACCACTCGGGATGATAGACGAGCTGGCCGCGCATCTCGGCCAGGAGCTTGCCGTTGTCCTTGACCTCGATCTCGGCCAGCCGGTCGACATTGGCCTCGACGAGCTGGGCCAGCTTCAGCATGAGCTTGCCGCGCGCCGACGGCGTCATCTTCGACCATGGGCCCTGCATGGCCTGCGATGCCGCGGCCACCGCGCGATCGACGTCCTTGGCGCAGCCCTGCGGGATCTTCGCCCAGGCCTCGCCACGGTAGGGATCCATGCTGTCGGTCCACTTGCCGCCGATCGGGTCGACGTACTGGCCGCCGATGTAGTGCTGATATGTCTTCAAGGGATCCTCCGCGAAGTTGTGTCCAATCGTTATAGTTATCAGTATATAGCGAATGCACTGCTGCAGCAGATGCGTCACGCCAGCCGAGCCATAGGGAGACCGTATCGTGGCAAAACTTCCGTACGATGAAAACGAGGGCTTCAAGACCGGTCGCGACGTCTGGTTCGAGATGCGGGGTCACGCGGCCGCGCAGAAAGCGCTCGACCAGGCGGCCGAGCATGACATGACGCGCGACCTGCGGCAGTTCCTGTTCGAGCATTGCTTCGCCGCGGTCTGGGCCCGGCCGGGCCTCGAGCGGGCGACGCGCAGCGTCATCACGATCTCCGTGCTCGCCGCCCTGGGCCGCAGCGAGGAATTGAAGTCTCACATCCGCATGGGCCTGAACAACGGGCTCACCCGCGACCAGCTCAAGGAGCTGTTCCTCCATGTCGGCGTCTACGCCGGCGCCCCGTCCGCGGTGGCCGCGGTGCGTGCCGCGATGGAGGAATTCGAAGTGCTCGACAAGGCGAAGGGTTGATCTCCTTCATGCCGTCGCGATCCCTCATGCTCCTCTCCCCGAGTGGGGAAGAGGAACATGAACGATGTTGTCCACTCCGATGAGCCTCAGAAAAGCTGCGTCACGCGGATCGTGAAGACGGCACAAGGTCGCTCGTGGGCACCAGGGCCGGCTGCAGGTAGAGCTGCACGTCCGGCGTGACCAGGAAGCCGCGCGGTACACCGACCACGACCAGTAGGCCTCCAGCATGATTTCGCTCGGTGGCGCGCGCCCAGCTCTAATCGAAGATCGATGGATCGATCAGCGGCTTGCCGCGCGGCCGGGCGGCCTCGGGTCTATCGCACTTCTGGAAACGGCCGCGGCCGGCCGAGCCGCTCATGCGGCCTTCCTCCATCACTACCTCGCCGCGCGACAGCGTCATCACGGGATAGCCGACAAGCTCGTGGCCCTCGTAGGGCGTGTAGTCGCAATTGTGGTGCAGGATCGAGTTGGTGAGGTTGACCCGGCGTTGCGGGTCCCACAGCACGATGTCGGCGTCGGAGCCGACAGCGATCGTGCCCTTGCGCGGATGCAGGCCGTAGATCTTCGCCGCATTGGTCGAGGCGAGCGCCACGAACTGCTGCAAGGTGATGCGGCCCTTGTGGACGCCCTCGGAGAACAGCAGCGGCAGGCGCGTTTCCACGCCCGGCACGCCGTTGGGGATCTTGCGGAAGCTTTTATCGGCGCCCGGCAATTTCTTGCCGCGCACGTCGTCGTACTTGAAGGCGGCATGGTCCGACGACAGCACGTGGAAGGTGTTGGCTGCAAGCCCGGTCCAGCTGTGCTCCTGGTTGTCTGTGCCGCGCGGCGGCGGTGAGCATACGCATTTGCTGCCCTCGTCGCCGGGCTTCTCGAAATCCTCCTCGCTCAGGAACAGGTACTGCGGGCAGGTTTCGCCGTAGACCTTCAACCCGCGCGCCTGCGCACGCTGGATCTCGTGCATGGCCTCCTTGGCCGAGACGTGCACCAGCAGCATCGGCACGTCCAGGAGCTCGGCGAGCGAGATGGCGCGATGCGTCGCCTCGCGCTCGACCACGAACGGCCGCGAGGTGGCGTGGAACTTGGCGGCGGTCATGCCCTTGAGCTCCAGCCGTTCGGTCAGCCACTCGATGCAGTCGGAATTCTCCGCATGGATCATGAGCATGGCCTGCTCGCGCCGCGCCGCCGCCAGCGCATCGAGCATCTGGCGGTCGGTGAGCTTGATGTCGTCGTAGGTCATGTAGACCTTGAACGAGGTGTAGCCCTCGGCGACCAGGGCGGGGAAATCCTGGCCCATGATCTTCTCGCTGGGGTCGGACAGGATCACGTGGAAGGCATAGTCGATCAGCGACTTGCCGTCGGCGCGCCTGTGGTAGCGGTCGACCACGTCGCGCAGCCCCTGGCCGCGGCTCTGGTAGGCGAAGGGGATGATGGTGGTGGTGCCGCCGGCCGCCGCCGCCCGGCTGCCGCTCTCGAAATCGTCGCAGAACACCGAGCCGTCGGCGGTGTCCTGGTCGAAATGGACATGGGCATCGATGCCGCCCGGCACGGCGATCAGGCCGGTGGCGTCGATCTCCTTCTTCCCTTTGTCCAGGCGCTCGCCCAGGGCCACCACGCGGCCGCCCGAGACGCCGATATCGCCCTTCACAACGTCTGCCGCGGTCGCGATGGTGGTGTTGCGGATGACGAGATCGTACTCGGCCATGTTTCCTCCTGGAGGGGCTGCAGAAGCAAGCGGCATGCCGCTCCTTCTCCTCCCTCAAGTTCCTCTCCCTCTCCCGGGGGAGAGGAACTTGAGCAGTGAGATCATGAAGTCCGTAGACCCGAAGCATGCGCGGGTCCACACTCTCCGCAACGAAAAGGGAGCCGTCATGAAATCCTGGACCGGACTGTTCGTCTCGCTGCTTGCCGCAGGGGCCCTGGCTGCTCCCGCCGTGGCGCAGAACGCCGCCAAGCCCGCCATCGTCTATTCGACCGGCGGCAAGTTCGACAAATCCTTCAATGAGGGCGTGAGCCAGGGTGCGCAGCGCTTCAACAAGGAGACCGGCATCGCCATCGCCGAGTTCGAGCCCAACAACGAGACGCAGTTCGAGCAGGCGCACCGGCGTTTTGCCCAGAGGGGGCAGGACCCGATCGTCGCTGTCGGCTTCTCCCAGGCCGTGGCGCTAGAGAAGGTCGCCAAGGAATTCCCCAACGTGCACTTCACCATCATCGACATGGTGGTGCCGCTGCCGAACGTGCAGTCCGTCACCTTCAAAGAGCATGAAGGCTCCTTCCTGGTCGGCGTGCTGGCGGCACTCGCTTCGAAGAGCAGCAAGATCGGCTTCGTCGGCGGCATGGACATCCCGCTGATCCGCCGCTTCCAGTGCGGTTTCGAGCAGGGCATCAAGTACGCCAATCCCAAGGCCGAGCTTATAGCCAACATGACCGGCACGACTCCGGCCGCCTGGAACGATCCGGGCCGCGGCGCCGAGCTCGCCAAGGGCCAGTTCGATCGCGGCGTCGACGTCGTCTATGCCGCGGCGGGCTCGACCGGCATCGGCGTGCTGCAGGCGGCCAAGGACCGCGGCAAGCTCGCGATCGGCGTCGATTCCAACCAGAACCACCTGCATCCCGGCACCATGCTGACCTCGATGATCAAGCGGGTCGATCTCGCCGCCTACAACAGCTTCAAGGCGGCCAACGACAAGAGCTGGAAGGGCGGTATCGCCGCTCTCGGCCTGAAGGAGGGCGGTGTCGACTGGGCCCTCGACAAGGACAACGAGAAGCTGGTCACGCCGGAGATGAAGGGCAAGGTCGACGCGGCCAAGGCCGACATCATCTCGGGCAAGATCACCGTCCACGACTACATGAGCAATAACGCCTGCAAGTAGCGAAGGCGTCAGGCTGATGGGACAGCACTGCCTCACCCTGAGGAGGACGCGTAGCGTCCGTCTCGAAGGGTGGGGAACAACGAGGTCGTGGCCCACCCTTCGAGACGCGCCCTCCGGGCGCTCCTCAGGGTGAGGTGATTCGGATGGCAGCAGCGCCAGCGATCGAACTCACAGGCATCCAGAAGTCGTTCGGCAGCGTGCATGCCGTGCGCGGCGTGTCGCTCGCCATCGCCAAGGGCGCCATCACCGGCATCGTCGGCGAGAACGGCGCCGGCAAGTCGACGCTGATGAGCATCCTCTACGGCCTCTATCGCGCCGACGCGGGCGAGATCCGCATCGACGGCCAAGCCGTGCGCATGGAGAGTCCGCACGACGCCATCGCCCACGGCATCGGCATGGTCCATCAGCACTTCATGCTGGTCGGCACCTTCACCGTGCTGGAGAACCTGGTGCTGGGCGCGGAAGGCGGACCGTTGCTGGCGGGCGGCCTCGCCGCGGCGCGCGCCGAGCTGGAACGGTTGGCGCGTGAGTACGGCCTAACTGTCAATCCCGATGCAAAGATCGCCGATCTGTCGGTCGGCGAGCAGCAGCGCGTGGAAATCCTGAAGGTGCTGTTCCGTGGCGCCAACATCCTGGTCCTGGACGAGCCCAGCGCCGTGCTGACGCCGCAGGAGACCGACCGGCTGTTCCGCATCCTGGCGACGCTGAAGGAGCGCGGCGTCACCATCGTGCTGATCACCCACAAGCTGCGCGAGATCATGGCCGCGACCGACCATGTCTATGTCATGCGCCAGGGCGCGATCGTCGCCGACCGCCGCACCGTGGAGACCAATCCCGAGGAGCTGGCCGAGCTGATGGTCGGCCGCAAGGTGCGCCTGCAGCTCGACAAGGCCGCGCCCAGGCCGGGCGAGGTGCTGCTGGCGGCCGAGAAGCTCAGCCTGGTCGATCACCGCGGCGTGCGGCTGCTCGACAATGTCGACCTCGAGCTGCGCGCTGGCGAGATCGTCGGCATCGCCGGCGTCTCGGGCAACGGCCAGACCGAGCTTCTGCAGATCCTCTCCGGCATCCGCCGACCGACCGGCGGCAAGTTGACCGTGTGCGGGCGGGCGATCGACGCCCATCATCCCACCGACCCGGCCGAGATGCGCGCGCTGGGCCTGGCGCATGTGCCCGAGGACCGCCTGCGCCAGGGCCTGGTGGCCGCCTTCCAGGCCTCGGAGACGTCCATCCTCGGCTACCAGGCCGAGCCGCCGTTCTGCCGGAACTACCTGATCGACGGGCCGGCGGTCGGCCGCCATTGCGCGACCCTGATGGACCGCTTCGACGTGCGGCCTCGTGCGCCGGCGCTGCGCTCGTCGAATTTTTCCGGCGGCAACCAGCAGAAGCTGGTGCTGGCGCGCGAGATGGCGCGCGAGCCCAAGGTGCTGCTGGTCGGCCAGCCGACGCGCGGCGTCGATATCGGCGCCATCGAATTCATCCACCGCGAGCTGGTGAAGATCCGCGACAAGGGCTGCGCCGTGCTGGTGGTCTCGGTCGAGCTCGACGAGATCCTGTCGCTCGCCGACCGCATCGTGGTCATGTTCGCCGGCCGCATCACCGGCGAGATGCCGGCCGGCCGCGCCGACGAGCGCACGCTCGGCCTGATGATGGCGGGAGCGCATACTCAGGAGACAGGGGCCCAGGAGGCAGGGACGTGAGGGCGCGCCGTCCGCTGCCGGCCTGGGCCGAGATCGTGGCGCTGCCGCTGGTCAACATCGCGCTCGCTTTCGTCACTGTCGGCGTCATCGTGCGCATCATCGGCGTAGACCCGTTCCATGCGCTCGGCCTCCTGGTGGTGGGTGCGGTGGGCTCGTCCGAATCGATCGGCTACACGCTCTACTACACGACCAACTTCATCTTCACCGGACTCGCCGTCGCCGTCGCCTTCCATGCCGGCCTGTTCAATATCGGCGGCGAGGGTCAGGCCTATATCGGCGGCCTGGGCTGCGGGCTAGCGATCCTCGCCCTCGACCGCTACCTGCCGGCGCCGCTGATGATCCCCTTGGCCATCCTGGCGGCGGCGCTGTTCGGCGCGGCGTGGGCTGCCGTGCCCGCCTGGCTGCAGGCCTGGCGGGGCAGCCACATCGTCATCACCACCATCATGTTCAATTTCCTGGCCGCGGCCCTGATGGTCTACCTGATGGTGAACGTGCTGATCGCGCCCGGCTCGATGACGCCGCAGAGCCGCAACTTCGCGGCTTCGGGCAAGCTGCCGTCGATGCAGGACGCGCTCGCCGCCATCGGCATCCAAGTGGCGCCCTCGGCGCTCAACCTCTCGATCGTGCTGGCGGTGCTGTGCTGCATCGGCGTCTGGGTGTTCCTGTGGCACACGCCATGGGGCTATGCGCTGCGCACCATGGGCCACAATCCCGAGGCCGCGGTCTATGCCGGCACGAACCTCCGGCACATGACCATGCTCGCCATGTGCATCTCGGGCGGGCTGGCGGGCTTCGTCGGCGTCAACGAGCTGATGGGCGTGCACCAGCGCATCGTGCTCGATTTCCCGGCAGGCTACGGCTTCGCCGGCATCGCCGTCGCCCTGATGGGCCGCAGCCATCCCGTCGGCATTGTGCTGGCGGCCCTGCTGTTCGGCGCCCTGCAGCAGGGCGGCGCGGAGCTCGCCTTCGAGATCCCGAGCATCACGCGCGAGATGGTGCTGGTGATCCAGGGCCTGATGATCCTGTTCTCCGGTGCGCTGGTGAACATGCCGCGGCCCTGGCTGCAGTTCATCCTTTCCTCTCTTCGCCTACGAGGGGAGGCGCCCGCGAAGCGGGCGGAGGGGTCATGAGCACAATCGCCGTCATCCCGACCGGAGCCTCGCGAAGCGAGGCGGAGCGGAGGGACCTATTTTTGCGGTACCAGCGACGAAAAGGTCCCTCGACTACGCCACCCTTCGGGTGGCTTCGCTCGGGATGACAGCCATGGACGACCTTCTCTCCCTCGTCTTTCTCACCCTGGCCGCGACCTTGCGCGTCGCCACGCCATTGGTGCTCTGCGCCATGGGCGGCCTGTTCTCGGAGAAGAGCGGCATCATCGATGTCGGGCTCGAGGGCAAGATGCTGATGGCGGCGTTCTTCGCCGCCGCCGTCTCCGCGGTCACGGGCTCGGCCTGGGCCGGAGTCGCCGCCGCCATCGTCGCCGCCGAAGCGATGGCGCTGCTGCACGGCTTCGCCTGCATCACCCATCGCGGCGACCAGGTGGTGAGCGGCGTCGCCATCAACGTCCTGGCCTTCGGCCTCACCGTCGTGTGGGGCACCGCCTGGTTCAACCGCGGCGGCCAGACGCCGCCGCTCGTCGACGACCAGCGCTTGCTGCCCCTGCTGCTGCCCAATGCCGGCGACAACATCCTGGTCTATGCCGCCTTGCTGTCGGTGCCGCTCACCTGGTGGATCATCGAGCGCACGCGCTTCGGGCTCAGGCTGCGCGCCGTCGGCGAAATGCCGCTCGCCGTCGACACCGCCGGCATCTCGGTGCCCTGGCTGCGCTATCGCGCCGTGCTGCTGTGCGGCCTGTTCGCCGGACTGGCCGGCGCCTACATCTCGATCGCCCAGAATGCCGGCTTCAGCCGCGACATGACCGCGGGGCAAGGCTTCATCGCGCTGGCCGCCATCATCTTCGGCAAGTGGCGGCCGTTCCCGGCGTTCGGCGCCTGCCTGATCTTCGGCCTGCTCGATGCCATCGCCATCCGCCTGCAGGGCGTGAGGGTGCCGGGCATCGGCGAAGTTCCGGTGCAATTGATCCAGGCCTTGCCCTATCTTCTCACGGTATTCCTGCTGGCCGGCTTCATCGGCCGCGCCACAGCACCGCGTGCTGCCGGCGTGCCTTACCAAAAGGAACGTTGATGGACGACCTGCTCCAGCTCGCGCGCCGCATGATGCTGCGCGCCCATGCTCCCTATTCGAAATTCCATGTCGGGGCGGCGGTGCGTGCCGAGGATGGCTCGATCCATGGCGGCTGCAATGTCGAGAACGCGGCCTACCCGCAGGGGACTTGCGCCGAGGCGGGCGCCATCGCGGCCATGGTCGCCGCCGGCGGCAAGCGCATCCTCGAATGCCTGGTCGTGGGGCCGGGACCGGAAGTGATTACGCCCTGCGGCGGCTGTCGCCAGAAGCTGCGCGAGTTCGCGACCGACGACCTGCCGGTCCATCTCTGCGGGCCCGACGGCCTGCATCGGACCGTGACCTTGGGGCAGCTCTTGCCGATGTCCTTCGGGCCGCACCATCTGGAGAAGCCATGAGCGACGCGATCGAGTCCAGATTGGCGGAGAAGGGGGCACCCGGCTTCAAGCCGAAAGTGGCGGTGATCCTGGGCTCGGGCCTGGGCGGCTTCGCCGAGGAGGTGGCGCCGGTCGCGACCATCCCCTACGCCGAGCTGCCGGGCTTCCCGCAGACCACGGTGGGCAGCCATGCCGGACGGCTGGTGCTGGGCCATGTCGGGCCGACGCCCGTCGCCGTTCTGCAGGGCCGTGCCCACTACTACGAGCGCGGCAAGGCCGACGAGATGCGCGGGGCCATCCGCGCCGTGGCCGACCTCGGCTGCGAGACCCTGCTGCAGACCAATGCCGCCGGCAGCCTCAGGCTCGACATGCCGCCGGGCTCGGTGATGGCGATCAGCGACCACATCAACTTCGCCGGCATCAATCCCCTGTTCGGCGTCGGTGCGGGCGAGAACAGCCGCTTCGTCGACATGGTCGATGCCTATGACCCTGCGCTGCTGAAGAAGCTCCTGGCGGCGGCGCACACGGCCAATGTCCGCTGCCACGACGGCGTCTACATCTTCTTCAGCGGCCCGAGCTTCGAGACGCCGGCCGAGATCCGCGCCGCCCGGGTGCTGGGCGCCGATGCCGTGGGCATGTCGACCGCGCCCGAGACCATCCTGGCCCGCCACGCCGGGCTCAGGGTCGTGGCGCTGTCGCTGATGACCAATTACGCTGCCGGCCTGGTGCCCGGCGCGCTGGGCCACGAGCAGACGCTCACCGTCGCGAGCGCGGCGTCAGGCAATGTGCGGCGCCTGTTGCGCGTATTCCTGGAGACCTACGGATGATGCGCCCCAAACGAGCCACGAGCGCCGGCGTAAGGCGCACGAAATGGTGGCGGCAAAATCACGCCGCTTTTGCCACCTACGATAAGTACGTTGAAAAGCACGGCATGTTCTCTGATGGCGTTCGACTTTTCTGAAGGTAAGACCGAGTGCTCCCCCAGGAGATCATCCGCAGGAAACGCGACGGCCACGAGTTGTCGGCCGACGAGATCGCTTTCGTCACCAGGGGCATCCATGACGGCAGCCTGAGCGAGGGCCAGGTCGCGGCCTTCGCCATGGCGGTGTTCTTCCGCGGCATGACGACGGCCGAGCGCGTGTCGCTGACGCTCGGGCTGACGAACTCGGGCACGACTCTCGAATGGAAGAGCCTGGCGCTGCCGGGACCGGTGATCGACAAGCATTCCAGCGGCGGCGTCGGCGACAAGGTGAGCCTGATGCTGGCGCCCATCGTCGCGGCCTGCGGCGCCTTCGTGCCCATGATCTCGGGCCGCGGGCTCGGCCACACCGGCGGCACGCTCGACAAGCTCTCGTCGATCTCGGGCTACGAGACCCAGCCCGACCTCGGCACCTTCCGCAAGGTCGTGCGCGAGGTCGGCTGCGCGGTGATCGGCCAGACCGACGACCTGGCGCCGGCCGACCGCCGGCTCTACGCCACGCGCGACGTGACGGCGACGGTGGAGTCGATCCCGCTGCTGGTGAGCTCGATCCTGTCGAAGAAGGTGGCCGAGGGACTCGACGGGCTGGCGATGGACGTGAAGTGCGGCTCGGGCGCGTTCTGCGACACCGAGGCGATGGCGCGCGACCTCGCCCAAAGCCTGGTGGCCGTCGCCAACCAGGCCGGCCTGCCGACCGTCGCGCTGATCACCGACATGGACCGCGTGCTCGGACGCAATGTCGGCAACGCCGTCGAGGTCGTCGAGACCGTCGAGTACCTGAAGGGCGAGGGCACGCGCGATCCGCGCCTGCACGATGTGACGATGGCGCTGGCCGGCGAGATGCTGGCGCTGGGCGACCTCGCAGCCGATGCTGCTGCCGGCCGGGCGAAGGCGGAAGCGGCGCTGGCCGACGGCCGCGCCGCCGAGGTGTTCGCCCGCATGGTCGCGGCGCTGGGCGGACCGGACGATTTTCTGGAGCACACGCCGCGCTACCTGGCGCATGCGCCGGTGATCCGGCCCTGCAACGCCACGCGCTCGGGATACGTCGCCGGAATGGACGCCCGTCAGGTCGGCATCGCCGTCGTGGCGCTGGGCGGCGGCCGCGCCCACGCCGACGACGCCATCGATCCCTCGGTCGGCCTCACCGACGTCGTCGATGTCGGCACGCAGGTCCGCGCCGGCAGCCTGCTGTGCGTCGTGCACGCCGCCAGCGATGCCGATGCCGACCAGGCGATCGAAATCGTGCAGCGGGCGATCCGCGTCGAGGACGAGCCGCCGCCGGCGCGGCCGACGATCATGCATCGGATCGGCCGATGAAACTCGACCTCACCGCCTACGATCGCGACGGCTTTCTGGTGCTGAGGGACCTTTTGCCGGCGGCCGATTGCGATGCCCTGCAGGCGCGCGCAGCCGAACTCGTGTCGGCCTTCGACCCAGGTCCCGCCCGTACCGTGTTCTCGACGCGCGACCAGGGCCATGCCCGCGACCGCTATTTCCAGGAATCGGGCGGCGCCATCCGCTTCTTCTTCGAGGAGGAAGCGACCGACCAGCCCGTACCGCTCGCTTTGAACAAGATCGGCCACGCGCTGCACGATCTCGACCCCGTCTTCGACCGCCTCTCGCGGCGGCGGTACCTCGCCGAGCTGGCGCGGGCGCTTGGCTTGCGCCGGCCGCTGCTGCTGCAGTCGATGTACCTCTTCAAGCAGCCGCATATCGGCGGCGAGGTCGGCTGGCACCAGGACGCGACGTACCTCCATACGCGGCCCTCGACCGTGACGGGTTTCTGGATGGCATTGGACGACGCCGATCGCGACAACGGCTGCCTGATGGCCCTGCCCGGCGGCCATCGCGGGCCCCTGCGCCAGCGCTTCCACCGGGCCGGCGAGGCGATGGTGACCGACACGCTCGATACCACGCCCTGGCCCGACACGCCGCCGGTGGCGCTGGAGGCGCCGCGCGGCACGCTGGTGGTGCTGCACGGCCTGCTGCCGCATGCCAGCGCGCCCAACCGGTCGGGCCGGCCGCGCCATGCCTATGCCTTGCACCTGATCGACGGGTGTGCCGAGTATGCGTCCGACAACTGGCTGCAAAGGCCGGATCTGCCATTGCGAGGGTTCGCGTGATTCCCAAGGCCGAGCTGCACTGCCATCTCGAAGGCTCCATCCCGCCGGCGCTGGCGCGCGAGCTGGCGGCGCGCAACGGCCTGGAGCTGCCGGCCGGCCTGATGGGCGCCAACGGCTTCTATGTCTGGAACGACTTTCTGAGCTTCCTCGCCGCCTACGACCTGGTCTGCACGACCCTGCGCCAGCCGCGCGACTTCGGCGACGTGCTCCATGCCTACCTGGCCGGTGCGGCGCGCGAGGGCGCGAAGTACGTGGAGATGTTCTGCTCGCCCGAGCGGCCGGCGGCGCTCGGCATCTCCTACGGCGCCTGGCTCGACTCCTTGGAACAGGCCATCGACCGGGCGCGGCGCGACTTCGGCATCGAAGGCCGCATCATCGTCGTCTGCATCCGCCATTACGGGCCCGACAGGGCGATGGCCATCGTGCGCACCATGGTGGCCGAGCCTCGCCGTTACGTCGTGGGCTTCGGCATGGGCGGCGACGAATCCAAGTACGCGCCGGCCGACTTCGCACCGGCCTATCGGCTGGCCCGCGACAAGGGCTACGGCTGCACCGTCCATGCCGGCGAGGTCATGGGTCCGGAAAGCGTGTGGGCGGCCATCCGCGACCTGCCGGTGACGCGCATCGGCCACGGCGTGCGCTCGGCCGACGATCCCCGGCTGATGGAGGAGCTGGCGCGGCGCGGCACCGTGCTGGAGGTCTGCCCGGGCAGCAATGTTGCGCTCGGACTGTATCCGAACCGCGCCGCCCATCCGCTGCATCGGTTGATCGCCGCGGGCGTTCGCGTCACCCTCGGCTCGGATGACCCGCCGTTCTTCCAAACCACGCTCGGCACGGAGTACGAGAAGGCGGGACTGGGCGAAGCCGAATTGCGGGGCATAACGCGGACGGCGATCGAGGCGTCGTTCGCCGACGAGGCGACCAAACAGGGGCTGCTGAGGGAGATCGGATCATGATCGCACGGAAGGTTCTGGCGGCGGGGGCCGCGCTCGTCATGCTGTCGACGAGCGTCGCGCAGGCCCAGGAAGCGGCGCCCAACGACCTGTTGCTGGCGACGCTGTGGACGCAGCGCTCGGTCGAGTACAAGGCCAACGCGCTCACCGTGTTCGCACTGGCCCAGATCCGGCTCGACCAGGCGCTGGCCGACAAGAGCTGGACGGCGGCGCCCGGCGAGCAGAAGGGCGACTTCGCCGGCCTGCCGCCTGCCGTGGTCCTCGACGTCGACGAGACGCTGCTCGACAACTCGCTCTATCAGGCGTGGATGATGAGGACCAACGCGACCTTCAGCACCAAGACCTGGAACCAGTTCTGCGCCGACCAGGTGTCGCGCGCCATCCCGGGCGCCGTCGAGTTCACCAAGTACGCCGATTCCAAGGGCGTGAAGGTGTTCTACATCACCAACCGCGACGCCTCGACCGAGAAGGACACGCGCGAGAACATGGCGAAGCTCGGCTTCCCCATGGGCGGCAATGTCGACACCTTCCTGATGCAGGGCGAGCAGAAGGAATGGGGCAGCGCCAAGAGCACGCGGCGCGCCGTGGTGACCAAGGACTATCGCGTGCTGCTGAACATCGGCGACAATTTCGGCGACTTCGACGACCGCTATCGCACCAGCGAGGCCGACCGGCTCAAGGCGTACCAGGAAGACATGGCCTACTGGGGCAAGCAGTGGCTGATGCTGCCCAACCCGACCTACGGCTCGTTCGACTCGGCGACCTACGGCCACGACTTCAAGAAGCCGGTGGCCGAGCAGCGCAAGGCCAAGTGGGACGTGATCGAGACCTGGGTCGGACCGAAACAGTAGTGCTGGGCGCGCGCCCCTCCAGTGGCGCGTCATGCTCTTCCGGACCGCGAGCCTCCGGCTCGCTCATGAATCATGAGCGCGCGAGGACGCGCGCGGTCCGGAAGAGCATGAGCCATGGGAAGACGCGCCACTGGAGTGGCGCGCGCCCGGCTCAGATCGCCGCTTCCGTCTGCGCGTCGAACAGGTGCAGGCGGTTGGGGTTCATGGCGAGCTTCAGCCGCTCGTGCACCTTGGTGCGCAGCATCGGATCGACCGAGGCGACGAAAGTGCTGTTGCCGGCGCGGGTGTCCAGAAGGATCTCCGAGCCGAGTTGTTCGACGACCTCGACCTCGACCTCGAAGCAGAGCTCGGCCGGATCGGCCGGGCCCGCGACGTGCAGGTCCTCGGGCCGGATTCCCAGGATCGCCTTGCCGCTGCGGCCGTTGACCCGGCTGGCGATCGGCTCGGGCATGCCGATCTTGATGCCGGGCGCCTCGGCCCACAGCCTGCCGTTGGCGCCGTTCAGCGTCACGTCGGCGAAGTTCATCGCCGGCGAGCCGATGAAGCCCGCGACGAAGCGGTTGGCCGGGGTGTTGTAGAGCTCGAGCGGTTCGCCGACCTGCTGGACGACGCCGTCCTTCATGACCACCACGCGGTCGCCGAGCGTCATCGCCTCGACCTGGTCGTGGGTGACGTAGATCGACGTCACCGCCAGCCGCTCGTGCAGCTTCTTCAGCTCCACGCGCATCTGCACGCGCAGCTTGGCGTCGAGGTTGGAAAGCGGCTCGTCGAACAGGAAGACCTTGGGATCGCGCACGATGGCGCGGCCGAGCGCGACGCGCTGGCGCTGGCCGCCCGACAGCTGGCGCGGCTTGCGTTGCAGCAGCTCGCCGATGTCGAGGATCTCGGCGGCGCGCTTGATGCGGCTCTGGATCTCGGTCTTGTCGAACTTCCGCATCTTCAGCCCGAACGCCATGTTGCTGGCGACGCTCATGTGCGGATAGAGCGCGTAGTTCTGGAACACCATGGCGATGTCGCGATCCATCGGCGGCACCTCGTTGACCACGGTGTTGCCGATCAGGATGTCGCCCGATGTGACGGCCTCGAGGCCGGCGATCATGCGCAAGGTCGTGGTCTTGCCGCAACCCGAGGGACCGACGAAGACCACGAATTCCTTGTCGTGGATGTGCAGGTCGACGTCCTTTACCACGTGGTTGGAATCGAACTTCTTGTTGAGCTTGCGGACGATTACCTCGGCCATGACCCTATCCCTTGACCGAGCCGGTGAGGCCCGAGACGTAGTGTTCGACGAAGAACGAATAGACGATCGCCACCGGGATCGAACCGAGCAGCGCGCCCGCCATCAGCGGCCCCCAGAAGAAGACGTCGCCGCGGATCAGCTCGGAGGTGACGCCGACCGGCACGGTCTTCTGGTCGGGCGAGGACAGGAACACCAGGGCGTAGATGAACTCGTTCCACGACAGGGTGAAGGCGATGATGCCGGCCGACAGGATGCCGGGCACCGCGCAGGGAATGATGATGTAGACCATCGCCTTCCAACGCGAGGCGCCGTCGATGCGCGCGCACTCCTCGAGCTCCTTGGGGATGGCCTTGAAGTAGCCCATCATCAGCCAGGTGCAGAACGGGATCAGGAAGGTCGGATAGGTCAGGATCAGCGACCACGGCGTGTCGCCCAGCTCGAAATTGCGGATGATCTGGGCGAGCGGGATGAACAGCAGCGTCTGCGGCACCAGGTAGGTGATGAAGATCATCGTGCCGAGGCTGCCTGCCCACGGGAAGTTGAGCCGCGCGAGCGCATAGCCCGCGAGGACGCCGCAGAACAGCGAGATGATCGTCGAGACCACGGCGATGAACATGGTGTTCAGCATCCAGCGCCCGAAGTTGGTCTCCTCGAACAGGTATTCGATGTGCTCGAACGTCGGGTTGTTGGTCCAGAACGGGTTGTAGTTGACGGCGTTCCATGGCCGGTAGAGCTCGCCGTCCGGCCGAAACGACGTGATGATCATCCAGTAGAACGGGAAGAGCAGCACGAAGACGAACAGGATCAGCGGGATGTTGTAGAACACCCACTTCCGCCAGACTGCACCTTCAATCATATCAGCGGGTCTCCACGCGACGGATGTACAGGAGCTGCACGACCACGATCAGGAACAGGAAGGGGAACATGGCGAGCGAGATCGCCGCGCCCTCCGACAGCAACCCGGTGCCGATGCCTATCTGGTAGGCGTAGGTGGCGAAGAGCTGCGTGGCGTTGGCCGGCCCGCCGCCGGTCATGACGTAGACCAGCTGGAAGTCGGCGAAGGTCTGGATCACCGAGAACAGCATGACCACCATCGTGACCGGCAGCAGCAGCGGCCAGGTGACGTACCAGAAGCGGTTCCACGGGCGGGCGCCGTCGATCGCGGCGGCCTCGTTGAGCTCCGGACTGATGGTCTGCAGCCCGGCCAGCAGGCTGATGGCGAAGAACGGCACGCCGCGCCAGATGTTGACGATGATGATCGAGGTCATCGCTAGGTCGGGGTCACCCAACCAGTTGATGCGCTGGGTGATGAAACCGAGATGGAACAACGTCCAGTTGATGACGCTGAAGGTCGGGTCGAACATCCACTTCCAGGCGAAGGTCGACAGCACCGTGGGGATGATGAAGGGCAGGAGGATGAAGGCGCGGACCAGCGCCTTGCCCTTGAAATGCCGGTTCAGCAGCATCGCCAGCCACAGGCCGAGCCCCAGCTTGAACACCGTGGTGACGCCCGTGTACCAGAAGGTGTTCCACACCGACGTCCGGAAGATGCTGTCGTTCCAGATCTTCTCGAAGTTGCTCAGCCCGACGAACTTGCCGTCGATGCCGACGCGCGTGTTGGTCAGCGCCAGGAGAACGCCCTCGAAGAACGGATAGGCGATGAACAGGCCGAGCAGGATGGCTGTCGGCGCGAGAAGGGCGAGCGCCAGCCAGCGCTCGTCCTCCAGGCGCCGCAGTCGCGAGATTGGACGGTTCACCACGCCCGGGACTGCGGTCACTGCCATGGCTCACTCACTCGTTGGTACGTTGAGTTACGCTGTCGAGGGCGCGATCAAGCCGCGTAGATCTTCTTCAGCTCGCTCTCCGCCCACTTCACGGACTCCTCGGCCGGCATGCCCTGCACGGCCTTGGCGTACATGTCGGTGATGATGTACTTCGACAGGCCTTCCTGGGCCTTGGCGTCCGGCGCACCGGCAAAGCCGGGCGCCTGGCCGAGCTTAGCCGCGACCTTGTAGGGCGTCATGACCGGATCGACGTCCCACAGCTTGTCTTCCTCCCACTTGGCCGTGCACGGCGTGGCGAAGCCCTTCTGCGATTCGAAGAACTTGCGGTAATTGGCCTCCTGGTGCAGCCAGGTCAGGAACTGCTTGGCCGCGTCCTGGTTCTTCGAATACTTCATGACCATGTTGGACTGCAGCAGGTGGAAGCCGAACTGGCCCGCCGGTCCCTTGGGCAGGGGCGCGTGCAGGATGTCCTTGTTCATCGGCTCGCCCTTCTCGGTCTTGTACTGATCGGGCTTGCGCAGGGTCTCGATGTAGATCGAGGCGCCGTTCAGGGTCGCCGAGATGGTCTGTGACAGGAAGGCACGGTTGTTGTTG
Source organism: Rhodospirillales bacterium (assembly GCA_016185145.1). Classification (GTDB taxonomy): domain Bacteria; phylum Pseudomonadota; class Alphaproteobacteria; order Reyranellales; family Reyranellaceae; genus Reyranella. The sequence continues at coordinate 16,062 of JACPOB010000080.1, read as the reverse complement.
GTGTCGTCCCAGGCGAGGCCGCCCTCGTCCATGCCGTCCTTCCACAGGCCGGTCATGAACTTGACCGATTCGATCGTCTCCTTGGAGTTGAGCACGACGGTCTTGCCGTCGGCCTCGACCTCCTTGCCGCCCCACGACCACAGGTACGGGTAGGTGAAGCCCGGCGCGTCGCCGAAGGTGTGGCCGAGCGTCTGGCCGAACGGACGGCCCTTGGCCTTCAGCTTCTTGGCGACGTCGCGATAGCTTTCCCAGGTGTCGGGGAACTTGGTCGCGCCGACCTCGTCGAGCCATGACTTGCGATAGGCGATCATGCCGCCGATCACGGCCCACGGCATGCCCATGTACACGCCCTTGCCGTTGGAACAGATGGCCTGGGCGTACTTGTAGATGCCGCCCTCGCGCTTGCCGACTTCCTCGGCCAGCGCCCCCATGTCGACGACGCTGTTGGCATAGAGATGGGTGTAGCTGTTGAACGACATGATGACGTCGGGACCGGAGCCCGACTGGATGCCGGCGGTGATGCGCGGCTGCAGGTCGTTACCGTTGACGGTCTCGAGATTGATCTTCATGCCGAGTTCTTTCTCGGCTTGCGGCAGCAGCTCCCGGCGGAACATCTGATCGGTGGCGGGAACGAAATCGACCCACTTCAACCAGTGGACGGTCTTCTGCTGGGCGTAGGCCGGCGTACGGCCGGTCGCCAGGATGCCGGCCATGCCGCCCATAGCGGCGCCACCGGCGAGCTTGAGTACGCTACGACGCTTCGTCTTTGCCATAGGGTGTCCCTCCCAGGACATGCCGCCTCATTGGGAACGGCTTGTTTATGGGCGTCATCGTAGGCGGTGCCGCCAAGCGGGCGCAAGTCGATTCGCCCCGCGAAAGGGGCTTTCAAGCGTGCCGCATCGCGCTTTGAGACTTTTTCATCCTTGCGCGCCGGCCGGCGCCGCCGGGCTACATGAGCGCCGGATCGAGGGTGAAGAGCTCCTTTGCGTGCCCGACGCCGCGCAGCGCGAAGCGGCCGACGGAGACCAATTGTGTGCGCTCCGCGCCGGGCAGCGCATCGGCGAAGGTCGAGGAGATCAGGAGCGGCCGGTCGACCGACCGGCACATCGAGGCGATGCGGCTGGTCTCGTTGACCGCCGGCCCGACGACCGTGAAGTCGAGCCGGTCGACGCTGCCGATATTGCCATAGAAGACCTCGCCGACATGCAGGCCGACATAGACCGAGGTGACCGGCCGTTCCTCGGCCCGCCGTTTCTCGTTCAGCTCCGTCACCCGGTTGCGGGCGATCCCCTCGGCTTTCAGGGCCCGACTGCAGGCATCGGCCAGATCGTCGCCGCGGAACAGCGCCAGCGTGCCGTCGCCGATCAGCTTCAGCACGTCGCCGCCCGCCTCATGGATCGAGGTGATGACGGCTTCGGCGTAGTCGTTCAGCAGCGGGATGATCTCGGTCGGCTTGGCGGTGTCGGTGATGGTGGTGAAGCTGCGCAGGTCGGAGAACCACAGTGCCGCCTCGATGCGGTCGGCCACGCCGCGCTGGATGCGCCCCTTGAGGACGCGTTGGCCGGCATCGCGCCCGAGATAGACTTCGACCAGGGTGTCGGCGACCCTGGCCAGCGCGGCGCTCTTGATCGCGAGTCCGAGCGTCGGCGCGAGGCGGCGCAGGGCCGCGATATCGGCCTCGCTGAAGCCCTCGGGACTGCGCGTCGCCCAGCTCGAATAGACACAGTCCATCTCGCCGATCGCGGCACCCTCGGCGAAGCGGCGGACAAAGATGATATTGTCGGTGTAGCCGAGATCCTTCATCTCCTGGATGCTGGGGAAGTCGATCGGATCGCCGAAGGCGATGCGGCGCCGCAGTTCTTCGCCGCCGCTCTGCAGCAGGTGATAGAAGGGGCTGCGCAGCCAGGAGGTGGCGGCGTCGCCTTCGGTCGTCCGGCCGTACTGGACGGTGGCGTCCTCCTCGACGTTGTCGTTACGCCAGCGGAAGACAGTGCCTTCGTGCACGGGATGCAACGTGTCGATGATCATCAAGGCACGCGCGAGCGGAAGCCCGGCTTCATTGCACTTCTCGCTGAACTTGGTCAGCAGGTCGGTCTCTTCCGAGCCTTCCAGGCCGCGGCGGACGATCCAGTCGGCGAGGCGTTCGATGTCGGGAGGCTTCACGGACGGGTCCTCAGCAGGGTCGCGCAGACTTCTTCGACAGAGGCGTCATCGTTGCCGACCTCGTGGGCGGCGGCTGTGCCGGTCGATCGGTCGAGGCGATGATACACCGCGACGGCGCTGCCGGGGCCGCCACCCGTATGGCCGGCGATCAACTCGCCGCCGGTCGTCTCACCGATCATGAGGCCAAGTCCGTAAGAAGGTGTTTTCCAGGGACGGCCCGCGATCGGCCCGCCCACCGAATATCGGTCGCACATCGCCGATAACAAGGGTGGCGGCAAAAGATCACCGACCATCAGGCGTTGCAGGAGCAATGCTGCCTGCTGCAGCGGTTCGACCAGCAATCCGTGATAGACCCAGCGCGGATCGTAGTCGGGCGAGTAGTGCGCACGATCGGTGGCGAGGCGGACGCCGGCGACGCCGAGCGGCTTCATCACCAGATGCTCGAGAGCATCGTCCAGTGGCCGGTCCGTCGTCTGCTCGATCAGCCGGCGGACGAAGGTGTAGCCGATGTTGGAGTAATCCCAGCCTTCGCCCGGTTCATAAACCAACCGGTCGGCATCGCTCCGCGCCAGCATCTCGTCGATAGGCCAAGCATCTTCGTTTCGTGCAACGGCCTCATGATAGGCCGGCAGACGTCCGTATTCGGTGAGGCCGGCGCGATGCTGCAGGAGTTGACGCAGCGTGTAGGGCCGGTCGGTCAGCGGCTCGTCCAAGACGAGCCGGCCATCGCGTACCAGCGCCAGCGCGGCCGCGGCGATCACGGTCTTGGTGAAGCTCCACCACGGCACATCGCTACCGTCGCCGTCACAGGCAACCACAACGGCTTGGCGGATAAGGACATGGGAAGTCACGTCTGCAGACTACACCTCACCCTGAGGAGGCGCGGAGCGCCGTCTCGAAGGGTGGGCAACAACACGATTGTATCCCACCCTTCGAGACGCAAAGCGCGCATCTGAATGCGCGTAGCTGCGCGATGCTCCTCAGGGTGAGGTTGCTTGGTTCCTGAAATGACAGGCGGCGCGATGGCCTTCGGCGACGGCTTCCAGGGCCGGCACCTCGCTGATGCAGCGATCGGCCTTCATCGGGCAGCGCGGATTGAAATGGCAGCCGGGCGGCGGATTGAGCGCGCTCGCGATCTCGCCGTGCGCCTTGGCGCGCGCCACCCTGGCGTCGGCGCGGTGGAAGGGGTCGGGGATCGCCGCGATCAGCGCGCGGGTGTAGGGATGGCGCGGATCCTCGAAGATCTCCTGCCAGCCGCCCTGCTCGACGATGCGGCCGAGATACATCACGGCGACACGGTCGCTGACATGCTCGACCACGCCGAGATCGTGGCTGATCAGGATATAGGCCAGGGCCATCTCGTCCTTGAGTTCGAGCAGGAGGTTGATGATCTGGGCGCGGATCGACACGTCGAGCGCCGACACCGGCTCGTCGCAGATCACCAGCTTGGGCTGCAGGATCAGCGCCCGAGCGATGCCGATCCTCTGGCGCTGGCCGCCGGAGAATTCGTGCGGATAGCGGTCGGCATGGTCGGGTCGGAGACCCACCTTGGCCAGCATGCCCATCACCCGGTCGGCGACCTCGCCCTTGTTGCTGACGCCGTGGATGCGCAGGGGATCGGCCAAGGTGCGGCGCACGGTCTGCCGCGGATTGAGCGAGGCGTAGGGATCCTGGAACACCATCTGGACGGTGCGCGCCGTTTCCATGCGGTCGCGCGCGGAGAGCTCATGCCCGTTCAGCCGGATGTGGCCGCGCGTCGGCGGCTGCAGGCCCATGATCGAAAGGGCGAGGGTCGACTTGCCGCAACCCGATTCACCCACCAGCCCGAGACATTCGCCGGGCTTCACTTCGAGGCTGACGCCATCGACGGCCTTCAGCGTCTTCACGCCGCCCTTCAGCGCGCTGCCGACATGGAAATGGACGGCGAGATCGTCCAGCTCGAGCAGCTTGGCCGGAGGGGAGTCACTCATGGTGATGGCACCGCACGAGGCCGGCGCCCAACGCCGTGATGTCCGGCGCGGTCGATCGGCAGATGTCGGTCACCGACGGGCAGCGTGGATTGAAGCGGCAGCCCGCCGGATAGGCAGCGATCGAGGGCACGACTCCCGAGATCTCGCGCAGACGCTGGCGGCCGCGCTTGGACCGCTCGCCGAGCCGCGGCAGGGAATCGACCAGGCCCTTGGTGTAGGGATGGCGTGGCGTGGCGAAGATCGCCTCGGCGCCCTGGCTCTCGACGATGCGGCCGGCATACATCACGGCGACGCGGCGGCACATGTTGGCGACCAGGCCGAGATCGTGGCTGATCATCAGGATGGCGGTGCCCTTGGCGGCGCAGAGCTCGGCCATCAGGTCGATGATCTCGGACTGCACGGTGACGTCGAGCGCCGTGGTCGGCTCGTCGGCGATCAGGAGGTCGGGCCGGCAGGCCAGCGCAATGGCGATCATGACGCGCTGGCGCATGCCGCCGGAAAGCTGGTGCGGAAAATCCTTGATGCGCCGCTCGGGCGAGGGCACGCGCACCTGCCGCAGCGCGTCCTCGGCGCGGTCCATGGCCTCGCTCCACGACGCGCGCTGGTGCAGCACGAACATCTCGGCGATCTGGCGGCCGACCGGCGACAGCGGATTGAGCGCCGTCATCGGCTCCTGGAAGATCATGCCGATCTTGGGGCCGCGCAGCTCGCGCAGGCGGGCGGCGGAGGCGTTCTGGATCTCCTCGCCGTCGAGCACGATGCGGCCCTTGCCGATTCCCAATGGCCGGCGCAGCAGGCCCATGACGGCCAGCGCCGTGATGCTCTTGCCGCAGCCCGATTCGCCCACCAGCCCGAAGGCCTCGCCGCGACCGATCTCGAAGGAGACGTTCTCGACGGCGTTGTAGGTGGCGCCATCGCCCGCGAGGGTGATGTGCAGGTCGTCGACCTTCAGCAGCGGTGCGATCATGCACGCCTCGTCTGCGACTGCGGATCGAGGATGTCGCGCAGCCCGTCGCCCAAGAGGTTCAAGCCGAGCACGGTAAAGAAGATGGCGAGGCCGGGGAACACCGACAGCCAGGGCGCCGCGCGGATCTGGTCGCGCGCCTCCGACAGCATGCTGCCCCAGCTCGGGAAGGGCGGCCGGATGCCGAGGCCGAGGAACGACAACGCCGCCTCCGCCAGGATCGCGCCGCCCATGCCCAAGGTCGCGATCACGATCAGCGGTCCTAAAATGTTGGGCAGGACCTGGGTGAACATGATGCGGAAGTCGCCGTAGCCCAGGATGCGCGCCGCCTGGACGTAGCCCTGGCTCTTCAGCGACAGGACCTGCGCGCGGGCGATGCGGCAGGAGTAGGACCAGCTCGTGAGCCCGAGCGCGATCACCAGGCTCACCAGGCCGGGGCCCAGAATCGCCATGATGGCGAGCGCGAAGACCAGCGAGGGGATGGCCAGCATCAGGTTGGTGAGGCCGCTCACGACGTCGTCCCACCAGCCGCCCCAGAAGCCCGCGGTGAGGCCCAGAGTGACGCCGATCAGGCTGTTGCAGATCTGGCTGACCACGCCGACGGTGAGCGAGATGCGCGCGCCGTAGCAGATGCGCGAGTAGATGTCGCGGCCCTGGGCGTCGGTGCCGAACGGGAATTCCCACGACGGCGGCAGCTCGGCATTCATCAGGTTGGCGTCCATCACCGGATCGGTCAGCGCGATCCAGGGCGCGAACACGGCGACGCCGATGGCGATCGCCACCAGGCTGCCGCCGACCCAGGTATTGGCTCCCCATTTCATCCGCATGGCTCAGCCGTAACGGATGCGCGGATCGATCACGACGTAGGCGAGATCGACCAGCGTGTTGATGAACAAGAAGAACAAGACGATCATCAGGATGCAGCCTTGGACCGCCGGCATGTCGCGCTGGAAGACGGAGTCGACCATCAGCGAACCCACGCCCGGCCAGGCGAACAGCTTCTCGACCACGACGGCCTGGCCCATCAGCGAGCCGAACTGCAGGCCGACGATGGTGACCACGAGCACAAGCGCATTGCGCAGCACGTGCCACTTCACGACCAGGCGCTCGCTCATGCCCTTGCTGCGGGCGGTACGCACGAAATCGGCGTTCAGTACATCGAGCACGGCGGCCCGGGTGGTGCGCGCCAGCAACGCCATCGGGCCGACGCCCAGCGCGATGGCTGGCAGGATGAGGTTGCGCAGGCCGCCGTCGCCGTAGCCGAAGCTCGGCAGCCAGTTCAGCGTCAGCGCGAAGAGGTACATCAGCATCAGGCCGAACCAGAACTGCGACAGCGACAGGCCTGAGATGGCGGTGACCATGGACACCGTGTCTATGAGGCTCCCGGGCTTCAGTGCCGCCAGGAAACCCAGCGTGACGCCGACGACGATGGCGAAGGCCATGGCGGCGAAGACCAGCTTAAGCGACGGCCAGATGCGCACGCTGATCAACTTGGTTACCGGCTCGCGCGTGCGGAACGAGGTGCCGAGGTCGCCGGTCGCAACCTTGCCGATGTATTTCAGGAAGCGCTCGTGCAGGGGATCGTCGAGCCCCATCTCCTTGCGCATGCGCTCCATGACCGCCGGATCGATGACCGAGCGGCCGTCCTCGTTCATGCCCGAGATGAAGCTTCCGGGCAGGACGCTGAACAGCAGGAAGACCAGCGCGATGACCGCCAGCAGGGTCGGGATGACGTTGCCGAGGCGACGAACGAGGACGAGGAGCATGGGCGGCGGCGGCGAAGGCGGGGATGCCTTAGCGAATCATACTCCTCTCCCCCTTGGGGGAGAGGTTGGGTGAGGGGGGAATGCAGGAGAAAGCCTCTCCAGTTGCATCCCCTCACCTAGCCTCTCCCCCAAGGGGGAGAGGAACATGAAGGGGATGAACATGAGGGATGGGTGTTTTGAGCGTGAAATCACTTCGCAGGCGACTTGGCGTCGACCCAGATGTCCTCGGGATACTGGTGCGTGATCTCGGTCGGGTTGGCCTGCAGGCCGTGGATCCACGGCTGGTAGGCCATCACGGCCTTGTTGTAGTTGAAGAACCACACCGGCGCGTCCTCGTAGAGCAGGTTGTTGGCCTGGCGCAGCAGGTCGGTCCGCTTGGCCGGGTCGAGGCTGGCGCTTGCCTCCTCGAACAGCTTGTCGAACGCCGGATTGCTGTAGTTCGTGTAGTGGCAGGCGGTGCGCGGCGTCTTGGAGTAGAAGCACTGCAGGGTCGCCAGCGAATCGGGACCGGTCAGGTTGGAGCTGATCAGCGCCTGGTGCTCGCCCTTCATCAGGATGTCGGTCAGCACCGTGACCTCGACCAGCTTCGGCTTCACCTTGATGCCGGCCTTGGCCAGCATGGGGATGATCGCCTCGACGATCGGCAGGCCCCAGCTCTCGTTCTGGCTGGTCGTCAACTCGAACTCGATGCCGTTGGGATAACCCGCCTCGGTCAGCAGTTTCTTCGCCTTCTCCGGGTCGTAGGCATAGGGCTTGACGCTCTTGTCGAACGACGGCGAGGACAGCGGCAGCCAGCTCACTGCGCGATAAGCCTTGTCCTTGACCAGGCGCTTGATGATCAGGTCGGTGTCGATGGCATGGTTGAACGCCTGGCGCACCCGCTTGTCCTTGAACAGCTTGTCGTCGTGGTTGAAGGTGATGGAGCGGGTGAACATCTCGGCCACTTCGAGGATGCCGTTCTTGAGCTGCGGATCCTCGCGATAGGCGACGTACTGGGCGGGGCCCAGGATCGAGGTGTCGATCTCCTTGTTGCGGAAGGCGACGTCACGTGCCGCCGCCTCGGCCATGATCAGAACCTCGACCTTGTCGGCGTAGGGCTTGCCGGTCTTGTAGAACTTGTCGAAGCGCTCGGCGACCACGCGCGAGCCCGGGATATGCTCCTTGAACTTGAAGGGGCCGAGACCCACGGGATTGTTGGCGTAGTTGCCCTTATCGACTTCCTCCTTGGGCAGGATCGCGGTCGAGCCGGCGAACAGGTAGTAGCCGGGCTCGACCTTGTCGGTCAGTGTGATCTCGAGGGTGAAATCGTCGATCTTCTTCAGGCCGGAGATTTCCTTGGCCTGGCCCTTCTCGACGTCGACCGCGCCCTTGATGATGCGGATGTAGCGGGCGGCGGGGTAGCCCTTGGTGCCGTCCATGATGCGCGTGTACGACCAGATGATGTCGTCGGCCGTCATCTTGCGGCCGTTGTGGAAGAAGGCGTCGTCGCGCAGTTTATAGGTGTAGGTGAGGCCGTCGGCCGATGCCGTCACCGACTTGGCGAGCTCCAGCACCAGCTTGTTGTCCTTGGAATCCCAGTTGTAGAGCGTGCGCTGCATCGCCTTGTTGATGATGTCGTCCTGGGCGCGCGGCGTGGTGTGCGGGTCGAGGCTGCCGAAGCTGGCGGCATAGGGCGCCGTCATGCGGATCGTGCCGCCCTTGCGCGGTGTCTCCTGCGCCGCCGCGACGCTGCCAAGGGCGATCACGGAAACGGCAGCCAGACTGAGAAGTTTTCGCATCTTCCATCCCTCTTGAATTTTGTCGTTGGCGCGCATTCCATCCCTACTGGATGCCGCGTGCAAGAGGAATGCCGAAAATGACCGCCTTGCCGAATTGCCTGCTCATCGTGACGGCCGAGGTCGACGCCGCAGTCTAGGCCGACTGGAACCGGTGGTACGACGACGTGCACCTGCCCGATGCACTTGCCTGTCCAGGTGTGCTGGCCGGGCGGCGCTATGTGACCTCGGGCGAGGTGTCGGAAAGTGACCGCGGCCAGGGCCGTCGGACGAAGACGAAGCTTTACACGACGGTCTACGAACTTGCGTCGCCCGCTGCGGTCGAAACCAAGGAGTTCAATACCATGCGCGGCTGGGCGAACTTCGCGCCCCACGTCCGCTCGCAGACCCGGGTTGTGGTGCCGGCGGCACCCTGACGGGCGCCCGAAGGGCCATCGGGTTGCTTGGTTGGCCACGGCGCAGCATGCAACTCGTAGGCGGTCGGCACATTATGCCTTCATGCAAGTCTGCGAAGTCATGACCCGCCAGGTCGAAACGGTGGCGCCGGACGCCTCGCTGCAGCAGGCGGCGATGGCCATGGAGGCGATGGGCGTGGGCTTGTTGCCGGTCTGCCGGGGCCGCCGGCTGGTCGGTACCCTGACCGATCGCGACATCGTCGTGCGCGGCGTGGCGACCGGTCGCTCGCCGGTCGAGATGCAGGTGCGCGAATGCATGACCGAGGATATCTCCTGGGCCTTCGAGGAAGAGGATGCCGAGGAGGTGCTGGAGCGCATGAAGACGCTGCAGGTGCGAAGGTTGGCCGTGCTCGACAAGGACAAGAACCTGGTCGGGATCGTGTCCCTGGGCGACATCGCCACCGAGCCGCGCGCCGCCGATCTCAAGGAGGTCGGCGAGGCAATCGCGGAGATTTCGGAGCCGTCACGACCGCATAAGTAGTTCATGTTCGGACCGAGGGCTCCCGCCCGCTCATGATCTTCCGGACCGCGAGCCTCCGGCTCGCTCATCGCTCATGAGCGCGCAAGATGCGCGCGGTCCGGAAGAGCATGAATCATGAGCGCTCCGGTCAAGCCGGCACGCAGTACCCGTCGCGGCGCGGATCGCAGCCGCCGGTGAAGGTGCCGTCCCTGAGCGCCACGGCCTGCATGCCGCCGACCTTCATGGTCCAGTCCGGGCCCGAGCTGAGGTCGTGGCCTCGGTTGCGCAGCTCGTCGCGCACCTGGGCGTCGACCCGCGATTCCAGCAGCACGGCGCGGCCGTCGGTGAGACGCGCGCGCGGCGCCTCGATCGCCTGCTGCAAGGGCAGGCCGTAATCGACGTACTGCACCATCGCCTGCACCTGGGTCTGGAGGATGCCGTAGCTGCCGGGCGTGCCCAGCGCCAGCACCGGCTTGTCGTCCTCGGTGACGATCGAGGGCGCCACGCAAACCGGCATGGGGTCGCCCTGCTTCACGCGGTTGGGGCTCGCGGGATTCACGTCGGCCCAATAGAGGAAGTTGTTGAGGCACACCCCAGTGCCGGGAACGACCACGCCCGAGCCGAACACGCTGCCGAGGCTTTGGGTCACGCACACCATGTTGCCGTGCCGGTCGGCGATGGAGAACGAGGTCGTGTGGCCGTCGGTCGCCGGCGCCGTCCATTGCTCGGTCGGGCCCGTGACCGGCCTGCCGTCCCGCACCCGCGCCCGCAGGCTCTCGACGTGGCCATCGGACAGGAGCTCGGCCAGCTTCTGCTGCGAGGGCACGCCGGTGGCGATGCGCACGCCCGCCGCGATGCGGATGGCGCGCAGCACGGTGTCGATATGGTCGGTGCCGTTGCGCTGCATCTTGGCGAGGTCGAAGCCTTCGAGGATGCGCAGCGTCAACAAGTACTGGAACGCCTCGCAGGGCGGCGGCGGCACGTGGATGGTACGGCCGCGATAGGTCGCCGCCACCGGGTCGATCCACTGCGCCTTCATGTCCATGAGGTCTTCCAGGGTGAGCGTCCCGCCCAGTTCGACGATGCGGTCGATCAGCTTCTGGCCCAGCGCCCCTCCGTAGAGCAGCGACGGCCCTTCGGCCGCCAGCGCCTCCAGGGTCCTGGCGAGGTCGGCCTGCCGCAGCACCGCGCCCTGCATCGGCTTGCCGCCCTCGATGCCTTCGAGATAGGTGCGCGACCATTCGGGATAGAGTTTGGCCTGATTGCGCAGCTCGTGGGTGACGCCGCCGATCTCCTCGACATTGAACTCGATCAGTCCGAAGCCGTCGCGGGCGATGGCGATCGCCGGCGCGAACAGCTCGGGCAGCTTCTTGGTGCCATAGGCGCCGACCATCTCGCACCAGCCCGCCAGATTGCCCGGCGCGCCGACGGCGATCGGCCCGCGCAGCACCTGTTCGCGGTTGCTCAGCCGGTCGAGCGGAAACTTGCGCGGGATGAGGCCCAGGAAATTGAGCGAGCGCACGCGCCGCTCGGACGCGATGTAGCAGGTCGCCATGCCCTGGCCCGCCAGGCCCGACATGTAGGGCTCGACGACATTCAGGGTCGCGGCCGTCGCTGCGGCGGCATCGAAGGCGTTGCCGCCGTTGCCCAGCACGCGCGCGCCGGCGGCGGCGGCCAGCGGATGGGCGGCGGCCACCATGCCGTGCCGCGATGCGATTGTCGGACGCTTGCCATGCTGCAACATCGGATCTCCCTCGAAAGGCGCGGCGCGGATCGTGCCTGCTCGGCGGCGTTACGACCAGCAACAATTGCACCGGAGCGCCTGCCGCAGCACAATCGAGGCATGCAGCGGGACGGACAGCAACACGGGCGCAGACTGGAATTCGGTTGGTTCCTGCCGACGGCAGGCGATACGACAGCCTATGGCTTGGCCAGTGCACAGGTAGCGTCATCACTGCCGCTGTTCGACCGCGTCGTCGCGGCGGCCGAGGCGGCGGGTTTCGAATACATGCTGGTGCCGGTGCAGACCGCGTGCTGGGAGGCCTGGATCTCGAGCGCGATGATGGTCGCGCGCTCCAAGTCGATCCGCATGCTGGTGGCGGCGCGGCCGTCCTATATCAATCCCGTGCTGCTGGCCAAGATGATCGCGACCTTCGACCAGCTCTCGGGCGGCCGCATCTGCATCAACCTGATCGCGGGCCAAAGCGAGGCCGAGAACGAGTCCGAAGGCATCAAGTGGGGCAAGCAGGAGCGCTACGAGATCATGGACGAGGAGGTCTCGATCCTGAAGGCGCTGTGGAGCGCGCGCGGCCCGCTCACCTACGACGGCAAGTTCTATCAATTGAAGGGCGCGCAGATCCGGCCGCATCCGCTGCAGAAACCGTACCCGAAGTTCTATCTCGGCGGCGGCTCGCAGCAGGCGTGGGAGATCTCGGCCAAGCATTCCGACGTGCACCTGTTCTGGGGCGACACTTACGAGCGCATCCGCGCCAACATGGCCGTGATCCGCGGCATGGCGGCCAAGCATGGCCGCGACAACGACATCGGCTTCGGCATGCGCCTGCAGATCGTCTGCCGGCAGAGCGAAAAGGAGGCCTGGGAGTTCGCTCATGAGCTGGTGGGGCATGCCAGCGAAGCGCAAAAGGCCTTCGTGAAGGAGCGCTTCGCGACCTCCGAGGCCAATCGCCGGGTGCGCGAGCTCGCCACCCAGGGCGAGGTCATCGAGCGCAACCTGTGGACCGGCATCACCCAGGTGCGGCCGGGCGCGGGCATCGCCATCGTCGGCACGCCCGAGCAGTGCGCCGAGACCCTGCAGGACTTCATCGATCTCGGCTGCCACTCCTTCTGCCTCTCCGGCTATCTGCACGACAAGGAAGCCGAGCGCTTCGGCAAGTGGGTCATGCCGATCCTGCGCGAACGCAATCGCGAGCGCATGCTTGCCGCGTGATCATCAGGGTTTGGGCGGCGATGCCTTCCAGGTGGAAAAGGCAAGCCACCAAACGCACCACATAGGTCCGCCGCAAAACATTCCGATGGTGCCCGCCAGCCAGCCGACAGCGGTCGACTTGCCGGTGCGACGGCACAGGACGGCCAGGGGATAGCCCCACACAACGCTCGTCAAGGCCAGCACGCCGAGCACGACGATCCAGTGGGCAAGATGGAATTCTCCCATTGTCTTCTCCCGTAACAGTCATGCCTTGAAGACGAAGTGGGGAAGCAAGGTGTTACAGGGGCGGCCATGGACGCTATGCTCGACCGATGCCGCCTGCCGCGCTTCCCGACTTCAGCGCCCGCCAGCTCGAAGCGGTCCTCGCGCTGGTCGAGTACGGCAGCTTCGTCGCTGCCGCCGCCCGTTTGCGCATCTCCCAGCCGGCGCTCACGCGGGCCGTAAAGCGGCTGGAAACCGAACTCGGTGTGCGCCTGTTCGATCGCACGACGCGCCGCCTGCAGGTCACCGCCGCCGGACGCGAGTTCGCCGCGGTCGCCGAGCGCATGCTGGCCGACCTCGGCATCACGGTGCAGAGCGTGCGGGAAGTGGCGCAGGAACGGCGCGGCCTGGTCGTGCTGTCGAGCGTCATGTCGGTGGCGGGGGCGGCCCTGCCGCGCCTGATCGCCGCCTATCGCGCCGACCGGCCGGGCGTGGAGATCCACGTTCGCGAGAGCGTTCATGGATCGGTGCTCGAGGACGTGCGTAGCGGCGTCGCCGATTTCGGCCTGGGCTATGTCGACGAGCTGCCCGACTTCGCCGTCGGCACGGCGCTCGGCCGCGAGACGTTCTGCGTCGTGACGTCGGCCCGCCACAAGCTCGCCAACCGCCGCAAGCTCGGCCTGTCCGACCTCGCCGACCAGCCGATCGTGGCGCTGCCGACCGATTCGCGCACCCGGCGCACCATCGATGCCGCGGCGGCGATGGCGGGCGTGCCGCTGCGCCAGATGGTGGTGGTCACGCAGATCGCCACCTTGCTCGGCCTGGTCGCGGCCGACGTCGGCATCGGCATCGTGCCGCGCGGCGCCGTGCCGACCGGCCGTAACCTGCGCGCGGTGCCGCTCGAGCCGCGCCTGGTGCGACGCATCGGCGTGATCACCCTGCGCGAACGCGAGCCGACGCCGGCCGCCGCGGGTTTCCTGACGTTGTTGCGGCGCGAGTGGCCGCGGCAGGATTGATGCGTAATTCGCAATAATCCTGTCTATCAAGTTGATGTTGGCATAGGGACGTGCAGCGCTATGCTGCCGCCCTTCGGAGGAATCACGTGCAGCTCTCTTCGCGGACTTACGACGCGGACAATATCGCCGCGGTCCAGGAGCTCTATCACAGCAACGGCTGGACCGACGGCCTGCCCATCGTGCCGCCGACCGCCGATGCGGTGCAGGCCTGCCTCGACTGGGCGATGATGCCGCCCGATCAGCTCATCGGCATCGAACCGGTGCGCGGCCTTGCCGTCACGGCCGAGAAGCTCGCCATCAATGCCGTGATGGCGGGCTGCCTGCCCATGCATTTCCCGGTCGTGCTGACCGCCTGGACGGCGATGATGCAGGACGACTTCCTGATGCACGGCGCCACGGCCAGCACCGGCGGCTGCGCCGTGCTGGTGGTGCTGAACGGGCCGATCCGGCTCGAGCTCGGCGCCAGCGGCGGCTTCAATGCGCTGGGCAACAGCGATCGCGCGACGGCCGTGATCGGCCGCGCCATCCGGCTTTGCCTGATCAACCTGATGGACGTGCGGCCGGGCGCCATCGACCGCTCGACCTTGGGCCATCCCGGCAAGTTCAGCTACTGCGTGGCCGAGGACGAGGAGGACACGACCTGGCTGTCGCTTGCCGAGCAGCGCGGCATCCCGAAAGAGGCTTCGGCCGTGACGGTGATGGCGGCCGGCGCGCCGCGCCAGCTCATGAACGAGTGGACGACCAGGCCCGAGGAGATCCTCGAGACCTTCGCGGCCGAGATGCGCGCCAACCTGAGGCACTATTCGATCCATCCCGGCAACTACGCGCTGATCATTCCCAAGCAGCTGCGCGAGCATCTGCAGGCCGCCAAGTGGAGCAAGACCGACATCGCCAACTTCATCCATGAACGCGCCCGCATCCATCGCCGCGAATGGGCCGAGGTCGGCAAGGGCGCCGTGGTGCGCGACCGCGGCGACAGCGTCTATCCGGCGATGGAATCGCCGGACCAGCTTTTGGTCGTGGCCGCGGGCGGTCCCGCCGGCGGCTTCGGCGCCGTCATTCCCCCGTGGCTCGGCAACAAGAGCCATGCCGTCACCATGGCTATCGGCGCCTGCGTCGACTGCGAGCCGCCGAAGAAGGAGCAGAGGTAGATCATGACGTTTCGTGTCCTCGACCCCACGCCGGAGAAGGCGCCGCCGGCCGGCCAGCTCGCGCCGCGGCTCGCCACGCTCGAAGGCAAGACCATCGGCTTCATCTCCAACGGCAAGGAAGGCACCAAGGGCTTCTTCGCCCATCTCGACCGCCTGCTGCGCGAGGAGCACGGCGTGGCCAAGGTGGTGATGCGCACCAAGTCGAACTACAGCGCGCCGGCCGACGCCCACATCGTCGCCGAGGTCAGGAACTGGGACGCGGTGATCTCCGGCATAGGGGATTGAGGAAGCTGTTCATCGTGCAGTCTGCACGACTCCGTGACAGCTGAACGTCTCCTGGTTCCCGCCTTCAGCGTCATGACCGAGCGGTTCGCGAGCGCCGCCGAGCTGATGAGCCGCGTGCTGGGCATGCCGGGCTATAGCTTTGCCAAGATCGGCCATCCGGTCAGCAGCGCCACCGATGCCGGTCTGGAAGCGATGGCGCGCCTCGCTATCGAGCAGGGCAAGGCGATGCTGGTGAAAGACTAACCCTTCCTCCCCAGCGAAAGCTGGGGAGGTGTCAGCGTCTTACGCTGACGGAGGGGTCAAGAGCATCAGTCGTGGTGCTCATGACCCCTCCGCCCGCTACGCGGGCACCTCCCCACGCTTCGCGTGGGGAGGAATGCTCAGGAACCCCTCCGGCAACCATTGCGTTGATTGCGCAGCAGGAGAGGAGCCCGACATGCGACCGCTCGTCATCTTCGGCGCACTGCTGATTGCCATCGGCATCGCAGGCCTGGCGATCGACAACATCACCTTCACTGAGAAGCGCACCGTCGTCGACGCCGGTCCGCTAAAGGTCACAGCCGATCAGCAACGCACCATTCCTCTTCCCAGCATCGTCGGCGTGATCGCGATCGTCGTTGGAGGCGGCATGCTCTTTTTCGATCGCCGGGCGAGAAGCTGAATAACGAATTCTTCCGGACCGCGCGCGTCCTCGCGCGCCTCACGATGATACACGCATGTGAATGCGCTTAAGCGCGCGAGGACGCGCGAGGTCCGGAGGAGCATGAGGCTAACCCAACTTGCGCAGAATCGGCATTGCGATTCAATGGAATCAAAGAGTTAGCCGAAAAGTCGGCACTACATTTTTGGTTTGGGTGTGGTGTCAGGCGGAGAGGGCGAGGGTCAGGTCGTTGTCGGCCCGCATGCGCT
>JACPOB010000079.1 GCA_016185145.1 Rhodospirillales bacterium | reverse complement strand
GATGATCGATTCGGCCTCGCCCTTGGCGCGCGGCAGCACCTGGTTGCGGTAGGTGTTGGCCTCGTTGATGCTCTTCTCCTTGTCGGCGCGCGCCGCCTGCACGTCGCGGAAGGCCGCGATCACTTCCTGCGGCGGGTCGACGCGCAGGAGCTGGACGTTGGAGATGCGCACGCCCAGCCCGTACTCGTCGAGGATGCGCTGCAGCAGGTCCTTGGTGTCCTGCTCGATGCGGCTGCGGCCCTCGGTCTGGGCGTATTGCAGGTTCGATCGGCCAATGATTTCGCGCATGGCGGCCTCGGCGGCGTCGCGCACGTTCTCTTCCGGATTGCGCACGTCGAAGGCGTACTTGAGGACGTCCTTGATCTGCCACAGCACGGCGAACTCGATGTCGACGATGTTCTCGTCGCCCATCAGCATCAGGTTCTCGGTCGAGGCCGGGCGCATCCCGCCGCGGGCGGCCGGGCGATCCTGGCTGGCGCCGCGCGAGCCGATGACGACGCGGCGCTGGTCCTGGACGTTGACCACGACGACGTTTCCGATCGGACCCGGCAGGTTGTAGTGCAGGCCGGGTTCGACCGGCTTGCCGTAGGGCTTGCCGAACACGAGCTGGATCGCCTGCTGGTTGGGCTGCACGCGGAAGAAACCGGTGACCAGCCAGATCGCCACGCCCGCCAGCACGACCAGTATGATGCCCTTGTAGGAACCGACGCCTCGCGGAACGAGGTTCTTCAGCCGCTCCTGGCCGTTGCGAATGGCTTCTTCCATGTTGTTCGGCCGGCGTGGGCCGCGGCCGCCTGGATCCCACGGTCCGCCATCGTTCGTCATGCGTCACCTCCGCTGGGGCGGGAGCACACGCATCTCTCAGCCATCGCAAGCCGAAGCTGAGAGGGCGATGGTGGAGCATCCATACACGCCGTCGCTCGGTGCGTCCATGCACGAGCCAAGGTTCGCATGTCGGTCGAGAGATGTCCGTGCGGATTGATGCCGGCCGCTCAGGTCATCAGTCTGGTCCGTGCGAAATCGCTGAGATGGGAGGCACGGCATGGAAGAGGTCCTGTTGATCGAGACGCGTGGCGCGGTGCGGTTGCTCACGCTGAACCGGCCGAAGAAGCTCAACGCGCTGAACCACGATCTCATCGAGGCCCTGACCGAGGCGCTTCTCGCGGCACAGCAGGACGATGCCGTTTCCGTCGTGGTCCTGGCCGGCGCCGGCCGCGCCTTCTGTCCGGGCATGGACACGTCGGCGCCGCGCGTGCTGACGACGGAGAGCCGCCGCGAGCTGGTGCGCGCCGCCGACGACAGCATCGCCCTGTTCAAGCTGCTGGCGCGCATCGACAAGCCCGTCATCGCCGCCGTGCACGGCTACGCGCTGGGCGCTGGCTGCAGCCTGGCGCTCGGCAGCGACCTCGTCGTCGCGGCCGAGAGCGCCCGCTTCGGCTACCCGGAGCTGCGCGCGGGCCTCACCGCCTCGACCGTCACGGCGCATGCCGTGCATATCATGGGCCGCAAGATCGCCTTCGAGCTCCTGACGCTCTGCGAGAACATCCCGCCGCAGCGCGCCTACGAGCTCGGTTTGGTGAACCGCGTCGTGCCCGACGCCGAGCTGCTGCCGGCGGCCCTGGGCATGGCGGAGATCATCGCCAAGTGGAATCCGGAATTCGTCGGCCAGACCAAGCGCACCTTCCATCGCGCCGCCTCGCTCGGCCCCGAGCAGGCGCTGGAGATGGCGCGCGACATCTCGGTCGTGATGGCGCGTTTGCCGCAGTAGTCGCGCCATGACTTCCCGCAGGAACGTTCTGTCGGCCCTGGCGGCTTCGTTGGCGGCGGGATGCAGCGCACGCCAGGCGGCCTCGCCGCGATACCAGAATCAATACCAGTATCCCGTCGCGCCGCCGCCGCCCGATCGCGCGTCGCTGGGCCTGGACGCGGTGATCGACATCAGCCACGGCGTCACCGTTTCCGATTTTCGGCAGGTGCGCCAGAGCAACATCCTCGGCGTCATCCACAAGGCGAGTGAAGGCGGCGACTATGCCGACCCGGCCTACGCTCTGCGTCGTCCCCAGGCCGAGGCGGCGGGCCTGCTGTGGGGCGCCTATCACTACGGCACCGGCCAATATTCGGGTGCGGACCAGGCGGCGTTCTTCCTCGCCCAGGCGCGGCCGGGTCCGCGGACGCTGCTCGCGCTCGACTTCGAGGCCAACGACAACAATCCCTCGAACTCCATGTCGCTCGCGCAAGGGGAAGCGTTCGTCCGGACGGTGGCGCAGGCGACGGGCCGGCTGCCGGTCGTGTACGTGCATCCGACCTGGGCCAATGGCGAGCCGCTGCCGAACTCCGGTCTCAGTTTGGGTGCGACGATCACGGCGGATTCGATCCTCGCGCGCTGCAGCCTGTGGGTCGCCGACTACCACGACTCGCCCGAGGTGCCGCTCGCCTGGACAGCGAGCGGCTGGCGGCTCTGGCAGTATGCCGGCGACGAGAGCGCGGGCCGTCCCGCCTACAACCAGACCAGCATCGTGCAGGGCGTCAGCCACTGCGATCGCAACCTGTTCAACGGCGACGCCGGCGCGCTCCGCCGGTTCTGGGGTGCGAACAGCTGAGCTTGCCCGACTCACAAAGACTGAACTAGCTTCCTTCATCGGAGCGCGGACCTCCAGGTCCGCTCATGGTTTTCGTCTTTCGGACCGCCGGCTTCCAGCCGGCATCATGAGCATGAGCCGGCAAGATGCCGGCGGTCCGGAAGAACATGAGCGGACCTGGAGGTCCGCGCTCCGATGAACAGGGAGGAAGAGATCGTGAATCCGACGCGCCGTCGCCTCATCGCGGGCAGTGTAGGTCTTTTGGCGGCATCCGGCGCATCGGCGCAGGGCAGCTTTCCGTCGAAGCCGATCCGCATCGTCGTGCCCTATCCGGCCGGCGGCCAGACCGACGGGATCGCGCGCTCCTTCGGCGACTTCCTTTCGCGCAAGCTCGGCCAGTCGGTCGTGGTCGAGAACAAGGGCGGCGCCGGCGGCACCATCGGCGTCGCCGAGGTCAAGCGCGCGGCGCCCGACGGCTACACCATCCTCTGCACGATCTCCTCCTCGCTGATCCAGAACCGCGTCACGGTGAAGGACCTGCCTTACGATCCGGAGAAGGACTTCACCTACCTCACGATGACGACCAGCATCGGCGGGCCGGTGGTGGCGGCCGAGAAGACCGGCGCCACCAACCTCAAGCAGTTCGTCGAGTACGCGAAGAAGGTCGACAAGCTCAACTGGGGCGCCTACGGCCCCGGCTCGACGCCGCACGTGCTGATCGAGACCATGGCGAAGCAATACGGCCTGAAGGTCGAGGTCGTGCAGTATCGCGGCGAGGCGGCGATGTTCGCCGACCTGGCGGCCCAGCAGCTCGACGGCGCGTCGGGCAGCCCCGCCGCCGCGGCGCCGGTGATCGCCTCGGGCAAGGGCAGGATCATCGCCGTCGTCGGCGACCGTCTGCCGGCCTATCCCGACGTGCCGACGATGGTGGAGCAGGGCGCCGTCGGCGGCTCCTACGAGACGCGCGCCTTCGCCGCCTTCGCCGTCCCGTCGGCGACGCCGAAGGACATCGTGAAGAAGCTTTCGGACACGCTGATCGAGGCCGGCACCGACCCGAAGGTGAAGCAGCTGCTCGAGAACTACCTGATCGTCGGGCCGCTGAGCTTCGAGGCGACCAACGCCCGCTTCAAGCGAGACACCGAGGTGATGCTGGCCGTGCTGAAGGAGATCGGGCTGAAGCCCGAATAGCTCGCTGATCGCTGGGGGCGCGCCACTCCAGTGGCGCAGTCATCTCTTGCCTCAACGAAGACGCGCGACTGGAGTCGCGCGCCCCCAGCACCGACTCGCGCTCGCTGAGCGACGCCGGATGCCGAGCGGCGGAAGCTTTGTCGCATTCGGCATGACAGGCCCCTCACGCTGCCCGATGTTTCGGCGCGCGTAGCGTGGAGGAGCATGTGGTGGTTCGGCGTCGGACAATTCTTTCAGCGGGTGTCGCGTTCCCCTTGGCAATGACGGCGGCAGGCAGTGGAGCGCGAGCCCAGGCTCAAGCCTGGCCGGCCAAACAGATCCGCTTCATCGTTCCCTTCGCCGCCGGCGGCAATGCCGACATCACCGCGCGGCTTGTGGGCGAGGGGCTGCAGCGCCGCTTCGGCCAGTCGGTCATCGTCGACAATCGTCCGGGCGCCGGCGGCGTGCTCGGCCAGGAGCTGGTGCTGCAGGCACCGGCCGACGGCTACACCTTGGCGATCGCCACCCCGGGCACGCTCTATGTCTCGCCGCTGATGGCGGGCAAGGCCTCGATGCTGGCCGACTTCATCCCTGTGAGCATGCTCAGCACCGTGCCGATGATCGTCGATGTGCCGGCCAACAGCCGCTTCAAGAGCTGGGCCGAGCTTCTGGCCGCGGCCAAGGCCGCTCCGGGCACGATCAGCGTCGGCCATGCCGGCAACGGCACGCCCAACCACACCGACATCCTGCGCCTGCAGGAGAACGAGAAGGTCTCCTTCAACATCGTGCCCTATCGCGGTTCGGGTGTCGGCCTGAACGACGTGCTGGCCGGTCAGATCGACGCCTATGTCGACCAGCTCTCGAGCTCGCTGCCGCATCTGCAGTCGGGCAAGCTGCGCGCTCTGGTCGTCGTCGGCGACAAGCGCGTGCCCGAGCTGCCCGATGTGCCGAGCCTCGCCGAGGTCGGCGCCACGCCGTTCGACGGCGGCACGACGCTCGGCCTCTATGTCCGCGGCGGCACGCCCAAGGCGATCGTGGATGCGTTGAACGCCGCCACCGTGGCCGTGCTGAACGAGCCCGCGGTGCGCCAGAAATTCATCGAGCTCGGCGCCACCGTGCGCCCCTCGACGCCCGAGCAATTCGCCGCCTTCCAGAAGACCGACGAGGCGGCGCTCGCCGACCTCGCGGCCAAGGGGCTGCTGAAGCCGCAATGAGGATGTGAACCGCGCCTCAATCGGCGCGCAGACCGCGCGCCTGCAGGACGTACTTCTTGGCCCGGAACTCGGTGTCCTGGCGGATCGATGCCGTGACCTTGGTGTCGTGGTCGGGGTTTGCCGCCGTGATCAGTCGATCGGTTTCGCCCTGACAGGCGACGGCGGCGGCGGAGGCCACCGTGGCGGGATCGGCGCTGGATGTCGCTGTTCCGTCGACGGCCTTGTGCTTCAGGCAGGTGTCCCGCGCCTCGTAGCTCTTGTTGATCTCGATCTTGCGGCCGAGATCCTCGGGTCGGACGAAGCTTCCTTCACACGCAGTGACCAGCAGCACAACCAGAACGAACGCACGGCGCATCGGATGATATCTCCCACGAAATCCCCACGAACCCGGAAGTGGTCTTCCCCGAGGATTTCGGCAACGACAAGGCGGCGATCAATCGCACGCTTCGATGGCGCGGTGCTGTGACATTTCTCACCCAGCTCATGTCTCGTCCAAGCCGCCTTTGAGCCCCAATTGCGGCACAGTTCTTATGAAGTGTTGCCGGACGTCCACACCAGGGCGAGAAGATGCCGCGCCTACTTGTTTCTGCGCGGCGATGATCTAAGTCACGCCCTTCACGCAAGGAGAAGATCAGTGTCGTCGTTCGTCCACCGTCGAAGCGTCCTGCGTTTGGCGACCGGTGCAGCCGCTGTCGCCGTCACCGGTTCCGTTGCTGCCGTCATGGCGCCCGGGCAGGCGCTGGCCGAACAGGACCCCGCTGCCCAGCTCGTCCAGCGGGCGGCGGACCAGGGGATCGAGGTCGCCCGGGCCACCGCCGGCGCGGCGCGCGAGGCCGGCATCCGGCGGGTGCTGGAATCCTATTTCGACCTCGCCTACATGGGCCGCTCGACCCTCGGCAACTACTGGAACCAGACCACGCCTCAGCAGCGCGAGCGCTACCTCAAGGCTTCGGCCAGCGTGGAAGCGCGCTCCTATGCCGAGCGTTTCGGTCAGTATCGCGGCCAGACGATCGCGGTGGGCAACATCAATACCCGGGCAAACGGCGCGACCATCGTCGACAGCAAGCTCACCCAGACCAGCGGCGGTCCGGTCTCCGTCCAGTGGGAGGTGCGCAATGAAGGCCAGGGCCCGCGCATCGTCGACATCCGGACCGAGGGCGTCAGCATGATCATGACCCGACGGGCGGATTTCGTCTCCTACATCCGCAATCACGGCGGCGAGGTCGAAGCCCTGATCGACGAGCTGGAAGCCCGCGCCAAGCGCTGACCCGCGCCTCGTCGTCCCGACCGGAGCGCGAAGCGCGGAGCGGAGGGACCTTGTCTCGACGATAAGCAGCTTATTGTCGAGACAAGGTCCCTCCGCTGCGCCTCGCTACGCTCGGCTCCGGTCGGGACGACGGGATCGAGATCGCCCGCGCCGCCGGTTGCGCCAGCAGGGCCGGGCGGAACAGCAGGGTGACGAGCAGCTCCCAGCCCAGTGAGATCATCAGCAGCCGGCCCATGCTGGCGGTGCCGGGATGGCTCGACAGCCACAGCGCGCCGAAGGCCGTCGCCGTCGTCATGGCGCTGAACACCACGGCCCGCATCAGGCTCGACTGCAGCATGGCCGTCTCGCCGGCGCGCCAGGCGAGCACGAAGTAGATGTTGAAGGCGACGCCGACGCCGAACAGCAGCGGCAGGGCGATGATGTTGGTGAAGTTCAGCGGCAGGTCGAAGGCCGCGCAGGTGCCGAACGTCAGCAGGCCGCTCAACATGACGGGCACCATGGTGAGCACGACGTCGCGCATCCGGCGCAGCACGGCGACCAGCAGCACCGTGATCGCCAGGAACGAGTAGGCCCCCGCTTGCAGGAAGGCATGGACGATGCTCTCGCCCGACGCGGCGGTGGAGATCGGCCAGCCGGTCGCATCCGGCGCGACCGACTGCACCGCCCGTGCGAACCGCCGAAGCGAGGCGTCGTCATGGTCGTCCTTCGGCAGCACCAGCAGCCGCGCGCGCCCGTCCACCGCCGTCCAGTCGGCGATGAGCTCGCCCGGCAGGTTCTCGAGAGAGATCGGGCGGGCCTTCAGCTCGGCGCGCACTTGGTCGAGCATGATCCGGGTCGGCGTCACCACGGCCGTCGCCGCGGCGGCGCGAACCTCCGGCGTGGCGGCCTTCAGGCGGTCGAGCACGTCGGCCATGCGACGCGCTGAGGCCGCGGCGGCCGGGTCCGGGCCGTGCTCCGCCGCCTGCCGCAACGAGATCGCCGTCGCCCCGAGCCTCTGCTGCAGGTCGGCGTCCGTCGGCGGCGGCGCGGGCTCGACGTCGAGAACGGGCGCGACCACGTCCACGGCGTCGCCGATCAGCACCAGCTTCTCCTTCTGGTTCTCAGGCACGAAGCTCTGGAGGCTGACGACGCGCGACACTTCCGGCAGCTCGGCGAGCTTTTGCATCAGCGGCGCCGCATCGGCGAGCGACGGCACCAGGATGTTGATCGAGTCGAGGCTCCAGTTGCGGTCGTGCTGCATGTCGAGCAGCGTCGTCATCGACTCGACCCGGGGACTCTTGAGGTTGAGCGGATTGTAGTCGAAACGCGCAAACGGCAGCAGCGCCGTGGCCGCGATCGCGGCGGCCAGCGCCGTGACCAGCACGGCGCGGCGATGGCGATGCACGAGCTCGTCGATCGGCGCCAGCATGGTGAAGCCGACCTCCTTCATCCCGGCCTGCGGCGCGCGCAGCAGGATCAGGAAGGCCGGCAGCAGGACGATGGTGAGCGCGAAGGCCACGATCATGCCGAGGCCGGCGACGGTGCCGAGCTCGGCCACGCCGAGGAAGCTGGTCGGCAGGAAGGCGAAGAAGCCCACGCCGATGGCCGCGGCCGACAGGGCCAGCGCCTTGCCGATGGCCGCGCCGGTCGCCGCCAGCGCCGCCTCGAGGCTCGGCTGCACCAGCCGCTCGGCCAGCGCGCGCACGCTGAACTGGATGCTGAAGTCGACGCCGAGCCCGACGAACAGCGGGATGAACGCGACGGAGATCAGGTTGAAGCGGCCGACGGCCAGCAGGCCGATGGCGGCCGTCAGCACCAGGCCGATCAGCGTGGTGCAGAGGACCGCGATCACGATGCGCTTGGACCGCACCGCCAGCCACAGGATGCCCAGCACCGCCGCCATCATGGCGATCGTGATCAGGCCGGCATCGTCGGCGAGCGAGCCGAACTCCTCGTCCGCCAGCGGCACCTGGCCGGTAAGGCGCACGGTGACGCCATGGGCGGCGTCGAGGTCGAGCGATCGCGCGATCGCGCGGATGGCGTCGCTCGCGCCGCGGCCCGGCTGCAGCTGGCTGTAGTCCATCTCGGGCTGTACGAGGATGAGCCGCCGCGTGTCGTGCATGTCGGGCGAGTCGCCGGCGACCAGCGTGCGCCAGGAAAAGAACGCCGGCTCCCTGGCCAACGCCTTCTCGAAGGTCGCCGTCAGCGCCTTGAGCTGCGGCTCGATGTCCTTGAGCTTGACGTCGCCGCCCTCGATGCCGAGCAGGATGACGTTCAGCATCTTCATCGCGCCGGCGAGGCTGGGATCGGCGGCCAGCGCCGACAAGAGCGGCTGCACCTTGATCAGCGAGTCCGTGACCGACCGGACGTCCTCCGTCGGCAGCAGCAGCAGGCCGTTGCGCTCGAAGAACCGGCCGCCATCGGGCTGGCGCACGTTGTGGAAGAGGTCGGGCCGCTGTTGCAGCGCCGCGGCGAGCCGCTTGGCGCCGTCGTCGGCCAGCTCCGGCGTCGCGCCGTCGACCACGACCATGGTCAGGTTCTGCAGTTGCGGGAACGCCTTGTCGAACTCGATCCCGCGCTTGCGCCAGTCGAGCGTGGGCGAGATCAGCTGGCTGGTCTCGGCCGTCATGGCGAAGTTCTGCGCCAGGTAGACCAGCGCCGCCGCCGTTGCCGCCAGCGCGGCGAGCAGCACGATCAGCGAATGCCGGATGCTGACCGCGACGATACGACCGACCAGCGGAGTGCCAATGGACAAGAAGCGCCTCGAGGATTGATGCGACTCATTCCTCCCCAGCGACGCTGGGGAGGTGTCGGCGTCTTACGCCGACGGAGGGGTCATGAGCAGCAGTACGGTCGTTCATGACCCCTCCGGCCCTGCGGGCCACCTCCCCACGCTTCGCGTGGGGAGGAAGTGGTTCCGACTTCAGTAGGCAGTTGCGCCGACTTTGCAACCCTATGCCTTTGTCGGTCCCGATGTGAATGGACAAATCGAAATTCGTGGTCATGAATAGGCGGAGCGACGGGGGCTTGCCTGCATGAAAATCGGATCCCTGGACCATCGCGATGCTTTCTGCGCGCACTTTGCACAGACCTACCTCGACTACGATCCGGAGACGCTGCCCTGGCCGGTCCTCGACGAAGCCGCCTTGCATCGCATCCGGCAGGTTCCGTTCTGGGACGAGGTCTTCTACGCCGAGCGCCGCGCCGGCGCGATCGTCGCCGCCTTCACCGAGACCGTCAGCGATCCCGTCCTCAAGGAGGCGCTGGCCCTGCAGGGTGAGGAGGAGACCCGGCATGCGAAGCTGATCCGCGTGATGATCGACCGCTACGGCCTCGACGCCCCCGAGCGGCCGATCGACGATCTCGGCGCGGACATCGAGACAAGCTTCAAGGATTTCGGCTTCGGCGAGTGTTTCGATTCGTTCGTCGGCTTCGGCCTGTTCAAGATCGCGTGGCAGTCGGAATTCCTGCCGCGCGAGATCATGCAGATCTTCTCGATGCTGATGTACGAGGAGACGCGCCACATCGTCTTCTTCATCAACTGGATGGCCTATACCGAAGCCCGCAAGGGCTGGCTCGCCCGCACGGTCTCGCCGCTGGTGACGCTGCGCTACTACGTGCGCGCGGTGCACAACAAGATCCGCTTCGCGCGTCGCGGCCAGCAGGTCAACGAGGGCAAGAACCTGGCGGCGCTGCAGGTCAGCATGTTCCTCGACGGCTTCAACTTCCGGCGCTTCCTCGAGGACTGCTACGCCGAGAACGGCCGGCGCATGAGCGTCTTCGACCCGGAACTGCTGCGCCCCCGCTTCCTGCCGCAACTGACCGACGCCGCTCTCAAGGCGATGCGCCTGTGGGGCAGACGGGCAGAGGTGGAGCCCAGGTCGGGCCCGTTGCCGCCGCTCTACGGCACGGCTCATTCCTCCCCAGCTTCGCTGGGGAGGTGGCCCGCAGGGCCGGAGGGGTCATGAGCAGCCATGCTGCGCCTCATGACACCTCCGGCCCTGCGGGCCACCTCCCCACGCAAAAGCGTGGGGAGGAATGATGCGCTAGCAGGTCCCCGATGGCCATCGGTCTCCATGCGACTTTCCTCGACGCCTTCGGCGCCGACCTCTACACCGAACGGCAGTACCGCGAACTGGCGGCGGGGAGCCGGGAGCCGCTCAAGGAGCTGTTCCAATACGGCAGCCAGGCCGCGACAGTCGATCCTGCGGCGGCGCACGCCACCATCACGGTCGGCCTCGTGCTCGACAGGGCGAACCAGCCGACGGCGCTGCTGTCGGGCAACTGGGCCGAGCGGCAGTCCGCGCTCGCGGCGTTCGGCTCCCGGGATGCCGTGTGGGCGGCGTATGGCGCCGATCCGACCCTCTACGACACCACCCGCGACCAGGTCCGCTCCGTGGTCGGAAGTGCGGCGCTCACCGCGCCGACCGACCTCGGCTACGTGTCCTCGGCGGCCGACCGCACGATCTGGGTCACCGTCGACAGCGCCCAGTTCGCGAGCCTGTTCGGCACGACGCTGCTGGAGGTCGGCGGCGGCGGCGGCTCGACGCTCGCCTGGGCGGGCAACCTCTCGCTCAACCCCGCGATCAGCGCCGGCGCCATCGCCGGCCTGTGGATCGAGAAGCAGCCCGCGATCACCAATCCCAAAGTGCTCGTCCACACGCCCGTGTCGCTCGAGCCCGGGCCGCTCGGCATCGGCAATTCCAGCCTCGACACCGTGCTGGCAACGCCGGCGGCCATCGCGGCGCACTACAACTTTCCACTCCCCGCTGGCGTGGCCACGGCGCCGATCGCCCTGGTCGAAACCAATGTCCCCAACCAGCAGGCGCTGTTCGCGGCGTACAACCAGTATCGCGCCGAGGTCGGCCTCCCGCAGGTGACGCCGGAGCAGTTCCAGATCGTTTCCGGAACCAACACCACGGGGACGACCAGCGCCGAGCTGACTCTCGACATCTCGAACATCGCGGGCGCCGCGCCCAACAGCACCCAGCTTCTCTATTCCATGCTGAGCGGCACGCCCTACAACGCCTACCAGCAGGCCTTCTTCGACCAGAACCATCAGCCGGCCGTGCTGAGCAGCTCGTGGGGCATCACCGGCCAGCGCACGGCGCAGTCGCCGTTCTACTGGGCATTCCAGCAGCTCATGATCGACGGCGTTCTCGCCAACGTCTCGGTGCACCGGGCGGCCGGCGACCTCGGCTCGAGCGCGGCCATCGCCAACGGCGCCGCCAACTATCCCAGCGACCACTCGTCGACGTTCGACCTGCTGGTCGGCGGCACCTCGATCGCCGGCCTGTCGAGCGCGTTGACCGATCCGACACTGCAGTCCCTGCTGCAGCTCGCCCTGCAGGACGAGCCGGGCACGGTCTACGCCCTGGTGGCGGCCGGACTCAAGGACCTGCCGTCGCACCTCTCGGCGGCAGCACCCGAGCCGGTGGGCGCCGCGGACACGCTCACCATGCTGTTCGAGACGGTCTGGCAGCAGTTGGTCGTGACGTCGGCGGTCCTCGATGGCGCCTCGGTGCTCGAGGTCGGTTTCGGCGGCAAGGAGGTCGGCTCCGGTGGCATTGCCCCGACGATTCCCATCCCCGCCTATCAGGGCGCCTTCGGCCTCGCGTCGCTGACCGATGGCAAGCGGGGATTGCCCGACGTCGCCGCGCTGTCGAGCGGCGACACCCGCTATGCCATCCTGAGCGCCGGCTATGTCGACGGGAACGGGCATGACCTGATCGCCAGCGGCGGCGGGACCAGCGCCGCCTCGCCGATGTGGGCGGCGCTGACGACGCAATTCAACGCCGTCTTCGACGACCAGGGCCTGCACCACCTCGGTTTCTACAACGACCTGCTCTACATCGCCGCGGTGACCGCGCCCGGCTCGTTCAACGACATCCAGCTCGGCAACAACGTCACGAGCTTCTTCACGACGCCCGGCGACACCCCGTCCGGCTATTACAACACCGTCCTCGACCTCTACATGGAGCCGACCGGCCAGGGCTGGTCGGCGACCGCCGGCTACGACCTGGTGAGCGGGCTGGGCACGCCCAACGGCCTCCTGCTGGCGCGCGCGCTGAGCGCCGTCGCCCATGCGCAGGTCTCGTTCGGCAGCAGCCTGCCATTGCTCGACGACGACGGGCACGGCGGCTGGCAGAGCGGCGCCGACCAGGCGCTGCTGTTCCAGGCCAGCTCGCCCGGCGAAGGGTCGACGGTGGCGCTCGATCTCGGCGGCCAGCGCTCGGTGTTCGGCAGCTTCGCCTCGGACAGCTTCGCCTGGTCCAGCCGGCTGGCGCAGCAGTCGCTGCAGGCCGACTTCGATCCCGGCCTGGTGCTGCTGTTCGACAAGCAGGCGCAAGGCGCGTCGAGTTATGCGCGCGTCGGCAATGACGAGAGCCTGTCGCTCCATATCGACGGCATCGCCGGCCGGGCGGTGCAGGCGAGCCTCAGCAACCCGTTCGGCTTCGCCGACTTCTTCGCCGGCAGCGATGCGGTGCGCGTGGCGCGTCCGCTGGCCGTCGCCGAGACGGTGGGCGGGCACGACGACCAGATCGCGGTGCTGCGGCTGCGCCAGGGCGGCGAGAACACGCTGCAGCTCACGGTCTACAAGGTCGACGATCTCGCCGGCACGATCGACGGCCTGGCGCCGGGCCACGCCGCCTATGCCGCGGCGGCGCAGGGCCGCGCCTACCATACGACATCGGGCGACACGGCGATCGCCGGGCCGGGCTACGGGCAGTTCGCACAGGTGATGCTGAAGGGGATCGACGCCGGCGACATCATTGCCATGCGGCTCGACAACCTGACGACCGGCGCCTTCTACTGGGCCTTCGCCGACGCCAACGAGATCGTCGACGGCAAGTCCGTCAACCACCTGTGGAACTACGGCCTGAACACCTGGGGCTGGGAGGACACCTTCGGCGGCGGCGACCAGGATTACAACGACATGACCGTGCAGTTCGACTTCACCAGCGCCTACGGTAACGGCTGGCTGATGTAGAGGTCGGCCTCGCGTCGCCGGGACAAAATTGTGGCCTGCATTGACAACGCGCGCGGCATCGGACGAATGGATGCCGGGGGCAGAGCGATGCGCGAGATTCTACAGCTGCCGTTTACTTGTCACAGTTGCCACCATGCCTTCTCGGTGCCGAAGGTGGAGCTGGACAAGAACGGACCTATTCATTGTCCGAAGTGCGCGACGGTCTTTCGGCTCAAGAGCGAGCAGATGAAGCACCTCGCGCCGGGCCGGAAGCCCGTCAAGGAGTAGAGCGCGTTCAACGCCTCGAACAGCTTGGCGATGACCCGCCCGGCATTGCCGAGCAAGGTCAGGCCGCTACCTTTTCCGGTGGCAGCGGTGCCCACATCTCGAAAAAATTCATCCAAGTCTCGTCTGTCCGGGTGAGCCTCAGCTCATCTCCCCAAAGAGCCGAATCAAAGCCATTGAACAGCCTGGGGATGTACTCTGCCACGCGACTGATCCAGTCGAACAATCTTTCAGCATGCTTCTCGCTCAATTCCGTCATCAGCACCACTTCCTCGATAGCCTCACGGCGAGCGAGGGTTGGGGATTTGTAACGAGAGACGTCCCTGCCGCTCTTATCCAGCACCACAAATTGCCCGACCGAGATGTCGCGGTCATCGCAATAGCGTCGCGCCAGATTGGCAATCCCTTCGCAAGCTTCCAAAATGACGACCGGTGTGACCCCGTAAGCTGCCATGGCTTCGGCCGACTTGCCGCCATGGACCACCGATGTTTCCCGGCTGATTCGATTCCGGTCCTCCGTTGGAAGCGGCTCGGATCCCCGGAACACGGCATCGAAATTCCGCAGGTAAACAGGAAGCGCTGGAAGCAATACTTCCGAGAACGCAGTCCCGATACTTGCTTCCTCCTCCCGAGAGGCGACCAAGAACCGTTCACACAGCGCCGTGTCGGCGGAGTCACGCCCTTCGTCGAAGCCGAGCGCGGCATAGATTGCGGCTATGCGGTCACTGTCCAGGTCTTGGCTGTGTGCGGCAAAGAACGCGTCGGCCCGATCGCTTTCCAGGAAGGAAAGAATCGTCTCGGCATGCTTTTGCACCAAAGCTGCCGCAGCATCCGTGTCGGTGGCGGGATCTAAAGCCTTTTGCAGTAGCGCTTCGGGACTATTGGTATCCATGCGTAGTCTCCTCGGAGATGCTTTCCCGGCATCTATAAGCCTGGCTAAAACACGGGCGCGAACGGTTTGGACTTGAGGCGCGGTCAGATTCAGCGCCCGGGCCGTCTCCTTCACGGTGCGACCCTCGTGCGACAGTTGCTGCAATACTGCCCATTCCGTCTCATCGAATGCCGTGCGCTCTTCCAGGCTTACCGCGAGGCGACTCAGCGAATCAGCCAGGTAAGATCTCAGCCGGAATCGGGTAAGGTTGAATTGATCGGCGAGCTTGCGCTCTGAAGAGCCGTTGGAGCTTACATAGGCGAGCAGGATCTTCCGCTCCAGGTCGGGCAGCGAGCTCATCGCCCTTCGCACGGAAGCGATATCATGAGGGTGATCGTGCTCCTCCGAACGTTGGTCGGAAATCTCCGCGAGCCCTTCGAGCGGGACGAGCGAGCCCTGCCATCGCATCTGACGAATCACGCGCGGTCGAGCGAAATGGAGAAAGCATGCATAGAGGTACGGCTCGAATTTCCCTTTGGCGGGATCGAAACGACGCACGATCGAGTTCCACGTCTCAGAAAAGAAATCGTGGATCAGATCCAAGCCGTCATCAGGACGTACGACCAGCCCTTGGCGCGCCAACCTCGATAGGACGCTGAACAAGAGGGGCCGATAGCGGACATACCCCCCTTCCCAACCGAGGTCGGGCAAGAGGTCCTCTTTCTGACGTGTATGTGTGCTCACGAGCATGCCTAGTCTTCCTTCAACATTGCCACCTCCCGCTCAGCCTTACCCTCTCTAATTGCGGCTGGTTCGGCCGTTGGTTGGAATCCGGCGAAAAAAACTAAGCTATTGATTTTGCTGGAATATTCTCCCTCGGAGTCGAGGCCTCCTTGCCCGGGGGAGGCGCAATCGCCCCACAAAGCCCTCATGGAGCACACTGAAAAGTTGCCGACGATCTATGTCAATCAACCCTTGCAGGAGAATGGAACATGTACTTTTCTTCCCCATAGGGGGCGCCGATGAGCAACGAACATGTCCATCTTACGATGGTTCATATTTCTGACCTGCATTTCTTTCACAAGCTCGAAGGGCGAACAGTCCAGAGCAGCGCTCAACTGCCGGCGTTCATTTCCGTTTCAACCGTTTTCGATGGGTGGCTCGGCCACCACTACAAGGCACTATCTGCGCTCGACAGTTTTTGGCATCGGGAATCCACCTCGGACACTCTTCTCATTGTTACGGGTGACCTGACCGCCAACGGGCATGCCGACCAATTCAACATCGCCGACCAATTCCTGGCGCAACGAAGCGTTGGGCGTTCACTTGGCTTGGGACGTCGCGATTGGAGTCGTCTCTCTGTCCCCGGGAACCACGACCAGTGGCCTGGAACCAACTTGATGTGCGGCTCTCCAACGCCGGGCCTGACGTCGACATTCCCGGATTCCTTTCCGAGGATTTCAGCTCCCTTGCAGCTTGGAAATGGATCGACGTTGCGATTCATCTCAGTGGACAGCGACGCGGATGTCCGCCGATTGGGCATGGGCCGGGCGCTCGCGCGAGGCTCCTTCGTGAGCCAGCTCAGCGCCCTGGAGAAAGCATTGCCGCGAAAGGAACCGGACGAGACGCGAGTGCTGGTATTGCATCATTCGATATTGGCGACGACCGTGACTCTCGCGATCGATGGCAAGACACGAAGGGTCTTGGAACACTTTGTCGTCGACCATGATATTTCGGTGGTTCTTTCCGGTCACATGCATGTGCCGCGGCTGTCCCGGCGCACCATGTCGAACGGGCATGAGCAAAAGGAAATACTCGATGCTCGCTGTGGCACCACCACTCAACGAGATGAGTTTCCTTATTCGGTCAGGGCGAAAATACCGGCGAATCGGCTTCTTCCGCCCAATACTCTGATGGTGCACAAGGTTTTGGAACGAAAAGGAAAGGCATATTGGTCGAGCCAGATTTATTGGCGTTCCAGACAAGGGCGGTTTGTAAAGGATGTGCCGCGTGTGTCGTCATTTCTTCCCGGCGACCTGAGCGCCGAGATCGCGCTGACCTGATCTCGTGTCATCAAAAGATGCCGTTCAACGCCTCGAACAGCGCGGCGAAGAACGCACGGTCCTGGCGGCGGCGCTCCTCGAATTCTACCGGCGCGCCCCAAATCGCCCACTTCACGACGACCGTATCCTCGGCCGGGTTCACCAGGATGACCTGGCCGGCATTGCCGAGCGCATAGAACACGCCGCTGCCGCCGCGCAGCTTGGCGTCGCCGGCGCCTGCCTTATTGGACACGACTCCCGCATGCTCGTGCAGCCACCACTGGAAGCCGTAGGGCGAGCCGGCCTCGATCGACGCGCGCGAGGGGATCGTGGACTCCGTCATCCATCCATCAGGAACGATCCGCGTCCCGTCCGGCAACGCCCCGCCGTCCAGCGCCAGCAGGCCCAGCCGGCCGTAGTCGCGCAAGGTCGCGCCGAAGCCCGACGCCGTGAACGCACTGCCGCCCGGAGCTTCGAGGTTCCAGTACGCATCGCCCTCCATGCCGGCGCGGCTCCACAGCTCGCGCTCCAGCTGCACCGGCGCCGTCCGCCCGAGCGCGCGTTCCAGCACCAGGCCGAGCAGCACGGAATCGGCGCTGCAATAGTTGAACACCGCGCCGGGCGTATTGGCCTTGCGGTCCCGCCGGCTGCCGAGTTCCCTCAGGAATTCCAGGAACGCGCCTTTCTTGCCCCCGACCGTGCAGAGCTGGAGGCGGGCGACGTCGCTCGACCGGTCCTGGTAGTCCTCGGAGTAGGCGACGCCGGACGTCATCTGCAGGCAGTGGCGCACGGTGACGTTGTCGTAGTGCGTGCCCCTGAGCTCCGGCACGTAGCCCGTGACCGGATCGTCGACCGACCGGATGTGCTGCGACCGCACCGCCGTGCCGATCATCAGCGACGTGATCGATTTCGCCATCGAGCGCGAGGCCCAGACCGTGGACTCGTCGTTGCCGCGGGTAAAACGCTCGAGCACGATCTCGCCGCGCCGGATGACGAGCAGCCCCGTCGCCTCGGCCTCGTCCATGTACGCGGCCACGTCGAGGCCCAGGCGTTCGTCCCGTCGCGGCAGCGCGCGCACCGGGGCGCCCGCCTTCACCACATGGCTCGGGAACAGGTGGTGCATGTTGCGATGCGCCACCAGCTTCTGCTCGTCGTTCCACATGAACTGGTCGGCGGGACGCGGCATCGCCGTTCGATCTGCGGACGACGGCGTGGGTAAAGGTTTCAGCTGGGTCATGATCGCGCTATTTCACCTGCTGTCGCCGGAAGGGCAATATCCCAGGCATCCTCTTGTTCGCTAGGTAGAGACAGATGAATTTGACACGTCGCACCATGATCGCGCTCGCGGGCGCGGCCCCGGCGCTCATGGCTACCCGGGGCGCGCGTTCGGCCGACAAGGTGCTGAAGGTCGTCCTCGGCAGCGATCTGCGCGGCCTCGACCCGGTGTTCAACACCGCGACCTATGCGGCCTATCACGGCTACCTCGTCTACGATCAGCTCTTCGCGCTCGATTCGCGCGGCAAGCCGCAGCCGCAGATGGTCGAGACCTGGAAAGTCTCGGACGACCGCAAGGCCTACATGTTCCGCCTGCGCAACGGGCTCAAGTTCCATGACGGCAGCCCGGTGCGCGCCGCTGACGCCGTCGCCTCGATCCTGCGCTGGAAGGACCGCGACATCGTCGGCAAGGCCATGTTCTCGGCCGGCGCCAAGCTCGACGTGGTCGACGATCTCACCTTCACGCTCCAGCTGCGCGATCCCTTCGGCCTGGTGCTCGACGCCCTCAGCAAGCCGACCGCGAACGCGCTGTTCGTCATGCCCGAGGCGGTGGCGAAGACGCCGGCGACGGCGCAGATCTCCAGCGCTGTCGGCTCGGGCCCCTTCATCTTCGTGAAGGAGGAATGGCGGCCCGGCGAGAAGGCGGTCTACGTCCGCAATCCGAATTACGTGCCGCGCCAGGAGAAGCCCGACGGCCTCGCCGGCGGCAAGGTCGTGAAGGTCGACCGCGTCGAATGGCTGTCGATGCCCGATCCCACCACCGCGATCTCGGCGCTGGGCGCGGGCGAGATCGACTACCTGCAGAACCCGGCGATGGACACCTATCCGGTGCTGAAGGCGAATCCAAAGGTCCGCTTCGTCACGGTCGACCCGACCGGCAGCATGCTCTGGATCCGGCCCAACCACCTTCAGCCGCCCTTCGACAATCCCAAGGCGCGCCAGGCGCTGCTGCACACCGTCGACCAGACGGCGATCCTGCAGGCGATCGGCGCGCCGGCCGAGAATGCCCGGCCGTTCTGCGGCTCGTTCTTCATGTGCGGCACGCCGACGGAGACGAAGGCCGGCACCGCCGGCCTCGAGAAGCCGGACTTCGAGAAGGCGAAGGCGCTGCTGAAGGAGTCGGGCTACGACGGCCGGCCGGTCGTCTTCATGCAGCCGAGCGACCTCAGCGCCAACTTCAACGCCACGGTCGTGGTCGCCGACGGCATGCGCAAGGCGGGCTTCAAGGTCGACGTCCAGCCGCTCGACTGGGGCACGGTCTCGCAGCGCCGCAACAACAAGGGCCCGGTCGATAAAGGTGGCTGGAACCTGTTCATCACCGTCGCCACGGCGCTCGATGCCTCGACCCCGCTCACCAACGTCTACCTCGCCACGCCGTGCCCCAACGACGTCGCCGGCTTCCCCTGCGACGAGGAGCTCCAGCGCCTGCGCCGCAGCTGGTGGGAGAGCACCGACGAAGCCGAACGCGCGAAGCTCGCCGACCGGATCCAGGAGCGGGCGTACCAGGTCGTGCCGTACGTCAACGGCGGCCAGTGGAAGCAGTTCACGGCCGTGCGGACGAACGTCTCGGGCCTGGGGCAGTCGACGGTGCCGGTGTTCTGGGAGGTCGCGAAGGAGGGGTAAGCGTCGCGCTCGGACCTCAGATCTTCAGCAGCCAGGCCTCGACGCCGCTTCTGCCCTTGATCTCGATCACGCCGCGCGGTTCGAAGGCGAAGCGGTCCTTGAGCTTGTCGTAGACCGAGCGCGTCACCTGGATCGCGCCGGGAAGGCCGCCCGATTCCATGCGGCTCGCCAGGTTCACCGTGTCGCCCCACAGGTCGTAGATGTACTTGGTCTTGCCGATCACGCCGGCGACGACGGGGCCGCTGTTGATGCCGACCCTGAGCGTCAGCGCCACGCGATGCTCCAGGGCATGTTCCTGGGTGATGTGGACCATCCGGATCGCCATGCGCACCATGCGCTCGGCGTGATCGGGCACCTGTACCGGCAGGCCGCACACCGCCATGTAGGCATCGCCCAGCGTCTTGATCTTTTCGATGCCGAGCTCCTGGGCGGCCTCGTCGAACCGCGTGAACAGGCCGTTCAGCAGGCTGACGACATCGGCGGGAGGCATCTGCGAAGACATGGCGGTGAAGCCGACGATGTCGGCGAAGGCCACCGTGACCTCGGCAAAGCCGTCGGCGATGTTCTTCTCGCCGCCGCGCAGCCGGTTGGCGATCGGCCCCGGCAGCATGTTGAGCAGCAGCTGCTCGTTCTCGCGGTTCTTGTTCTCGATGACGATGGTCTTCTCGCGCAACTCGTCGACCATGCCGTTGAACGCCGCGCACAGCCGGCCGATCTCGTCGCGGCTGCGCACCGCCACCTTGGCGCCAAGGTCGCCGGCGGCGAAGCGCGTCACGCCGGCGGTGAGTTCCCGGAGCGGCGCGAGCAGCGAGCGCGACAGCCAGGCGGACGTCACCAGCACCACCAGCAGGGCGACGGCGCCCACGATGATCAGGTTGCGCCGCAGCCTGTCGATCGGCGCGAAGGCCTCCGACGCGTCGATCTTGGCGACCAGGACCCAGTTGAGTCCGGGAATTGAAAGCGGCCCCCAGGAGGCGAGCGTCGGGACGCCGAGATATCCGACGATCTCGCCGACGCCTTCGGTTCCGGCCAGCGCCGACTGGACGGCCTCCGTGGCGATATGCTGCTGGAGCACCGGCGTTCCGTAGCGCCGGATGGCGTCGATCTCCTGGTCGGTGGCGCCGCTCTGCTTGAGATCGGCGAAGTATCGATTGCGGTTCTCGTAGAAGGCGCGCGGCCCGGACCGCGCGAGGCGGTCGGATCCGACGAGATAGGCCTCGCCGGTGGCGCCGAAGCCGTCCTGGCGCCAGCGTCGTCCGCCGGTCACGACCTTGTCGATCTCGTCGATCGACAATTGCGCGATCAGCACGCCGATGATGGTGTTCTGCTCGATGATCGGCGCCGCCATGAAGGCGATCGGCGCGCCGCCCGAGGGCGCGTAGGGCGCGAAGTCTTCCAGGCACGTCGCGTACTTCTCGGCGTCGGCGCCACAGCGCGCGACGGCCACGGCGACGTTCGATTGCCGGAACGGCGCGCTGCGCAGCGAGGCGGCGAAATCCACTTCCTTCCTGACGGCATAGACGATGCGGCCGGCCGCCGGATCCGCCAGCATCAGGTCGAAGAAGCCGAAGGTCGCGGCGGCATCGCGCAGCAGCGGGTGATAGATCGCGTGCTGCCGGCTGTAGGCGCTGCCGTCCCCGGCATCGTCGACCAGCTCGCGCCGCTCGGCCGGGTAGGGGTTGGCGACGATGTAGTGGTACTGCAGGTAATAGGCGGCCCGGTCGACGGGAAGGTACGCCTTGACGTCCGGCTCCTTGGCCGACAGGCGGCGCACGCCGGGCATGAACTGCGCGCCGTACCAGTCGTCGACCTTGTGCTCGAGATCGGCCGGCACGTTGGATCTTACGTCGGTTCGATCGAGCTCCTGGAACGTGGTGCGGAAGACCCGCGCGGCATCGATCGCTTCCTTCGAGTAGGAAAGCTGGGCGAGCTCGTTGCGGATGGTGCGGAAATACGTCTCGACCTGCTGCACCTTGCTCTTCCGGGTGGAGGTGAGCTGGTTGTAGATGGCCTCCCGCAGGGCATCGCGTGCCTGCAGGTAGCCCAGCACGCTGGTGACCAGCACCGCGATCGCCCCGAGCAGGGCGAGAATAGCGAACAGCTTGGCGGCCAGCCCCCAACGCACGGGCGAAGACGGACTGCTGGCCGCGTCGAACCGGGACATGCGGCTATTCTAACGCACTCGGCGTCGGCAGGCGTTCGATGGGCCGTGCAGTCCGTGTGTATCCGGGGGCATCAGTCATAGCGGACGACCAGTTCGATATCCCCCAGCTTGAGCGTCGACCCCGGCGCCAGCGGATGCCGCTGCCAGGGCGTGAGGCGCTCGCCGTTGATCGAGGTGCCGTTGGTCGAGCCGATGTCCTCGATCTGCAGGATGTTGTCCCGGCCGACGCTCAGCCGCGCGTGGCGCCGGGAAACCGACGCGTTGAGCAGCACGACGTCGCATTGGCTGGAATCCCGGCCGATCAAGACGCTTTGCTTGCGCTTCGCCAGTTCGTCCCTTTCCAGGTCGAAGCCGAACTTGCGCCCGGTGTCGTCGGCGCCGTGGAAATGGAAGATCCCGCGCAGGGGCTCCTGCCTGCTGGGCACGGTGGCGGCGTGTTCGCGGGCGCGGACCCGGTAGATATGGAGCGGCAGGCTGACGTGCTTGGCCCGATGCTCGCCGGCGTCGACATAGGCATAGTCGTCGCGCAGCTTGGCCACGTCGCGCACCGCGCGCGACACGGCGATGCCGCCCGGCTCGGCCAGCACCTGGATGCGTTCGGCCAGGTTCACGCCGTCGCCGAAGATGTCGTGGCCCGCCTCGTCGATGATGATCTCGCCGAGATGGACGCCGATGCGGAACAGCAGCCGCTGGTCCTCGGCGATGGTCTCGTTGAACCGCGCCATGCGCTCCTGGATGTCGATCGCCGCCTGGACGGCGGCGGCCGCCGAGGCGAACTCGGCGAGCAGGGCGTCGCCCGCGCTGTGCACCAGCGACCCGCCGCCGTTCTCGATGGCCGGCTGCCAGATCTCGGCGCGCGCCGACCGGAGATGCGCGAAGGTCAGCTCTTCCTGGTTCTCC
This sequence comes from Rhodospirillales bacterium, assembly GCA_016185145.1. Taxonomy (GTDB): domain Bacteria; phylum Pseudomonadota; class Alphaproteobacteria; order Reyranellales; family Reyranellaceae; genus Reyranella. The sequence continues at coordinate 5,156 of JACPOB010000079.1, read as the reverse complement.
ACCAGCCGGACGAAGCCGGCCAGGTCGGCATGCAGGATGGCAGACAGTCGCCGTTCGGTACGTGCCATGGTTTCCGACGCAGGAAGAGTGAAACCCTTCTTGTTCAAGGCGCTAGCGGATGGACCGAAAGCCCGGACCCCTGCCGCGGCGTTCGGTGCCCCAAGGGCATGGCCGACGACGCCGGCCGCGGGCCATCCCCGGTAAGCTTGTCCGACCGCTGCGACGCCGGGCGTGTCAAAAGTGAGTCATCTTGCGGACGGACCGGGCGAGGGCGGCCCGGACGCGCAAGGCGCAACGGCCGGGGCGTTCGGGAGGCGCCTGTCGTGCGCGGCCTGTAACCCGCCGTCCGGCGGCGACATTATCCTGATGCTCCCTTGTCGGCCCGGCGGGCAACCGGTCCCACCCGGCTTCGCTCGCCGATTCACCTCGAAGGGCGGGTCGTCCCAGGGGCGGAGGAGGCAACGATGTCGCCCGCTTCCCTGTCGCGTCGTCTCCTGTTGGCCGTGGTCCTGTCGGCGTCTGTCGCCGCCTGCGATGTGTTCGAGGGGCGGCAAGGCGTGACGGCGTATGCGGACGATTCCACCATCACCAACAGCATTCGCGCCAGATACCTGGAAGACCCGATGGTCCATTTCGGCGAGGTCGGCGTCACGACGCTGAATGGCAACGTGCGGCTGACCGGCCGCGTGAACTCCGAGCGCGAACGTCAGCGGGCAGCCCAGATCGCGCGGGAGGTGAAAGGCGTGCGCGCCGTTAACAACGAGATCGCTGTCCGCTGAAGCTTGGTCGTGTGGGGAGGGAACCCCAGCGCCGGCGCCGCAGTAGGGGAGAGCACCGACGAGCAGAAACGCGCGCGCCTCGCCAGCCGGATACAGAAGCGGGCGGACGTACCAAGTCGTGCCGTACATCAACGGCGGGTAGTGAAAGCAGTTCGGTACGGACGAACGTCTCGGGTCTGGGAAGACGACGGCACCGGTGTTTTGGAGGTGACGGAGGAGGCGTGAGCGTCTCCGCTTGCGAAGGCAGGGCGCCGAGTCGGCGCTGGGAGAGTCTACAGCGCGAAATCAACAGGGCCATGCTGGGCATTCTCGGTAGCATCCATGGCCTGCCGAAAGGGAGGTGGCGCTCCCTGTCATTGACGATACAACCACTGTACGATTCCTGTATGCTGCATCTACTGAAAGTTGGTGGAGCTGGGTGCCATTCATTGCGCCCAGCGAGAGAAAGAACAGAGAAACATAGCTTTTGCACCTGGAGAGCAACCGTCTATGGAGCAATCGGACATAAACCTGAGAAGTGCGCCGAAGGGTTGGCTGGGCCGCGCCAGGATTGGTTTGGTGACGATCATCGATGAAGAATTTGACGCGGTCCAAAAAGTATTTGGGCTCAATAGGAACATAGCAGGCTCTGGATATTTCGTCGGTGACCCTGTTGCCGCTGATGAATGGAATATTGCGCTTGTGCAGGCCTCAGATCGCTCAAATGTTCCTGTTGCGAACGAAGTAAGAAGCTTCATGGAGGATCTGCGTCCAGAGGTTCTCATCCTCGTTGGGATTGCCGGCGGGCTTTGCGACGAAGGAAAGGGTCGGGACGGCATTCAACCAGGTGACGTGCTCATTGCCGACCAAGTCAGCTACGTTGAATTTCTGAAGATCGATTCCAAGAAGGGCGTTCGGTTGCGAACCTATGCGATTGACCATCCGTCTGTTCCGCTACGGAAAAGTGTGGGGATGCCGATATCCAAACAATTCAAGATTGCCGAGGCTGCCGAGGAGACGCTCCCGACATCGGGGTCTTTCAAGATCCATATTGGAAGTATCGTGTCCGGAGAGAAGGTCCTTGGAGACGTGAAGAGCCATGTTCAACAGCAGCTTCTAGAGCCATTCGACAAAGCTTTGGCCGTCGATATGGAGTCGATCGGCATGGCCCGAGCGATCTGCGATGGACGTGATTCTTTTTGGTATCATCCCCGATATGCAATCATTCGGGGTATTTCCGATCTTGTAAGTGATGCTAACAACGACGATCAACGAGCTGATTGGAAACCAATTGCGGCCTATGTTGCGGCACTCGTTGCACAACAGTTCTCCAAGATGTGCTTAATGACCGAGGGGCGGTGATGAACACAACGCCTGCTGTACTCGTCAGGGATATCCGGACGGCTGCATCAAACTTGGTGACCGCTTGGCCCACACAGAAGCCAAGCTTCTCAGTTAGGACCGGGTGGGCGAGCTCCTACGAGGCCTTGTTCGGAGGCGAATACAGCGTCATCTACAATGAAGCAGAGGTGCTAACCAAGACGCTAGTGCGCGGTCGCGCAATCTTAGCCGGCCGGGGTGGAGACGGAAAAACTTGGTTGCTGCGCAGGCTGTTCAATCAGGTCTTGGAGAAAGGGGATATTCCACTTTTTGTTGATCTCAAGCAGTGGAGCGGCGCCGACTATGATGCGTGGCAGGAGTGGACTGCAGGAGACGTTCATGACGCTGCTGACTTCATTGTTCGTCGCTTTACGGGATTCGGTATTGGAACAATTGAGTTCGATCTATTGCCGCCCAGGACGCGCAAAGTGATTTTCATCGACGGCCTCAATGAGATCACCTCGAAGGTCGGTAGCGAAGTGCTGACAGTAGTTGATCACCTTGTTTCAAGTCAGATCGGCGTTTCCGTTGTCGTCGCAGACCGCCTAATTCGGCGAGAACTACCCAATCCGCAGCGGTGGTACATTGGAAGTCCACTGCCGCTAACAAGTGACGAGATTGCACGGCATCTCAAGAGTGCGACCTACATTCACCCGAGTGATATCCGCTCGTCACCATTCTTCTTGGATGCTGAGCTGAAATATGGACTGGGCGGAAGTCGACGTGCAGTAGCTCTTGAGACGTTAATTGCGAAGCATAGTGGATTGAAAAATGGGGAAATTGAGTGCGCCGCGTCTGGTGCGTTCGATGCCTACAAGCAGTCTCGCTCCCGAACATTTAGCCGAAGCCGATTTGCTGAGGTGGCAGGCAACAAAGTACTCGAACAGCTTGAGCGAGCGGGGATGGTGAGGTCCCAACCAGGCTCGAACAGCTACTTCATACATCACATTGTTCACGATTATTTGGTCGCCACTTACGTGAGTAGGCTCCCCGAGGATGAGTGGACGCCGTCTTTGCTTAGGACTGTCAGTTTTGACGCTAGTTCATTTGACGCTGTCGAATTGGCTTTCGAGACATTGCCTGACGGAAAAGCTGATCGATTTCTGCAAAAGCTTTACGACTGGAATCTGTATGCGGCTGGATACGCGCTGGCAAAGGCAACGGAGACAGACTGCGCCGTTAGTAAGGAGATGCGAACAGTTATTTTCTCCATGTTGGCAGAGAAATGCTTTGATCCGATCTTGGCGACACGTCAAAGAGCGAGAGATGCCCTCCTTCTAATGCAGTTGCCTGAGGCAACCCGATTTCGAAACACGTCTTCGCTTGGCGAGGTGTGTGCAGTAGTGGCGGAAGTTGAATCGAATGTAGAGTGGTTCGTGCGTTGGCGCGATGTCTTTTTGGGGGCGGAGCACGGTGAATTGACCGAAGAGTTCTTGTCCGAAGTTAGAAGTGCGAATTCCATCATTGGATGGACGGTAGCGAACGTTGCAAAACGCCTTCGTAGCGACGAGCGGGTTGTGGCGATGTTGGTGGCGTTGGCGAAGAATGATCAAAATCCTACCGTCCGATGGCGAGTAGCACACATACTGGGTGCGCAACCAACACGGCAAGCGTTGGAGACGTTACTTTGTCTTATTGACGAGGATCGTGATGGAGACGTTCGTTATGGTGCTACACGTTCCTTGATTGAGTTGGCAACCATTTCAACTGACCAGCTTCGCCGCGACGTGGCGGAGGCAGTTAGGCAGCGAGCTGCAGTGTTCAGCGAGAACGATAGAGTTGCGCGAGAACTCAGAGCCAGCTTGCTTGTTGCACATGACTTAGCGCCTCAGGGATGGATGGTATTTGTGCGCGATTGCGTTCGAGCATTGTTTTCGCAGTCAGAGAAGCGCGCTGATCGCGACTTGTGGCGTGGCTGCTTGAACACTGCAGAAGCATTGTACCAACCACCTTCTCCATAGGAATCGGTATGGCGAATTGGGACCAGCGCTTCATGACTCTGGCGAGGCATGTCGGTGAGTGGAGCAAGGATCGAAGTCGACGAGTTGGTTGTGTTATTGTCTCAAGAGACAATGCGCTGCGCGCCATTGGATACAACGGATTCCCTCGCGGCCTTGACGACGAACGCGACGGACGCCATCAGCGGCCAGCAAAATATCTGTGGACCGAGCACGCGGAGCGAAATGCAATATATGAGGCTGCTCGAAGTGGCATCTCGATCGCTGGTTGTCGCATGTATCTTCCCTGGTTCCCTTGCGTTGATTGCGCGCGCGCAATTGTCCAAGCTGGTCTCGCTGAACTCATTTGTATCGCACCAGATTTCTCAGATTTGCAATGGGGAGAGGCATTTCGAACATCCGTCGAGTTACTCGAAGAAGCTGGCGTAGAGATTAGGTTTCATGAGGAATAGCCCCCCAGAGAAGATAGTGACCAGTAAACGGGTTGGCGTCAGGCGCCTCAGCGCTGAAGTCAACTGCGCCGGCATAAAGCACAGGTCTGCGAGAAACTTTGGCCTCGGGCCTTGAGATGTGCTGCCGGGTTCATCTAAGACATTCAGCGGATCGTGGGCGATTGGAATGCTGGCTGCTCCGATTTCCGGTAGGTGCGCCGTGTTCGGCCGGCCGTAGGCGAATCTCCGAATGGGCTTTGAACCTAGGGCCATGCTTGTGTAGAAGCATGCACCTGAAGGCCGCCCGGCTAATCAGCTCTGAGACTCTGACGCGCCCACAATCGCGATGGATTGCTGGTCTCGGTCCGCATGAACGAAGTGCGTTAGCGTATGCAAAACGGCCTCTGTTGGTAACTTGCTCCGTCCCCGAAGAGCGCATTCCCAAACCGTGGCGACGCGCCAACCCAAAGCAACCAACGTGTCTAATGCTAGCCCAACTTGCGCAGTTGGAGGGTCAGTTTGATTTTTTTCGACTGATCGGAGTGAAGGAGATCAAGGGGTTGAGGGATGGCTTGGCGCGAATCTGGGGTGTAGTGCCGACCATCCCCATTTTCTTTTGAGGTCTGTTG
>JACPOB010000078.1 GCA_016185145.1 Rhodospirillales bacterium | reverse complement strand
TGTGTCCAGGCCAACCCAAAGCGTATCCTTCTTCATGACCGGTCCCCCATGCTTGAGGCTCGGCGCCGGACCACCCGGCGCAACCCTCGTTCTTGCATGCCGTGGGGCCGGTCACCCTGTGGGACATGTAGACTGAGGAGGCGCGAAGCGCCGTCTCGAAGGATGGGCAACAGAAGCTGTGCTCGTTCCCACCCTTCGAGACGCGGTCCTGCGGACCGCTCCTCAGGGTGAGGTCGTTGTCGAACAAATGGCACGCCACCGTGTGGCCTGGCGAGACCTCACGCAAGGCCGGCTCCTGCTGACTGCAGCGCGGCATGACGTAGGGGCAGCGCGTATGGAAGCGGCAGCCTGACGGCGGGTTCAAGGGCGACGGCACCTCCCCGCGCAGCTCGATCTCCTCCTCGCTCCGCCCCGGCCAGGCGACCAGGACGGCGGAGAACAGCGCCTTGGTGTAGGGGTGCCGCACGTCGGCGAACAGCTGCTCGGTCGGCGCCTGCTCGACGACCTTGCCGAGATACATCACCACCGTGTGGTCTGCCATGTGGCGCACCGTGGCGAGGTCGTGCGCGACCAGCAGGTAGGCGACGTCGTCCTGCGCCTGGATGTCCTTCAGGAGGTTCATCATCTGGGCGCGGATCGAGACATCCAGCGCCGAGACGGGCTCGTCGAGCACGATCAGCCGCGGCCGCGAGGCGAGTGCCGCCGCCAACGCCACGCGCTGGCGCTGGCCGCCGCTGAACTCGTGCGGATATTGCTCGGCCTGCTCGGACCGCAATCCGACCTGCTGCAGCAGCTCGCGCACGCGCCCCGTGATCTTCTGCCGGTCGCCCCAGCCGGTGACGATCAACGATTCGGCGATGATGCGACCGACCTTCATGCGCGGGTTGAGCGATGACCAGGGATCCTGGAACACCGCCTGCACCTTGGCGCGGTAGGCTTTGAGCGCCTCGCCCTGCAGGCCATGGATCGGCTGGTCCTCGAGCAGGATGCGGCCCGCAGTGGGCTCGTCGAGGTTCAGGATCATGCGCGAGGTCGTGGTCTTGCCGCAGCCCGATTCGCCCACCAGCCCCAGCGTCTGGCCGGCGCGGATCTCGAACGAGACGTCGTCGACCGCTTTGACGTGGCCGAGCGTGCGGGAGAACAGGACGCCCCGGGTAAAGGCGAAGTGCTTCTGCAGCCCTTCGACGCGCAGCAGCGGCTGGGCGCTCATGGCGGCGAGACCTTCCAGCAGTCGGCCGTATGCTCGGCGCCCACGCGCACCGATGCGGGATAGGCCTCGAGGCAGCGTTGCTCGACCAGGGAACAGCGCGAAGCGAAGCGGCAGCCCACCGGCAGGTCCATCAGCGATGGCGGCTGGCCTTCGATGGTGGTGAGCCGGCCGGCCGGGCCGGTCATCTTGGGCACGGAGGCGATCAAGGCGCGCGTATAGGGATGCTGCGGCGCCTCGAAGATCTGCTTCACCGGCCCGCATTCGACGATGCGGCCGGCATACATCACCGCCACGCGATCGCACATGCGGCCGACCACGCCGAAATCGTGGGTGATGAACAGGATCGCCATGCCGTTCTCGGCCTGCAGGCGCTTGAGCAGCTTCAGGTACTGGAGCTGGATGGTGACGTCGAGCGCCGTGGTCGGCTCGTCGGCGATCAGCACCTCGGGCTCGCCGCTGATGGCGATGGCGCCCACCACGCGCTGCTTCATGCCGCCGCTCATCTGGTGCGGATACTGGCCGATGCGCTGCTCGGGGGCGGCGATCTCGACCCGGCGCAAAGCCGTCACCGCCTCCTTCATGATCTCCGACAGCGAGACGCCCCTGCGGCGGCGCTCGATCGCCTCGCGTAGCTGGTCGCCCACGGTGAACACGGGGTTGAGCGAGGTCTGCGGATCCTGCAGCACCATCGAGATGCGCCGGCCGCGGATCTCGCGCATCTCGGCCGGCGAGCGCTCCAGCAGGTTCTCGCCGGCGAGCAGCACCTCGCCCTTGACGGTGCGCGCCCCGTTCTTGGGCAGGAGCCGCATCAGCGACAGCGCCGTGAGGCTCTTGCCGCAGCCCGATTCGCCCACCAGGCCCAGCACTTCGCCCCGCTTCAGCGAGAAGCTGACGCCATCGACCGCCTTCACCACGCCGCGGCGCAGGAAAAAGTGGGTGTGCAGGTCGCGGACTTCGAGGACGGTGTCGCTCATAGCTGGCGCAGCCGGGGATCGAGGCGGTCGCGCAGCCAGTCGCCGAACAGGTTGACCGAGAGCACCAGCAGCGTGATGGCGATGCCCGGGATCAGCGCCACCCACCAGGCGTCGGCGATGCGGCCGCGGCCTTCGGAGATCATCAGGCCCCAAGTCGGGGTCGGCGGCGGCACGCCGGCGCCGAGGAAGGAGAGCGTCGCCTCGGCAATGATCACCACGCCGATGTTCAGCGTCACCAACACCATGAAGGTGTTGAGCACGTTGGGCAGGATGTGGGTCAGCATGATGCGTGGCGCCGAACAGCCGCGCACCTTGGCCAGCGCCACGAAGTCACGCTGGCGCAACGCCAGCACCTCGCCGCGGATGACGCGCGCGAAGCTCGCCCACAGCAGCAGGCTGATGGCGATGACCAGCGTCCCCAGCCCCTGCCCCATGGTGACCGCGAGCAGCAGCGCGAACAGGATGGTCGGGAAGGTGAAGGCCGCGTCCACCAGGCGCATCAGGATGCTGTCGACCACGCCGCCGACATAGCCCGCGACGATGCCGATCAGCAGCCCGACGCCGCCGCCCACCGTCAGCGCCAGCACCGCCACCAGGAGGCTGACGCGCGCGCCGTAGATCAGGCGGCTCAGGATATCGCGGCCGAAGGCGTCGGTGCCCAGCAGGTACTTGTCGCTGCCGCCCATCATCCAGGCCGGCGGCAGGAGCTTGTCGCGCAGCGTCTGGTCGATCGGCGAGTATGGCGCCAGCAGCGGCGCGAAGATCGCCATGACCACGATCACCGAGATGATGGCGATCGGCACCCAGGGGACACGGGCGGTGCGCCGCGGCGCCGCCTCGCGCCGGGGCCACAGCATGGCGCGCCACAGCGACCAGCGCCGCTGCTCGACGGTGCGCGATGGACGGTCAGCGATCGTCACGGCTCATCCTTCCGTCATGACGGGCTTTTTTCGTCATCATGCCAACCGGATGCGCGGGTCGACATAGGCATAGAGGATGTCGACGCCGAGGTTGATGGTCAGGATCAGGATCGACTTCAGGATGATCACCGCCTGCAGGAGCGGGAAGTCGCGGTAGATCACCGCCTCGTAGGTCAGCCGGCCGATGCCGGGCCAGGCGAACACCGTCTCGGTGACGATGGCGCCGGTGATCAGGTTGCTGACGAACACGCCCCACAGGGTGAGCACGGGGATCAGGGCATTGCGCAGGCAATGCTTCCAGATCACCGTGGTCTCGCTCAGGCCCTTGATGCGCGCGAGCTTGACGAACTCGCTTTCCATCACCTCGAGCATCGCGGAGCGCGTGATGCGCATGAAGCCCGCCACCAGGAAGGTGCCGAGCGTGATCACCGGCAGGATGTAGTGCTCGGGGCCGCCCATGCGGCTCGACGGCAGCCAGCCCAGCTCGACGCTGAACACGAAGATCAGCAGGACGCCGAGCCAGAAGCTCGGCATGGCGACGCCCAGCACGGCGACCGTGCCCGCCGCCCGGTCCAACCAGCTTCCTCTGTTGAGGGCGGCCACCACGCCCAGCGGTATGCCCAGCGCCATGCCCAGCAGCAGCGCCCAAGGGATCAGCACCAGGGTGTTGGGCAGGCGGTCGAAAAAGGCCTCGACCGTGGGCTGCTTCATGCGGATCGAGTTGCCGAGATCGCCGTGCAGGGCCTTGCCGAAGAAGATCAGGAACTGGTCGGAGAGCGACCCGTCGAGGCCCAGCGTCTGGGTGAGCTGGGCGCGGTCCTCGGCGGTGGCGTCCTCGGGCAGCATCAGGTCGACCGGGTTGCCGGTCAGCCGTCCGAGGAAGAACACGATCGTCGCCACCATGAACAGCAGGCCGACACCCTGCATCAGGCGACGAGCGATATAGCGCTTCATGGTGCGCTCATTGCCACTGGGGGCTGCCTCACTTCTTCCAGGGCTTCTGGTCCGGGCGCGGGATGCGCTCGAAGACGTCGCCCAGCTCGTGGCGGCCGGGGATCGCCTCGAACTGGCCGACCTTCTTGGTGTTGATGGCGTAGTAGCCCATGCCCTCGATGATCGGCACGACCGTCCAGGAATTGGCGACGATCTCGACCATCCGGTCGGTCAGCGCCGTACGCTTGGTCTTGTCGAGCTCGGCCAGCAGGGCGCGATAGGTCTTCTCGAACTCCTGGCAGGTCTCAGGGCAGGTCTCCTTGTCGCCCAGCAGGCGCTGCGTGCTGTCGGGCGAGAAGGCGCCGTTGTACCGCCACGGCGCGTCGGGCCGGCCGGCGGTGCGGTACATCGAGGCCCAGCCGATCAGGCCGGCCTGGTCGCCACGCTCCATGGGCGCGAACGAGCCCCACTCGTAGTGCTTGAGCGTCACCTTGACGCCGACCTTGGTCCACATGTCGGCGATAGCAGTGCCGATATCGACCATGAACTGCGTGCCGGGCAGCGCCGTATTGGCGAACTTGAGCTCGAAGCCGTTGGGATAGCCCTCCTCGGCCAGCATCTTCTTGGCGAGCACCGGATCGTAGCGATAGGCCTCCTCCGACCATTTCTGCCAGCGATCGGCGCTGAAGAAGTCGGTGTAGCCGAAGGTCGAGAACGGATACGGCACGCGCGCCTTGCCGTTCATGACGTGCTCGATCACCTGCTTGCGGTCGATGGCCAGCGACAGCGCCTGGCGCACGCGCGGCTTGGCGATGGGCGAATCCTTCATCTCCGGCTTCCAGCTTCCCCAGAACTGGAAGACCGCCTGCATGGTGCCCGGCACCGCCAGAACTTCCAGGCCGCCGCGCGAGGCGCTGAGCATGGTCTCAGGTCCGATCGAGGCGATCGCCGCCTCGCCGGTGCGCACCATGGCCATGCGCGTGCTCTCCTCGGGCACCAGCAGGATGTGCAGGTCCTTGAAGCTCGGCGTGCCGCGCCAGTGCTTGGCGACGGCGGTGAACTCGATGCGATCGCCCGGCACGTTGCGCACGAACTTCCACGGGCCGCTGCCGACCGGCTTCTTGCGGAACTCCTCCTCACCCACCTTCTCGATGTAGGCCTTGGGCATGATGGCGCCTTCCGGCGCCACGGCGCGCGAGAGGGCGGCCGGCAGGCCGATTTGCGGGCTGACGGTGTTGACCTTCACGGTGAGATCGTCGACCACCTCGATGCTCTTGATGGTGCGCTTCATGCTGGCGGCCGCCGCGGCCAGCGAGCCCGGTCCCATCTGGCGCTCGAGGCTGAACTTGACGTCGTGGGCCGTGAGCTTGTCGCCGTTATGGAAGACTTGGCCGGGACGGATGAAGAAGGTCCAGGTGAGGCCGTCCTGCGACAGCTCCCAGCGTTCGGCGACACCGGGCCCGACGCCGCCCTTCTGCAGGTCGAAGCCGACCAGCGAATCGTACATCGCCGCTTGGTAGACGGCGTTGCCCGGGCGTCCTTCGAGGATTGGATCGAGTGTCTGGCCGCTCAGCGTTTCGACGGCGAAGACGAGGGTGCCTTTCTGGTCCTGGGCGCGCAGCGGCGCGGTCGCGACGGCAAGCGCGGCGACAGCGAGAGTCATTGCTCCCGCAAGCTGCCGAATCATGAGCTCCTCCCGAAACGATGACTTTGTCTTGTAGTTCTTGGGACTCGACTGATGGCGAGACGGACTATCGGGCGTGCTTCGGAAACGGTCAATAGCACTCGGTCTGAAGAGCCGCTTGTCGGACTCACGGTCATGCTCTTCCGGACCGCGATTCATGAGCGAGCCGGAGGCTCGCGGTCCGGAAGACTATGACGCGAGCGGTGCGCTCGCGTCCTGTCCGAAGTAGGCGTGCTCGAGGCGATTGGGGAGGTCGTCCTCGCTCGTGCGCGCTTCGAGCACGATCGAGCCGCGCGCCAGCGCGTAGACGCGGTCGGCGAGCTTCAGCGCCTTTTCGATCAGCTGCTCGACCAGTAGCACGGCGGTGCCGGCGTCGCGCAACTGCGCCGCAGCGGCGAGCACACGATCGACCAGCACCGGCGAGAGGCCCGCGGACGGCTCGTCGAGCATCAGGAGGCGCGGCCGGCGCACCAGGCCCTGCGCCACCGCCAGCATCTGCTGCTGGCCGCCCGACAGGGTCACGGCGCGGTCGTTGCGCTTGGCGGCGATCTCGGGGAAGAACGTCAGCGCCTCCTCGACGCGCTCGGCCAGCGCAGCGCCCTTCATGCCGTAGCCTGCCAGCATGACGTTGTCGTGCACGCTGAGCTGGGTGAAGACGCGATGGCCCTCGACCACGTGCACCAGCCCGGCATTCACCGCCTCGCGCGGGCCGGTCTTGCTCATGTCCTGGCCGCCGAAGGTGATGGTGCCGGTGCGCGGCAGCAGGCCCGAGATGGCCTTCAAGAGCGTGCTCTTGCCGGCGCCGTTGGGGCCGAGCAAAGCCACGATCTCGCCGGCGCCGACCGAAGTCGATGCCGTTCAGCACGCCGATCTTGCCGTAGCCGGCCGACAGGCCGCTGACCTTGAGCAGCGGTTCGACCCGCGCGTCAGGCGCCAAGGTAGGCACTGACCACCTCCCGATGCGAACGGATCTCGTTGGGCGTGCCGGCGGCCAGCATCTTGCCGAGGTTGAGCACGGTGACGCGATCGCAGATGTCGAAGATCAGGTCGGCATGGTGCTCGACCAGCAGCACACCGGTGCCCTCGCGGCTGATCGCCTTGATGAGATCGCCGAGGCGGCGGATCTCCTCGGGCGACAGGCCGGCGGCCGGCTCGTCGAGCATCAGGAAGGCCGGCCGCAGCATCAGGGCGCGGGCGATCTCCATGAAGCGCAATTCGCTGTGCTGCAGGCGGTCGGCGCGCACATCGGCAAGCGATTCCAGGCCGACCGTTGCCAGGGCCTGCATCGCCGCTGCGCGTAAAAGCTTCTCGTCGCGGCGGTTGCGCGGCAGCGACAGCAGGGCCTCGGCGAAGGTCGCCTGGCCGTGCACGGTGCCGCCGATCATGACGTTCTCCAGCACCGAGGCGGCACCCACCACGCGCGGCGTCTGGAAGGTGCGGGCGATGCGGTAGTTGGCGCGCAGATGCGGCCGGTCGAACGGCAGGTCGCCGCCGTCGAGCTTCAGCGTGCCGGCCTTCGGCTTGTAGTAGCCCGAGATGACGTTCAGCGTCGTGGTCTTGCCGCTGCCGTTGGGTCCGATCAGGCCGTGCACCTCGCCCGAGCGGATTTCGAGATCGAGCCCGTCGATCGCCCGCACGCCGCCGAAGTGGAGCGCGATGTCCTTGAGCACGATGCTGTGCCTACCGTCCGTCTTGTCGAGGGCGCGGCTCAGCAGTTCCTTGCGGGGGGCGATCTCGCGATGCTGCTCGAGGGGCCGGCGGTTCTTGAAGTCGAGCAGGTCGGCGATGCCGCCCGGTATCAGCAGCACGATCAGCAGCAGCAGCGCGGCATAGAGGAACGTCGACCATTGGACCAGCGGCGCGGCGAACTCGGGCAATGCCGTCAGGATGATGGTGCCGAGCGCCGGTCCCAGGATCGAACCGCGGCCGCCGATCAGGATGGCGATGAAGAACAGCACCGACATCTCGAAGGTGAAGGCGTCGGGCGTGATGTAGGACTGCAGCGAAGCGAACAGCCCGCCGGCCACGCCGCCGAGCGCGCCGGCCAGCAGGAAGACCATTATCAGGAGCTTGGGCTTGGCGATGCCCGAGGCTTCGGCGGCGACCTCGGCGTCGCGGATCGCCACCAATGCACGGCCGTAGCGGCTGGAGCCGATGTTGGCCGTCACCCAGGTCGCCAGCGCCGCCAGGATGAAGCAGAAATAGTAGAAGCCCCAGCCCGGCTCGAACGGCCAGGAGAAGGTCGGGCCCGGCGTGCCGACGCCGCCGCCCGTGACATCCTTCCAGGCCAGCGCCACCTGGGTGACGATGGTGGCGAAGCCAAGCGTCGTCATGGCGAAATAGAAGGTGCGCAACCTGAGCGCCGGCAGGCCGACGATGACGCCGAATATCGCGCCCATCACGCCGCCCGCCACCAACGCAAGGTAGGGATTCCACTCCGGCCCGATACGACCGGCAGCCAGCGCCGCCGTCGTGTAGGCGCCCAGGGTCAGCATCGACACCCAGCCGATGGCGATCTGGCCGGCATAGCCGACGACCAGGTTCAGGCCGGCCGACAGGACCCAGTAGATGTAGGCGCGCTGGGCGATGACACCGATGTAGCTGTCGTCGAGCAGGGGCAGCAGCAGGCCCACAAGCCCGAGCAGGATCCACGACAGCTTGCCCTCGAGCCAGCCGAGCCAGGAGGTGCCGGCGGCGCGCGCCGGAGAGGAAGCGGCGGTATCGGTCATGCCCCTTCCCTCACACGCGCCGTGCCGTCGCCGCGCCGGCCAGGCCCTCGGGCCGGAGCAGCAGCACGACGATGAACACCGCGAACACCGCGACCGCGGCGAAGATGCCGCCGACCAGGAAGTTCGCCGCCTGCTGGAAAATGCCGAGCGCCAGCCCGCCGATCACCGCGCCGCGATTCGAGCCCATGCCGCCCAGCGCCACCGGCACGAAGCCGTAGAAGTTCAGGATCGCCTGGTTGCCGAAGTAGGCGAGCAGCATCTGCGCGCCGGTAAAGCCCGCCAGCGTGCCGATGATGCCGGCAATGGCGTAGCTCGCGATCCGCAGCCGCGTCTCGGGCAGGCCGAGCGCACGGGCGGCGTAGCTGTCCTCGGCAATGGCGAGGAAGGCGCGGCCGATCAGCGTCTTGCGATAGAGGAACTCCAGAGCGGCGATGGTGACGATGCAGGCCAGCACCGGCAGCCAGAACTTCTGGTCGACGATGCCCAGGAAGGAATCGGGATCGATCGGGATCAACGGCGGGAAGGGAAACGCCTCGGTGCCGAACTCGATCGCCGTCACCTGCTGGATCATCAGCGCGAAGGCCAGCGTCGACAGCACATAGAGATGCTGCTCGATGCTCTTGAGCACCGGCCGCACGGTCAGGATTTCGGTGACGATGCCGAGCACCGCCCCACAGGCCAGCACCAGCACGAACCCCAGGACGGCGTTCATGCCCCACTTCTGGATGAACAGCGCGCCCAGCACACCGCCCAGCATTCCCAGCATGCCCGCGGTGAAGCTGAAGACACGCGATGCCGAGAACATCACGTTGTACGTGACGCCGATCAGTGCGTAGACCGCTCCTACCGCAAGGCCGTAGGAGATGATGGATTGGAGCACGGCTTACCTATTCTTCCGGAAACGACACCTCGCCCTGAGGAGCGGCCCAACGGGCCGCGTCTCGAAGGGTGGGAACCAGTCATGCTGTCACCCACCCTTCGAGACGGGCGCTTGCGCGCCCTCCTCGGGGTGAGGTCATGTGGCACTACGAGGCGTAGCCCGGCGCGACGTTGAAGGCGCCGTCCTTGAGCGAGTTGACCTCGCACATGACGACCTCGTTGTCGGGGAAGCCGTTGTGCTCCTGCGGCGTCCAGGTGACGGTGCCGTAGATGCCCGGCCTGTCCTTGATCTTGTTCATGTAGCCGACGATGTCTTCGTTCTTGGTGCCGACGGCCTTGAACGTGTCGGCCATCAGGAGCGCGCTGTCCCAGCCCAGCGCCACCCACCAGAGCAGCGTGTCGGCGAACTCGATCTTGGCCTTCTTGAGCCGGTCGACGAACTCTTCCGCCTTGGGCAGAAGCTTGCCGTTGATGTAGCAGACCTGCCGGAAGTTGTTCGAGTAGACCTTGTTCCAGTACTCGGGCTTCTCGAGCAGGGCCTTGGTCTGGCCGGAGCCGAGCGTCGTCTGGCCGACGATCGGCACGTCCCAGTTCATGGCTCCGCGCGTGTTGCAGATGCGGGACAGGAAGCCGGCGTTGACGCTCCACGGCATGATGACCTGGGCGCCGGCGTTCTGCATGCGCAGGAGCTCGGGCTTGAGGTCGGGGTTCGCGGCGTCGATGTGGTTGGTGTAGACCACGTCGGCGCCGATCGCCTTCAGCATCGGCACGTAGGTGTTGACCGAGGCGGTGCCGTAGCCGGTGGTGTCGCTGATCACCGCCACCTTCTTCAGCTTGAGCACGTTCACCACGTAATTGTTGGCGCCCTTGCCGATCTGCGTGTTGGTCGGCGCGATGCGATAGGCCATCGGATACTTCTTGACGTCGATCAGCTCGTCGACCCAGCACGGGTGCAGCATCGGCACCTTGTCGCGCGCGATCAGCGGCGTCGCCGCCAGCGCCTCGCCCGAATTCACCGGCCCGAAGATCATCGCGACCTTCTGGCGCTGCGTCAGCTCGGCCACGGCGTTGACCGCCTTGGTCGGATCGCTCTGCGTGTCGCGGCTGACCAGCTCGATCTTGCGGCCCTTGATGCCGCCTGAATTGTTGATCTCCTCGACGCCGAGCTGGACGCCACGGTTGATGCCGACGCCGGTCGACGACGACGGGCCGGTCAACGCCGGAAGATAGCCGATGCGGAGCGGCTCGTTCTGGGCGATGGCCGGGGCCGCGAGCCCGGATGTTAGCGATACCATGCCGGCGGCAGAACCGGTCAGGACTGTACGACGCTTGATCGACATCTCGTTCCCTCCAGACGATTTTCTAGATTTCGCGCACTTTTCGGCGCTTGCTTCGCGGCGAGCCTATCGCTCCCGGCCGACCACGGTCAATGCGCTCCGCATATCGGTCGCAGGTCGAGCCGCTACGCGGGCGCCAGTTCCAATTCGGGCGGCAGTCGCCGCAGGATCTCGTCGACGATCTCGGCCGGCGTGCCGCCGACATCGACGGTGATCGCCCGCTCGTCGGGAGTGGGCTCCTGCAGGGTGGCGAACTGGTTGTCGAGCAGTGCGGTCGGCATGAAGTGGCCCTTTCGCGCCGCCATGCGCCGACCGATCAGCTCGCGCGCCCCCCTGAGATGGACCAGCCGGACATCGGGCCGCTCGCCGATGATGATGTCGCGATAGGCGCGTTTCAGCGCCGAGCAAGTGACCACACCCGCTTCACCAGCGCTGCGCCAGGCGTCGATGCGGTCGGCGATCCGGCACAGCCAGGGCGCGCGGTCGTCGTCGCTGAGCGGCGTGCCGGCAGTCATCTTGGCGACGTTCTCCGGCGGATGCAGCGCATCGCCTTCCTGGTAGTGCCAGCCCAGCCGCTCGGCCAGCAGCTTGCCGACCGTGGTCTTGCCGGAACCCGATACCCCCATGACCACGAGGACCAAGGGGCGGTTGTGAGCAGCATGCCGGTCCATTAAGACTTCGTCTGATCCCGCATCTCCATAAGGAAGCATCACCGTGCTCAAGCTCGGATACAAGGCGTCGGCCGAACAATTCGCGCCCGGCAAGCTCCTCGACTTCTCGGTCCATGCCGAGCAGGCCGGGTTCGAATCGGTGTTCGTCAGCGACCATTTCCAGCCGTGGAAGCACATCGACGGCCACGCGCCCAACTCGGTGGCCTGGCTGGGCGCGTTGGGCGCCCGCACCTCGAAGGTCGCCATCGGCACCAGCGTGCTGACGCCCACCTTCCGCTATCACCCCTCGATCGTGGCCCAGGCCTTCGGCACGCTTGGCTCGATGTTCCCGGGCCGCGTCATCCTGGGCATCGGCACCGGTGAATCGCTGAACGAGGTGCCCTCGACCGGCCAGCCCTGGCCCGAGTTCAAGGAACGCTTCGCCCGCCTGCGCGAGGCGGTGAACCTGATCCGGACGCTGTGGCGCGGCGAGCGCGTCACCTTCGAAGGCGAGTATTACAAGACCGAGAAGGCCACGATCTACGACCGGCCCGACGTCGAGGTGCCGATTTATGTGGCCGCCGCCGGCGCGCTGGTGGCCAAGTACGCCGGACGCCAGGGCGACGGCTTCATCTGCACCAGCGGCAAGAAGCGCGAGCTCTACACCGAGACCTTGTTGCCCAAGGTCGCCGAAGGCATTGCCGCAGGCGGCGAGCGCAAGCAGCCTTACGACTACATGATCGAGGTCAAGGTGTCGTTCGACACCGACAAGGAGCGCGCGCTGCAGGACACGCGCCATTGGGCCGCCCTGGCGCTGACGCCCGAGGAGAAGACGTCGGTCGAGGACCCCGTCGAGATGCAGCGCCTGGCCGACGCCTTGCCGCTCGAGCGCGCGGCCAGCCGCTGGATCGTGTCCAGCGATCCCGAGGAGCAGGTCGAGAAGATCGGCTACTATGTCGGGCTGGGCTTCAACCATCTCGTCTTCCACGCGCCCGGTCCCGACCAGGCGCGCTTCCTCGACCTCTACGGCAAGGAAGTCCTGCCGCGCCTGCGCAAGCGCTTCGGATGAGCGTCGCCAGGCTGGAATTGCTGGCGCTCCCCGGCCTGCCGATGATCAAGGCAGGCGACGACCTGGCGGCCCTTTTAGCCGAGGGATTTTCACGGGCCGGCCTCAGGCCGCAGAAGGGCGACGTGCTGGCGCTCGCCCAGAAGATCGTCTCCAAGGCCGAGGGCCGCAGCGTCGAGCTCGCCTCGGTGAAGCCGTCGGAGCGCGCCATCAAGCTGGCGGCCGAGATCCAGAAGGACCCGCGGCTGGTCGAGCTGATCCTGTCGGAATCGGTGCGAGTCGTGCGCTCGCGACCCAACGTGCTGATCGTCGAGCACAAGCGCGGCTGGGTCATGGCCAATGCCGGCATCGACCAGTCCAATGTCGGCCCGACCGACGGCGTCGAGCGCGCTCTGCTGTTGCCCGTCGATCCCGACGGCAGCGCCGACAAGATTCGCACGCGGCTCGGCGAGCTTTTGGGCACGGCTCCCGCCGTCATCATCACCGACAGTTTCGGCCGGGCGTGGCGGCGCGGCACGCAGGGCATCGCCATCGGCGCGGCAGGCCTGCCCGCCCTGCTCGACCTGCGCGGCAATCCCGACCTGTTCGGCCGCACGCTCCAGGTCAGCATCTCGGGCTTCGCCGACGAGATCGCCGCCGCCGCCTCGCTGGTCCAGGGCCAGGGCAACGAATCGCAGCCCGCCATTCTCGTGCGTGGCCTCACCTGGAATGCGCCTGACAACCCGGCTTCGGAGCTGGTGCGGCCCGCCGCCGAGGACATGTTCCGGTGAGCAAGGGCTTGGTCGTCGCCCTGTCCGGCGGTGTCGGCGGGGCCAAGCTGGCGTTGGGCCTGAGCCGTGTCTTGCCGGCCGACGAGCTTCTGGTCATCGCCAACACCGGCGACGACTTCGAGCATCTCGGCCTGAAGATCTGCCCCGACATCGACACGCTCACCTACGTGCTGGCCGGTCTCGACAACACCGAGCAGGGCTGGGGCCGACGCGACGAGACCTGGTCGTTCATGGCGACCATCGCCTCGGTGGGCGGCGCCGACTGGTTCCGCTTGGGCGATCGCGATCTTGCGATGCATGTCGAGCGCACGCGCCGGCTGCGCGCCGGCGAGACGCTGTCGCAGATCACCATCGACATCACCCGCCGCCTCGGCATCGCCCATCGCATCCTGCCGATGAGCGACGACCCCGTGCCGACGCGCGTCAGAAGCGACGACGGCTGGATCGATTTCCAGGACTACTTCGTGCGCCAGCAGTGCCGGCCGGTCGTGCGCGAGCTGGTGTTCGACGGCGCCGCCAAGGCGCGGCCGCAGCCGGACGTCATCAAGGCGCTGGCGGGCAAGGTGCGCGCTGTCGTGATCTGCCCCTCCAATCCCTTCATCAGCATCGAGCCGATCCTTGCCGTGCCGGGCATGCGCGCCGCGATCGAGAGCTGTGGCGCGCCCGTCGTGGCGATCTCGCCCATCGTCGGCGGCAAGGCGGTCAAGGGGCCGACGGCCAAGATGCTGCAGGAGCTCGGCCATGCCGTGACCTCCGCGTCCGTCGCCAAACGCTACGGCAACCTTCTGGACGGCTATGTCGTCGACCAGGGCGACGCCGAAGGCGTGCCCGGCAAGGTGCATGTGGCTCCCACCCTGATGACCAGCGTCGTTACCAAGGAAGCCCTGGCGCGCACCGTTCTCTCCTTTGCGGATTCTCTTTCGTGAGCACCAACGACATCTGGGCCGTCGTGCCCATCAAGGAACTGGACGGCGCCAAGCAGCGGCTGGCGCCCCTGCTCTCACCGGCGCAGCGCCGCGCGCTGATCGAGGTGATGATGAGCGAGGTGCTGGAGGCCGTGGTCACCACCCCGAGCCTCGCCGGGACCATGGTCGTCACCATCGACCCGCACGCGACGGCGCTCGCCAAGCGCCTGGGCGCACGCGTGGTGACCGACGGCGCGCGCGACGGCCACACCGGCAGCGTCACCGCCGGTTTGAAGCTGCTGGCCCAGGAGAAGCGCGGCGCCATGCTCACCCTGCCGGCCGACATTCCCGCCGTGACCTCGCAGGAGATCAGCCTGGTCGTGGGCGCGCATCTGCCGGGGCCGTCCTTCACGATCTCGCCGGCGCACGATCATCTCGGATCGAACACCGTGATCTGCTCGCCGCCCAATGCGGTGCCCTTGCGCTTCGGCGACAACAGCTACTATCCGCACCTCGACGCGGCGCAGCGCTGCAACATCGAGCCGACGGTGATCCATCAGCCGGGCATCGCCATGGACATCGACCATCCGGTCGACCTCGCGATGTTCCTCGCCCTGCCGCAATCGATCGGCACGCGCACCCGGGCGCTGCTCGAAGAGATGGGTGTGCCGAAGCTTCTGACTCAAGCTCCTCTCCCCCGATAGGGGGAGAGGAACTTGAATGGGTTAAGCCGCGGCACGCTTGCGTGGCGGCGTCAGCACGATCGGCGCCAGGTCGGCGGCAACGAACGACGCCGCCCTACGCTCCTCGTCGACCGGGCCATAGAGCGTGGTGCGCTGCTGCGGCGTGCGGCCGATCGAGACGATCAGCTTCTCCATGGCGTCGGGCGGGAATTCCTGACCGTGCTGTGTGCCGGCGGCGCGCGAGATGCTCTCGTTCATCAAGGTGCCGCCGAGATCGTTGGCGCCGGCATTCAGGCAGATCGCGGCACCGGCCGGCCCCATCTTCACCCACGAGGTCTGGATGTTGGTGATGGCCGGATGCAGCACCAGGCGGGCAATCGAATGCATGATCACCGCCTCACGGAAGGTCGGGCCGCGGCGCGCCAGGCCCTGGCGGTACATCGGCGCTTCCATGTGCACGAACGGCAGCGGCACGAATTCGGTGAAGCCGCCTGTCTCGACCTGGAGGTCGCGCAGCGCCAGCAGATGGCGCGCCCAGGCGAGCGAGGTCTCGACATGGCCGTACATGATGGTCGAGGTCGTGCGCAGGCCGAGCTTGTGCGCTGCGCGCTGCACGTCGAGCCATTGCTGGGTGTTGATCTTGTCCGGGCAGATGATGGCGCGCACCTCGTCGTCGAGGATTTCTGCCGCCGTGCCGGGCAGAGTGCCGAGCCCCGCCTCCTTGAGGCCGGCGAGGAACGTGTCGATCGGCCGGTCGAGCGTCGCCGCACCCTGCGTCACCTCGAGCGGCGAGAAGGCATGGATGTGCATGCCCGGCACCGCTTCCTTGATGGCGCGGCAGATCGCTTCGTAGGTCTCGCCGGTGTAGTCGGGATGGATGCCGCCCTGCAGGCAGACCTCGGTGGCGCCGCGCTCCCACGCCTCGACGGCGCGCCGCGACACCTCCTCCAGCGCGAGATCGTAAGGCTTGCCGCGCAGGTCGTCGTGCGTGCGGCCCTTGGAGAAGGCGCAGAAGCGGCAGCGGAAGTAGCAGATGTTGGTGTAGTTGATGTTGCGGTTGACGACGTAGCGGATGACCTCGCCGCTCACCGCCTTGCGCAGCGCGTCGGCCGCCTGGGTGACATGGCGATAGTCGGCGTCACGCGCCGTGAACAGGCGCTGGATCTCGGGATGATCGAGGCGCGTGCCGCCGGTCGCGCGATCGACGATGCGCACGATCTCGGGATCGACCTCGCGCAAAAGCACCTGCGGCGCGGGCGGCGGCTCGGTGTTGCCGGGCGCCCAGTCGTTGTCGCGCGCCAGGCCCTCGGCATCGGCCATGCGCCGCACCTGGGCCGCCACCTCGGGCGCCAGCCAGAGCTCGGGCTTGCGGACGTAGGACGGATAGACGGCGAGCCGGTTGACCAGGACCTTGCCGGTCTCGGCGCTCCTGCGCGCCAGCTCCTCGACGGCGGGCCAGGGTGCTTCGGGATTCACGTGATCCGGCGTGACCGGCGAGACGCCACCCCAGTCGTTGATGCCGGCAGCAACCAGGCGCTGATAGACGCCGGGCGACAGATTGGGCGGCGCCTGGATGTTCATGTCCGGCCCCAGGATCAAACGCGCCCGGGCGATGGTCCAACAGAGATCGTCGAGGTCGGGCTCGTCGGCGTCGGCGAGCTTGGTGTCCGGCTTGGCGCGGAAGTTCTGGACGATCACTTCCTGGATGTGACCGTACTTCGCATGCAGGTCACCGATGGCGCGCAGAGCGTCCAGCCGCTCCTCGCGCGTCTCGCCGATGCCGATCAGGATGCCGGTGGTGAACGGCACCTTCAGTTCGCCGGCGAGCCGGATGGTCTCCAGGCGAACGGCCGGATGCTTGTCGGGCGAGCCGAAATGCACGCCGCCCTTCTCGCACAGACGCTCGCTGGTCGATTCCAGCATGATGCCCTGGCTCGCCGTGACCTCGCGCAGCGCGGCGATCTCATCTCGCGTCATGACACCGGGGTTGGCGTGCGGCAGCAGGCCGGTCTCGCGCAGCACCAGAGCGCACATCGCGGTGAGGTAGGCGATGGTCGATTCGTAACCGAGCTCGGCCAGCGCCTCGCGCGCGGCGCGGTAGCGCAGCTCGGGCTTGTCGCCCAGGGTGAACAGCGCCTCGGTGCAGCCGGCTTCCTTGCCGGCGCGGGCGATGGCCAAGACCTCGTCGGGCGAGAGATAGGCCGGTTGGCCGGCGTGCGGCGTCTCGGCGAAGGTGCAGTAGTGGCACACGTCGCGGCAGAGCTTGGTCAACGGAATGAAGACCTTGCGCGAGTATGTGATCAGCCGGCCATGGCCCTGGTCGCGCAGGCGCGCCGCATCCGCCATCAGCCCGGAAAGCTCCGACATCATCAACCTCAAGAGTACGCCAGTCGTCGGGACGATAGCGGCAATCCGGGCCGCCCGCATCGTGTAGTATGGCGACAACGACACCGGGTTGGAGGAGACCAGACATGCAATTCGGCTTCAACGCACCGACCGCCGGGCCAATGTCGGCAACCGATCAGTTGGTGAAGCTGGTGGTCGAGGCCGAGGCCATGGGCTTCGACTACGCCACTTTCAGCGACCATGTCGTGATCCCGACCGACATCGAGGCCAAATACCCCTACAGCAACACCGGTGAATTCCCTGCAGGTTCCCGGGTCGAGCGGCACGAGCAGCTGATCGAGATGGCCTTCGTCGCGGCCAAGACGAAGAAGCTGCGGCTGGTCTCCTCGGTCATGGTCGTGCCGCATCGCCCCGCGGTACTGACCGCCAAGATGCTGGCGACCATCGACGTGCTGTCGGGCGGCCGGCTGACGCTCGGCATCGGCGCAGGCTGGATGAAAGAGGAGTTCGAGGCGATCCAGGCGCCTGATTTCGCCGAGCGCGGCAAGGTTACCGACGAGTACATCAAGGCTTTCATCGAGCTCTGGACCAAGCCCAACCCGAAGTTCGCCGGCAAGCACGTGCGCTTCGACAACATCCTGCTCGACCCCAAGCCGGTGCAGAAGCCGCATCCGCCGATCTGGGTCGGCGGCGAGAGCGGCCCCGCCCTGCGCCGTACGGCGCAGCTGGGCGATGCCTGGTATCCGATCGGCACCAACCCGGCCAATCCGCTGGACAGCCTGAAGCGCTTCAAGACGCAGGTCGACCGATTGCGCAAGATGACGGCCGAAGCCGGCCGCAAGCCCGACACCGTCGGCCTCACCTTGCGTGTCACGCAGTTCGGCGAGAATGCGCCGGCCAAGGCGGGCGACGGCGAGCGCCGGTTGTTCTCCGGCAAGCCGGCCGAGCTCGCCGCCGACATCAAGACGCTGAAGGAGATCGGCGTCGGCTGCCTCGACTTCGGCTTCGCCGGCAGCACCGTCGACGGCGTGCTGGCCGAGATGCAGAAGTTCAAGCGCGACGTGCTGTCTCTCGTGTAGCGAAGCGCGGACCGCGGGCGTCTCGCCCGCTGATGAATCATGAGCGGGCGAGACGCCCGCGGTCCACGTATGACTATTTGACCTTCTCCGCAAGCTTTGCCCAGCGGTCGAGGATCGGCAGGATCTTGTCGGACTTCTCCGAGTCGAGGCTGACGATGACGCGGACCACGCCAGCGTCCTGGTCGCGCTTGAGCTCGCGTTCGTCCTCCTTCGATTCCCAGATCGAGATCGGCAGCGAGGCGAGATCGCGGTTGGCCTCCTTGGCCATCGCCTGGAACTTCGGGATCAGGTCGCGCACCTCGGCGTAGGCCTTGCGCCGGCGCAGCGGCATCCAGCCGTCGCCGTAGCGCACGGCGCGGCGCGCGCCGTAGGGGAAGGCGCCGCCGACCAGCACCGGCGGGTGCGGCTTCTGCACCGGCTTGGGCCAGGCCATCATGGGATCGAACTTCACCATGTCGCCGTGATACTCGGCCTTGGACTTGGTCCAGATCACCTTCATGGCCTCGATGCGCTCGCGCACCAGCTTGTGGCGGCTCTCGAAGTCGGTGCCGTGGTTCTCCATCTCGTCCTGGTTCCAGCCGTTGCCGACGCCGAACAGGAAGCGCCCGCCGGAAATCTGGTCGATCGAGGCCACCGCCTTGGCGGTCTGGATGGGATCGCGCTGATTGACCAGGCAGACGCCGGTGCCGACCTTCAGCTTCTTCGTCGCCGCGGCCGCTGCCGTCAGGGTCACGAAGGGATCCATGGCGTCGTAGTACTTCTTGGGCAGCTCGCCGCCGCCCGGCCATTCCGACTTGCGCGTCAGCGGGATGTGCGAGTGCTCGGGCGCCCACACCGATTCGAAGCCGCGTTCTTCCAGCGCCACGCCAAGCTCCGCCGGCGTCATGGAGTAGTCGGTGAAGAACATCGCCGCGCCGATATGCATGGTTTCCTCCTTTGCAATGACCAGAAGATTACGGGGTCGTCACTTCCACTGCCGGCCCGCTGAAGATGTCGACAGTCTGGGTCTGATTGGCGCGGATTCATTCGACCGAAGCTGCGAGCAGCTTGCGTCCATCAGCGCTACTGATAGCACCTCCGACAAAATACAATCAATGATTGATGGCGTACAAAATAAATCTACCATAAGGAACGCGTCTCGCCAGCCGAGTAAAAGTCCGATATCGCAAACATCGATTGGCGTTGAAAGATTGTGCCACTGTCCATCTACGCCAAGGTCGTGACGATGTTGGCAAAGTTTGATCCGATAGGCGAGCGCCAAGGATGGCTGGACTTCAGTCTGAAGGTCGAGACCGACTCCATCCCGAGCGCATCCCTCGCGAAGGGCAACCACATTACGTCGCGCTCCTGACCAACGGCTTCATTGACGCCTACTTGGTCGGCTTAGCTGACGAAGTGCGGCCAACACTCGAGCAAATTATCGCTTGGATGGAAACTCAATCCGAGCCAGACGTGAACTCCATCCGGGGCAATCATCGGCGTGACGGATGGTATGCTTTGTACTCGTGGCGAAGAACCCTCGGCCTGTGCAAGTGGTTGAGTCGTGGCGACAACGGAGAAACGCAGCTTGCCTCGGCACTCGAAATAGAGTGGCAAAGTTGGCAGCAGGCGAGCGCCGACCAAGCCGCCCAGGTTCAGCAGGAACGCCAACAGGTCTTGAGCCAGCGTCTGGCTATGGCACTTGCCGCGAACGTTCCGGCGCTCGGCCTGAAGCTCTATGAAGCAGCAAAGGTGCGACGACCTTCCAATGATCAGGCGCCGCTGCTTCAATTCGGCAAATGGGCTTGCGCCCACCTGGCACAAGGCGGCAAGCGAGATGCAACGTTCATTGCGCGGGGGGCTGACATGCTTCGTGCAAGTTTGTTGCCCAACTTCTTCTGGGGAGGCGACAGGACCGAACCTGCGCTTTGGTTGAAGGCGATCTATTGGGACAGCGGCGTAGCGCGAACACCCGAACAGGCGATCGCCCGCGCCTACGACTCGATGCCGGGGGTCAAGCGACCCGACTTCGTGCCGCGCTGACCTTCTGCCAACTGCTGCGCTACGCCGCTTTCGCCTTCTTGGGCCACCGCGCTTCGACCTGCGGCAGCACCTTGTCGATGAGCTTCCTGGTCTGGGCGATGATCGCATCGCCATCAGGCCCGACCGGCCGCAGGATGAACTTCTCGACGCCGACGGCCACGTATTCAGCGACGCGCTCGAGGATCACCGTCTCGTCGCCGATGGCGAAATAGCCCGACGGATTGCGGCCCGTTCGCTTCTGGTAGGCGGCCATAGCGGCCGACAGAACGCCGTCGCCCGGACTGCCGAAGTAGAAGGGGAACGCGGCACCGTAATGATCCTCGTCGATCGTGCGGCCGGCCTCGGCCGTCGCCTTCTTGATCGCGGCGATGACCTTGCCGACGGCGTCCGGCAATTCGGCGCCGGACTGCCAGCCGGTGCCGTAGCGCGCCGTACGGCGGATCGCGGCCTCCGACGAGCCGCCGATCCACATCGGCAGGTCGGGCTGCACCGGCTTGGGCGAGATCGACGCCGCCTTCAGCTTGTAGTGCCTGCCTTCGAAGTCGACGCTGTCCTCGCGCCACAGCCGGGCGATGATCTGCAGCGATTCATCGGTTCGCCGGCCGCGCGTCTTGGTGTCGATATCGAGCGCCTCCCATTCCGGCCCCAGCGGGCTGCCGATGCCGAAGCCCGGCAGCAGGCGGCCTTCGGACAGCACATCGATGGTGGCGCACTGCTTGGCCAAGAGCACCGGATCGCGCAGAGCCAGCGACACGACGTTCATGCCGAAGCGCAGGCGACGCGTGCGGCCGGCCAGGGCCGCCATCGTCGCCATGCATTCCAGGATCGGCTGGCGGCTTATGAGCCGGTCGGTCTGCCACAGCGAATCGACGCCGCCCGCCTCGCAGAGGTCGACCCAGCGCCAGTAGTCCCCCGCCCCGGCGAACGGGAACTCCATCAGGCCGAGGCCGATGGCGACGGTCATGCGGCCAGCGGCAGCTTCGCGAGCGGCGCGATCTTGTCGAGATAGCGCAGGATCTCGTCGCGGCTCTCGTCGGGGATCGCCAGCAGCGCGCTCTGGATGCCGGCCTTGTCGTAGCTCTCCAGCGCCTTGGCGTCGTTGGCTGCGCCGAACACGATGGTCGTGATGGTCGACGGATCGCGACCCGCCTTCTCCGCCATCCGGTACAGATGCGCGACGCCCTTCACGACATCGAAGCCGCCGCGCGGCCGCGGAAACCAGCCGTCGCAGTACTCGATGACCCGGCGCAGCGTATGGTCGGTCTCGCCACCCAGGATCACCGGCGGATACGGTTTCTGCGCCGGCTTCGGCCACGACCAGACGCGGTCGAACTTCACGAACTCGCCGTTGTAGGAGGCCTCTTCCTTGGTCCACAGTTCTTTCATCGCCAGCACATGCTCGCGCATCTGCTTGAAGCGCGTCTGGTACTTGGCGCCGTGGTTCTCCATCTCCTCGACGTTCCAGCCGCCGCCGATGCCGAAGATGAAGCGGCCGCCGGAGAGCTGGTCGAGCGAGGCGATGGCCTTGGCCGTGACGATCGGCTCGTGCTGCGGCACCAGCAGGATGCCGGTGCCGAGTTTCAGCTTCTTGGTCGCCGCGGCGGCGAAGCTCAGCGCCACGAACGGATCGTGGGTGTGCGAATAGCGCTTGGGCAGTTCGCCGCCGCCCGGGAAGGGCGACTTGCGGCTGGCCGGGATGTGGGTGTGCTCGGGCACGAACAGCGAATCGAAGCCGCGGTCCTCGAGGGCCTTGGCCAGCTCCGCCACGTTGATTCCGTAGTCGGCCGGGAAATAGAAGGCGCCAACACGCATCGCAGACCTCCTCTAGCTATTTCTTCGGTGCTTCGACGTGACCTCCGAAGCCCAGCCGCATCGCCGAAAGCACCTTCTCGGCGAAGGTATGATCCTGGCGGGAGCGGAAGCGCACGAACAGCGACGCCGCCAGAACGTCAGCCGGCACAGCTTCCTCGATTGCGGCCTCGATCGTCCAGCGGCCTTCGCCGCTATCATCGACATGGCCGGAGAAGCCTTCGAGCTGCGGGCTCTTGGCCAGCGCGCTTGCCGTCAGGTCGAGCAGCCAGGACGTCACCACGCTGCCGCGCCGCCATACCTCGGCAACGTCGGCCAGGTTGAGATCGTAGCGCTCATCGGCCGGCAGCTTGGCGGAGCTGCGGTTGCGCATGATATCGAAGCCTTCGGCGAAGGCCTGCATCATGCCGTACTCGATGCCGTTATGGATCATCTTGACGAAATGACCGGCGCCGACCGGACCGGCGTGGATGTAACCCTGCTCGGCGCGTGGATCGAGCTTCTCGCCTTCCCGCTCCTTCGTCCGCTCGATCGAGCCCAGTCCCGGCGCCAGCGCGGAGAAGATCGGGTCGAGCCGATTCACAACATCGGTGTCGCCGCCGATCATCAGGCAGTAGCCGCGCTGCAGTCCCCACACGCCGCCCGACGTGCCGACATCCAGATACTTGATGCCCTTGGGCGCCAGCTCACGGGCACGGCGCACGTCGTCTTTGAAGTTGGTGTTGCCGCCGTCGATGATGGCGTCGCCCGGCTTCATCAGGCCGGCAAGTTGCTTGATCGTCTCTTCGGTGATCCTGCCGGCGGGCAGCATCACCCACACGGTGCGCGGCGCCTGCAGGGCCTGGACCATGGCCGGTACCGAGGTGACCGCCGTCGCCCCGTCCTTGGCCAGCGCTGCGCCAGGCGCGGGATCGGCGTCGTAGACCACGCAGGAATGTCCCGCGCGCGTCAGGCGACGCACGATGTTGCCGCCCATCCGTCCGAGGCCAATGACACCGATCTGCATGCAGTCCGTCCCCACGGTGTCCGGGGGACGGACTTGAGCCGGACCCCCGGGTTATTTCACCTCAACGATGTCGGCCACGCCGACTTTCTTGTCCAGCACCGTTTGCAGGACCACGAAGCGTCCCGCGGAATTGTGGTCGTCGAAGGTTACGGTTTTGCCCATGACGTTGACAAAGGACATCTTCTTGATGGCGTTCTTGATGCCTTCGCCGTCGGTGCAATTGCAGTCCTTGATGGCCTGGGCAATGACGCGGATCGTGTCGTAGCCCGCCCAGGTCTGCAGGTAGGGCTCGGACTTGTACTTGGCCTTGATCTTCTCGACGAACGCCTTGTTCGACGGCGCGTCGATGGTGGCGTTGTAGGTCCAGGCGCTGATCGACTTCTCCATGCCGCCGGCCTCGATGATCGGCTGGTTGCGCCCGCCCAGCTCGATGCGGCCGGTGTAGGGGATCTTCACGCCGAGCTGCATGGCCTGGCGCAGGAAATTCACCGAATCGCCGCCGAGCTGGAAGGTGGCGATGGCGTCAGGGCGACGCTGCTGCAGGCGCGTCAGGATGCTGGTGAAGTCCGGCGCGTTCTGCGGGTGGAAGTCGGTCGACACGACCTTCACGCCGGCCTTCTCGGCCACCGCCTTGAAGGCGTCGGCGCCGCCGCGGCCGAAGTCGGTATCCTCGCCGACGATCGCCACAGTCTTGAAGTTCTTCTTGTTGCCGAGATAGATGCCCAGGGCATCCATCATCGCGGTATCCGACGGGCTGATGCGGAACGAGTATTCGTTTCGGCCGGGCCCGGCGAGAGCGGTGATCTGCGGATTGGAGGCGATGCCCGTCACCATCGGGATCTTGGCGTCGGCCACGATCTTCATGCTGGCGAGGTGGGCGGAGCTGCAGTGCGCGCCGGCGATCGCCGTGACCTTCGCCTCGACCAGCTTGTTGGCGACGTTGACGGCCTCCGACGGATTGCACTTGTTGTCCATCACCAGAAGCTCGAGCTTGCGGCCGCCCAGCAATCCCCCGGCGGCGTTGATCTCCTCGACCGCGAGATTGGCGCCCCACATCTCCCATTCCGAGGCCACCGCCGCCGGACCGGTCTGCGGCGTCGACACGCCGATCACAATGGGCTGCTGAGCGCTCGCCGACCCCATGCTCCAAATGGCGGCGATCGCCGCCGCAGCAAGAATTCTCACCCTCATTTCTTCCCTCCGTTACGCTCCCCGATTGCGGTCGAACGCGGTGCAGACGACGTGCCAACCTCGCCCGCGCCCAGCGTGCGCGAGATGCGCAGCGCCGCCGCCGTCACCAGGGGAATGCTCCCCTGCAAGGTCAGACCGCTTTCCAGATATTTGGGAAAGGCCACGCTGAGCGCGGCCACGATACTGCCGGCGCGATCGGTGATCGGCGCGCCGACCGACAGGACGCCCGGGATGTTCTCCTCGACGACCGTCGCGAATCCCTGGCGCCTCACCTTGGCGAGCGAGGCGACCAGCACCGCCGGATCGGTGACGGTGTGCGGCGTGATGGCGAGCAGCTTGCGATGGCCCAGAAGCTTGCGCGCCTCGCCGTCGTCGAGCGAGGCCAGCAGCACCTTGCCGGCCGCCGTACTGTGCAGCGGCATCTCGCTGCCGATGCTGACGCGGATGGCCAGCCCATCGGCCTGCACGGCCAGCAGGTAGATGGCGCGGCCGGAGCGCAAGACCGAAACGAAGCCGTTGAGATGGTGTTCCTGCGCCAGGCGATCGAGCTCGCGGCGCGCCGTCACGAGATAGTCGACGCCGCGCTCGCCGCTCGCCCCCAGGATCATCGAGCGATGCCCCAGCCGATAGCGCGAGGTCTCGGCGTTCTTCTCGATGTAGCCGCGCACGGCGAGCGACGACACCAGCCGCTGCACGATGGTCGGGCTGAGCTCGAGGCGCCGCGCCAGCTCGCGCACGCCGATGTCGCCGTTCTCGGCCTCGATCGTCTCCAGGATGTCGAGGCCGCGTTCCAGCGACTGCGAGCCCGACCGCGCCGGGCGCGGTCCGGAGATGGTGCGGCGAGCGCCGGCCCGTTGTTCCGGATATCGGTACATCGTTGCGATAGTTGCACGTTCGCAGGATTCTTGATTATCTGTCAACGCACATTGGCCACGTCGCTTCCCGCGTCTTGGTGGTCCGGGAATTGCAACGCCGCGAGCCTCATGACAGTCGACGCCGTCTATCTCCTCCAGCTCACGTTGAATGGCATCACGCTCGGATTAATCTACGCCCTGATCGCCGTCGGCCTGTCGCTGATCTTCGGCGTGATGGAGATCATCAACTTCGCGCATGGCGAGCTCCTGATGCTGGGCGCCTTCGCCATGACCTTCGCGTTGCCGGTGATGGGCCTGCTCTACTGGCCCTCGCTCGCCGTCGCGATCCTGGCGATCATGCTGGTCGGCTTCGTGATCTACGAGGCGCTGCTGGCGCGGCTCAGGCCCGAGGAGTTCGAGCGCTCGATCCTGATCACGCTCGGCCTCTCGATCATCATCATCCACGTGATGCAGTATTTCTTCACCGCGACGCCGCGCATGGTCGACACGCAGTACGGCTTCGAGGGCGTGTCGATCGGCTCGATCCGCATCACTTTTACGCGCATCATCGGCGCCCTCGCCGCCGCCGCGGCCTTCGGCGGCCTCTACCTCGTGCTGCGCCACACCCAGTTCGGCCGCGCCATGCGCGCCATCGCCCAGAACCGTGAGGCCGCGCTGATGGTCGGCATCCGGCCGCGCGTCGTGGCGCGCAACGCCGTGGTGCTGGCGGCGGGCCTGTGCGGGCTCGCGGGTGCGGCGATCTCGCCGATCCAGCTGGTCACGCCTTACATGGGCCAGTTCCTGATCTTCAAGGCCTTCGCGCTGGTGATCATCGGCGGCCTGGGCAACATCCCCGGCGCCATCGTGGCGGCGATCGGGCTCGGCCTGATCGAAAGCTGGATCGGCGGCTTCTACGAGATCGTCTGGCAGGAGGCCGCGGTGTTCGTGATCATGATCGCCGTCCTGTTCCTGCGGCCGGACGGCCTGTTCAAGCGCGGCGGCATGCGCGTCGGATGAAGCCCACCATCGCCCCCCTGGCGTCGATCGTCGCGGCGCTCGCCTTCGCCGCCCTGCCGCTGATGACGTCGTCGAACTACATCATCGGCATCGGCATCTCGGCCTTGATCTTCACCGTCGCGGCCGCGGCGTTGAACCTGATCTACGGCTTCACCGGCCTGCTGTCCTTTGCCCAGCTCGGCTTCTGGGGCATCGGTGGCTACGTGACGGCGCTGACCGTGGTCACCTTCGGCGGCAATTTCTGGTGGGGCGTGGTGTGGGCCGCGCTGATCAACGCCGCGGTGGCGCTGGCGATCGGCTATCCGACGCTCCGCACCAACCGCCATGCCTTCGTCATCGTCACCCTCACCTTCGCCCTGCTGGTCACGCTGATCGCCCGCGACTGGGTCGATCTCACGCGCGGGCCGCTCGGCATCCCCGACCTGCCGAGGCCCTCGGCCTTCGGCTACCACTTCGCCACCACCAGCCAGTTCTACTGGGTGGCCTGGGCCTTCTCGGTGGCGATGCTGGGCTTCCTCTACGCGCTCTGCAGCTCGCGCATCGGCCGTACCCTGGTCGCCATCAAGCAGAACGAGCCGCTGGTGCGCGCCCAGGGCATCTCGCCCATGCCCTACAAGCTCTCGGCCTTCGCCATCAGTGCGGCGGTCACCGGCGCGGCGGGCGGCGTCTACACCTTCCATCTCGGCATCATCGACCCGCTGTTCCTCGACTTCTATTACATGCAGACCTTCCTGATCATCGTGATCATCGGTGGCGCGGGCAGCTTCTGGGGCGTCGCCGCGGCCGGCATCGCGCTCTCGGCCCTGCCCGAGGTGCTGCGCTTCTCGGCCGACTTCCGCATGATCATCTACGGCGTGATCCTGGTGGTCGCCATGTTCGCCATGCCGTCGGGCGTGGCGGGCTGGCTGCGCGAGCGCCGGATCGCCCGCATGCGCGAGCAGCTGCGATGAGCGCCATCCTCGAAGTCACCGAGCTGCGCAAGTCCTATGCCGGCGTGCATGCGCTGGACGGCGTGTCGTTTGCCGTCGAGGCCGGCAGCGTCACCGGCCTGATCGGCCCCAACGGCTCGGGCAAGAGCACGGCGATCGACTGCATCTCGGGCTTCCAGCAACGCGACGGCGGCAGGATCGTGCTCGGCGGTCAGGACATCTCCGGCCGGCCCGCCCATCACATCGCCCGCGCTGGCCTGATGCGCACCTTCCAGACGGTGCGCATCTACGAGCGGCTGAGCCTGCGCGACAATCTCGCCATCGCCGCCCAACAGTTCGATCCCGCCACCTGGATCGACGAGTTCTTGCGCACCCGGCGCTATCGCCAGGCCGTCGACAAGGCCGAGGCGCGGGCGCGTGAGCTCGTCGAATTGATCGGGCTCAAACGCTACTGGGAGATCGAGACCGGCATCCTGTCCTACGGCCAGAAGAAGCTGGTGGCGCTCGCCGCCGCCCTGATGCCGCATCCCAAGATCGTCGTGCTCGACGAGCCGGTGGCCGGCGTCAACCCGACGCGCATCCGCGAGATCGAGGTGGCGCTGGCCGAGCTCAACCGCGCCGGCGAGACCTTCCTGATCGTCGAGCACAATGTCGAGTTCATCACCAATCTCTGCCATCGCGTGATCGTCCTCGACCAGGGCAAGAAGCTGGCCGAAGGCACGGCCAAGGAGATCCACACCGATCCGCGCGTGCTCGAAGCCTATCTCGGCATGACGCCGGAGATGGCCGAGGCCGAGATGCGGGGTGCCGCATGACCACCCCTCTCACGACCAGGCCCGCGCTCGAACTGGTCTCGGTGACGGCGGGCTACGGCGACAACCCGATCGTGCGCGAGTTCTCGGCCCGCCTGCAGACCGGCACCATCACGACGCTGATCGGCGGCAACGGCGCGGGCAAGTCGACGCTCTTGCGGGCCATCTACGGCACCAACCGCTTCTTTTCCGGGCAGATCGTCTTCAAGAACGAGGCCGTCGAGCGCCTGCCGCCGTGGGAGCGCCTGAAGCGCGGCATCGGCTTCGTGCCGCAGGGCCGTTGCAACTTCCCGGCAATGTCGGTCGGCGAGAACCTCAAGATGGGCTGCTACACCCTGCCCAAGGCCGTGCACGACGCCGCCATCGACCGCGTCGCCGGCCTGTTCCCCATGCTGCGCCAGAAGTGGCGCACCGACGCCGGCAACCTGTCGGGCGGCGAACAGCAGATCCTGGAAATGGCCATGGTGCTGCTGGTCGAGCCGACCTTGTTGCTGCTCGACGAGCCCTCGCTCGGCCTGTCACCCAAGATGCAGGGCGACGTTTTCACCACCGTGCAGCGCATCGCCCAGCATGGCGTCACCGTGCTGGTGGTCGAGCAGAACGTGCGCGGCGCTCTCCTGATCTCCGATCGCGCCCTGGTCATGGAACAGGGCCGACTCTTCATGGAAGGCCCGGCGGAGGAAGTGCGCACCGATCCGCGCATCCGCCAAGCCTATCTCGGCGGCAACATTCACGAAACAGCGGCATAGGACATGGAAAAGGCCAAGGACAAAGCGAGACTGGCCGTCGACATCGGCGGAACCTTCACCGACCTGGCGCTGGAGTGGGACGGCAAGCGCGAAAGCGTGAAAGTGCTGACCACGCCGCGCGCGCCCGAGGAAGGCGTGCTGACAGGCGTCGAAGAGATCCTGAAGCTTTCCGGACTCGCGCCGGCCGACCTCAGCCTGATCATCCACGGCACGACGCTCGCGACCAACGCCATCATCGAGCGCAAGGGCGCCAGGACGGCGCTGATCGTCACCGAGGGCTTCCGCGATTCCATCGAGATCGCCTTCGAGCACCGCTTCGAGCAGTACGACATCTTCATGCAGAAGCCGCCGCCGCTGGTGCCGCGCGAACTGCGCTTCGGTGTGGCCGAGCGCATGGACGGCCGCGGCAACGTGTTGATCCCGCTCGACGAGGCGGCGGTGCGCGCGCTGGCGCCCAAGCTGAAGGCCCATGGCATCGAGGCGATCGCGGTCGGCTACATGCACGCCTATCTCGACGGCAAGCACGAGCGGCGCACGCGCGACATTCTCGCCGAGCTGCTGCCCGGCGTGTCGATCACGCTGTCCAGCGAAGTGTCGCCCGAGATCCGCGAATACGAACGCTGGTCGACCGCTGTGGCCAACGCCTACGTCCAGCCGGTGATGGACCGCTATCTCGGCCGCCTCGACGAGGCGCTGCGCAAGAAGGGCGTGGGCTGCCCCCTCTTCCTCATCACCTCCGGCGGCGGGCTGGCGGCGCTCGAAACTGCGCGTAAATTCCCGATCCGGCTCGTCGAATCCGGCCCGGCCG
This sequence comes from Rhodospirillales bacterium, assembly GCA_016185145.1. GTDB lineage: Bacteria > Pseudomonadota > Alphaproteobacteria > Reyranellales > Reyranellaceae > Reyranella. Next base: position 3,241 of record JACPOB010000078.1, on the reverse strand, counting down.
GCGGCGCCATCCTGGCCGCGGCGTTGGCCCGCCAATGCGGCCTCGACAAGGTGCTGTCCTTCGACATGGGCGGCACCACCGCCAAGATCTGCCTCATCGACAACGGCGAGCCGCAGCATTCACGCTTCTTCGAGGTCGCGCGACAGTACCGCTTCCTCAAGGGCAGCGGCCTGCCGCTGCGCATCCCCGTCATCGAGATGGTCGAGATCGGCGCCGGCGGCGGCTCGATCGCCTCGGTCGATTCGCTCTCCCGCGTCAATGTCGGCCCCGAGAGCGCGGGCGCCGAGCCCGGCCCCGCGAGCTACGGCCGCGGCGGCGCCGAGCCTACCGTGACCGATGCCGACGTGGTGCTGGGCCGCATCGATCCCGGCTACTTCGCCGGCGGCTCGATCAAGCTCTCGCCCGACAAGGCGGGCAATGCCGTCGACAAGTCGGTCGGCGCGCCGCTCGGCCTGAAGCGCATCGATGCGGCCTTCGGCGTCAGCGAGATCGTCGAGGAGAACATGGCCAACGCCGCGCGCGTCCATGCCGTCGAGCGCGGCAAGGAACTGCAGGACCGCACCATGATCGCCTTCGGCGGCGCCGCCCCCATCCATGCCGCACGGCTGGCCGAGAAGCTCGGCATCCGCCGCGTCATGGTGCCGAGCGGCGCCGGTGTCGGCTCGGCCGTCGGCTTCCTGATGGCGCCGGTCGCCTACGAGGTCGTGCGCAGCCGCTACGTCCAGCTCGACCAGGGTTTCGACCCGGCCTACGTCAACAAGCTGTTCGCCGAGATGCGCGCCGAGGCCGAGGCCGTCGTCAAGGCCGGTGCGCCGAATGCGAAGCTGATCGAGACGCGCACCGCCGACATGCGCTATCGCGGCCAGGGCCACGAGATCACCGTCAGCCTGCCGTCCGGCCCGTTCGATGCGGCCTCGCGCGAAAAGCTGGTTAAGCTCTACGAGGACGGCTACGCCGCGACCTTCGGCCGGACGATCCCGGGCCTGGATGTCGAGATCATGAACTGGACGCTGCGGCTTGCCGCCGAGCAGCCGGAGCGGCCCAAGGCGCCGCCGCAACCGGCCGACAAGCCCGCCGCGGCGCGCTCCAGCCGCGCCGTCTACGACCCGGCCGACCAGGACATGAAGAACGTCCAGGTCTACCACCGCGCCGATCTGTCGATCGGCAGCCTCGTGCCCGGCCCTGCCGTCATCGCCGAGGACGAGACGACCACCATCGTCCCGAAAAGCTTCGCCGCGAGGATCAACCCGATCGGCGCCATCCTGATGGAGAAGGTGCAGCCATGAGCTTCAACGATCCGCTTTCGCCCATTCGCCTGCAGCTGATGTGGGACCGCCTGATCGCGGTCGTCGAGGAGCAGGCGCTGGCCCTGATCCGCACCGGCTTCTCGACGTCGACGCGCGAGGCCGGCGATCTCTCCGCCGGCGTGTTCGACCTCACGGGCGACATGCTGGCCCAGGCCGTGACCGGCACCCCGGGTCACATCAACTCGATGGCTCGCGCCGTGCGCCACTTTTTGGCGAAGTTCCCGGCCCACACCATGAAGGAAGGCGACATCTTCCTGACCAACGACCCGTGGAAGGGCACCGGCCATCTGCACGACTTCACCTTCGTCACGCCGGCCTTCCGGCGCGGCAAGATGGTGGCGATGTTCGCCTCGACCTGCCACGTCGTCGACATCGGCGGCCGCGGCATGACCACCGACGCGCGCCAGGTCTACGAGGAAGGCCTCTACATCCCGCTGATGCGCTTCGCGCACGAGGGCAAGGTCGACGAGACGCTGGTCGAGATCGTGAGCGCCAACGTGCGCGAACCGATCCAGGTGGTCGGCGACCTCTACTCGCTGGCGACCTGCAACGAGATCGGCTGCCGCCGCCTGATCGAGATGATGGACGAGTTCGCCATCGACGATCTCGATCGTCTCGGCGCGCATGTACTCGAGAAGTCCAAGCAGGCCTCGCTCGAGCTGATCCGCAAGATCAAGCCTGGCACCTACAAGCACTCGATGCGCGTCGACGGCGCCGACAAGCCGATCGATCTGGTCGCCACGATGACCATCGGCGACAGCGGCATCGACGTCGACTTCACCGGCACCTCGGGCGTGTCGGCCTTCGGCATCAACGTGCCGGTCTGCTACACCGAGGCCTATGCCTCGTTCGGCGTGAAGTGCATCGTGGCGCCCAAGGTGCCGAACAACGAGGGCTCGCTGTCGGTGATCCGCGTCACCGCACCGCCGGATTCGATCCTCAATGCCCAGAAGCCCGCGCCGGTCGCGGCGCGCCACGTCACCGGCCAGATGCTGCCCGACGTGATGTTCGGCTGCCTGCACCAGGCGCTGGGCGGCCAGGTGCCGGCCGAGGGCACGTCGTGCCTGTGGAACCTGTTCGCTTTGGGCGGACCGGGCTCGACCGGCGGCGATCCGTCCGAGACGGTGCACGCCAAGCCGTTCAGCGTCATGAGCTTCCATGCCGGCGGCACTGGCGCGCGGCCGGGCGCCGACGGACTGTCGGCCACGGCCTTCCCGAGCGGCGTCAAGAACGTGCCGATCGAGGTCAACGAGGCGGTGTCGCCGATCGTCGTGTGGCGCAAGGAGTATCGCCAGGATTCCGGCGGCGCCGGCGAGTTCCGCGGCGGGCTGGGCCAGATCATGGAGGTCGGCACGCTCGACAAGGCGCCGTTCGCCCTCAGCGCCTATTACGACCGCATCAACCATCCGGCGCGCGGCCGCGAAGGCGGATTGAACGGCAAGGCAGGTTCGCTGACCTTGGCGTCGGGCAAGGTGCTGCGCGGCAAGGGACTGCAGGAGGTGCCGTCGAAGGACCGCGTGATCATCGCCATGCCGGGCGGCGGCGGTCTCGGCAATCCGCGCAAGCGTCCGGCCGCAGTCGTGGCCGAGGACGTGCGTCAGGGCTTCATCTCGAGCGACGCGGCGCGCCGGGATTACGGCGTGGCGGTGAACGACGACGGCACGATCGACGAGGCCGAGACGGCCAAGCTGCGCGCCGTCGCGGCCGAGTAGGCATCCGTGCTGGGGCCTATCCTTCGAGACGGGCGCTCCGCGCCCTCCTCAGGATGAGGTTTGCCCTGTCGCAACGAAGAAACGCCTCATCCTCTTATGTCCGATAGTTCAAGGCGTGGGACGAGCTTTTTCATCGCGCTGCGATGGAGCAGTGCGTGATGGGAGGGACAGCGAGGCTGCATGGGTCTGGGGGCAGGCTTTGCTGCGACGGTTGATCGATCT
>JACPOB010000088.1:6645-19301 GCA_016185145.1 Rhodospirillales bacterium | reverse complement strand
CCAAGCAAATCGAGTTCGCCCGCACCATCCACGGCGCCGGCACCGACCTTCTGAACCTGATCAGCGACATCCTCGATCTCTCCAAGATCGAATCCGGCACCGTCACCGTCGACGCCGAGGAGATCTTCTTTTCCAACGTGCTCGAGACCGTGGCGCGGCCGTTCCGCCACCAGGCCGAATCGCAGGGCCTGTCGTTCGAGGTGCAGATCGACCACCATCTCGGCCGCAGCATCGTCACCGATTCCAAGCGCCTGCAGCAGATCCTGAAGAATCTGCTGTCCAACGCGCTGAAATTCACCGCCCAGGGCAGCGTGCGGCTGCGCGTCGTGCCGGCGCTGACCGGCTGGCGTTCGGACAACGTCACGCTGAACCAGGCGAGCGCCGTGGTGGCCTTCGAGGTCACCGACACCGGCGTCGGCATTCCGGTCGAGAAGCAGAAGATCGTGTTCGAGGCCTTCCAGCAGGCCGACGCCAGCACCAGCCGCAAGTACGGCGGCACGGGGCTGGGCCTCGCCATCAGCCGCGAGCTCGCGGCCTTGCTGGGCGGCGAGCTGACGCTGCGCAGCACGCCCGGCCTCGGCAGCACCTTCACGCTCTTGCTGCCGACCATGTACACTGGCCCGCGTACAGCGCTGCGCCAGCCCTTGCCGGGCGCCCTGCCGCTGCCGCAGGTCGCCCTGCCCGACCATCTCGCCGACCAGTTCCCCGACGACCGCCACACCATCCAGCCGGGCGACCGCACGCTGCTGATCGTCGAGGACGATCCCAACTACTCCGGCATCCTGGTCGATGCCGCGCACGCTGCGAACCTGAAGGCCGTCGTCACGGCGCGCGGTGCCGAAGCGCTCGATCTGGCGCTGCAATACAAGCCCCTGGCCATGTCGCTCGACATCTTCCTGCCCGACATGCTGGGCTGGAACGTGCTCAGCCAGTTCAAGCGCACCCTGGAGACGCGCCACATCCCGGTGCAGATCCTGAGCATGGACGAGGATCGCCAGCAGGGTCTGGCGCGCGGCGCTTTCTCCTATCTGAACAAGCCGACCACCAGCGAAGGGTTGAACGCGGCGCTGGCCCGCATCAACGACTACGTGCGGCCGCGCAAGAAGAAGCTTCTGATTGCCGAAGACAATGAGGCCGAGCGGTTCGGCGTCAGCGAGCTCCTGTCGCATCCCGACATCGAGATCACCACCGTCGATTCCGGCCGCGGCGCGCTCGACAAGCTGCGCTCGGAGCGCTTCGACTGCATGGTGCTCGACCTGCGCCTGCCCGACTTGTCGGGCTTCGACGTACTGGAGGAGATGCAGCGCGACGCGGCGCTGGCCGACCTGCCGGTGGTGGTATTCACCGGCCGCGACCTGTCGCCCGACGAGGACGCGAAGCTCCACACCATGGCGCGCTCGATCGTGGTCAAGGGGGCGGCCTCGCCCGAGCGGCTGTTCGACGAGACCGCCCTCTTCCTGCACCAGGTCGCCGACGACCTGCCCGACGACAAGAAGAGGATGCTGGAGCGCCTGCACAGCTCCGACGAGATGCTGGCCGGCCGCACCGTCCTGGTGGTCGACGACGACACGCGCAACATCTTCGCCCTGTCGAGCGCGCTCGAGCGGCGCGGCATGCGGGTGCTGACGGCGACGACCGGCCGCGAGGCGGTCTCCATCCTCGAGCGCTCGCCCGAGGTCGCGATCGTGCTGATGGACATCATGATGCCCGAGATGGACGGCTACGAGACCATCGCCCTGATCCGCGGCAATCCCGACCTGCGGCGGCTGCCGATCGTGGCGCTGACCGCCAAGGCGATGAAGGGCGACCGCGAGAAGTGCCTGGAAGCCGGCGCCTCCGACTACCTCGCCAAGCCGGTCAACACCGAGCAGCTTTTCTCGGCGCTGCGGCTCTGGCTGCATCGCTGATCGGCCGACGGATTGCGCCCGATGGTCAAGGACGCGGACAAGGTCAACATCCTGCTGATCGACGATCAGCCGGCAAAGCTTTTGAGCTATGAGGTGATCCTGGCCGAGCTGGGCGAGAACCTGATCAAGGCGGCGTCGCCGCAGGAGGCGCTGGGCCTCCTGCTCAAGACCGAGAATGTCGCGGTCGTGCTGATCGACGTGGTGATGCCGGGCATCGACGGCTTCCAGCTGGCCGCCATGATCCGCGAGCATCCCCGCTTCTCCGACCTCGCCATCATCTTCGTGTCGGCCGTGCAGGTCGGCGAGACCGACCATCTGCGCGGCTACGAGATCGGCGCCGTCGACTACGTCTCGGTGCCGGTGGTGCCCAAGGTGCTGCGCGCCAAGGTGCGGGTGTTCGTCGACCTCTACCGCAAGACCCGCCAGCTCGAGGCGCTGAACGCCGAGCTCGAGGAGCGGGTGGCCGCGCGCACTGCCGAGCTCGAGGCGTCGACCGAGCGCCTCCGCCAGAGCGAGGAGCGCCGCTCGATCGCGCTGTCGGCCGGCGACATGGGCTCGTGGGAGGTCGATGTCGCGACCGGCCATATCGAATGGGATGAAGGGCCGTATCGCATCTTCGCCGTCGATCCCGCGACCTTCCAGCCGACCGTCGAGCGCATCGAGGCGATGATCCATCCCGACGACCGCGCCAAGAATTCGCTCACCGCCATCCTCGACGAGGGCCAATCGCGCTTCCAGGTCGAGTTCCGCATCGTCCGGCCGAACGGCGAGGTGCGCTGGTGCTACGGCGCCGGCATCATCTCGCGCGACGCCCAGGCCAAGCCGGTGCGCATGAACGGCGTCACCGTCGACATCACCGACCGCAAGCGCGCCGAGGAGCGCCAGGTGCTGCTGGCGCGCGAGGTCGACCATCGCGCCAAGAACACGCTGGCGGTCGTGCTGTCGGTGCTGCGATTGACGCGGGCGCCGACCACCCGGGAATTCATCACCGCCGTCGAAGGACGCGTGCATGCGCTGGCCGCCACGCACAACCTCCTGTCCTCGACGCGCTGGGAGGGCGCCGACCTGCGCAAGATCGTCGAGGAGGAGATGGCGCCCTACCACGCCGCTCATCGCCAGCGCGTGATCAGCACGGGGCCGACCGTGGTGCTGCTGCCGGCGACCGCCCAGGCGGTGGCGCTGGCGCTGCACGAACTTGCCACCAACGCGGCCAAGTACGGCGCGCTGTCGACCGATACCGGCACCTTGACCGTGAGCTGGAAGACTGGGGACGACGCCCTGATGCTCGACTGGGTCGAGGTCGGAGGTCCACCGACGGCCGAGCCTGCGCGGCTGGGCTTCGGCCTCACCATCGTGCGCTCCAGCATCGAGGCGCAGTTCCGCGGCGGCGTCAGCTACGACTGGCGGCCCGAGGGCTTGCGCTGCCGGCTTTCGATCCCGGCCGCCCAGATCGCCGCCGCGCCGACGCCCGCGCAGGCGCCGACCGAGGCGCCGGCCGACAGTCAGGCGCGGCGCAGCCTCGCCGGCATGCGCCTGATGGTGGTCGAGGACGAGCTTCTGGTCAGCATGCTGCTGCAGGACATCTTGACCGATCTCGGCGCGGAGGTGGCCGGCCCCTACGGTCGGCTGGCCGACGGCCTCGCCGCCGCCAAGGTCGAGCGCTTCAACGGCGCCATCCTCGATCTCAATCTCGCCGGCCAGCAGGCCGAGCCGCTGGCCGATCTCCTGCTGGCGCGCGGCGTGCCGTTCGTGTTCATCACCGGCTATCAGCGCGACAGCATCGACCGGCGCTACGCCAACGTGCCGGTGCTGCCCAAGCCGATCGATGCCGCCGCGCTCGAAGGCGTGCTGCTCACCCTGCTGGGCGGCGAATCCCTGCTGCGGACCGCGGAAGGCAACTAGTAGCTCGTCACAGGGATTTTGGCGGTTGATGTGAGGCCGATGAGATTGCCAGCACTGCTGGCACCGATCTCGACCAATGGCAGTATTTTGGCGCTCTACGGTCCGCCAAAATAGTCAGAACCGAAGTTGACTTCTTAAATCACCCAAGTTATATTGGCCTCGCGCTCGCCTCCCGGCGGCTCTGCTCTATGCATCGTTCATCCGACCATGTGCTGGACCGCTCTTGCGGCGCCGGTCATCCCGTTCGTCTGCCTTCAGCCGCGAATCTCGGGAGGGGCTGCCAAATTGCAAAAAGTGCCGAAATTCACGAGCGCGGCGACGGCGGACCGGCGGCCTCAGTGGGCGGCGCCCGACTTCCCCGCCTCCTCGCGGATCTGAAGCATGATGTCGCGCCGGAGCGCATTGAAGGTGGGATCGGTCAGGAGATCGATGTTGCGCGGCCGCGGCAGGTCGACGGGGTTGCGTGAGCGGATGCGCCCGGGGCGCGCGCTCATGACGTAGACGGTGTCGGCGAGCAGGATCGCCTCGTCGATGTCGTGGGTGATGAAGATGACCGTGCGCTTCATCGTCTCCCAGACATGCAGCAGCAGTTCCTGCATCTGCAGGCGGGTCTGCGCGTCGAGCGCGCCGAACGGCTCGTCCATGAGGAAGAGCTTGGGCTGCATCAGCAGGCAGCGCGCGATGCCGACACGCTGCTTCATGCCGCCCGAGAGCTGGTCGGGATAATGGCCCTCGAAGCCGGTCAGGCCGACGAGGTCGATGTAGCGCTGAGCTTCCTTCTGGTAGCTGTCGCGTTTCTGGCGCTGGATGCGCGGCCCGAAGGTGACGTTGTCGCGCACCGTGAGCCAGGGAAACAGCGCCGATTCCTGGAACACCACCGCCCGGTCGGGACCGGGCGGCCGGGGCGGGCCGCCGTCGATGCTGAGCCGGCCCGCGGTCGGCTGCTCAAAGCCCGCCACGATGTTGAGCAGGGTCGACTTGCCGCAACCCGACGGACCCAGCAGGGCGACGAACTCGCCGTCGCCGACCGCGAGGTCGACGCCGGTCAGCGCGGTCACCGGATGGCGGCCGGGATAGACCTTCTCGATGCCGTGCATCTCCACGGCCTTGGGGTTGGGGCTCATGCGCGGGACAGCGTACGCCAGTGCAGCACGCGCGCCTGGACCAGCAGCATCAGCCGGTCCGAGAGGAAACCGGCCAGCCCGATCGACACCATGTCGGCCAGCACGACATCCATGCGGCCGACGTAATAGGCGTCCCACAGCACATAGCCCAGCCCCGACTTCACGGCGACGATCTCGGCCACGATGACGGCGGTCCAGGCGACGCCGAGGCCGAGCCGCATGCCGGTGAAGATGGCGGGCAATGCGTTGGGAAAGACGACGCGCAGCACGAGATCGCGCTCGGAGGCGCCCATCATCTGCGCGGCGCGGATCAGGTTGCGGCCGACGTCGCGCGCGCCGTGCGTGGCGTTGATCAGGATGGGATAGAAGGCGCCGAGCGCGATCAGGAAGATCGCGCCGGTGTCGCGGATGCCGAACAGGGCGATCGAGAACGGCAGCCAGGCGGTGATCGGGATCGGCCGCAGGCCCTGGATCAGCGGGTCGATGCTGCGCGCGGCGAGCGCGCTCCAGCCGATCCAGATGCCGAGCGGCACGCCCACCACGCAGGCCCAGAAGAAGCCCTGCGCCACGCGGCGCGTCGAGAACCACACCGTGTCGAACCAGGTGCCGGAATAGGGATTGAGGCCGAAGCCGCCGCTGCCGAACGCCCACACCTTCCAGGTCTCGAGCACCGTCGAGGGCGCCGGCAGGATCCCGGGCGGCAGGAGCTCCGCGCGGCTCGCCCACTCCCACGACGCCAGCACGACGATCGGCAGCACCAGGGCCTGCGCCACGAGACGCAGCCTGGCGCCCATGCTTTCGCGCCTCACGCCTTGGCCATCTCGGCGGCGATCGAGCGGTCGAAATAGGCGCCGAGCTCGCCGCTCACGTCCTTGGTGAGCACGCCGAGCTTGTTGAAGGTCGCGGCCTGGCGCTGCATCTGGTCCAGGGTCAGGAACTGGCCGAGCGTCGTCACCTTGGCGACGTTCTCGGCGATCGATTCGGGCAGGCCGGTATAGGCGGCGATGGTCCTGGCGAACTCGGCCTTGGAGGCGTTCAGCCGGTCCTGGATCGCGAGATAGGCCCACACCAGGCGCTTCACGGCCTCGCGGCTCTTGGCCAGGTAGTCGCGATTGACGCCGACCAGCCCGAGCTCGTCGCCGACGGCCTTCGATTTGGAGTAGTCGAGCGCCTCGATGCGCACGCCCAGCCCCTGCTGCTCGGCCTGCGATTCGTAGGGCTCCCAGCCGATGAAGACGTCGATGTCGCCGCGCTGCATGGCCTGCAGGAAAGAGGTGCCCGCACCTTGGATGTTGATGATGTTGAGCTTGTTGTACGCCACGTTGGCCTCGGTCAGCGTCGCGGCGAACTGGAACCACACCGCCGAGCCCGGCGCGATGCCGACCTTGGGGCCGATGAGGTCCTCCCACTTGGCGAGCGCGAGCCCCTTCTTCGCGATCGGGTTCTTGGTCGACTTGCCGACGCCCATCAGCGCGCCGATGGTCTTGATGCCCTGCGACAGGGCGATCGGCACATCGGCCGGGCCGATCGAGCCCGCATCGATCGAGCCCGAGGCGAGCGCGGTGCGCGTGTCGGCATAGCGCGCGAATTTCACCAGCTCGATGTCGACGCCGAGCGGTTTCGCCTCCTCGGCGATGTGATGGAAGGGACAGACATGCGGCACGTTGTTGGCGCCGAGCGTCAGCTTCACCCGCGGCTCGAGCGGCGCCGGCTTGGGCGAGAGCGCGTGCGCCCTTCCCGCCAGCAACGATGACGACGCCAGCGTTCCAGCAGCCACGGCAAGCGCATGGCGGCGACGAAGCATTTTCATGGACCCTCCCAAGGCGTGCAGCCGGAGTCAGTGTAGAGTGCTGCGGTCGCGCCGCAATATCCGTGCCGCGTATCGAGGGAGTAAGAAGACGTGCCGATTGTGCTCAGCGAAAACTTCCGCGCCCTGTTCTACGCGCCCTTTTATGCCGCCCATGCGACGGGCGCGTTCCGCGACGCGGGCGTGGAAGTCACATTGCGGCCCTCGCCCGATCCCACCGCCGCCGCGCGCGCCCTGCGCTCGGGCGAGGTCGACGTGATGTGGGGCGGCCCGCTGCGCGTGATGATCGTGCACGACAGCGAGCCGGGCGCCGATCTCGTCTGCTTCGCCGACGTGGTGGCGCGCGATCCCTTCTTCGTGATCGGCGCCAGGCCGCGGCCCGATTTCGGCCTGGCCGATCTCGCCAGGGTCAAGTTCGCCTCGGTGTCCGAGGTGCCGACGCCGTGGATCTGCCTCGCCGACGACCTGCGCCGCGCCGGCGTCGACCTCGACCGTCTCGACCGCATCTCGGGACCGTCGATGGCCGAGAATGCCGCCGCAATCCGCGCCGGCACGCTCGAGGCGGCGCAGCTCTTCCAGCCCTACGCCGAGGAGCTCCTGGCCTCGGGCGCGGGCCATCTGTGGCACGCCGCCGCCACGCGCGGGCTCACTGCCTACACCACGCTGGTGACGCGCCGCGCCACGCTCGAGCGGCGTGCCGACGATCTCCTGAGGATGACGCAGGGCATGCACCGCACGCTGGGCTGGTTCGCCGCCACGCCGGCTGTCGAGATCGCGCGCGCGCTGAAAAGCTATTTTCCCGACGTCGGCGAAGCGATCTTCGCCGCCGCCATCGAGCGCTATCGCAAGCTCGGCCTGTGGGGGCCCGATCCGGTGATCCGCCGCGAAGGTTACGACCGCCTGCACGCCGCCATGCGCGCCGCGGGCACGCTCAAGCGCGACGTCCCCTACGAGCTCTGCGTCGACACGAGCTTGGCCGAACGCGCCAAGAGCATCACCGCTTGATCGTCACGCAGCCGGGATCGATCGCCTCGTTGGCGATCGCCACGAAGCGCTCCAGCGGGCAAGCCTTCTCGACGGCGTCGCTGGCGCAGGCCGGCAGCTCGACCGCGACCATGCCGGGCGGACGCTCGAAGTCGAGAACGACCGCCTTGCGCATCTGCTCCAGCGTCTGCGCGTAATAGGCGAGCCGCACGTAGCGCTGCCCGGTGCGCGGCGCGCGCAACAGTTCGAAGGCGAGCGCGCCGCCCGGCGTCGGGTCGTTGGCCTGGGAGCCCGGAATGTGCCAGCCGACATTGAGCAGGCTCGACACGTTGGCGAGGTTGGTGTCATGGCCGACCAGCAGGCCGAGCCGCACCGGCTCGGCGAGCGACTGGATGCCCGGAAAGTCGTGGCCGTTCTGCAGCGTGGCGACGATCTGCGCCAACAGATTGGAACCGTGCTGTCGGGCGATCGGCAGCGTCCTCTGCGTCAGGTCGAACTCGAGCCGGCGGATCTTGAGCAGGTTCTCGAGCTCGGCATCACTCGACAGGCGGCCCCATGCGACCTGGGACGCCGGCAGGTCCTGCGCGCTTTCCATCAGGAAGATCTCGGCGGCCGACGAGCCGATGCCGACCGGTCCTAAAATGCGCACGCCGCCGTCCGATCCGGCCTCGGCCGCCGGCGGCTCCGACGACAGGCCGCAGCGGCGGCCAGCCGACGCCTCACTGGGCGGGCAAAGCACCGCCCGCATCCTGTCGAGCTGCGGGGCGTATTCGCGCAGCACCGAAGCGAAGCTGCCGCCGATGCGGGCCAGCACCGCGGCGCGATTGGACGCGCCATCCATCGGGCAGGATGGCGTCGGCTGCGGATGGAACAGGGGATCGGGAACGGTGAAGTCGGCCTGGTTGCGCAGCAGCGGATTGGCGCATCCGGGATACATGCCGTTCAGCAGCGCGGCACCGCTGAGCCGCGTGCGCTGGTCGACGTCGGTCCACGCTATGACCGTGTTGAGCGGCGGACAGATCGAGGCCTCCATCAGGCCACGCCCGCCGTAGAGCACGCGGTAATAGCGGCCCATCAGGCGCATCAGCTCGGCGCCATGCGGCGTCAGGAAGCCCGGCGGCACCGGCCATGCCGGCCATGGCGTGGCGACGGCGTACCTGTCCATCTCCTCGCTGATCGGCGAGCGCACGCCGTGCCGCGACAGCAGGACCGCCCGCTCCATCTGCCAGCCCGGCGGGATCGGCAGAAGCTGGGCGGCAGCCGGCTCGCCCAGCAGCAGGCCAAATATGACGGCAACGACGACGCGGATGCGCATAGTACTCCCCCAGGAGGACTATGCCGTCACCCGCGACGCGGGCTCAAGTCGGATCGGCCCTCAGGTCGGATCGGTTTGCCGCCGGCTCTGGTGCGCCGATTCGGCCGACGTGCCGGTGACGGACGAACGCCCCCGCCCGTCGTCGCTGTCGGAGGGCGCCGCCGGACGGATCGTGATCTGCAGCTCGTGGGCGCCGATCAGGGCATCGATCGCCCGCTGGCGCTGCTCCTCGTTGGGCACCGAGCCGCGGGCAATGACCATGCCGTGCTCGACTTCCAAGGCGAGGTTGCGGGCATCCACCCCCAGCGTCGTCAGGCGGTCCAGAAGCTTCTCGCGGATGGCCTCGTCGCGATTGTTCATCGGGTCCTCCGGTCGTTCCCCGATTCGAACGCCCGGAACCGACGATTGTTGCGGCGCCACGGCAAGTTGGTTGCAGGAGTCGGCATGGCCGTCCGCCGGTCGCGATGTTACTTTCCACCCATGCCCGTCCATTGGACGATCTCCCATCCCCAAAGGCTGGTCGTGGCCGTCGCCAAGGACCCGGTGAGCGTGGCCGACATCGAGCAGTATTTCGCCGGCGTCACCGCCGGAGGCGGCATGGCCTACCGCAAGATCTTCGAGATCACCCAAACGCCGCTGGCGATCTCCGAAGACAATCTCCAGGCGCTCGGCCAGCGCGTCATGTTCTACGCCCAGCACGGCCAGATCGGCCCGCTCGCCATCGTTGCGGCTTCCGACGAAAGCTATGCGCAGGCCCAGATCTTCGCCAGGGCGGCAGTCGCCAAGCGGCCGCTGCAGATCTTCCGCGAGCTGCACGCCGCGCGCCAATGGCTCGACGCGCAGCCGATACCGTCCTAGGTGGATCCGGTGTCGCCCCTGCATGCGCCCACGCTGCAATTCGTCTCCGTCCTGGTCACCCTGGTGGCGGCCGGGGTGTCGCTGCTCACCTGGTATCATCATCGCGAGGGACCGGGCCTGCGCGGCTGGACGTTGGCCCTGCTGCTGGGCACCGCCGGCACTTTCCTGTTCGGGCTGCGCGGCCCGGACGCCTCGTTCCGCTTCATCCTGATCAGCGATTCGCTGTTCGTTGCAGGCTTCGCCACCATGTGGATGAGCATGCGCCGCTTCAACGATCGCGCGGTGACCGCCGAGCTCATGGGAGTGATCGTCGCGACCATTTTGATCCTGTTCGTCGCCCTGGCCACGCTGGCCTGGCAGGTCGCGCCGGCGGCGCGCGCGCAGTCGACCGTCTTCTCCCTGTTCGTCTGCATCCTGGCGTCGCTGGCGTCCTGGGAGACGTGGCGCGGGCGGCATCTCGACGGCCTGCGCAGCCGGCCGATCGCGGCTCTCGCGCTCGCCGGCATCGCCTTCGCCCGGCTGGTGCGGGCGATCATGGCGTTCGCCCAGGGCATGGGCATGATCGAGCCGGGGTTCGGCGTCATCGCCCAGGGCTACGCCCAGTACTTCACCACCGTCTGCATCCTCGTGGTGACCTTCGGCCTGGTGCTGATGGCCCACGAGCGCTTCGAGCGGCAGTACGCGATCTCGACCGAGGCAGGTCGCGCCACCGAATAGCGTGATCGCGATTCGCCGCTGTAACCGGCCAATGTTAGGGTCGAGCGGTAACTGACGGGGGTTTTTTCATGCGGGCGATCTCAGCAGCCATCGCTTCGGCGCTTCTGGCGCTTTGGCTGACAACGGCGGCGTGGGCGCAGAATGGGCTGGAGCGCTTCGAGAAGGAGCTGAAGCCGCAGTTCGAGTTCAAGACCTTCACCTATGCCAACGCCGCACCGCTCGGCAGCGCGGGCTTCGTGCTGAACGACGTGGTGGCCGTCATCCCCGCCAATGCCGCGACCGGCGACAAGGAGAGCACGGTCAAGATCCAGAAGGTGACGGTCGACGCGCTCGACTTCGACCGCCTGAAGAAGGACGCCAAGGACAACGACGCGCCGCGCTTCGCCAAGCTCAAGCTCGAAGGCGTGACCGGCGACGACGAGATGTTCACCGCGCTGCAGCCCTACGGCGTGCCCAACGTGCCGTTCGACATCGCGCTCGACTACACCCTCGACCCGGCGACCAAGGTGCTCGACGTCAAGGCGCTCGAGGTCGGCATGCGTGGCCAGGCCAAGCTCGCGCTGTCGCTGGCGGTGGACGGGGTCAGCGACATGGCCGGCGCCAAGGACGACGCCCGCCTGCGCAGCGCCTCGCTCACCGTCGACGACACCGGCCTGCTGGCCAAGCTCCTGCCGGCATGGGCCAAGGAGGAAGGCGTGCAAGCCGACGAACTGGTGCAGACCGCGCTCGCGGGACTCGCTGCCTTCGCCGCCCAGCAGGGATCCGACACCTTGAAGCAGCTCGACGCCGTCGCCTCCTTCATCACCGACTGGAAGGCGCCCAAGGGACCGCTGGTGCTGGCGCTGAAGCCGGCCAAGACCGCCGGCCTCGCCGACCTCGACAAGGTGGCGATGCCCGACGCGCTCACGACCGAGTTCGGCTTCACCGCGACCTATCCCAACACGAAGCCGGGTGCGGCGAAGGCAGGCTCGAAGTAAGAAGCTAGAAACACAAGGGGAGGAACGATGAAGCGGCGAACGCTCGTTGCCGCCGGCCTGCTGGGGCCGGCGTTGCCGGCACTGCGGCCGGCCCTGGCTCAGGACGCCTATCCTTCGAAGACCATCCAGGTCTTCGTGCCCTTCCCGCCGGGCGGCGTGGCCGACATCACCGCCCGGCCGCTCGCCCATGTGATGGGCCGCCTGGTCAAGCAATCGGTCGTGGTGGTGAACAAGCCCGGCGCCGGCGGCTCGGTTGGCGCGGCGCAAGCCGCACGCGCGGCGCCCGACGGGTACACGCTCCTGCTGGCGCTGTCGTCGATCTCGGTGTTGCCGGTCGCCGATCGCCTGCAGGGACGCCCGGCGGCCTACGAGCTCGACCAGTTCGCGCCCGTCGCCCTGATCAGCGCCGATCCGACGGTGCTGGTGGTGCGTGCCGACGGTCCCTACAAGACGCTGAAGGACCTGGTGGACGCGGCCAAGGCCAAGCCGGACACCATCAATTACGGCTCGTCGGGCGTGTACGGCACGCTGCACGTGGCGATGGAGATATTCGCCCACGCCGCGGGCATAAAAATGTTCCATGTCCCCTATCAGGGCGGCGGTCCAGCCGTGGCCGCCCTGCTCGGCGGCCAGATCGATGCGCTCGCCTCGGGACCTGCGCCGGCGATCGGCCAGATCAAGGCCGGCAAGATGCGCGCGCTCGCGGTCTGGGGCGACAAGCGGCTGCCGGCCATGCCGGACGTGCCCAGCATGAAGGAGCTGGGCTACGACGCCACCTTCTACATCTGGTCCGGCCTGTTCGCGCCGGCCGCCACGCCGCAGCCGGTGCTGACGGCGTTGCGCGAGATCGTGAAGCGCACCGTCGAGGATGCCGAGTTCAAGGAGGCGATGGACAAGGTCGAGACGCCGATCGCCTATCTCGACGCGCCGCAGTTCAAGACCTTCCTCGACCGCGACGCCGAGAGGCTCAAGGTCGCGGTCGAGCGCATCGGCAAGGTACCGGAGAATTGATTCATTTTCTTCCGGACCGCGCGCTTCCAGCGCGCTCATGAGCGCGCTGGAAGC
>JACPOB010000088.1:0-6615 GCA_016185145.1 Rhodospirillales bacterium | reverse complement strand
GCGCTTCCAGCGCGCTCATGAGCGCGCTGGAAGCGCGCGGTCCGGAAGACTCTAATTCTGATACGGGGTGCGTAACCGATCGATCTCGGCCTGCGTCGGCCGATACGGCGCCGCGGCCGGATCGAACCTCGTCCAGCCTTGGCCGCGATAGACGCCGCGCCGCTCGATCGGATCGATCGGCCGATGTCGGTTCATGATCTGCTGCACGAAGGCCATGTTGTTGTCGGCGGTGCGCACGCTGACCAGCGTGCCGCCGCGGCGCACGGCTTCGCAGTAGACGTTCGCCTCTTCTTCCGGCACGCCTGCGCTCACCAGCGCGCCGACCACGCCGCCGGTCACGGCGCCTGCCGCGGCGCCCACCGCCGTCGCCGCCAGCGCGCCGGCTGCAACCACGGGACCAAGCCCCGGCACGGCGATGACGCCCAGCCCGGCCAACAGGCCGGCCGCGCCGCCGAGCGCCGCGCCTACGCCGGCGGCCGGCCCCGCCGCCGACGGCTCTTCGATGCGGGCGGTCTCGTCGCAGATGTACTTGTTGGCGATCAGGTTGATGTCCGAGCTCTTGATGCCGGACGTCTCGAGATCGGCCACGACCTGGCGGGCCTGGCCGTAGGTGTCATAGACGCGCGTGACGGTCTGCATGATCGATTGCTCCTATTGGCTGACGACGTTGCCCTTGAAGTCGACGGCGACCTTGACGCTCTTGCCGTCCTTTATGGCGCTGGCGCGCCAGATGCCGTCACCGTCCTTGGCCAGCGACGACACGCCGGTGAGTCCGGCTGCCAGGATGCGATCCTTGGCCTGTCCTTCGGTGAAGCTGTTGGCGCCCTTGAGCGGCGCGCCGGGCTCGGGCGCCTTGGCCATGAAGACGTCGCTCTTGCAGGCCGTCATGAAATCCTGACGGGTGATGCGGCCATCGACCGGCGTCGTGTGGGCGCGCACGCGATAGTAGGCGAGATAGCGGTCGGCCTCGGGCCCTGTGAGCACGCCGTCGGCGTTGCCGTCGGCGCTCTCCCATTGCGCCGCGCAGTCGGCGTCGGATGCCGCCCATGAAGTGGTCGGCAACAGAGTGCAACCGGCCACGAGCACGGCAAGTGCAGATTTTCTGCTCATCACGCGCCTCCAGGTCTTGTGGGTCGGGCTGCTCCGGGTGAACGAGACCGCGGGCAACCCGTTCCGTGAGGGGTGCGTTCCTGAAATGGCGGCGCCCAATCCCGGGCGTTGCGGAAGCCATGGAGGACGAGCGATGAACGATCCCAAGGACCGCAACCCGCAGCAGTCCCCGCAGGACCGTGACCAGCAGCAGCGCGAGCGCCAACAGCGCCAGCAGCAGCAGCGCCAACGCCAGAATCGGCAGCCGAACCAACAGCCCAATCAGCAGCCGGGCCAGGAACCGCAAAACCAGCAAATGGACGAGTAGCACCTTGTCCTGAGCAGTCAGGGAATGCCCGCCCGCCGGCGGGCATTCCTTTCTCAGGGAGACCGAGATGACAACACCACCGCGCGAGCCATCACCCGTGCCGCCGCCGCCGGGCAAGACCGATCCGATTCCACCCGAGCTGCCGCAGCCCTCCGGCCCCGAGCCCGAGGATCTGCCGCCACCGCCGTCGCATCCACCGGGACCGCCGACGCCGGTCGCGGGAGCTTTACTTGTCTGACACTCAAGACGCGCCCATGAAGAGCAGATCTTAAAAAACGTCTCGGAGATGCAGATGAATTTCGATGCCCTCGCGGTAACCTGGTCACCGCGCCTGCTCAGCATCCTGCGAATCATGTCCGGTCTGCTTCTGCTACAGCACGGAACCGGCAAGCTCCTGAAGTTCCCGGCGGGAGCCGTTCCACCGACATTCAACCTGAACTCGATGCCGGGCTACGCAGGCTTCATCGAATTCGTCTGCGGCATCCTTCTGGTCATCGGGCTGTTCAGCCGACCGGCGGCGTTCCTTGCCTCCGGCATGACGGCGGTCGCCTACTTCATGGCGCACGCGCCGCAGGGCTTCTTTCCGATCCTCAACCGCGGCGAGCTCGCGGTGCTCTACTGCTTCGTCTTCCTCTATCTGGCGGCCGCCGGCCCCGGCCCGTGGAGCCTGGACGCCATGCGAAAGAGGTAGCTTAACGCTGCCTCGTTTCGACTATAAGCATGGGAGACGGCCGCCACGTGCGGCCGTCTTGCTGCGCGACAAAAATCCAGGGAGGAAGATCGTGCTTACGCGTCGCCATTTCGCCGCCCTTGCCGGCACCACGGCCCTCGCCGCGCCCATGCTGGCGCGCGGCCAGGCGCAGGCCCGCTGGAAGCCGGACAAGCCGATCACGATCTACAATCCCTTCGCCGCGGGCGGCGTCACCGACGTGCACATCCGCATGCTGGGCGAGACGGTGTCGAAGGTGCTGGGCCAGCAGGTCATCGTCGACATCAAGGCTGGCGCCGCCGGCACGCTGGCGCCGGCCATGCTGCTCAACACCAAGCCGGACGGGCAGACGCTCGCCTGCATGAGCATCAACAGCCTGCGCTATCCGCACTATCAGAAGACCAACTGGGATCCGCTCAAGGACTTCACCTACATCAGCGGCCTTTCGGGTTACACCATGGGCATCGTCGTGAAGTCGACGGCGCCGTGGCAGACGCTCGAGGAGCTGATCGCCGCCGGCAAGAAGGAGCCCGACAAGTACAATTTCGGCACCTCGGGCATCGGCGGCACCGGCCAGCTGATGATGATCGAGGTCGAGCAGGCGACCGGCGCGCGGTTCACCCACGTGCCCTACAAGGGCGGCGCGGAATGGATGCAGGCCCTGCTCAGCGAGCAGGTGCACTTCCTGGCCGACGCCGCGCAGTGGGCGCCGTTCGTCGACAACGGGCAGTGCCGCATCCTCGCCATGGCGACCGAGCAGCGACTCGAGAAATACAAGGACGTTCCGACCCTGATCGAGCGCGGCGTCAACGTCGTGGGCCAGAGCCCCTACGGCATCGTCGGGCCCAAGGGCATGCCGCCGGAGATCGTCGATTCGATCTACCTCGCCTTCAAGGAGGCCATGGACGAGCCCAAGGTCAACGAGTATCTGGCGAAGTTCCTGCAATTGCCGTGGTACAAGAACCCGGCCGAGTACCGCGCCTTCGCCGAGAAGTACTATGTCGACGTGAAGCCGTTGCTCATCAAGGCAGGGCTGGCGCAGGGTTAGAGTTATTGGGCCGCGGGCCTCAGGCCCGCATCATGCAGGCCTCATCCTGAGGAGCGGTCCGCAGGACCGCGTCTCGAAGGATGAGAAACAGACGTGATGTTGCCCACCCTTCGAGACGCGCACTTCGTGCGCTCCTCAGGGTGAGGCTATGGGAGGGAACATGGCGTTGAAGAGGGTGGCGCTCGAGATCGGCATGGGCACCGACATCCGCGGCGGCGATTACACCAAGGCCGCGGTGCGCGCCCTGCGCGACGCGCTGTGGCACAACTCGCTCACCGTTGCGACGGCGGTCGGCAAGTCGAGCGACGACATGCAGGTCGAGGTGCTGATCGGGGTCCCGAAGCCCGAGCTTGTCGACACCCAGCAGGTGCTGGCGGTGCTGCCGCACGGCACCGGCACGGTCAAGGTGATCGAAGGCGGGCTGGAAATCCCCAACGAAGCCGGCACGGACAAGACGGTGATCGCCCAGGCGGCCGCCGTCGTCCGGCTCGACCTGTAAGGAGGCTGCGATGCCCGCGAAACGCGTGATCCTCGAGCTCGGTACCGGCAACGACCTGCACGGCGGCGACTACACCAAGGCGGCGCTGCGCGCCGTGCAGGACGCCTTGCATCACAGCTCGCTCGCCATGATCCGCAGCCTCAAGGTCAACCCCAAGACCGGCATGTTCGTCGACGTCACGATCGGCGTGCAGCAGCCCGACAAGGTCGACCTCGAGAAGGTGCGTGCGTCGCTGCCGCACGGCATCGTCACGGTGAAGGCGGTCAAGGGCGGCCTGGACGTGGCCGATCCCGAGAACAACGATCCGGCGGTGATCGCCAGCGCCGCGGTGTGCGTGCGGCTGGAGTTGCCCTAGCGGCGGAGGGAAACCCGTGCTGCTCTACGAACACCCGCTCTCGTCCTACGCCCAGAAGGTCAAGATCGCGCTGCGCGAGAAGGGCCTCGACTTCAAGGCAGAGACGCCGCCGGCGCTGGGATCGGGCAAGGCCGACGGCCAGTTCGCCGCGGCCAGCCCGCGCAACGAGGTGCCGGCGCTGATCGACGGCGACGTGCAAGTCTTCGATTCGACCATCATCCTCGAATACCTCGAGGACAAGTTCCCTTCCCCGCCCCTGCTGCCGCGCGATCCCGCCGCGCGCGCCCAGGCGCGCATGATCGAGGAGGTCTGCGACACGCTCTACGAGGCGATCAACTGGGGCCTGAGCGAGATCCGCTGGTTCAAGCGCGCCGAGGGCGATCAGGCCGACAAGATGAAGGCGGCCGCCGCCCGCCAGACCGCCGAGCTGCAGGCCTGGCTCACCGACAAGCTCGGCACGGCGCAGTGGTTCAACGGCGCAAGCTTCGGCTGGGCCGATCTCAGCGTGGCGCCCTACGTCAACCGCTCCTTCCACTATGGGCTCGGCACGCCGGCCGATTCGCCGCTGGCCAAATGGCGCGACCGCATCCGCGAGCGGCCCTCCGTCGCCGCGACCTTCCGCGAGTTCGAGGCGGCCACTGAGCGCATGGGCGATGCCGCCGCCCGCCTGGCCTCGGGCGCGATCCGCCGCGAGTACCGCGACCACCGGCTGGAATGGATGATGAAATCGGGCGGGGTGCAGGTCGTGCTCGACGGCCTTGCGAAGAACAACATCCGCTTCACCTGGCCGCTGGGCTAGTCTCTTCCGGACCGCGCGCTTCCAGCGCGCCTCATGAGCGCGCAGGATGCGCGCGGTCCGGAAGAAGGAGCTGCGGCGTGAAACAGGTCATCCAGGCCTCCGGCGTGCTGGCGTATGAGCCGTTCGGCTTCACCAACTGCGTGCGTTTCAAGGACGTGCTCTACCTGTCCGGCATCTCGGCGATCGATCCGGAAGGGAAGATCGTCGGCGCCGATATCGAGAGGCAGACCCAGGAGACCTACCGGAATATCCAGAAGGTGTTGCGGGCCGCCGGTTCGGACCTCGATCAGATCCTGCAGATGACGAGCTTCATCGTCGATCTGCCGACCAACGGCTCCGGCTATGTCGCCGCCCGCAAGAAGATCCTGACCCGACCCAGCTACACCAGTGCGACGATCGGCGTGGCGGCACTCATGATCCCAGGGCTCCTGCTCGAAGTGCAGTGCATCGCCGCAACACCGTAACCGACATTCCGGAGGAAACGCCCATGCTGCGCAGCGACGACCGAATCCTCACCACCCATGTCGGCAGCCTGCCGCGCAATGCGGTGCTGACCGACCTGCTGATCCGCGGCGAGGATGGCCAGGCCATCGATCCGGCCGAGCTCAGGCGGCAGAGCGAGAGCGCGGTGCGCTACGTCGTCGACAAGCAGGTGGCGAGCGGCGTCGACATCGTGAACGACGGCGAGCAGCCGCGGGTCGGCTTCCAGACCTACGTGGCGCAGCGCATGCGCGGCTTCGGCGGCGAATCCAAGCGGCCGCGTCCGCGCGACTATGTCGACTTCCCGACGCTGCTGGCCCAGCTTCCCCATCGCTATCCCCGACGCGCCAAGGTTTCGAACGCACCCCAGGCGATCGCCGAAGTGCGTTACGAGGATCTCGCGCCGGCCGAGGACGAGTGCCGCATGTTCCGTGCGGCGCTCGACAAGCTGCCGTCGCCGCCACTTGGGACGTTCATGACGGCGGCCTCTCCCGGCATCATCGCCACGACGCTGCTCAACGCCCACTACGACTGCCACGAAGCCTACGTCTTCGCTCTGGCGCGCGAGATCGCCAAGGAATACGAGCTGATCGCACGCGACTTCATCCTGCAGATCGACGCGCCCGACCTGGCGCTCGAGCGCACCACGCTCTTCCAGGACAAGACAGTCCGTGAGTTCGTCGAGATTGCCGAGATGCACGTCGCCGCCCTCAACGAGGCGCTGGCCGGCATCCCGCGCGAGCGCGTCCGGCTGCATTGCTGCTGGGGCAACTACGACGGGCCACACATCCATGACGTGCCGCTGGCCGACATCCTGCCGGTGCTGACGCAGGCCAAGGTCGGCGCGCTGTCGATCGAGTTCGCCAACCCACGGCACCAGCACGAGTATCCGGCGCTGAAGCGGGCGAAGCTGCCGCCCGAGTTCCTGCTGCTGCCGGGCGTCATCGACACCAAGACGAATTTCGTCGAGCATCCGGAGGTCGTGGCCAACCGCATCTGCGAGGCGGTCGACGCGGTGGGCGACCGCAGTCGCGTCATCGCCTCCTGCGACTGCGGCTTCGGCACCTTCGCCGGCTCCGAGCTGGTGGCCGAAGAAGTCGTCTGGGCCAAGCTCAAGACTTGCCGCGAGGGCGCCGATCTCGCGACCAAGCGCCTGTGGGGGAAGAGTTAGCCCAACTTGCGCAGTTGGAGGGTCAGTTTGATTTTTTTCGACTGATCGGAGTGAAGGAGATCAAGGGGTTGAGGGATGGCTTGGCGCGAATCTGGGGTGTAGTGCCGACCATCCCCATTTTCTTTTGAGGTCTGTTG
>JACPOB010000087.1 GCA_016185145.1 Rhodospirillales bacterium | reverse complement strand
CGTATCCATCCGCTGAGGACCGCGGGTAATTGGCTTTGGTATTCAATGGGGATGGAACAGCCCGTCGGACTTTAGGGCGTCGATCGCCTCGGTGCGGGTGAGGCCGCGATACAGGCAGAACCATTCTCCGGTGTGGCGGTGCCACTGGAGGTTGAAGCGGTCGCGGCTGATCCAGTCGAGGCGGGCGAAGGGGGCGTCGAACTCTTCGCCGAGATTCTCCGGGAATCCGGAGCGGTAGCGCTGAATGAAGCGATACTTGGTGCCGTGCCATTTGCCGAGGATGTCGACGGGATAGTTGAACTGCGTCTGCCGGATGGCCGGCAGGAAGCGGGGCTTCAGGAAGTCATCGATCAGGTGCTGGCAGGCGGTGGTCACTGCCGATTTTTCTGCCGCAGACAAGCCGGATGATCTCATATCTCGTCTTGGCTCAGGCTGCTTCAGCGCGGCTCGGCATGGGCTTTCGCCAATTCCACGGCAGAAGCTCATGCACCCGGAGAGCAGCATGATCGTTGATGCGCGCCAGTACGTCGGCAAGCCAGGCTTGCGGATCGACGTCGTTGAGCTTGGCCGTTTGAATCAGCGTTAGCATGACCGCGGCACGGTCGCCACCGCGATCGGAGCCGGCGAACAGCCACGACTTACGGCCAAGGGCAATTCCGCGCAGCGCGCGCTCGGCTGCGTTGTTGCTCAGGCAGATGCGGCCATCCTCGAGGAAGCGCGTGAACACGTCGACACGCTTGAGCATGTAGTTCATGGCCTTGGCCACCTCGTTGTGGTGCGACAGCTTGGCCCGCTCCCGTTTCATCCATTCGATCAGATCATTCACCAGCGGCGCGACGTCTTTGCGGCGCGCGGCCACGCGCTCCGCGGGCGACATGTCGTTGATCGAGCGCTCCAGCGCGAAGATGGCATCGAACTTCTGCACCGCCTCGAACGCGATCGGCGAGATCGTGGCCGGTTTCCCGTTGCGCGCCTTCGAAGCGACGTCGGCAAGCTCGAACAGCTTGCGCCGGGCATGCGCCCAGCAGCCGGCTTCCGTGATCGGTCCGCCCTTGCGATCCGATGCGTAGAGCGCATTGAACCCGCTATAGGCATCGGCCTGAAGGATGCCGGCGTAGCCGGCGAGATGCTGCTCGGGATGGATGCCGGCGCGATCTGCCGAGTAGAAGTACACGGCAGCGGGTGGCACCTTGCCGCCGAACGGACGGTCGTCGCGAACGTAGGTCCAGATCCGACCCGTCCGGGTCTTTCCCTTCGCCAGCACCGGCACGGTGGTGTCGTCGCCGTGGACGCGCTCGGCGGCGAACACGTGCGCCTTGATCAGCTCGTAGAGCGGCCGCAGCGTGGCCGCACAGGCGCCGACATGATCGGCCATGGTCGAGACTGACAACTCGATTCCCTCACGCGCATACTGCTCGCTCTGCCGGTTGAGCGGTTGATGATTGGCATACTTCTCGACCAGCATCATGGCCAACAGGCTCGGGCCGGCAAAGCCGCGGGCAATCGCATGGAACGGCGCCGGCGGTTGACCGATCTTCTCGCACGAGCGGCAGCTGAACTTCTCCCGCACATGCTCGGTCACGAACCATTGCCGCGGAATGACGTCGAGAGTCTCGGTGACATCCTCGCCGATCTTCGACAGCTTCGTGCCGCCGCAGCAGGGACACGTCGTCGGCGCCGCATGAACGATGCGCCGGCGCGGCAAATCGGCGGGAAAGTTGCGGCGCACAGCCTTCTGCCGCGTGAAGCCCCGCACCGGGACGGCGGCGGTCTCCGCCCTGGCTTGATCCTCGCCCTGCGCTGCCGCCAGCTCCTCGAGCTGCAGCTCCATCTGGTCGAGCAGCCGCTGGCTGCGCTCCGAGCGCGGACCGAACTTGTCGCGCTTCATCTTGGCGATCACCAATTGCAGGTGCTCGATCAGCGCCTCGGCGCCCAACAGCCTGGCACGCGTCTCGATCAGCGCCGCCTTCAGCGCTTCGGTGTCTTCGGGAAGGGGATCTTCAGTCGTCGCCACGCGACCACTGAATCACAATCGCGCGTGATTCGCAGGCTCAACCCGGCGCGATGAGTCAACGCGCCGCACTCAGCCGGCCGCCGTCGGCCG
>JACPOB010000139.1 GCA_016185145.1 Rhodospirillales bacterium | reverse complement strand
GCGTGTTGCTGATCGGGATGCCGCGGTCGGTCGCGGCCTTGTCGTCCAGGCTGCTGGCCCGCGCGCCGGTCAGGACCATGAATTTCAGGTTGGGCAGCTTCTCGATCAGCGCCCGCGGGAAGGCCGTGCGCTCGCGCAGCAAACCCAGCATGTCGAAGGGCGCGAGCTTCCTGGCGGCGTCCTCGACCGAGGTGAACGGCTCGTGGAACACCGTGATCTCAACGCCGCGTTTCCGCAGCCGATCCCAGTCGGCCATCTTGAGCGCGACCTTCTGATAATCGTCGAGCAGGGCGAGTTTGTAGGTTTGCGGCATGGCGTTTCCTGGGGGAAGATGGGTCGGTCAGAACCACTATAGCCGCAGGAGACGGTCATGAGCATCACCGTGAAGCCGGTGACGCCCGACTTCGTGGCCGAGATTTCCGGTCTCGACCTCGCCCAGCCGCTGAAGCCCGCCGACCGCGACGCGATCGAGGCGGCGATCAACCGGTACGCAATCGTGGTCTTTCACGGCCAGACGCTGACGGATGATCAGCAGATCGACTTCGCCCGCTATTTCGGGCCGCTCGCTTCGCCGGCGCAGAAGGCCAGGCACACCGGCATCAAGCACCGCATTGCCTCGAACGATATCGCCGACATCTCCAATCTCGACGGCGACGGCAACGTCCTGGAGGCCAACAGCAAGCGGCGGCTCGACTGGCTGGCCAATCGCCTGTGGCACACCGACGCCTCGTTCCGCGCCGTGCCCGGCGCACTCTCCATGCTCTATGCCCATGTCGTGCCAGACGAAGGCGGCGAGACCGAGTTCGCCGACCTGCGCGCGGCCTACGACGCCCTGCCGCGGAAGACCAGGGACCGGATCGAGCCGATGATCGCCGAGCATTCGATCTGGCATTCGCGCGGCCAGCTCGCCGTCACCATGTACACGCAAGAGGAGCTGGCCAGCCTACCGCCGGTGCCGCAGCGCGTCGTGCGCCGCCATCCCGGTTCGGGTCGCAAGACGCTCTACCTCGCCGCCCACGCTTCGCACATCATTGGCATGCCGATCGCCGACGGGCGGCTGTTGCTGATGGACCTGATCGAGCACGCCACGCAGCGCCAGTTCGTGCACAGCCACACCTGGCAGCGGGGCGACCTGGTGATCTGGGACAATCGCTGCACCATGCATCGCGCGCGGCCGTTCGACACCACAAAAGTGCGCGACCTGCGCCGCGTGACCACGCGCGACGTCGCCTCGACCGTCGAGCAGGCGGCTTGAGGGGCGACAATGGTCAAAGATCCGGCGGCTGACTGGGGACCCGACGCGTCCATCGAGTACCACGTACTCGACCTGGTACTGTTGCCTGAGACGTCGGAACGGGCGATCCGGACCTGCATGGAGCGCTACGCCGAAGCCGGCCCTCACCTGCGGATCGCCCTGGAACGGTATGCCGACGAAAAGAACGAAGGCGACGAGACAACTCTCGGCCTGTTCCGCGCCCTGCACATCATGGGTGCAATGCGCGACACAAAGGCGTTCGCACCACTGCTTCGATCGCTCAGCCGCCCTTCAGAAGATCTCGAGTTGCTGCTTGGCGACGCACTGACGGAGACATTGCCGAGAATTGTCGCAAGCGTCTTCGATGGCAACGCCGAAGCGCTGTTCAACGCCATAGCCGACCAGGATCGAGACGAGCTTGTTCGTGATTCGCTGTTGCGCGCGGCAACGTTTCTGACATGGGAAGGCAGAATCGATCGTGCGGTCATGATCGACTTCCTGAGGAGATTTGGCTCCGGGGACTTGTCTGTGGACGGCGAGTTCGTCTGGCATGCATGGGTCGATGCGATCTCGGTCCTGGGCCTGCGTGATCTTCGCCCCCTGGTGATCGAAGCGCTCGAGAAGGGACGTATCGACGAGTTCATCTTCGAACGAGAGCCGTTCGAGGAAATCCTCCAGCATGCCGAGCGTAACCCATCGGATACGTCGCGTTTTGACGGGCTCGGCATGGGCTATATCGACGATGTCGTGGGTCTCCTCCAAGAGTACTCCTTTGATGACGACAAAGTGGACGACATCGACGAATCGTCGATCCATGAGTCCATAAGCCATCAACCCGCAATCAATCCGTGGCGCAACGTCGGGCGCAACGACCCATGTCCCTGCGGCAGCGGCAAGAAGGCCAAGCGCTGCTGCCTTGCTGCGTAAGGAATATCGATGCCCCGTCGACTGGATGTCTGGCTGGCTGCGGGCGTGCGCACGCCCTTCGCCAAGGTCGACGGCCCGCTCGCCGGATACGACGCCATCGAGCTTTCGGTGCCGGTGGCGCGGCGCATGCTGGATCTGCTGAAGGGCGGCAAGCCCGACTTCGCGGTGTGGGGCGTCGTGGTGCCCTCCCTCACCTTCAGCAACATCGCCCGCGAAGTGCTGATGGATGCCGGCATCGACGCCACGGTCCCCGCCTTCTCGACCGTCATGGCCTGCTCGACCAGCATGATGGGCGCCATCGAAGCCGCCGGCATGATCGACGGCGATACCTGCAATCTCGCCCTGGTGGGCGGCGTCGACAGTCTCAGCCGCGTGCAGATCGGGCTGGGACAGAAGCTCAGCGACTGGCTGCGCAAGTTCCAGCAGGCACGCTCGCTCGGCCAGAAGCTCGATCATGTCACGCATGTCCACCTGAAGGACATCCGGCTCTACATCCCGGCGATCGCCAACCGCACGACCGGCCTCAGCATGGGCGAGCAAACCGAGATCACCGCCAAGGAATGGCAGATCGGGCGGGCGGAGCAGGACGAGATTGCGTTGCAGAGCCACCAGCACGCAGTGGCCGGCTGGGACAAGGGCTTCTTCGACGACCTCGTGATCGAGATGGGCGGCATCAAGCGCGACACCATCCCGCGCAAGGACACGTCGCTGGAGAAGCTCGCGCGCCTGCCGCCGTCGTTCGACCGGACCAGCGGCAAGGGCACCCTGACCGCCGGCAACTCATCGCCGCTCACCGACGGCGCGGCGGCCATCTGGGTCGCCTCGTCGAAGGGACTGGAGCGCCTGCCGCCGGATACGCCGCGGGTAAAACTGGTCGACTGGGAGATCGGCTCGGTCGACTTTCGCGTCGAAGGCCTGTTGATGGCGCCGGCCTTCGCCATCCCGCGCCTGCTGGCGCGGCACGATCTCGCCTATGGCGACATCCATCTCTGGGAGATCCATGAGGCCTTCGCGGCACAAGTGGCCTTCCACCTGAAAGCGCTGCAGGACCCGGTGTTCCTGCGCGACAAGGCCAAGGTGCCACGTGATTTCGGACCTTTCCCGAAGGAGCGCATGAACCCCAACGGCGGGAGCACGGCGGTCGGCCATCCCTTCGGCGCCACCGGTGCGCGCATCATCAGCCAGGCGGTGAAGGAGCTCGCGGCCATGCCCAAGGCAAGCCGCGCCATCGTCAGCATCTGCGCCGACGGCGGCCAGGGCAGCGTGTTGCTATTGGAGGCGTCATGATGAGCATCGACTTCCTGATCACCACCCTGATCATCGTCGTCTCACCGGGGATCGGCGTGCTCTATACGATCGCCACCGGCCTGTCGCGTGGCGCGCGGGCCAGCGTGGTCGCCGCCTTCGGCTGCACGCTCGGCATCGTGCCGCACATGGCGGCGGCCATCATGGGCCTGGCGGCGCTGCTGCACACCAGCGCCATCGCCTTCCAGACGATGAAGTATCTCGGCGTCGCCTACCTGCTCTACATGGCGTGGATGACGCTGAAGGAGCACGGCGCGCTCAAGGTCGAGGAAACGGTCGACCAGAAGTCGGCGATGCAGGTGATCGTGCACGCCATCCTGATCAACATCCTGAACCCCAAGCTCTCGATCTTCTTCTTCGCCTTCCTGCCGCAGTTCGTCAGTGCCGACGAGGCGGCGCCGGTGCTGCGCATGTCGGAGCTTTCCGCCGTGTTCATGCTGATGACCTTCGTGGTGTTCGTGGGCTACGGCCTGTTCGCCGCCGCGGTGCGCCGGCACGTGATCTCGCGGCCGGCCGTGCTCACCTGGATGCGCCGCGCCTTCGCCGGGGCATTTGCCGCATTGGGCGCGAAACTGGCGTTCTCGGAACGCTAGTCTTGAGCGGCTCTGGAGGCCGCTCCCGCCCGGACGCAGCCGGACGGGAGACCGGCTCCGGGGGTGGGAGTGGTCTGGTACACAAGTCTGATAAACGATGCATAGAGCGGCAGACCGCCGGACTCTATCCAACACTTCAGTGCTTGTCAATAACTTTAGTTCACAATGATGATCGCCGCGCCTGCGACCATGCCGGGTTCTTTTGTTGCGACTTTTGGCGCTCCAGAAGAGGCCATAACTGGGAAGCCATCGCCGTCGTCATACCACATCTTGTGCGCTGAGCTCACAGTCGTCATACGCGTTTACGGGGTAGTTGACATATTTATGTCCACCTGGATATGTCTAGACATATGACTGAACGGACCACTGTCAGGCTGCCCGAGGACCTCCTCAAGCGCGCCAAGCGCAAGGCCGCCGCCGAGGGGCGCACGCTGACATCGCTGATCACCGACGGGTTGCAGCATGTCGTCAGCGAACCCCGCAGGGCAGCCAGGCACAGTCGCGTCCTGCCGCGGGTCAGCAAGGCCAAGGGGGGACTGATGCCCGGGGTCGACCTCGGCAGCTTTTCGAACCTTCAAGAGGCGGATGATCTGGACCGTATCGACCGCATGCAGCGGCTCAAATGATCCTGCCTGACGTAAATGTCCTCATTTACGCTTTTCGGGCGGATTTTGCGCAACATGCAGTTTGCCGTCGCTGGCTGATCGACGTTGTTTCGGGTGACGCCCGCTTCGGTTTGTCGCCCGCCACATTGGCCGCCGTCGTACGCATCACGACCAATCCGCGGGCTTTCAAGGAGCCGAGCACCATCGAGGAAGCGTTCGGATTCTGCGAGGATCTTCTCGACCAACCTCATTGCCAGGTTGTCGAGCCCGGTGAACGCCACTGGGACATCCTCCGACGGCTATGCATCGCCTCCGACACGAAAGGGCCACGCGTGAGCGACGCCTGGTTTGCAGCTCTTGCAATCGAATGGGGATGCGAGTGGATCACGCTTGATCGCGACTATGCGCGTTTTCCCGGGCTGACCTGGCGAGCTCCGGCCGCGCAACAGTGATGGCGACAATGACACCCACCCGCTTCCGCTGGTTCATTGTCTTCCTTCTGTTTGCGATCACCGTCGTCAACTACATCGACCGCGCCGCGATCTCCTATGCGATCCCTCTGATCCAGAAGCAGCTCGGCCTCTCGGCAGCCGAGAGCGGCGCCATCCTCGGCGCCTTCGGGCTGGGCTACGCCGTCACCACCCTGCTGGGCGGCTTCTCCGTCGACCGCTGGGGCGCGCGCATCGTGCTCACCGTCGCCGCCGTGCTGTGGAGCCTGTCGATCGGCATGACCGCGCTGGCGACGGGCGTCGCCATGCTTTACGCCGCCCGCGTGCTTTTGGGCGTATCGGAAGGACCGAACTTCCCGGCCCTGACCGGCGCGGTCACGCACTGGCTGTCGCCGCATGAGCGGGCGACGGCGCTGGGCAATGCGCTGCTGGCCGTGCCGTTGGCGCTGGCGATCGGCGGACCGATCGTCACCCAGCTTCTCGCCTGGCTCGACTGGCGACTGACCTTCGGCGTGCTGTTCGTGATGTCGGCGGCCTGGGTGCCGCTGTGGTGGTTCCTGTTCCGCGACAGCCCCGCCGACTCCCGCTTCGTCAACAAGGCCGAGCTCGACCACATCCGCACCGGCCACGAAGCGGTCGCCAAGGCCCCGCACGCCGTCCTGAAGTCGTGGCCCGGCAGGGACGTGATCGGCGCCTTGCTCTCCAACCGCACGCTGCTCGCCAACACCTGGGCCTTCTTCGTCTTCGGCTACTTCCTGTTCTTCTTCATGACCTGGCTGCCGAGCTATCTCGAGCGCAAGTACGGGCTGAACCTGGGCTCCGTCGGCCTGTTCACCGTCGCGCCGTGGCTGGCGGCGGCGGTGCTGCTTTGGCTGTTCGGCCGCTGGTCGGACCATCTGCTCGCCACCACCGGCCGGCTGCGCGTCGCCCGCTCCTGGCTGATCGCCGGTACCCAGTTCGTGGCGGCGATCGCCATCATTCCGGTGGCCATGACCGACAACCTCGCGGTCGCCATCGCCGGCATCACCGTGGCGGTCGCGGCCTCGATGGGCGCCAACGCCGCCTACTACGCGGTGAATGTCGACATCGTGCCCGAGCGGGCGGCGACGGCGCTCGGTATCATGGACTTCGCCTTTGCCGTCGCCGGCTTCCTGGCGCCCGCCATCACCGGCTGGGTGCTGAACATTCGCGGCTCGTTCACCGACGGCTTCCTGCTGATGGCGGTGCTGGCGCTGTCATCGGTGGCAGTCGTGCTGCTGTTCCACCATCCCGACGAGGACGCCTCACGCCCATGATGGACAGAACGACGATCGGCGAAGCGTTCGCGGCGGCCGTCGCGGCCTGGGGCGACAAGCCCTTCTTCGCCGTGCCGGCCGGCGAAGGACGCGGCTACCTGGAAGCGGGCTTCGAAATCTCCTATGGCGAGGCCGCCCGGCAGGTCGAAGAGATCGCCGCGATCTATCGGGCAGCCGGCTACGGCCTCGGCCATCGCGTGGCAACCCTGCTGGAGAACCGGCCCGAGTACGTCCTGCACAAGCTCGCATTGAACAGCCTCGGCGTCTGCTGCGTACCGATAAACCCGGAGTATCGCGCGGGCGAGATCGCCTATCTGCTGGAGCACAGCGAGCCGGAGATCGTGCTCGTGCTGGCCGCGCGCCGCCAGCAAGTGCCCGATGGTCTGGCGGAAGGTGTCCATCGGCCGGCCATCGTTGCCCTGGAAGAGTTCACGTCGGCATTGCCCAAGCCGTCGCGCCCCGCATCACCGGGACGGCCGGCGCCCGAGACGCCGGCCTGCATCCTCTACACCTCGGGAACCACCGGGCGGCCCAAGGGCTGCGTCCTGTCGCAGGGCTACGAGGTCGCGACGGGCGAGCGCTATGCATCGCTCGGTGGCCTGGCGGCGCTGCGGCCGGGGCAGGACCGTATCTACAATCCGCTGCCGCTCTATCACGCCAATGCCGGCGTCTTTTCGCTGATGGCCGCGATCGTCACCGGCAACTGCCAGATCCAGCCCGACCGCTTTCGCCCGCAGCGCTGGTGGCGCGAGATCGCCGAGACGCGGGCGACCGTCGTGCACTATCTCGGCATCATCGTGCCGCTCCTGCTGGGGCAGGCGGCCAGCTCCGACGAGCGCGCCCACCGGGTGCGATTCGCCGTCGGCGCCGGCGTCGAGCCGGAGCTGCACGACGCGGCCGAAAAGCGTTTCGGCTTTCCCCTGATCGAACTGTGGGGAATGACCGAGATGGTGCGCGTGCTGGCCGACAGCGTCGAGCCGCGCCATGTCGGCACGCGCGCTTTCGGCCGCGCCTTCGATGGCATCGAGGCGCGCGTGGTCGATGATGACGGGCGCGATGTCGCCGATCCGCAGCCCGGCGAGCTGGTCATCCGCCACTCGGCGGCGACGCCGCGGCGCGGCTTCTTCTCGGGCTATCTCAAGGACGAGGCGGCGACGGAGCTCGCCTGGCGCGACGGCTGGTTCCACACCGGCGACGTCGTCTGGCGCGGGCCGGATGGCATGCTGCATTTCGTCGACCGCAAGAAGAACATCATCCGCCGCTCCGGCGAGAACATTGCCGCGGCCGAGGTCGAGGCGCTGCTGCTGACGCACCCCGACGTGCACCAGGTCGCGGTGATGCCGGTCAAGGACGAGCTGCGCGAAGAGGAGGTGCTGGCCTGCGTCGTGCTGCGCAACGCCGAGCCGGGCAAGGAGAAGGCGGAAGCTCTCGTGCGCTACTGCCTGGAGCGGATCGCCTACTACAAGGCGCCCGGCTGGATCCATTTCGTGCCCGACATCCCGACGACGGGCACGCAGAAGATCCAGAAGCACACGATCTACCCCAAGGGCACGGACCCGCGCTCAGTCGCCGACATCGTGGACACGCGCGGCCTGAAGCGGCGTCAATAGAATCGGGCCTGAAGGAAATTCGGAGCGGGCGAAGGATTCGAACCCTCGACCCCGACCTTGGCAATCCGCTCAGGCAATTTACTCTACAGCATCTTTTTCTATCCGAGAACCCTCTAAGTGGCTGTTTCGTAGAGGTAATTTCTCGCTCTCACCATCCTTGCCCTATCCTCCGCACACCCTGCGGTTTTCGCTCGCGTGCTTCCCCCCTGCTTCCCCGGCGTCCTCCGAAAACTCGGGGAAGCAGTACAGGTGGTGTGGTCTTTCGAGGAAATGGCATATGAGCAAGATTACGAAGCGTTCAGTAGATGCGCTCCAGCCGAGGCCGGACCGGGACGTCTTTGAGTGGGACACCGAGGTGAGGGGCTTCGGAATCCGCGCGAAACCCTCGGGCGTGAAGACCTTCCTCATTCAGTACCGAAACATCGAAGGGCGGACCCGGCGGCTGGTGCTGGGTCAATATGGCGCCCTGACACCCGAGATCGCGCGCCAGCTCGCCCGCAAGAAGCTCGTGGCTGTGATGGAAGGCGCTGACCCGTCGGCCGATCGCCAGGGAATCCGGATTGGGATGTCCGTGAAGGAAGTATGCGATTGGTATCTCGAGCAAGCCGAAGCCGGTCGACTCCTGGGCCGAAACCGCCGGCCGATCAAGGCATCGACACTCAAGAGCGACCGAGGCCGGATCGAAACTCACATCAAGCCCTTGCTGGGTCCCCGTCTCGTGAGCCGTCTCACCCTCCAGGACATTGAGGGAATGCAGGCGGATATCGCGGCAGGAAAGTCGGCGCGCGGGCGCAAGAAAGGTCGCGGGGGTCAGTCGACAGGAGGCCCCGGCGTCGCCAGCCGAGCGATTAGCACCTTGCGGGCGCTGCTCGGCCACGCCGCCCGTCTCGGGGTCATCGGCAAGAATCCAGCGCAAGGTGTCCGACAGCTGGCGGTCGGAAGCCGCAAGCGTCGACTGAGCGAAGACGAACTTCGGCGTCTCGGACGCGTGATGCGTCGAGCGGCGGCCGAAGGCGAACATCCGACCGGGCTTGGAGCCATCCGGCTCATGCTCCTGAGCGGCTTCCGGCGAATGGAGGCATTGGGACTAGAATGGTCGTGGTTCAATCGGAATGACCACTGCATTCGCTTTCCAGACACCAAGACCGGCGCACAGATCCGGGCGCTGGGAGAAGCAGCGATGGACTGCATTGAGGCTCAGCCGGCGCGGGCGGACTCTCCCTTTGTGTTTCCCGCCGACTGGGGTGATGGGCATTTCATTGGGGTTGTCCGTGTTCTCGATCGCATTTGCCGCAAGGCGAAGCTTGAGGACGTGACCCCTCACGTGCTCCGCCACACCTTCGCCAGTGTCGCCGGCGACTTGGGCTTCTCCGAACTTACGATCGCGGGTCTGCTCGGGCATTCTGCGCGCGGCGTTACGCAAAGGTACGTACACCTGGACACCGCCTTGGTCGTAGCCGCCGACCGCGTCTCGATGGAAATCGCTGGGCTGCTGGGATGGGAGGCGTCGCCAGAGCAACTCGTCAGCATCTCTGACGAATATTCTGATTCGCCCCCGGCCCGTGCAAACCAGCAGCCACTGGATGAGGTGGACTTCTCCGCTCTCACGATCGACTTCACTCATGGACAAACTTGAGTCGGTCTCGAAGTCCTAGCGTTGCCTACACCGACAGCGATATCCCGCGCGAGGTCGAGGGGCGCTCCGGTCGGGATGGGTGCGCCTCTCACCTTCATCGAGCGAGTGCGATTCCTGGCGAGCCCTGTCGTGAGGTCCGCCAGAAAGACGAAGGACGGAGTCCGCTGCATGCAACCCGGGACGGCCAACCAAGTGGCCCCATACTCAGCATGTCCTCGAGGTCGGGCGGGACCCACAAGTGGGGCGGGCGTAAGCCCGCCCCCTGCTTGACGATCTAACCGAAGGGCTTCCGGAAGAAGGAGTTCGGGCCGCCGAGGATACCTTTCGGATTACCCGGATCCATAAAGCGCAAACCCTTGCGCACCTCCGAGTTCTCTCCCCCTGCTGCGGTGTTTGCGAGCTTGCGAAGCTCCGAATTCTCGCCGCCAAGGATGCCGTGCTTTGCGATGTCCTTGGCACTGATACCCGTGACGCCTCGGAACACCTGCGTGACAATGTTCTTCTCGCTCTTGCCAGCTTCGAGGTTTCCGCCGATCCAGCCCAACGGGGCGATCACCACTCGGAGAACCTGACTTCCGACGTCGCTCTTGCAGGAGCTGTCCAACTCGGCCTTGGCCGCGTCGTAGCTGGCTTCGGTGGCCGAGCGAACCCGGGCAAGCTCCTCCTTTAGCAGGACCCGGTACGACGTGCTGATCAAGGACTCCAGATCCTGGGGATCGACCGCCGCGACCATGTCCTTGAACCAGGCGTCGAACGCCTGGTCCATATCCTTCAGGCCATAACGCGCCAGCTGAGGCGCCACGTCGGCATCGAAGACCGGGCGCGCCTGGGCACGCTTGTCCTTGAGCCATGCCGCGCGAAAACCTGCGGCAGGCGTCATCGTATCGATCTTTAGCTCGGCGCCCTGCAGGCGCGTACGAACCACGTCTCTTTCGTCGCGGAAATCGCTCTTGGCCTTGATGCACGGATCAAGAAAGTCGAATGCGCCGCCCGCGTAGGCCGGCGATGCGCCCGCAAGAACGAGGCTTGCAAGGGCAAAGAGTACCATCTTTTTCATGTCTGCATTTCCTTCTGAGTGAGGATGATGGCGGGCGCATGCGCCCGCCATCTGTCGCGTCAGCCGAACGGCTTGCGGAAGATCGAGTTCGGTCCGCCGAAGAGGCCGTACCTCTTGATGTCACCCACACTGATGCCCAGCGAAGCCCGAACGGCTTGGTCGACGGCACCGGCCTCTCGGGCCGCCGCCTTGATGTTGCCGTCCATGATCTTCACCGGGGCCACCAGGAGCTTTATGAGTTCGCCGTTGGGGCCGAAAGGCCTGTCGGCGACGAAGAGTTCATGGAGAATGACACCGGTGCCGGCGCACGCCGCGGCAGCGACCGGCTGGGCCAGTGCCTCCTTGCACACGAGGATGGTATCCTGGGCGTGGGCTGGAGCAGTCGGACCCACCACATTTGCCGCGCCGAGAGCAATGGCCGCCAGCACGATCTTCTTCCGTCCAATCATCTTAAGTCCTCCACGAGGCTTGTCTTAGCGGCTTGAGTTTCGCGCCGGGTGGCATGGTGTGGGTGTGCCGTGTTGTGCCAAAGTGTGCCACACGGCGAGCGACGCAGGAGGCAAGGAGTGGCAAGACGGGCGACGAAGGCTGAGGAGCCTTCCAGCTTCTTCGGTGAAAACCTTAGCCATCTCTATCGTGTGAACGGCTTCTCAAGCCAGAGCGCTCTTGGAAGCGCGCTCGGCATAGAGCGATCCGTGCTCTCCAAGTTGATGAACGGAACGAGGGCGCCAACCTCGCCGCAACGAGTCCGCATCGCCCAGTACTTCAAGGTGCAGCAAAGTGACCTCGACCTTCCGCCACGAGCATTCGCCGAAGGCGTCGTGCAGCGCTCTGGATTGGTATTTCTGGCGCTCCGTTCAGTTCGACAGAACATGCGGCGATGCCAGGAGGTCGCCGAACGCTACCAAGGACAGTATGTCGTCTACTATCCCCAAGCAGACGCTGGAACGATCATCGCCTCACTGCTCTCCGTTGGGCGGGTGACGCACGAAGGCATCGACGTCTCTCTGCTCAATCCGCACCGGGACTCGAACGACAAAGTGACCGCGTACAAATACACAGGATACATGTACCCAGTCCGCGAGTTCTTCTATTTCTACTTTGAGCAGCCCGAGGCGGAGTACGAAATTCTTTCGCTCATCATCCATGAATCCCGCACCCCTCAGGTAAGCGTTCTGAAGGGCATGCTTTCAGGGGTGGGTATTCTAGAAGAGTCGAGCTTCATAGCCGCAAGGCCCGTCGTGGCAGTGCGCCGCCAGCGAGAGATCGCCGATTGGGAGAAGGCACTTGGAACCGAACTAGGCTACGTACCTTCTGGCCGTGTTCCCGAAATGGTGCGGAGGCAACTGAGCACCGAGAGAATATCGGTGCGGGTGTAGCGCGGACTTGCAATCGTATCACGACCCGCGCAGCGCCAATCATTGACCCGATCGGTCGTCCGTGTTCCGGATCGCATTTGCCGCAGGGCGAAGCTCAAGGGCGTGACCCTCATGTGCTCCGCCACACCTTCGCCAGTGTCGCCGGGGACTTCGGCTTCTCCGAACTCACTATCGCGGGTCTTCTTGGGCGTTTCGCGCTCGGCGTCACGCAAAGGTACGTACACCTCGATACGGCCTTAGTCGTTGCGGCTGACAGGGTTTCGATGGAGATCGCGAAGATGCTCGGATCCGGAATGCCAATAGGTAAGCCATCCAACATAGAGCACGTTGCTTTGCAGCGGGAAGACGCGGCACTACAGCCAGTCGAAGACTTCAATTTTTCCTCGCTGACGATCGACTTCACTCATAGGTAAACTTGAGCCGTCCTTCCCGCCGCAGCTTGGGCCAACGTCACGCGCAATATGCGAACGCCGCACACGCTATGTTAGTCTGCCATCGAACACGTTGCCTTTTGCGCGGCTTTGAATCAGCAGATGACCATGGAAAAGCCCTGCGGCGGCAAGTAGAGGGTCGGCGCGGGCATTGTGCAGCGGCTTGAAGAGAGCTGCTCTCCGAAGGCAGAGGTCGTGAGTTCGAATCTCGCCGGGTCCGCCATTTCAGTCCTTGAGTGGGCACTGCGTTTACGCCGCCGTTCGCCACCAAGGTCTGGAGCAGTTGGGACTTCGATCCCATGATCCGGACCTCGCCGATATCCACCTCGACACGCTGGGCGAGTGCGCGCAGATGGTCCCGGCGATAGCCGCCGCCTTCAACCTGGATACGCTCCCGCGCTATGCGGGCGAACTTGCGCAACGTCTCCGGCGTCACCGCCTGCTGGCCTGAGTTCTGAAGCATGGCCCGCGCGCGTGCAGCGTCGGCCTTCGCCTGATCGCGAACGGCCTTCAGGGCCTCGATGCGATCCTTGAGCGCCGGATCGTCTAGCCCGGCCACTCCCGTCTCGATGGCGTCATAGAGGCGCTTGAGACGCAGGTCCGCCTCGGTGGCGCGCTTGTTCAATTCGGCAATATGCTCGCGGCGGCGATCGGCACGCTCTTCCCTGCGGTCGAGAACGACGGCGAGGATGGTTTCCAGCCGCTCGGGCTGCAGCAGACGGTCCTTCAGATGGCTGGCGACCAGTTCGTCCAGTTTCTCCATCGGGATGGCCATTCCTTCGCAGCCGGTCGCACCCTGCCGCGCCCTGGTGGAGCAGGCATAGTAGCGATAGCGGCCGCTCTTGCCGGTACGGATGGTCATGGCTCCGCCACACCTGGCGCAGTGGATGAGCCCGGTAAGCATGGTCGGGCCGCTGATCACGCGAGCAGGCATCACCTTGGGATTGCGGGCCTTGAGCAGCGCCTGCACCGCCTCAAACGTCTGCTGGTCGATGATCGGCGGCACGGGCACCGTCACCACCTCGCAGACCGGCTTCCACTCCCGGGACTTCGACCGCTTGTTGAAGTGATGCTCGCCCACATACGTCCGGCTGGTCAGGATGCGGTGGATCTGAGCAATGCCCCAGCGCCCGCCATCGCGGGTGAAGATGCGATTGCGGTTGAGATAGGAGACGATGTTCTTGATGCCCATCTGGCCCGATGTGCCGTCGCCCTGGAGGGCAAGACGGTAGACCAGCCGCACCGTCTCGGCGTGCAGCGGGTCGATCTCCAGCTTCTTCTTGACCTTCGCCCCGCGTGTCTCGGCGGCAACGGTGCGATAGCCGATGGGCGGCAGCGATCCGTTCCAGAAGCCCTGGCGGGCATTCTCCTTCAGGGCACGGATGACATGCTTGGCGTTCTCCTTGGATTGATACTCGTCGAACAGCGCCATGATCTGGCGCATCATGACGTGCATGGGATCATCGCCCATCTCCTGCGTGATGGAGACGAGCCGCACCCCGTTCTTGGCCAGCTTGCGAACGTAGAACTCCAGCTCGAAGTGATCGCGGAAGAAGCGCGAGAAGCTGTGGACCACGACG
>JACPOB010000138.1 GCA_016185145.1 Rhodospirillales bacterium | reverse complement strand
TCGGTGACGCCGCGCACGCCCATGTGCAGCACGTCGTCGGCCATCTTGAAGGCGTCGGCGAAGGTCGTCTTCTCGTTGGCGATCTTGAACAGGTTCTGGTTGGGGATGACGATCAGCGTGTCGACCACCTTCTCCAGCTCGATGATGCCCTGCTCGGCCGACTGCATGCGGCGGCGGCCTTCGAAGTGGAACGGCTTGGTGACGACGCCGATGGTCAGGATGCCCTGCTCGCGCGCCGCGGCGGCGATGACGGGCGCCGCACCGGTGCCGGTGCCGCCGCCCATGCCGGCGGTGACGAACACCATGTTGGCGCCGTCGAGCAATTGCAGGATCTCGGGCAGCGCCTCTTCGGCGGCCTGGCGGCCGACCTCGGGACGGGCGCCGGCGCCCAGACCCTGGGTAATGGTGATGCCGAGCTGGACGCGGCGGTCGGCGAGCGATCCGCCGAGCGCCTGGGCGTCGGTGTTGGCGACGATGAACTCCACGCCTTCCAGCGCGGCGCTGATCATGTTGTTGACGGCGTTTCCACCCGCGCCACCGACGCCGATCACGGTGATACGCGGCTTAATCTCGGACTCCTTTTGGGGGAGGCTGAGGTTGATTGTCATACGGCTTCTCCACGCAAACGAGGGGGTGATCTGCTCGGAGCAGCGGCGTGGACCCATTCTTTGGCCGGACCCTTCACCGCCACCGGCTTTTCTTGCTTCTTATCAATAGCCTGTGGGGATTGCCTTTCCCCGCACAACATATTGCCTAAAAGTTTTCCCGAATCCAACTGCCGATCCGCCCGATTCGACTCGAAGGCGCTTCGGTTTGCACAGGTTGAGCCTGACCGGCGGCGTGGTTGTTGAGCGCGAAGGAAAGAAGACCGGCCGCCGCCGAAAACGCCGGGC
The DNA here is from genome assembly GCA_016185145.1 of Rhodospirillales bacterium. Lineage (GTDB taxonomy): Bacteria > Pseudomonadota > Alphaproteobacteria > Reyranellales > Reyranellaceae > Reyranella. The sequence goes on along the minus strand of JACPOB010000138.1, from coordinate 17,434 downwards.
CACCGGTCGAATCCGCGAGTCCGGCGAGGCGCAGCGGACCGCCGGTGCGCACTTTCTTGTTGAGAATCGACGCGGCAACCTCGGGCACGCCGTCGAGCTGACAGCCGCCGCCGACCAGGACGGCGCGTCCGCCGGCCAACTTATCCACACCGCTGGCCTCGAGTCGGCTGCGGACCAGCTCGAACGTCTCCTCGACGCGCGGCCGGATGATGCCGACCAGGATCGAGCGCGGGATGTGATTGGGTCGCGTGCGATCCTCCTCGCCGATCAGCGGCACGTCGATGATGTCGTACTCGTCGTTGGGCTTGGCGACGGCGCGGCCGATCTGGGTCTTCATGCGCTCGGCATGGGCGAGCGGCGTCGACAATCCGCGGGCGATGTCGCGCGTCACGTGCTCGCCGCCGACCGGGATGCTGTCGACGTGCACGAGATGGCCTTCGTAGAAGACGGCGATCGAGGTCGTGCCGCCGCCCATGTCGATCAGGGTGACGCCGAGGTCGCGCTCGTCGGACACCAGCGAGCTCAGGCCGGCGGCGTGGGCGGCGACGACGCGGTCGGCGATCTCGAGATGGGCGCGGCGCACGCAAACCTGCAGGTTGCGCATCGCCCCGCTCGCCGCCGTGACCAGGTGGACTTCGACCCCCAGCCGCTCGCCGAACATGCCGCGCGCGTCGCGCACCGGCGTGCCGTCGACCGAGAAGCCGATGGCCTCGGAGTGGATGATGTCGCGGTCGGCGGTCTCGGCCGGCAGGTGGATGTGCTGCTGGACGCGGCGCACGTCGCGCTCGCCGATCTCGTGATGGCCGATGGCGACGTCGAGGCTCTGGTTGTGCGACGCGGCCGACCCGCCGCTCACGCCGACGATGACCTCGCGCACGTGCTCGCCGCACATCTCCTCCGCGGTCGACACCGCCGAGGAGATGGCGCGCGTGGCGGCTTCCATGTCGACGATGTTGCCCGATCGCATGCCCTGTGCCGGCTGATGGCCGATACCGACCACGCGCAAGCCCTGGCCGTCCACGCGCGCCACGAAGCAGACGACCTTGCTGGTGCCGATATCGAGAGCCGCAATCACGCCGTTTCTTGTCTTAGCCACGATCTCCCCCGTCGCTACGCTTACACTAGAGCTTCACCGAGCATTTCACACCGGTCCAGGCGTCGCATCGCCCGAGCGTTTCCTGAGATAGAGCTTGTCCGGCAATCTTAGATCGACGACGCCGAATTCGCGCGAGAGCAATTTGTGTTTGTCGTCGAGCTTCACGAGCTGCTGGAGGGCGGCGACCGCATCCTCCTCGGGCAGCCAGATCTCGACGCCGTTGTTGAGCACCAGGTTCCAGCGGCGCTGGCCGACCCACACGGCGGAGCGCAGATCGCGTGCAACGTCAGGCTCGTAGGCGAGCAGCAGCAGCAGTTCGCCGACATGCTCGGGCGCGCCGGGGCCGCCCAGCAGCAGGAGCTTCTCCGCGCCCGGCGGCATGCGGCTGGCGCGCACGGTGCGGCCGTCGCGGTCGATCAGCGTGTATTCGTCGCCGTTCTGCCAGATGGCGACGGCGCGGCGCTCGACCAGGGTGACGTAGAGCGTGTCCGGCAGGCGGCGCTCGACGGTGGCGCTCGCCACCCAGTCGATCGCCTCGAGCCGCTGGCGCGAGGCCTGCAGGTCGATACCGAGCAGCGAATCGCCCGCCTTGACGCCGAGCGCATCCAGGATGGCGCTGCGCTCGACATAGTCGCGGCCCTCGACCGAGACGTCGACCAGCTTGAAGGGCGTGACGGCGCCGACGATGGCAAGGCCTATCGCGTCCAGGCGGTTGCGCGCCTCGACCAGCCAACCCTCGTGCCAGGCCCACCAGCCGCCGCCACCGCCGACGCCCAACAGCATCACGACCAGGCCGAGCGCCAGCGGCTGGCGCCAGAACGGGCGGCCGATCTTCTTGATGGGGGCGCGCGCACGCTTCTTGCGGCGATCGTAGTCGCGCCGGCGGGGTGCCTCGGTGGGATCCGCCTTCATGCCGGATGCCTCGCATTGTCGACCATCCAGGTCATGAGCTGCGACCACGAGATGCCGGCCCACTTGGCCTGCTCGGGCGCCAGCGACAGCGGCGTCATGCCGGGCTGGGTGTTGATCTCCAGCACCACCAGGCCGCTGGTGTCGGGCTTGGACTCGTCCCAGCGCAGGTCGGTGCGGGTGAGCCCGCTGCAGCCCAGCGCCTCGTGCGCCATCAGCGCCCAATCCTTGGCGAGCTCATAGACCTCGGTCGGGATTGGCGCCGGCACGAGATGCTCGGTGACGCCGTCGGTGTACTTGGCCTCGTAGTCGTAGAAGCGCGTGCGCGGCCTCAACTCCGTGACGGCGATCGGCTTGTCGCCCATGACCGCGACGGTGAGCTCGCGACCCGGCACGAACCTCTCGACCAGGACCCGATTGCCGAACTTCGCCTCCGCGAGCTCCACTGCGGCGAGATTGTCGCCTTCGCGCACGATGTGCACGCCGACGCTGGAACCCTGGTCGATCGGCTTGACGACATAGGGGCGCGGCATGGGATCGCCCCAGGCGAGCGACTGCCGTTCGATCACCCGGCCTTCGGCAACCCGCATGCCGAGCGAGGTGAAGACGTGGCGGGCCATCGGCTTGTCCATGGCGATGGCCGAGGCTAGCACGCCGGAATGTGTATAGGGCACGGCCATCACTTCCAGCACGCCCTGGATGCAGCCGTCCTCGCCGTACTTGCCGTGCAGGGCGTTGAACACCACGTCCGGGCCGCCACCCTTGGCCGGCCGCAGGAACTCGATCAGGGCGCGCAGGTCGCGCTGGACGTCGTACTCGATGACGTCGTGGCCGCCCTCGCGCAGACCTTCGGCGCAGGCCTTGCCGCTCACCAGCGAAACCTCGCGCTCGGGCGACCAGCCGCCCATCAGGACCGCAACCTTGCGACTCATGCGAACTCTCCGAGGCGCCGGATCTCCCACTGGAGCTGTACGCCGCTCTTGTCGAACACGCGCCGGCGCACCTCCTCGCCCAGCTTCTCGATGTCGGAAGCCGTGGCGGCGCCGGTGTTGATCAGGAAATTGGTGTGCTTCTCCGAGACCTGCGCGCCGCCCACCTCGAGACCGCGGCAGCCGGCGGCGTCGATCAGCTCCCATGCCTTGTGGCCGGGCGGGTTGGCGAAGGTCGAGCCGCCGGTCCGGCTGCGCGGCTGGGAGTCGGCGCGCGCGGCGTCGATCTCGTTGATGCGCCGCGCAATCGCAAGCTGGTCGCCGGGCGCAGCCCTGAGCCGTGCCGAGGTGAAGATCCAGTCGGCCGGCGCATCGCTGTGCCGGTAGGAAAGGCCGAGCTGCTTCGGCGTCACGGTGAAGACCCTGCCCGCGCGATCGACCGCCTGGGCCGAGATCAGCACCTCGACCAGTTCGCTGCCGTAAGCGCCGGCGTTGGTCGGGAACGCGCCGCCGATCGTACCGGGTATGCCGCTCAGGAACTCCAGCCCCGCAAGGCAATGCTCGCGCGCCGTCAGCGCCACATTGAGATCGGGCGCACCGGCGCCGGCGACCACCTCGTGGCCTTCGACGGTGATGCCGGTGAAGCCGCGCAACAGCCGGATCACCACGCCCTTGATGCCGCCGTCGCGGACAATGACGTTGGAACCCACGCCCAGCACCGTGACCGGCACGTCGCCCGGCAGCGTCGCGAGGAACGTCGCGAGGTCCTCGACATCGGCCGGCCGGAACAGCACTTCGGCCGGTCCGCCGGTGGCGAACCAGGTCTGCGGCCCGAGCGGCGCATCGGCGGTGAGACGGCCGCGCGGCTTGGCCAGCCGGTCGATCAGGTGAGGATGGGTCGCAAGCGCCATCATGCCGCCGAGCCCGGACCGTGATCGTTGGCGATCGAGCGCAGGCCTGTCTGCTCGGCGGCGATCTGCTGGAGCTGGCCGGGCAGCGCATGCGCCCACGCCGTGATGTTGCCGGCGCCCAGGCACACCACGACGTCGCCCGGCCGGGCCATCTGCCAGATCAGGCCGGGCAGGTCGCCCGGTCCGCCGAGCGCCGCCACGTCGCGATGGCCGGCGCGCTGCACCAGGCTCACCAGCATCTCACGGTTCACGCCCTCGATCGGCGTCTCGCCCGCCGCATAGACGTCGGCGATCAGCACGGCATCGGCATCGCCGAAACAGGTCGCGAACTCGCCCTTCAGCGAGGCGAGCCGCGTGTAGCGATGCGGCTGCATGACCGCGATCACCCGTCCCGAGCCGCCATAGGCCTGGCGGGCGGCGCGCAGCACGGCGGCGATCTCGACGGGATGATGGCCGTAGTCGTCGATCACGGTGATGCCATGCGCCTCGCCGGTCTTGGTGAAGCGCCGCTTGACGCCGGCGAAGGAGGCCAGCGCGCGGCGGATGGTCTCGTCGGGCAGGCCCATCTCCTGGGCCACGGCGATGGCGGCCAGCGCGTTCTGCACGTTGTGCTGACCGAACATCGGCAGGCGCAGATCGACGATGGTGCGCGACTCATTGGTCGCGCGGTTCTGGATCATGACGTCGAAGTCGGCGCCGCTGCGGTCGAGCTTGAGGTTGATGGCGCGGATGTCGGCATTGGCGCCGATGCCGTAGGTGACGAGGCGGCGATCGGCGATGCGCGGGATCAGCGCCTGAACCTCGGGATGGTCGGTGCACAGCACGGCGAAGCCGTAGAACGGAATGTTCTCGACGAAGCGCACGAAGGCGTCGCGCAGCGCATCGAAGGTACCGTAGTGGTCGAGATGCTCGGGATCGACGTTGGTGACCACGGCGATGACGGCCGGCAGGCGCAGGAACGAGCCGTCCGATTCATCGGATTCGACCACCATCCAGTCGCCGCCTCCCAGGCGGGCGTTGGTGCCGTAGGCGTTGATGATGCCGCCGTTGATGACCGTGGGATCGAGCCCGCCGGCATCGAGCATGGCGGCGACCATCGAGGTCGTCGTCGTCTTGCCGTGCGTGCCGCCGATCGCGACCGACCATTTCAGGCGCATCAGCTCGCCCAGCATCTCGGCGCGGCGCACCACCGGCAGGAGGCGCGCGCGGGCGGCCAGCACCTCGGGATTGTCCTTCTTGACGGCGCTCGACACGACGACGACCTGGGCGTTGGCGATGTTGTCGGCGCGATGGCCGATCGCGACCTTGATGCCGATCTCCTGCAGCCGGCGCGTGTTGGCGCCGTCGGCGATGTCGCTGCCCTGCACCCTGTAGCCGAGATTGTGCAGCACCTCGGCGATGCCCGACATGCCGATGCCGCCGATGCCGACGAAATGGATCAATCCGAGGTCGAGCGGCATTGCCCTCATGCGACGGCTCCTGCAGGCGTGAACGTCTTGGTCATGTCGCCGACCAGGTCGGCGAGGCGTGCGGCGGCGTCGGGCCGGCCCGCGGCGTGGGCGGCAGCGGCCATCGCGGCGAGCCGCTGCGGTTCGCCGAACAACGCCGACAGGTGCCCGGCAAGCGCCGTTGTGCTGAACTCGGCGTGCGGCATCACGATGCATGCCCCCGCCGCTTCGAAGGCGCGGGCATTGGCGGTCTGATGGTCATCCGCGGCGTAGGGATAGGGCACCAGGATCGAGGGCCGGCCGATGGTCGCAAGCTCGGCCACGGTCGAGGCACCGGCGCGGCCGATCACCAGATGGGCCGCCGCCAGCCGCTGCGGCAGGTCGGTGAAGAACGGCGCCAATTCGACGACCACGCCGCCGCGCGTGTAGCGCTGGCGCACCTTCTCGAAATCCTCCGGCCGGCACTGCTGGACCAGGCGGATGCGGGAACGCAACGCCTGCGGCAAGGAGAGGATCGCCTCAGGCACGACCTGGCTGAACGACGAGGCACCCTGGCTGCCGCCGAACACCACGAGGTCGATGACGCGGCCCTCGCCCGGCGCCCGATAGGGCTGGTCGCGCAGCAGGCGCACAGCCTCGCGCACCGGATTGCCGACCAGGCGGGCGCGGCTGTCGCCGTCGGCGATGAAGCGGGTGTGATCGAACGAGGTCGCGATGCGCTCGACGCCGCCCAGCACCATCCGGTTGGCGCGGCCCAGCACGGCGTTCTGCTCGTGCAGCATCGCCGGCAGGCGGCGCAGGCGGGCGGCCACCATGGTCGGCACGGAAGCGTAGCCGCCGAAGCCGACGACGGCCGACGGACCGATGCGGCCCAACGCCAGCCAGGCATCGAACAGGCCGAGCCCGAGCGACATCAGGGCCTTGAGCCGCTGACCCAACGAGCCGCTGGGGCTGGCCGAATGGATATAGTGGATCGGCTGACCGGACAGCGCCCCCTGCCACTGGCGGCCGCGCGAATCGGTGACCAGGGCGAACGGCACGCCACGCGCCTCGAGCTCGCCGGCCAGCGCCTCGGCGGGGAATACGTGCCCGCCGGTGCCACCCGCAGCCAGGACCACGGGGCGCACGTCCATCACACCGCCTCCCTCAGGCCGGCATGCTCGCGCGTCAGCGACAGCAGCATGCCGAGGCAGATCGCCATCGCCAACGCCGAGGAGCCGCCGTAGGAGATGAACGGCAGGGTCATGCCCTTGGCCGGGATGAGCTGGATGGTCGAGGCCATGTTGATGGCCGCCTGCAGGCCGAACTGCACGGCAAGCCCGGTGGCGGCCAGCGTGATGAACAGGCTGGTTTCCTTCGAGGCGCGCGACATCGAGCGCATGGTGACGAAGGCGAACAGCGCCAGGATCATCAGGCAGACGATCAGGCCGAACTCCTCGCCCGCGACCGCCATCACGAAGTCGGTATGGGCGTCGGGAAGCTGGGCCTTCACCGTGCCCTCGCCGGGCCCACGGCCGAACAGCGAGCCGTTCATGAAGGCTTCCAGCGAGGTGTTGACCTGGTAGTTGTCGCCAGACGACGGATCGAGGAAGCGGTCGAAGCGGCTGCGGACGTGGCTGAAGGTGAAGTAGGCGCCGACCAGCCCGGCCGCGCCGCCGATCACGCCGAACGCCGCGACCCACATCGGCAGGCCGACGACGAAGAGCTGTGCCGCCCACACCATCGCCACCACGACGCTCATGCCGAGGTCGGGCTGCATCACCAGCAGCGCCAGCACGCCGCCGACGAGCAGGGTCGAGAGGATGTAACCGGGCGCCCGTCGTTCGGCGCGGCTCTGCGCCAGCAGCCAGGCCGAGATCACCGCCAGGCTGGGCTTCACGAACTCCGAAGGCTGCACGCTCGACAGGCCGGGCACCGCGATCCAGCGGCGCGCGCCCTTGATCTCGACGCCGATCACGAAGGTGGCCGCCAGCAACAGCACGCTGCCGCAGAACACCACCAGCGCCAGCCGCCTGATGTGGCGCGGCGAGGCGAGCGAAATGGCCAGCATCAGCGTGAGGGCGAGGGGCAGGAAGAAGAACTGGCGCTTGGCGAAGACCAGGGGATCGGCGCCGATGCGCTCGGCGGCCGGCGGCGAGGCGGCGAGCGTCAGCATGATGCCGAAGGCGATGATGCCCAGGACGGCGCCCAGCGACCAGCGGTCGACGGTCCACCACCACTGGCCGATCACGCTGCGGTCGTCGCGGGGTACCTGGATCACGCTGCTCTCCCCAAAACCTGCGCCCCCGGCAGGGCGCGCGCCATGGCCCGGAACGCATCGCCACGGTGCTCGTAGCTCTTCCACTGGTCCCACGAGGCGCAGGCCGGCGACAGCAGCACCACCGCCGCGCCGCCCCCGCTGCTCAGACGAGGGGCCTCGCGCTGCGCGCGCTCGTGCGCGGCGTCCAGCGCCGACTTGAGGTCGCCGCAGCGGCTGTAGGCGATCTTGCCCTCGAGCTGGCCGGCGAACAGGTCGGTCGCCTCGCCGATCAGGAAGGCATGGCGGACGCGGTCGAACCACGGCGCGAGCGGCGCCACGCCGCCCTCCTTCGCCTGGCCGCCCAGTATCCAGTAGATGTCGTGGTAGGACGACAGCGCGCGCGCCGTGGCGTCGGCGTTGGTCGCCTTGCTGTCGTTGACGTAGACGACGCTGCCGACGGAAGCGACGCGCTCCTGGCGATGCGGCAGCCCGGGATAGGTTTTCAGCCCGCCGACGATCCTCTCGCGCGGCAGGTTGAGCCAACGGCAGGTCGCCCAGGCGCAGGCGGCGTTCTGCGCGTTGTGGTCGCCGGGCAGGGTCGGCACGTCGGCGAAATCGACGGTATAGCCGTCGGCGTCGATCAGCATGCCGGCGCGGTACGAAATGCCGCCGGCGATCGGCGTCTCGAGCTTCACCGGCACCGTGGCGATGCCGCGCGTCGCCAGCTTGGCGTAGACGGCGCGCGACGGTTCGTCGTCGACGCCGATCACGGCGCAGTCGCCGACCTGCTGGCGGGCGAAAATGTTCTCCTTGGCCGCGACATAACCCGCGAGATCGCCATGACGATCGATATGGTCGGGCGTGATGTTGAGCCACACCGCGACATGGGCGTGGAACGTCTCCAGCAATTCGAGCTGGTAGGAAGACAGTTCGAGCACGTAGATGCCGCCCTCGCCCAGCGGCGCCAGGTCGAGCGCGCCACGGCCGATGTTGCCGCCGACCTCGCAGCGCACACCGGCCTCGCCGAGGATATGGCCGATCAGCGCCGTCGTCGTCGACTTGCCGTTGGTGCCGGTGATGGCGATGAACGTCGCCTTGTCCTGGGCGCGCGCCAGCAGCTCGACGTCGCAGATGATCTTCTTGCCGGCCGCGCGCGCCGCCGCAGCCACGGGATGCGGCTTGGGAAAGGTGCTGGGAATGCCCGGGCTCATGACAAGCGCGGTGATGCGCGACCAGTCGATGCCCGCGGTATCGGCGACGTTCAGCCCGGCCGCCACGGCGGCGTCGCGCGAGGCGGCGTTGTCGTCCCAGCAGGTGTGGTCGATACCGGCCGCCTTCAAGGCGCGCCCGGTCGCCAGGCCGGAGCGCGCCAGCCCCAGCACGACGAAGGACGAACCTTTCAGGATGCCGAGATCGATCATCCCCTCACCTCAGCTTCAGGGTGGCGAGGCCGGCCATCGCCAGGATGGCGGCGATGATCCAGAAGCGGAAGACGATGGTGGGTTCGGCCCAGCCCTTCTGCTCGAAGTGATGGTGCAGCGGCGCCATGCGGAAGACGCGGCGCCCGGTCCATTTGAAGGACAGGACCTGCACGATCACCGACACCGTCTCGAGCACGAACAGGCCGCCCACGATCGCCAGCACGATCTCGTGCTTGGTGACGACCGCAACCGCGCCCAGCGCGCCGCCGATGGCCAGCGAGCCGGTGTCGCCCATGAACACCATGGCGGGCGGCGCATTGAACCACAGGAAGCCCAGGCCTGCGCCGATCATGGCGGACAGCAGCACGGCAAGCTCGCCCGAGCGCGGCACGTGATGGAGATAGAGGTAGTTGGTGAGGATGGTGTTGCCGACGACGTAGGCGATCAGGCCGAACACCGCCGAGGCCATGATCACCGGGCCGATGGCGAGGCCGTCGAGACCGTCGGTCAGGTTGACGGCATTGGAGGCGCCGACCATCACCACGACCGAGAAGGCAAGGAAGCCGACCAGGCCCAGCGGCAGCAGCACGTCCTTCAGGAACGGCAGCGCCATCATGTAGCGCAGGGACGACGGCGAGGCCTGGGCAATCAGGTAGGCGGCGATAGCGGCCACCGCGACCGAGATCACGAGCTTGAACTTGCCCGGCACGCCCTTGGGGTTCTTCTTGGTGACCTTGAGATAGTCGTCCCAGAAGCCGACCGCGCCGAAGGCCAGGGTGATGGCGAGCACGATCCAGACATAGCGGTTGGTGAGGTCGGCCCACAGCAGCGTCGCCACCGTCAGCGTGATCAGGATCAGGAGCCCGCCCATGGTGGGCGTGCCTTTCTTGGTGAGGTGGGTGGCCGGGCCGTCGCTGCGGATCGGCTGGCCCTGCGCCTGCTTGCTGCGCAGCCAGCGGATCAGGCTGCCGCCGATCAGGAAGCTCAGCACCAGCGCCGTCAGGAACGCCGCGATCGACCGGAACGTCAGGTAGCGGAACAGATTGAACGGGGTGAAAACGTCCGCCAGCGGATAAAGGAGGTTGTAGAACATCTAGCGTCCCGCCTCGCCGCCGCTGGCCGCCAGGATGGCGTCGACGACAATCTTCATTTTCGAACCCAACGAACCCTTCACCGCGATCACATCTCCTGCCTTCAATGCCGCCGCGACCTCGCCGGCAAGCGAAGCCGAATCCGGCCGATGCACGCCGCGCTGCGACGGCGCGAGCTTGTCCCACAGCGCCCGCATGTGCGGCCCGCACAGGAAGACCTGCGCCGCGCCGCTGGCCGACACCGCATCGGCGAGCCCGGCGTGATAGGCGTCGGCGCCGTCGCCCAGCTCGCGCATGTCGCCCAGCGCCAGCAGTCGGCGGCCGTCCTTGGCCGGCTCCGTGCGCGCCAGCACGGCGAGCATGGCACGCACCGACACCGGGTTGCCGTTGTAGCTCTCGTCGAGGAGCTCGACGGTGCCGTCGCCGAGCTTCAGGACCCGCCGCGCCCCGCGCCCCGGTGAGGCAGATACGCCCGCAAGCGTTGCCGCCGCCTGCACGACATCTGCACCCAGCGCCTCGACGACGGCGAGCGCCGCAATGCTGTTCAGCACCCAATGCTCGCCGGCCGCGCCAAGCCGATACTCGATGCGCCGGCCATGGATCAAGGCGACAACATCGCTACCTGAATCCTGCAGGTCGCAGGAGAGAAGCCGCGCGTCCGCGCTCTCGCTGCGGCCGAAGCCGACAATGCGCGATACGCCGAAATGCCGAGCACGACCGACGAGGCGTTCGTAGTGGCGGCTGTCGCGATTGAGCACGGCGGCTGCACCCGGGGCCATGCCGGCGAACAGGCAGGCCTTCTCGTCGGCGATCGCCTCCTCCGACCCCATGAAGCCGATATGGACCGGCCCGACATTGGTCACGACGCCGACATGGGCCTCGACCTGGCGGGCCAGCGGCTCGATCTCGCCGGGATGGTTCATGCCGATCTCGAACACGCCGTAGCGCGCCTCGCGCGGCAGGCGCGCCAGGCTGATGGGCACGCCGACATGGTTGTTGAACGACGCGGCGCTGGCCGAGGTCGGCGCCTGGGCCGACAGCATGGCGCGGAGCGCATCCTTGGTGCTGGTCTTTCCGACCGAGCCGGTGACGCTGGCGATGCGGGCCGGGCTGCGCTGACGGGCCGCGCGACCGAGGCTTTCCAGCGCCTTCATGGTGTCGGGGACGCGGATCAACGTGCCGCCGGCATTCTCGACGTCGCGCGACACGACCGCCGCGGCGGCGCCGCGCTTCATCGCCTCCGGCACGAAGCCATGGCCGTCGGTCGCCTCGCCCTTCAGGGCAAAGAACAGGTCGCCCGCCGCCACGGCGCGGCTGTCGAATGTGACTCCATTGGCCTCGAAAGGCACGGCGACGGTCGCGCCGAGCGCCTGGGCCAGTTCACCGGAGGTCCACAGCGCACTCACGACACCGCCTCGGCGAACTCGCGCGCCACCTCGGCATCGTCGAAGTGGTGCGTCACACCCTTGATGGTCTGGCCGGTCTCGTGGCCCTTGCCCGCGATCAGCAGCAGGTCGTCCTTGCTCCTGAGCGAGGCCATGCCGCGCTCGATGGCGGCATGCCGGCCGTCGCGCACCTCGATCCAGTTGCGCCGGTCGGCCGGGATGCCGCGCACGATCTCGGCGCGGATCTCCTCGGGCTCCTCGCTGCGCGGATTGTCGTCGGTGACCAGCGTGAGATCGGCGAGGCGCGTGGCGATCTCGCCCATCACCGGCCGCTTGGCGCGGTCGCGATCGCCGCCGCAACCGAACACCACGACCAGCCGGCCGCGGGCGAAGGGCCGCAAGGTCGCGAGGACCGTCTCCAGCGCCTCGGGCTTGTGGGCATAGTCGACATAGACGTTGGCGCCGGTGCGATGGCGCGCCACGAGCTGCAGTCGGCCCGGCGCGCCGGTCACGCTGCCGAGAGCCTCGACCGAGTGGCCGACATCGCCGCCGGTCGCCACCGCGAGCGCCAGCGCGCCCAGCGCATTGGAGGCCTGGAAGCCGCCGACCAGGGGCAGGTCGATGCCGTGCAGCTCGCCCAGGATTTCGACTGCCAGGTGCTGGCCGGCCGAGGTCGCCTGGTCCTTGAGCAGGCGGAACTCGCGGCCCCTGGCGCCGTAGGTCCAGCAGCGCACGCCGCGGCGCGCGCAGATCGCCATCAGCGCCTCGGCGCGGTCGCTGTCGGCATTGATCACCGCCGTGCCGCTTTCCGGCAGCAGGCTGCCGAACAGCCGCGCCTTGGCCGCGAAGTAGGTCTCCATCGAGGCGTGATAGTCGAGATGCTCGTGCGTCAGGTTGGTGAAGCAGGCGGCGGAAAGCCGAAGGCCGTCGAGCCGGTGCTGGTCGAGGCCGTGGCTCGACGCCTCGATGGCGAGGTGCGTGACGCCCTGGCGCGCCAGGATCGCGAGGTCCTCGTGGAGCTGCACCGGATCGGGCGTGGTGAGGCCGGCTTCGCGCGTCAGGCCGGGCGAGAAGATGCCGAGCGTGCCCACGCTCGCCGCCTGCAGCCCGAGGCTCGCCCAGATGTGGCGAACGAAATGGACGGTCGAAGACTTGCCGTTGGTGCCGGTCACCGCCGCGATCGACGCCGGCTGTGCGCCGGCAAAGGCCGCCGCCATCAGCGCCACGCGCCGGCGCGGATTGGCGTCGCGCACCACGACGATCGACGGATCGAGCGGCGGCAGGTCGGCGTCGGGCGCGGCCAGGATGGCGACCGCGCCGCGCTTCACCGCGTCGGCGACGAAGGCCGCACCGTCCTGCCGGTTGCCGGCGAGGGCAGCGAAGAGGAAGCCGGGCCCGACCTTGCGCGAGTCGAGGGTCAGGCCAGCGAGGGCAGGATCGCGTGACAACGCGGGATCGGTAGCGGCCGCGTCGGCACTGGCCCGCATCAGGTCACTCAGCAGCAACGCGACGCACTCCGGTTGGGGGTGCGGCCGCAGCCTGGTTGGGGCCGGGCCGTACCGGCAGAGCCTTACGCTGTTCCTGGACGCCACGTTGGTGGCGGGCGCTCGCCGGCACGAACTGCGGCGGCGACACCGGCGCCGGCACGGGCGTCGACGCGATCTCGATGGGCGGCAGGCCCTGCTTCAGGTCGCCCGGCAGGATGCCGTAGAGCGATGCCATCCCCTCGATGATGACCTTCACCGAAGGAGCCGCCACCCAGCCCGCCGTCGCATAGCCGTAGGTATCCTTCGTACCCTTGGGCTCGTCGATCGACACCAGGATGATGAACTTCGGATCGTTCATTGGAAACGCCCCAACGAACGAGCTGATTAGGGCTTTTTGGCGGTAGCCGCCGCGCGACGGCTTCTCGGCCGTGCCGGTCTTGCCACCGACCTCGTAGCCCGGGACGTCGGCGTTCTTGCCGGTGCCCTCGACGGCGTTGAGGCGCAGCAGCTGGCGCATCATCACCGAGGTCTTCTGCTGGATGATGCGTCGGCCGGGATCGCTGGCGGCGGTGCGCTTCACCAGGCTGGGCGAATGCAGAATGCCGCCATTGACCACGGCAGCCGAGCCGGTCGCCAGGTGCAGCGGCGTCACCGAGATGCCATGGCCGAAGGCGATGGTCATGGTGTTGATCTTCATCCAGTTGCGCGGATAGAGCGGCGCCGCCAGCTCGGTGAGCTGGGTGGTGAGCGGCTTCAGGAATCCGATCTTGTCGAAGAAGGCCTTCTGCGTCTCGGTACCCATCTCGACCGCCATCTTGGCCGAGGCGATGTTGGACGAATACTTGAACAGCTCCGGCACGGTGAGCGGCCGGCGCTGTGCATGGTCGTCGTTGATGGTGAAGCGGTCGATCTTGATCGGCGATGTGGCGTCGAACACCGAGTTCAGGGTGACTCGGCCGGTGTCGAGCGCCATCGCGGTGTTGAAGATCTTGAAGGTCGAACCCTGCTCGTAGACGCCGAGCGTGGCGCGATTGAACAGCGCCTCGTTGGTGATGGTCTTGGCCGTGTTGGGATCGTAGGTCGGCAGCGAGGCCATGGCGAGGACCTCGCCGTTGGTCGCGTCCATGACGATGGCGGTGGCGCCGATCGCCGAAAACTTCTCGACCGCGCGCGCGATCTCGCGCTCGACCAGGCGCTGCAGGCGCAGGTCGATCGCGAGCTGCAGCGTCTCGCCGCTGTGCAGCTGCTGGTCGAAGTAGCGCTCGACACCGGCAAGACCGGTATTGTCGACGCTGGCATAGCCCAGGATGTGCGCCGCCGCCGTTCCCTGCGGATAGATCCGCCGCTCCTCGGCCTGGAACTCGAGGCCGGGGATGCCGAGACGGTTGACGCGGTCGTGCTCGCGCGGGCTCAGCCCGCGCTTGATCCAGACGAAGGTCTTGTCTTCCTCGAGCTTGGCCTTGACGTCCTCGTACTTGAGCTCGGGCAGCGCCGAGACGATCTTCTTCGCCGCATCCGTCGAATCGAGCAGCAGCCGCGGATTGACGAAGGCCGACATCACCGGGACCGAGGTCGCCAGCACCGCACCGTTGCGGTCGACGATGTCGGCGCGCTCCGACTGGATCGAGCCGCCGCGCGCGGCGACGCGCTGCGTCGGCTCCGCACCGTCGCGCAGCAGCGACACGTAGCCCATGCGCAGGGCGATGGCGACGAACATCACGGCGAACAGCCCTGATGTGATGACCAGACGCTGGCGCGCGGTCTCCTGGGCGTCGCCCTTGAGCCGCTCCTGCGCCGATCCATAACGCGCGCCGGCCGCCGCGTTTGCCGCGGCGGCCGGTTCGGGCGAGGCTCGCTTGCGCCACAGCTTCATCGACGGTCCTTCTCGTTTCGCGAAAGGATCTCATCGATGGAGACCGCGGCGCTCTGGCCGTCGCCAACCGGACCCGCTGTAGCCGGCTCTTGGATTGTGGCCGGTCGAGGGGGCGTCGAGGGTCCGGTCGTACGCCCTGGAGGGGGTGCGGAGGCCGGCGAGGGGCTGCCGGCCTCCGCTGCGACGCGACCACCACCGGGCAAGCTCGACGAGGGGACGTCGTTGCCCGTTCGTGGGGGGGAAGGGAGTGGTGGATCGCGACGCGGGGGCTGTGAATCTGCTGGTTGTTTCAGGGAATCGAGCCGCACGACCTGCTTGATCGATGCCGGCTCGAGCTTGAGATGCTTGATGGCGAGCTTCTCGATGCGCTCGGCCTCGTTGAGGTGAGCCCATTCGACCCGCAGGATGTGCGTGGCCTGCTGGCTCTCGACGATCTTCTGGTTGGTGCGGTCGATCTTCTCCTCGAGGTCCTGCACCTTGTACTTCACGGTGAAGAGACCGATCGCGGTGGCGACCGCGGCCATCGACCAGAACACGAGTCCGCGATGGATCATGCGCGGCCCCCATGGAGAGGCGCGACCTTTTCGGCGACGCGCAGGCGCGCCGAGCGGGCGCGCGGGTTCCTGGCGACCTCGGCGTCCGACGGCAGCACGGGCTTGCGCGAGAGGTCGCGCAGCTCGGCCGGCTTCGCATCGGCGCGCGGCGGCGCATGGCGCGACGGGCCCGGCGTGCGGCCGGCGCGGCTGCGCACGAATTCCTTGACCGCGCGGTCCTCGAGCGAATGGAAGGAGACGACGGCCAGGCGGCCGCCGGGCGCGAGAACCCGCTCTGCGGCGGTCAGGCCGCGTACAAGCTCGCCCAGCTCGTCGTTCACGGCGATGCGCAGCGCCTGGAAGGTGCGGGTGGCGGGATCGCTCTCGTCCCTGCCCTGCGGACCCACGGCACGGCGCACGATCTCGGCCAGCTCGCCGGTGGTCTCGATGCGCTTCTGCTTGCGCGCCTCGACGATGGCGCGCGCCACGCGGCGGCTGCGCCGCTCCTCGCCGTAGCGGAAGATGATGTCGGCGAGCTCGGCTTCGTCGGCCTCGTTCACCAGGTCGGCGGCCGACGGTCCGTTCTTCTCCATGCGCATGTCGAGCGGACCGGAGGCGCGAAACGAGAAGCCGCGCTCGGCCTGGTCGAACTGCATGGACGACACGCCGAGGTCGAGCGCGACGCCGTCGACGTCATCGACGCCCTCGGCCGACAGCAGGTCGGCCATGTCGCCGAAGCGGCCCTCGATCAGTCGCAGCCGCGGCGCGTAGCGCTCGGCAAGCGCGCGACCGGCGTTGATGGCATCGGGATCGCGATCGATGGCGATCACGCGGCAGTCGGCGCGATCGAGCATGGCCGCGGTGTAGCCGCCGGCGCCGAACGTGCCGTCGACATAGCGGCCGCCGTCACGCGGCTGCAGCGCATCGACGACCTCGTTCAGGAGGACGGGGACGTGCAGCGTCGAGGTGGCGCGCGCGTTCATGCGTCACCTGCCCCGAGGCCGCGCACGAAGGCGGCCATCTTGTCGCGATCGGAATCACGGCGGGCCTGCCAGCGGCCCGGATTCCAGAGCTGGAACTTGTCGCCCTTGCCGACCAGCATCACGCCGTCGGAGACCTCGAGCACGGCGGCGAACTCTGCCGGCAGCGAAAAGCGGCCGTCGGGCTCCATGGCGATGGTGCGGGCGGATGCCGACAGGTAGCCGGCGGGATCGAACGCCTCGTCATCGAGCGCGACCTTGAGCGCGCCCTTGGGCCCAAGCGCTTCGGCGCGCAGCCGATCGAGCATGGCGTCGAAGCCGGCGCGGGAGTTGCCGTTCACGACGCCAGCGAGGTTGGGCGAGTGATAGAGCACGAAAGCACCACGGTCGTCGGCAGGCAGTTCATCGCGAAAAGCAGCGGGCAACAAAACCCGGCCTTTTTTGTCGAGCTTGATCAGGATTTCGGACCGAAACGCCACCGGCCCAGTCCCCCTGCACTCCCCGCGACCGGTGCCCCACGCCCCGGTCTGCTAACGGGATGTCATGGGATACCATGGGAATTTCAGGGACGCAATGCGGAAGAACAAGAATCCACAAGGAATCTGAAGCGGTTAGCTACCAAATCTATTGTCCTTCGATGGCTCCAAACCGCAAGGAGTTGAATCGGTCCCAAGTATGGGCGCTCCCAGTCTGCCCCACCTCCAGATCTTGGTTGAATCGGAACTCATGGACGCCCTGCCAGGGCCGACACATCGAATAATAACTAAAGTTAGAGAACGTTTCAAGAAAAATAACTTCGGTTTGAATCGCTGGCAATTTCGCTGACGCGACTTTTTGGGCTCCAGGAGGGGGCAAATGATGGGGGCCGCGGCGGTGGCCATACCATCCATTGCGACGTCCGATCGCGTTGCAAGCAATGCTGTCATCGCATCGGCTTTGGCTTGGAGGGGCAGGTCAGACGGCCTGTAAGCCGGGTTCTGTCCTCGCCTTTCGGCGATGGATGGCCATTCCTCTGGGACGCCCGTTGCCGAGCGCCTCGCGCGACCGACCCGGGCGGCGACGCGGAAACACCGCTGCCGGTTGCCCGGCGTGCCGCCCCTATTTGGTCTTGCTCCCGGTGGGGTTTGCCGTG
>JACPOB010000137.1 GCA_016185145.1 Rhodospirillales bacterium | reverse complement strand
ATCAACGAGGCCAACACCTACCGCAACCAGGTGCTGCCGCGCGCCAAGGGCGAGGCCGAATCGATCATCCAGCGCGGCGAAGCCTACAAGGCCGAGACCGTCGCCCGGGCGAGCGGTGACGCCCAGCGCTTCACCCAGGTCCAGGAGCAATACGACAAGGCCAGGGACATCACGACAGAGCGGCTCTACCTCGACACCATGGAGGAGGTGCTGCGCAGCGTGAACAAGGTGCTGGTCGACAAGAACGCCTCCGGCACCGGCGGCGTGCTGCCCTACCTGGCGCTGCCCGCGCTGAAGCCTACTCAGCCCGCCAGCCAGGCGGCGCCGCCACTGCCGCCGCCACGAGGCGCTCCGCAGGCCCAGGGAGCGACGCGGTAGGCGCGAGCGACAGCGATACCACTCATGGACGCGCCCGGCGGCGAGGTGTATGGATGCTCGACCATCGCCCCCTCAGCTTCGGCTTGCGATGGCTGAGAGATGCGTGTGCTCCCGCCCCAGCGGAGGCGCGCATGAAAGAGTGGTTGGTACCACCCGTCCTGTTCCCGATCTTTCTGGTTCTGTTGATCATCGGCTACGCAATCCTGCGCACGCCGACCTGACGGCCGCGCGCGGCCGGAGAGGATTCGCCATGAAAATACCCCAAAATACCACGCCCCTGATCCAGGGCGCCGTGGTCGGCGCCATCGCCTGCGCCATCGTCGGCTTCACCTGGGGCGGCTGGGTGACGGGCGGCACGGCACGCAAGGATGCCGTGATGGCGGCGCACGAGGCGACGGTGACGGCGCTGGCGCCGTTCTGCGCCGAGCGCTTCCGCGCCCAGGGCGACGCCCCGGCCAGGATGGCGGAGCTTGCCAAGGCGAGCACGTGGGAGCGCAGCAAGGTCCTGGAAAAGAGCGGCTTCGCATCCTTGCCGGGCAGCAAGACCGGCGATTCCGACATCGCCCGCGCCTGCGTCGAGCTCCTGCTGGCACCGGCGACGCCCAAGACCTGAAGCGACGCGTCCCGGAGCGGGGAAAAGCAAAGGAGGAAGTCATCATGCCGACTGCCCTGCCTGCCCCTGCTCGTTCATCCGTCCTGGCCGCCGCCCTGCTCGTGATGGCCTGCGACGGCTTCCATGCCGGCCATGTCAGCGCCGGCGGCGCGCCGGCCGCCATGGCGCGCGGCATCGACCAGGCTTACGCCCGGCGCGACGCCTGCCTGGCGCGCAACGCCACCGAACGCGCGCTGGCCGGCGCGTCGGTCCATGCGCGCGCGCAGGCGCTGGCGCTCGCCTGCGCGAGCGAGACCGACCGGTTGATCTTCGCCTCGAGCCACGGCGACGCGGCGATCGCCGGTGCCATCCGCGACGACACGGAATTCCGCGCGCTGGGCGTCGTGCTCAGGGCGCCAGGCGCGGACTGAGGAGGACTGGCGTGAGCAAGGCAGCTTGCGACGAAAGCGTGGCCGGCAGGCTTCTGGCGGCGCGCCGGGCGATGCGCGGCACGGAGTGGGACGGCAGCGATCTCGATCATTTCGTGCAGGTGCTCTGCCGCCTCGACGCCGATCGGCACGGCTTCGGCGCGCTCGATGTCCTCGCCATCGAGGACGCGTGGGTCGCGACGGGCGAGACCTGGACGGGCGGCCTGGTGGCGCTGCTGATGAACGGCAGACGCGCCCATGTCGACGGTCGTGCCGGGCAGTCGCACTGGGCCGAAGAAGATTCCGACATCGAGGCCGGGCTGCTCGACGGCGCGGCGCAGCATCCCGAGCTCGACGCGCGGCATGGCTGGCAGGGCCATGCGAGGGACGACACGATGGCATGCCGGCTCAACGAGCTTCTGGACAGGGTTGCACGATGACCGACGAACCGATCGAACTCGACCAGCGTCGAGGCCTCGCCGCCCAGAAGGCGACCAGTTCGCGCCGCCTGCTCACCCAGGTCGAAGCCAACGAACGCGCCCTGCGGGAGCGCCGTGACCAGCTCGAATCGCACCTGATCGCCGCCCCCGCGGCCAACTGGACGGAAGCGGCGGAAAAGGCGCGCTATGTCATCGGGCTCTATGCCGCAAGCCTCGGCTCCGGCGACACGCAGCGCCACGCGCTGGTCGCGGCCGTGCTGGCCGATTTCGCGCGGCTCGAGCTCGACGACCCGCCCTGACCTGCAGCGGACGCGTGAGGCGCCACACAAGCAAAAGGCCCCGCCGGCTTTCGCCAGGGGGCCTTCGTCCTTCCCCTGCGCGCCTGCCGGTACATCCGCGACTCGACGCTCGGGGAGATCGCCGGCTCGCGCCGGCGGCGGTTCGATCAGTCGACCTGCTTGAGGTTTTCGGCCGACAGCTTGCCGCTGCGGCTATCGGTCTTCAGGTCGAACTGGATCTTCTGGCCTTCGCTCAGGTGACTGAGACCGGCGCGCTCGACGGCGCTGATATGGACGAAAGCATCCTTGCCGCCGTTGTCGGGCTGGATGAAGCCGAAGCCCTTGGTCGCGTTGAACCACTTCACGGTTCCCGTCGTCATGGGAAAAGCCTTTCACAACATGGCCATGCTGGCCTGCCTGGAAAGGCAAGCCGTCGAATTCGCACAATTCTCGGGAGCAAGTCGGAGGGCGGGCCCGGTCCAAATCAGGCGCGGCCAAGTCGTCAGTCCGTCTATCGACCCTTTCGATGTGGGGACTTGCCGGACCTTCTGCAAGCACCGCAGAGAAACATTGTGCTCGCCATGCGGGCTTCCCATGTTCAGGGACCACCAACACGGGACCGTCGATGACTCCGGAACGGGATCTCGCCCGCTCGGATGCCGAGGTCCGCCGGGTGGCAGCTGCATTCGCTCGACCGAGCAACGCCAGGGGGCTTATTCAGCTTCTCACGTCCTTCGGTCCCTTGCTCGCCGGTTGCGCGGCAATGTACCTCGCGCTGCAGGTGTCCTACCTGCTCACCCTCGCCCTCGCAGTGCCGACCGGCCTGCTGGTGGTGCGCATCTTCATCGTGCAGCACGATTGCGGCCACGGATCGTTCCTGCCCTCGCGGCGGGCCAATACGCTGGTCGGCCGGCTGTGCAGCCTGGCGACACTGACGCCGTTCGCCAACTGGAGCCGCCAGCACGGTCTTCATCATGCCGACTGGAACAACCTCGATCGCAAGGGCGGCGATATCTATTCAGCCTGCCTCACCGTGCGCGAGTACCTGGCGCGCACGCCCTGGCAACGGCTGCTCTATCGGCTGCCGCGCCATCCGCTGATCGCCAACCTGCTGCTGCCGCCGTTCGTCTTCATCCTGCTCTACCGGGTACCGTTCGACACGCCGCGTCGATGGGTGCGCGAGCGACGCTCGGTGTATCTCACGAACGCAGCGCTGGCGGTGATGTTCGGCGCGCTGGCCAGCCTGCTGGGATGGCGGCAAGTCCTGATGGTCCATCTGCCGATCATGGTCGTGGCCTCGATCGTCGGCGTCTGGCTGTTCACCCTGCAGCACCGCTTCGAGACCGCCCAATGGACGAACGAGAAGCAATGGAGCTTCATCGGCGCCGCGCTCGCGGGCTCGTCATGGCTGCGCCTGCCGCGCACCCTGCACTGGCTCACCGGCAACATCGGCTTCCATCACATCCATCACCTCAATCCGCGGGTGCCGAACTACAGGCTGCGCGCAGCGCACGCGGCCGTGCAGCAGGTACGCCACGTGGGCGGGCTGGATCTGATGGATGGACTGCGTGCCCCTTGGCTGACGCTGTGGGACGAGGTATCCGGCCGCCTGGTCCGTTTCAGCGATGCTGGAAGCAACACGACAGGACGCAGCCGGTCGGAACCCGTTCAGCCGGTCCTGGCGTCGACCGCTGCCTTCTCCAGGCGCGCCGCACTCTCGTCGAGCTCTTCGCCGTAGCGGGTCAGTCGGCGTCGGTCGCCCTCATCGGTGACCGTACCCATCAGGCGCCGCGCCCGGCGGGCGAGGTCGCGCAAGCCATCCGCCTGCTTGAGGATGGTCTCCTTGCTGGGAGGCCGCGAGGGTGACGGCACGATCTTTTCGAACATGTCTTCTCCTTGGTGGCGCAGGCGGCGGGAACGCGCGCGCGATCTGGGGCGCCGGCGATTGCTCGTCGGCAACGTGAAGCGATGTCTAAAGGGTTCCTTCCCGGCCCTGGCGGCCCGGCAACAGGCGGACGAGACCGCCTTGCATAAAGCCATAGCAGGCCGGGCTTGCCGTGACCACTGCGGGGTCCTGCTTGAAAGGCCACGCCGATTCGCCCAAGGATGGTCGATGAACAAAGCCAAACAGTCGGCGGACCTGTCCGGCCGGCGCCGGCGGCTCGGCGCCTCGCGGGAGACCATGGCGGCCGGCCTCGGCCTGCCGGTCGACACGGTCAAGGCGATCGAGGACGGCGCGGCATCCGATCAGGAGCACGACCAGTACGACACTTGGCTCGGCCGCATCGAGGACTGGCCGGCCGACGAACGAGCACGACAGTTCCTCGCCGCCGGCAAAGGCGGCCGCTTCGACAGCAAGAGCCAGGAATGACCTTGCGCACCGCCACGGCGGTGCCCATGTCCATATGATCGTCGGCAGCGACCTCCGGGCGCCGACGGCTGAGAGACAGAGGCAAGCCTCGCGCTCCCGCCTGTCGAGACCGACAAAAAAAGGTGACCCCCTGCGCCGCCAGCCAAAAGCCGTCGACCGGCTTGTCCGGCAGGAGCTCGCGCTCCTGCGCACCCTCGGGCGTGACCGCCGCACGGCGTCCGCCCGCCTACCCATCGTGAGCCGCAGCGGACCTGCCGCCCATACTCGGGCCGCCCATATTCAGGCCACCGACGTTCGGGCCGCCGACATCCGGCCAGCCTGCGCTGCGACGGCGCCGGCCAGCCGGCGGCCGCTCACCTCGCCGACGTGACTTTCACCGTTCCCCGTGCGCCGGCACCAACCGGTTCGGCGACACGCCATCTGCCGGCGGGCTGCAGCCTGCGACGCGCCGCGCCGGGCGACGCCGAGCGTGTCGCCGACCTCCTGCGTGTCGACGATCGGCTCGAGATGGAAGCGCTCGAAGGACGACCCGCCCTCGACGTGCTGCGGAGCTGGATGAGCGGCGGATCGCACGTCCTCGTGGTGCGCGGCGCCGCCGCGGCGATTTTCGGCATCGTCGAATGCTCCGACGTCCCGCAGCCGCAGCGCATGGCGACGCCGTGGGCAGCCGTCGTGTCTACGCTCGGTGACGAGGATCTCGTCGACATGCTGTGGCTCTCGCGCCTGCAGGTCGATGCCTGGCAACGTCGCTGGCCGGTGCTGCAGACGGTATGCGACGTGCGCAACCGGTTCCGCAGCCAGTGGCTCGATTGGCTGGGCTTCGAGTGCCGGGGCCGCGTCGAGCGCTTCGGCGCGGCCGGCCGGCCGTTCGATCTTCACGTGCGCCTGCGCGACACGGTGCAGCCGCCGCTTGCCCGCTCGATCCAATGAAGCGGCCGACACGCGGCGCGATGCGTCACTTGGGCGTGCTGCGCGGCAGCGGCACGCTTCGCGTCGGCGGCGTCGTGCTCGGCTCCGCCGAATACGAGATCGACGGCTTCTGCACCCCGCCGGGCGAGATCGTTGGATCGGGCGAGATCCGCATGGCGCCGGCCGAGCTCGCCAACGCCGTCGGCCGTCGGGACCTCGAACTCGTGACCGAGGACGGCAAGGTCCTCGCCCTTCGTTTCTCCGGCGGGCGGCCCGATACCAGGGCCGGCGCTGCGCACGCCGATATCCTCGGCGGCCTGCCCGCCGAGGATGAGTGGCGCCGCTGATTCAGTTCCGCCGCCGCGCCGAGATGCTCAAGACCTTGAAGCGGGTCCGGACGCCGTCCGGTGCGGCGTTGCGGAAAATGAGAAAGCGCAGATCGGCGGCCTTTGCGGCGATGACGATGCGCTGGCGCGGAGACATGGCGGCGAGCGTTCGCTCAGGCGCACAGAAACGCGACCGATCGGCGCCGACGCCGGCGAGCGCGATACCGAGCTTCCCGTCCATGACCTCGACGCAGACCTCGATGGTCACGACGCCTGACGCCGCGCCCGGGTCGAGGCCAAGAACGAGCGCGTAGTGCCAGGCCGCCGCAGGCGTCTCGATCGGCACATCGACGACGTCGCGGAAGGCCAGGCTGTCGTCCCGGCGCAGCAGGCTCTTGGCGCGGGAGATGAGGCCCCTTGGCTTTTCCGGCCAGGCGGCAACCGCGCCCTGCTCCAGGCCGACGTCGGCAATGAAGGAGTCGTGGAGCGGCTCTCCAGCCGAAGGCGGCATGGCTTCGTCGAAGCGGAGCGGCGGCGGAAAGACCAGTTTCAGGCTGGCCGCATCGCCGGCATCCGATGGGCCGTCCGGCTCCCGCTGCAGCACGAAGTTGTCCTTGTCCAGCACGAGCGCCTTGCGATAGCCGCGGCGCGCCAGCCACTCCAGCGCCTCGCTGACGCCCTGGTTGCGAAGGCCGAGCGCATGATTGAGCTCGACGACAATGACGGGATTGCGTTCGGCCAGCGTACGCTCGGCGCCCCGCAGGACCTCGAAGTCGAAGCTGTCGACGTCGATCTTCAGGCAATCGACGCGTTCGATCCGATGCCGGGCGATGAAGTCGTCGAGCGCGTAGAAGGGATAGGTCTTGACCTCGCCGTCCGTCCCCCACAGGCGGAAGATCCGGTCCTCGCGCTCACCCGTCGTCGCCGCCAGGGCGACCGCGTGGACCTCCGCATTGCCGACCCTGTTGTGGGCGAGATTGGCGCGCAGCATCTCTGCCGTGGCGGTCGGTTCGATGGCGAACACGTGGCCTGCCGGCGCAAGCTGCGAAAAGAGGATCGTGTAGTACCCGACATTCGCGCCGATATCGAAGACCCACCAGTCCGTGCGCACGTGCTCGACGAACCAGCGCTTGGTCTCGAGCTCGCAGTACGGATAGTAGTCGCGGAATTCCTCGTAGTAGGCCACCAGCTCGATGGGATCCCGGCCGGGAATCGTCGTTGCAACAGGTTCGCGCTTCATGTGTGGTTCAACGTGCCGGAGTGCGGGCTGGAACGGGTGCGGCCACCAGTTGCTGCCGAGCAGACAGCAGCGCGTCGGCGATCCTATCGGCGGACAACTGCGTGCCGCGGTCGGTCCAGTGGCCGTCGGTCAGGCGATAGGTTCCACGAACTCCATCGAGCGTCTCGCGCAAGTCCACCACCTGCAGGCCGTTCTGCCGCAGCGCGGCGGCTAGCCTGCGATGACGCGCATCGGCGCTCAGCGAGTAGGAGTAGTAGCGCGGCCACGGGCGCCAGAACTCGGCATAGTCGGGATCGACGATGCCGACGGGGATCAGGGCGATCACCAGCCGCTTGCCGTTCGACACGACCAGACGATCCATCGCCTGCAGCCAGCTCAGCGTTTCGCCCACCTTCGCGTCGCCGTTCATCTGCACGGCCTCGTCGGCGTTGCGCGGGACGGGCCAGGTACCCGTCTCCCAGTCGATGATGCCGGACAGCAGCCAGCCGCCGATATACTCCTGATCGTGCCGGCGATGGCGCGCCGCGTGATGCAGGCGACCATCGCCGCGCAGGAGGATTTCGCTGATCGTCTCTTCGCTGAGCTTCGGATAGTAGTGCTGCCGCATGTGCCGCGCGATCTTGACGACGGGCTCGGCCGACGGCTGCTTCGTCCACTCGCTGATCAGCGCTTCCTCGCCCGGTATCTCCTTGTTCGCGCGGCCCATCTCGGACAAGCGCAGGCGATTGGCGAGGAGCCAGGTCGTGCGCGGCGCGACGGAGCCGAGGAACGACGGCGCCGGCAGCTCATCGACCAATGGCGGCAACGAGAACGGATCGAACGGCTGCTCCATCATGTCGTTGCCGGCATAGACGAAAACGGCGACGACATCCGGATCGAGCGCAAGCGCCACCTTCTTGATGCGGGCGTAGTATTGCCGCGGACCGGTGGCGGCAATCGCCAGATTGATCGCTTCCATGCCCTGGAGGCCCCTGGCAGCCCAGCGGCGCTCGACGAGCTCGGCCAGCGCAGCCGGGATGTAGTAGCCCTCGAGAAAGCTGTCGCCCACCAGAACGGAGCGGAATTGCACATCCGGCGGGCGCGCGACCGAACGCGGACGGTCGCGTACCGCCCAGTCGTTATAGGACGGGACCAGCTCCGGCGTGTCGGCAAATACCGTCTTGACGTTCGCCGTCAGCCCGTCGATGGGGATTGGCCGCAGGTCGCGCGCCGGCCAGGACGGCACCGACGATGAGGCAATGAACTCCGCCCCGACCAGGACAACGCCCAGTATCAGCAGGCCGTAGATCGGCCAGAACCAGAACCGCTTCGTCATGAACTCCGTTGCAACAGTCCCCGGTTCCGCGTCAATGGCACAATTTTACCACGATCTGGGAATAAACTCCCCAGCCCGACATGGTACCATGAAAGAAAGTTACGGCGTCCAGCCAGGTGCACGGTGTCGAGGCTTCAGACGCTAACGAACGCTCAATCGGCCTCACAAGCGGCCCTGGACATCTGGCGCAGGATAATCGCGACGGTCAGTGCCGATTGGCGCGTGCGCGCGGAGCAAGGATCCGATGCGGAGTTCCTATACCTGCTGACAAGCCAACGAATGCGTGCCGATCCGCTCGAAGCATCGGAGCGAAGGCTCGCGCAGCTCCTGGAATTGCATCCTATGTGCTTTCCTGCCTTGGAGGAGCACGGCAGGATTCTCGACCGCTTGGGGCAGCGGGACGCTGCCATCGCCGAGTACGACGCGGCGAGACGGGGACGCCAGCTCCTCAAGCGGGGAATGCCCGATCGCCCCTTTTTCATGCGCCATCGCTCCACGTCCGTGGCCGAGATCGAAGGGTATACCAACGTGCTGCGAGCCGACTCCTCGAAGAAGGGGGTCTTTGTTCATGTGGCGCGCGGTCATGCCTACCTGGCACTGCGACTCCCGCGGCTTGCTCTGCTCGACTACGACACGGCGCTGAGACTGGCGCCAAAGGAAACCGGCCTTCTCGTGGCGAGAGGCGAAGCCTTGGCGGCCCTGGGCTACCATCGCGAAGCCCTGCGGGCGCTCGACCGGGCGGTCGCCGAGCGCCGCCAAGACCCCGATGCGCTCAGCAGCCGCGCCTTCGTGCGCCTGGCCGTCGGTCGCGTCGCCGAGGCCGATGCCGACTGGTCGCGGCAGCTGGAGCTGTTGCCGCCGGAGCGCCATGAGGCGCGAGCCTGCGTGTTGCTGCGACTGGCAAACTACGAAATGGCGTTGAACGAGCTGGAGCGGGCCATCGAGGGAAAGCCCGGCGATCCCTACCTTCAGCTCTATTTCCTGACGTCGCTCCGGAGGCTTGGTCGCTCCATCCAAGCGGGGTCCGCCGCGATCGAGACCTGGCCCGGCCCGCTGATCGCGCTCCACCAGGGAAAGCTCGACGCGAACGAGGCGTTGCAGCGCGCCGACAATGCGGAGCGTCGCGCCGAAGCGCTGTTCCAGCTCGGCGTATTGGTATACGACCACGACCGCGCCGAGGCCGGCCGATTGTGGAAGCAAGCGTGCGAAATCGCCCCTCCCGATACGATCGAGCACGCCGCGGCGCGACACGAAATCGAAAGGCTTCGCATTGTTCCGCAGCCCATCAGCCGCGGGCACGCGACGGAAAGGGAAACCATCCTCATGGCGGTCACGAAATGATCGGCGCCATCGTCACCGTGGCGGCGTGCGCCCTGTTGTGCTCCGGCCTTGCCACGCTCGGCAACCACGCGATTGCCCGCGAATTCGGCGACTTCGATCTGCGCAAGAACACGGAGATCCTCATGGATCCGGCGATAGCGGTGCGCTACGCCGAATACCGGCTGGCGACGAACATCTTCTATCGTCAGGGACTGGTGCTGTGGACCGTCCTCGGCCTGCTGGTCGCCTACATGGTCGTCGCGACCCTTTTGAAGATCTAGAGCGGAATCTTTCGGGTCCATGGAATCCTTCGAGTCGCGGCGAACGTCTTCAGGAGACGTCGCCGGCGGCCGGCGTGCCGCGGCGCCAACAAGGAGAGAACCATGAAACTCTATGGCTTTGGCCCGACCCGGTCCCTGCGCGCGCTGTGGGGCCTCAAGGAACTCGGCGCCGATTTCGAGTTCGAGGTCGTGAACCTGCCCGCCGGCGAACATGGCCGGCCGGGCTTCCTGCGCCTCAATCCGGCCGGCAAGGTGCCCGTGCTGGTCGACGGCGATCGCGTGATCCCCGAATCGGCGGCGATCGTGCTGTACCTCGCGGAGAAGCACCCGCAGATGCAGCTCCTGCCCGCCGATCTGGGGGCGCGCGCCCAGGTCTATCGCTGGGTCATGTTCGCCATGACCGAGCTGGAGCAGCCGCTGTGGCGGATCACGCGCCATACCGCCCTGCTGCCACAGGAAAAGCGCCTGCCACAGGACATCGTGCTGGCGCGCGAGGACTTCGCGCGCATGGCGAGCGTGCTCGAGCAGCACATGGCCGGCCGCCGCTTCATCGTCGGCGATGGCATCACGGCCGCCGACTGCGTCACCGCCTACCTGATGGACTGGGCGAACGAGCAGGGCCTCCTGGAGGGCAAGCCGAACCTGCAGGCCTATCTCGCGCGCATGTATGACCGCTCGACCGCACCACCACGCATCGCCGAGGCCGCAGCGAGCCTCCGGGCGGCGGCAGCAGGGAGCTGACGCCGTCATATCGGATTCGGCACAAATCAAGATTTCGTGCGCGGCGACGCAATGATCGCGAGTCATTGCATCGCCAGCGCAGCATCAGCACGCTGAGGTTGTGCAAAGTGGACTTCTCCAAGGCAGCCGGCAAAATGAAACGGCAGGCCACACGACCGGAGACCGCATGCCCATCCACTTCACGATCGACCACCAGGCGCGCTACGTCGAAGCGAAGTTCGATGGCCACCTCGTCCTGAAGGACCTCGAGGACTTCACCGATGCCGTGGTTGGGCAGGGCGGGCTGCCCTATCGCAAGCTGATCGATGGCCGTACCGCATACGGCACCTATACCGACGACGACGTCATGGCCATGGGGGCTCGTCTTTCCGCCTATGCGACGCTCGGCAAGCGCGGCGCCCTGGCGCTCGTTCCCGCGCCCGACGTTTCCCTGGATCTGATCGACCGGCTCCTGAACCTCGGCAAGGACGGCCGGCCGGCCAAGGCCTTCCTGTCGATCGACGCCGCCCGCACGTGGCTCGCTGCGCAGGTCGAAGATTAAAGCACCCATGCGCAGCGCCCGCGGCCCACGGCGCCGGCCACTGCGTTGCCGATCCGACCGTGACTGTTCCGGGACCGCGCCCTAAGTAATCAAGGGACACGAGGCTCCCACTGACGGATTGCGGACCATGGGGACGATCAGCGGCAAATGGAACGAAGCGCCCGGGGCGGTCACGCTCATCGACGGCCACCACCATCTTTGGGACCTGAAGGCGAACCGTTATCCCTTCCTCAGCGACCAGCCCGAGCCGCATTTCTTCCTGGGGCCGTATGACGCGCTGAGGCGCAACTACATGCCGGAAGACTACCTGCGGGATTCGAGCGCCCACAACGTGCTCGCGACCGTGCATTGCGAAGCCGAAATGGATCGCGCCAACCAGGTCGGCGAGACGAGGTGGCTGAGCGAGATCAATGCCCGCCATGGCTTTCCCGGCGCCATCGTCGCGCATGCCTGGTTTCATATCGACAATGCCGAGGAGATCATTGCCGCCCAGGCGCGGTTCCCGCTGGTGCGCGGCATCCGGTCAAAACCGGCGACGGCCCCGCACCCCGGCGCGATGACACCCGGCGCGCCCGGCACCATGCAGGACGACAAATGGCTGCGCGGCTTCTCGCTGCTCGAGAAGTACGGACTTTCCTGGGATCTCCGCGTGCCGTGCTGGCATCTCGTCGAAGCGGCCGAGGTAGCGCGGCAGTTTCCGCGCACGCCGATCGTGCTGAACCATACCGGCTTCCCGTGGGATCGCAGCGAAGAGGGCCTGGCCTTCTGGCGCCGAGGCATGGAGGCGATCGCTCGCCAGCCGAACGTCCACGTCAAGGTCTCCGAGTTCGGCTTGAAGGATCAGCCTTGGGACTACGAGTCGAACCGGCGCGTCGTCCTGGAAGCGATATCGATCTTCGGCATCGAACGATGCATCTTCGCGACGAACTTCCCGGTCGCCGGCCTCAGGATCGACTACGACACGCTCGTCCGCTCCTTGAGCCGAATGCTCGCGGACCGTTCGGCGGCCGATCGCGACCGCTTTTTCTGGAGGAACGCCGCGTCGTTCTACCGCCTCCCGGCGGCTGGACCTCCCTGAACGCTTTCGGTCTGCAACACCACGGAGCACGTCTTCCCTCCACGGAGAACACACCGGTGTTAGGCTCCGGGAAAATCTCAGGAGGGAACAATGAAGACGATGAAGGGCCGCCTCGTGTGGCTCGCGGCGGCGATGGCGATGGCCGTCGCCGGTCCGGCGATGGCGCAGAAGTCGGGCGGCACGCTGCGCATCCAGCACATGGACACGCCGCCCAGTGCGTCGATCCATGAAGAGGCGACCGTGTCGGTCGCCGTGCCCTTCATGTCGCTCTACAACAACCTCGTGATGTTCGATCAGAACGTCGCGCGCAACAGCCTGGACTCGATCGTGCCCGACCTCGCCACGCGCTGGGAATGGACGGACGGCGGCACCAAGCTCAGGTTCAAGCTGCGCGACGGCGTGAAGTGGCACGACGGCAAGCCGTTCACGGCGAAGGACGTCGAATGCACCTTCGACCTCCTGACCAGCGGCGAAACCAAGCTCAGGCGCAACCCGCGCTCGACCTGGTGGACCAATATCGAGAAGGTCACGGCCGACGGCGACTTGGACGTCACCTTCCACCTCAAGGCGCCGCAGCCGTCGCTGCTCACCCTGCTCGCCTCCGGCTACACGCCGATCTACGCCTGCCACGTGCCGATCGACCAGATGCGGCGCCGGCCAATCGGCACCGGGCCGTTCAAGCTCGCCGAGTTCAAGATGAACGAAGGCATCAAGCTGGTGAAGAACGCCGACTACTGGAAGAAGGGCCGGCCTTACCTGGACGCCATCGAGTTCACCATCATCCCCGACCGCTCGACCCGCATGCTGTCCTTCATCGCCGGCAAGTACGACATGACCTTCCCGGCCGATGTCACGGTGCCGCTGCTCAAGAACATCAAGGCCGAGGCGCCGAACGCGCAATGCACGATGCGCGAGAGCGGCGTCAGCTCCAACGTCATCATCAACGCCGAGCGGCCGCCCTTCGACAATCCCAAGATCCGCCGCGCCGTGGCGCTGACGCTCGACCGCAAGGCCTTCATCGACATCCTGGCCGAAGGCGAAGGCAAGCTGAGCGGCATCATGGTGCCGCCGCCCGACGGCGTCTGGGGATTGCCCCCGGAAATGCTGCAGGGCCTGCCGGGCTACGGCGACGTCGCCAAGGCGCGCGAAGAGGCCCGCGGCCTGATGAAGGAGGCGGGCTACGGGCCGGACAAGCGGCTCAAGGTCAAGGTGAGCACGCGCAACATCGCCACCTTCAAGGACCCGGCGGTGATCCTCATCGACCAGCTGAAGCACGTCTTCATCGACGGCGAGCTCGAGATCATCGACACCACGGTCTACTACAACCGCGTCTTCAAGAAGGACTACGTGGTGGCGCTGAACCTGAGCGGCGTCGCGGTCGACGATCCCGACGTGGCGCTGTTCGAGACCTATGCCTGCGGCTCGCTGCGCAACTACAACAACTACTGCAACGCCGAGATGACCAAGCTGTTCGAAGCGCAGTCGCGCGAGCTCGACCCCAAGAAGCGCCAGCAGATGGTGTGGGACATCGACCGCAAGCTGCAGGAGGACATCGCCCGGCCGATCATCGCCTACGGCCGCATCGCCGGATGCTGGCAGCCGCAGGTGAAGAACGTGACGCTGCACGTCAACAGCATCTACAACAACTGGCGCTTCGAGGACGTCTGGCTGGAGAGGTAGAGCGGAATCCGATCAGATCGCGCCGCGCGGCGGTTCGATCCGGGCAGATTGCGCTTCAGGCGCCTTTGCCGCGCCGGCCGGACAGGCCGCCGGGTCGCTGTACTCGTTGAGTCGAAGAGCGCAGCGAAGGGCGCAGGACGCGTGTTTCTCCGCAGCATGGTTCCAGTAGCGGGTATGCGAAAGAGCGGGAAGCAGGTGATCCCACAATCCTCGGCTGGCCGCGTGCAGCTTTACATCCCTGACCCCCTTGCCGAACAGCGGAGCGACGGGACCGCCGATGACGTCCCCGGGAAAGTAGAGGTTCGTCCACCGCGTCACGGCAAACGGTGCGGCGTGGTGCAGGATGCGTATGTGCCTGCTCGTCGAGTTCCTGTCCCTGTAGGTCCGCAGCAGGAGCCTGCAGTCACGCGCATCCTCGGCCGCGGGCGGGCACGTGGGGAACTCCCGCTGCCGCTTTCCCTCGTCGAATGCCTCTTTGCCGCGAGCCAGCAGCGCATCGGCGTGCGCCAGCGGGCTCCCCAGGGTGATGAGATCGGTGATCCGCCAGGGAAGGCGGTGATCCCCTTCGCGCAGTTTCCGCCATAGAGCCCGCTGGACGACCGGAATAGTACGCCCGGAAGCGTTCACCAGTTCCGCCTGCGGCGATCCAGCGTGCGGCAGCTCGGATTCGGCGTGATCCATCACCGCCGTCTCCTGTTTGCCGACACGGCTCTCCACTTCCCGACGATGGTGCCGTTCCTGCCAGAACCACGTGATCAGGTCATAGGCAATGACGCTTCCGAGGCTGTGACCGACCAGGATGATGCGCTCATAGCGTCTCAGCTCGTCTTCGTGCAATCCACGGAGGAGAGCGAGCCCGGCCGCCCGGATGTCACGCCGCGCCTTGATGTTCGGCGGGTCGGGCGTGAGATAGCGCGCCGCGTCACCGACGTAATCGAGAAAGATCCGTTTGGCAAAGCTGCGCAGAACCAACCTCAGCGACCATCCGACGAGCCATACGATCAGGCCGGCCAGCGATATGGACAGGATCAACGTCTCGCTCGCCGCTCGCCACAGCGGACTGCTTTCCAGAAGCAGTTGAAGGCCCAGAGCCAACGCTACGGTCGCCGCCGCTGCCGCAACGACCAGTATGGAGAGCGAGCGACGTACCCGGCGCAGCCTGTTCGTAAGTTTCCCGCGTGCCAGAGCGTAAATCCACAACAGCACCGATGACCATGTCGTGCCCGACATCAAGTGCTGCCAGTACAGCTCGTAGAAGTCCGTTTCACACCCCTTGTTCAAGGGCGAGCTGCAAACGTCTTGTTTCGTCGAGGCGCTGAGCCGCCGCAGTTCCAGCGTATCGTCGATCCGGTCCGGCTTGCTGAACACGAACTCGTTCAAGGCCTCCTTCTCCACGCCGAAGGCCCCGGCGACGAACGCCCGCAACGTCTCCATCGGCCGTTGTTCGCCGATACCGTGGATTATGATGACCGCCTGGCGCATGACTTCCCGAAGTCCTCGAGGCCGTTGGCGATTTCTTCGCGAACTATACTCGCAATAGTAGCATTTTCAATGGCCAATCAACTGTACCTGCGGATGCCTGTACGGTCGAAACCCTTCGGCCGATGCGACATTCCGGCAGCCATGCCGGGAGGTTGTGCTATAGGGCGGCGGGAGAGAGGAACTTGTCGCCGATCCCGGCATCAACCTGGCGGTACCGACTGAAGCGCTTCCTCGCGCCTCAGGTGGCGGAACTAGTCGACCGCACCGGCGACGATAGCGTGCTCGACGGGCGCCGCGTCGAGCTCGTCG
Organism: Rhodospirillales bacterium; assembly: GCA_016185145.1. Lineage (GTDB taxonomy): Bacteria > Pseudomonadota > Alphaproteobacteria > Reyranellales > Reyranellaceae > Reyranella. The sequence goes on along the minus strand of JACPOB010000137.1, from coordinate 43,510 downwards.
TGGCGTTCTGCGACCTCCGGGGGTTCACCGGCTGAAGGCGCCTTTGCTGCCGCTCGATGCGCGTGACCTGAAGGCACTCGACCAGCCCGTTCCGGTGTTCGCCGTCGGCGAAAGGGCGTCATCCGCCGGCAGTTGACGGATATCGCCCCATCATCCGCCTCCCAAGCCCTTGTTGGCGAGGCCGAGGCGGTCGCGATCGGTGGCCATGGCGGCGCCGACCAGCTCGGGCCTCAGGATGTAGAGCTCACGCGGGTCGACCTTGTCGGCCTTGCGGGCCGGCAGCGCGATCGGATAGCGCGTCTCCTCGCGATGGTCGCGCAGCAGCTTCTGCACGTCGTACTGGCCGCCGAACTTCCAGAGGCTTTTCACGAAGTTGGTCTGGCCGCGCGCGAGGTGGCCGGCGACGATCGAGGTGGCGCCGACCAGCGCCCGCCAACCCATGTGCTTCTTGAAGAGGATCCGCTGGGTATCGACCAGTTCCTCGTAGAACTTCTCCAGCGACAGGCGCGTCGGCACCACGGCATGCTGCACGTCGAAGAGCCTGTAGTTGCGGGTGGCGAGGCTTCGCGCATCGGTCGTCCAGGTCTCGGTGCCGGGATAGGGCGTGTTGACGGTGACATGCACGATCTCGGGCACCGACAGAGCCCATTCCCGCACCACGGCGAAGCGCGCTTCGTCCCAGGAAGGATCGGCGATGATGTTCACCGCCACGATGAGGCCGAGCGAGCGCGCATACTCCATCGCCTCGAAGCTCCTGCCGAGGCTCACCCGCTTGCGGTGCGCCTTGAGGCCGTCCTCGTCGATCGCCTCGACGCCGAGGAACATGTAGGTGAGCCCGAGCTTCCTCCAGCGCGCGAACAGCTCCTTGTTCTTGAGCAGGACATCGCAGCGCGTCTCGAGATAGTACTGCTTGCCGATACCGCGCTTCTCGACCTGGTCGGCGATAGCGTGGCCGTGCTCGGCGTGGACGAAGGCGACGTCGTCGACGATGAACACGCCGCGCTCGCGGACCCGCGCCAGATCCTCGCCGACCACTTCCGGACTGACCTTGCGGTAGCTGCGGCCATAGAAGGTCCAGGCGCTGCAGAAGGTGCAGTTCCACGGGCAGCCGCGCGAGAACTCGACGGAGGCGCAGGGATCGAGCACGCCGATGAAATACTTGTGGCGCCTGGCGACCAGGTCGCGCGCCGGCATCGTCTCGTCGAGCGAATGGATCATGCGGGGCGGCGGCCCCTCGCCCGCGCCCGTCGCCACGCCCGGCAGCGTGGCGAGATCCTGCCGCGCCGAAAAGGCGGCGAGGATCGCGGGCGCGATCTCCTCGCCCTCGCCCTTGACCACGCAATCGATGGCGCCGTCGCCATGGGCCAGGATCTCGCGCGCCGTGAAGCTCGCCGAATGGCCGCCAACGAACACGAGGGCGTCGGGCAGAAGCTGGCGCGCAAGGCGCGCGAGGTCGACGACCTCGGGGATGTTGGCGAGATAGTTGAGCGAGAAGGCCACGGCATCTGGCCGCCAGGTTTCCAGCAGGCGGCGGAAGTGTCCGTGCTTGAACACCTGCAGGTCGAGGAGGCGGACCTCGTGGCCGGCGCTCCGGCAAGCTTCCGCCACGCGCTCGAGGCCGAGCGGCTCGAGCCGCAGATAGACCTCGGTGTACATGAGACCACTGGGATGAACGAGCAGGACTTTCATCGCGGCTCCCCCGTTTCTCTGTCCACACGATGGAATTGCGTCCCGGGCTCCGGGTCAACCCTCATGTTCTTCTCCGAAGGCCGCCTGTAACCCCCTCACCCAACCTCTCCCCCTAAAGGGGGAGAGGAGCATGAAAGGGGTGCCTACTTCGTCCCCGGACAGGTCGGCGGGTCGCGCATCTGCAGCTCGCGCAAGTGCGCAGCCACAGTGATCACGCCGGCATCGGCGACCAGGCCGTCCATGACGCCCGAATCGTAGAGACGGCCGCGCAAGGTGACGATGGGCTTGGCGCCGGGCTGGCCCGCACGCGTGACGGCGAGGCTGAACGGCCAGGATTGCCTGCCCGGCACCTCGACACGACGTTGCGATGGCGGTGTCGTGTCGGCGGCGCCGGTGGTGGCGCGCTTCACGTCGAGCCTGAAGGCGCCGCCCTCGGCCTCGGGAACGAACAGGAGCAGCGGAAACTCCTCGCTGCCCCTTGCCAGGCGTCGGACAAGATAGTCGACGGCCGTGACCGGCATCAGGGTGAACGAGGGCAGGACCGACGGCTGCGGGCCATCGGGCGTCGTCCTGTCGACCCGCCAAGCGCCGTGCTCTCTCTCCGCCGTGCCCCGCACCTCGCGCTCGGCGCCGTTCAGGACCTGGCCTGCGCGCCAGGCGAAGTCGCTGCGGCGCGGCTCCTCGCCCTGCAGACGCGAGGTGAAGCTCACCTTGAACGAGGGCGTGAGTGAAGCATCGACCACAAGCTCGCGCCGCAGCCGCCAGCCGTCGCAGTCCTGCGTGATGTCCTGGACGATGGTGCCGATGCGCGTGGCATTGAGCGCGGTGCCGAGACGCAGCGTGTACTCCGCGCGATGAGGCCGCATCTGCGCACCGGCGGGGCCGGCGAGCAGCAGCGCCGCAGCAGCGCCCAGCACGGCAGCGAGTCCGGCGACAGCCTTCATCGCGCCGCCTCCCTCCGCGGGACGGCGAGCAGCGCCGGGCGGAACAGCAGGGTCACCAGAAGCTCCCAGCCCAATGCAATCATCAGCAGACGGCCCATGCTGGCCGTGCCGGGATGGCTCGACAGCCAGAGCGCGCCGAACGCGGTGGCGGTGGTGAGCGCGCTGAAGACGACGGCGCGCATCAGGCTCGACTGCAGCGGCGCGGTCTCGCCGGCACGCCACGCCATGACGAAGTAGATGTTGAAGGCCACGCCCACCCCGAACAGCAGGGGAAGCGCGATGATGTTGGCGAAGTTCAGCGGCAGGTCGAGCACGGCCGTCGTCGCGAAGGTCAGGAGCCCGCTCAGCAGCACCGGCACCATCGTCAGCACGACGTCGCGCACGCGGCGAAGCGCTGCCGCCAGGATCAGGGTGATGGCGAGGAGCGACCACAGGCCGGCCTGCAGGAAGGACGTCACGATGGTATCGCCGGCGGCGCGGATCGAGATCGGCACTCCCGTCGCGTCGGGAGCGACAGCCTGCACGGCGCGGGCGAACCGCCACAGGCCGTCGTCGGTCCGGAACTCCGCCTTGGGAAAGAGCTGGATGCGGGCGCGGCCGTCCCTGGCGATCCAGTCGGCGACGAGATCGGCCGGCAGCGAATCGATCGTCACCGGAGCCGCCTGCAGCGAGGCACGGACCCGCCCAAGCATCACGCCAAGCGGCAGGACGACTGCGCTGGCGGCAGCCGTGCGGATGTCGGGCAAGGCCTGCTGGAGGCGGTCGGCGGCGTCGGCGAGCCGCTGCGCCGCCTGCGACGCGGACCCGTTTTCGCCTGACGCCCGGCGCAGGGCAGACGCCGTCGCCACCAGCGCCTGGCGCACCTCCTCGTCGGTCGGCCGCGGCGCGGCCGCAACGTCGAGCGCGGGCCCGAGGCGCTGGGCCGCGGCGCGGATGATCGCGAGCTTCTCCGGCTGGTCCGCAGGCACGAAGCTCTCGAGCGTCACGGCGTGAGACACTTCGGGCAGCGCCGCGAGCCGGCGCTGGAGCGAATCCACGGCCGCGAGCGAGGGCGCCAGCACGTTGATCGTGTCGGGCGTCCAGTCGGGATCGGACGTGAGGTCCCGCAACGTCACCATCGATTCTACCCGCTCGCTCTTGAGATGCAGCGGATTGAAGTCGAAGCGCACCAACGGCAGCGCAGCCAACGACGCCAGGGCTGCGACCAGCCCGACAACCAGCACCGCGCGACGGTTGTCGCGGAGAACGGCCTCGACAGGCGCCAGCCCGGCAAACCCCACCTCCTCCAGCCTGCCCTCCGGCGGACGCACGAGCGCGAACAGCGCCGGCAGCAGGGTGACGCAAAGCGCGAAGGCGATGCCCATGCCGAGGCCCGCGATCAGGCCGAGCTCGGCCACGCCGACATACTCGGTCGGCAGGAAGGCGAAGAAGCCCGCGCCGATGGCGGCGGCGGCGAGCGCCAGCGGCAAGCCGACGCCATGACCCGCGGCGACCAGCGCCTCGCGGACGCCGGGATGGAAGTGCCGCTCGGCGAGGAAGCGCACACTGAACTGGATGGCGAAGTCGATGCCGAGGCCGACGAACAGGGGGATGAAGGCGACCGAGATCAGGTTGAAGCGGCCGGTCACCAGCAGGCCGAGCCCGGTCGTCATGACCAGGCCCATCAGCGTCGTCACCAGGATCGCGGCGACGACGCGCGCCGAATGGACGGCCCACCAGAGGATGCCGAGCAGGGCCAGCACCATCGCGCCGGCCACCAGATCCGCATCCTCGGCCAGAGAGGCGAATTCCTCGTCACCGAGCGGCACCGGCCCGGTCAGGCCGATCGACACGCCATGGGCGGGATCGAGATCGAGGGACCGCGCCGTCATGCGGATGGCATTGCTCGCCGCCGCACCGGGCTGCAGGGCGCTGTAGTCGAGGACCGGCTGGACGATGAGGACGCGCCGCGTCTGCCGCTTGCCGATGCCGCCAGCCTCCGAGCCATCTGCAGGCCCGGCCATCAGATCCTGCCAGGAGAACCACGCGGGCTGGCCCGTTGCCGCCCTGTCGAACGTGTCGGCGAGGGCCGTCATCAGCGGCTGGAAATCGTCGAGCTTCGCCTGGCCGTGCCGGACGCCCTGGAGGCCGCGCGACAGCGTGTCGAGCACGCCGCGCAGCGAGGGATCCGCCGCCAACGACGCCAGCAGGAACTGAGAGCGCATCAGCCCGTCGACCGAGGCCTGGACCTGCTTCTGGGACAGGAACAGCAGGCCGTTGCGGTCGAAGAATGGTCCGCCATCGGGGCGGCGCACGCTGTGGAAGAGGCCCGGCCTGGCGACGAGCGCGGCCGAAAGATGCCTGGCGGCATCCTCCGCGAGCTCCGGCGTGGCGCCGTCGATCACGACGATCGTCAGCCACTGCAGCGACGGGAAGGCCTTCTCGTAGGCAAGCTCGTGCTGGCGCCACTTGTCCTTGGTCGATATCAGCTGGGCCGTGTCGGTGGTCATGACGAAATGACCGGCCGAATAGACCAGCGCCAGTGCCGTCAGGGCCAGGGCGAGAAGCAGCGTGATGAAGGGATGCCGCGCACTGGCCGCGACGACGCGGCCGACCCACAAGGTCATGCATCAACTCGTGCGGGCGAGCGTCGGCAAGCGCCTCGTGTCCTGCTGGTCGAGCGCGCCCAGCACCGCGGCCACGATGTGGGGCGCATCGAGCCCGGCCTCGTCGTATTGCCGAGGCTGGCTGTTGTGGTCGATCAGGCGGTCGGGCAGCGTCATCGGCCGGAACTTCAGCCCGTTGTCCAGAAGCCCGCGCCAGGCGAGGTGCTGCATGACCAGCGATCCGAAGCCGCCGGCGACGCCCTCCTCGACCGTGACCAGCACTGCGTGCCCGCGCGCCAGCCGCTCGACCAGCGCCGTGTCGAGCGGCTTGGCGAAGCGGGCGTCGGCGACGGTACAGGAAAGACCGCGGGTCGCGAGATCGTCGGCCGCCGCCAGGCACTCCTTCAGGCGGGCGCCGTAGGAGAGGATGGCGACGCCGCTGCCTTCGCGCAGCACCCGCCCGCGCCCGATCTCGAGCGGCGTGCCGCGCGCGGGGAGCGCGAGGCCAAGCCCCTCGCCGCGTGGATAACGGAAAGCCGACGGCCGGTCGTCGATCGCCGCCGCCGTGGCGACCATGTGCATCAATTCCAGCTCATCGGCCGCCGCCATCAGGACCATGTTCGGCAGGCACCCGAGATAGACGATGTCGAAGGCGCCGGCGTGCGTGGCGCCGTCGGCGCCGACCAGGCCGGCGCGATCCAGGGCGAAGCGCACCGGCAGGCTCTGCAGCGCCACGTCGTGCACCACCTGGTCGTAGGCGCGCTGGAGGAACGTCGAGTAGATCGCGCAGAACGGCTTCATGCCTTCGGTCGCCATGCCGGCGGCGAAGGTGACGCCGTGCTGCTCGGCGATGCCGACATCGAAGGTCCGGTCCGGGAAACGCTTGGCGAAAAGATCGAGGCCGGTGCCCGAGGGCATTGCCGCCGTCACGGCGACGATCCGTTTGTCGGCCGCCGCCTCGGCGGCCAGCGCCTCGGCGAAGACCTTCGTATAGGACGGCGGACCGGGCGGCCCCTTGGACTGCTCGCCGGTGACGACGTTGAACTTCACGACGCCGTGGTACTTGTCGGCGCTGCGCTCGGCGGGCGCATAGCCCTTGCCCTTCTGGGTCACGACATGCAGCAGGATCGGGCCCTGGTGGTCCGTGTCGCGCAGGTTGCGCAGCACGGGCATCAGGTGATCGAGGTCGTGTCCGTCGATCGGGCCGACATAATAGAAGCCCAATTCCTCGAACAAGGTCCCGCCGGTCAGCAGGCCGCGCGTGAATTCGTCGGCGCGCCGCGCCGCCTGCTCGAGCGGCCGCGGGAAGCGGCGCGCCACGCTCGCCATCAGCTCGCGCAGGGACAGGAAGGGCCGCGAGGAAATGAGCCGCGACAGGTAGGCGCTCATGGCGCCGACGGGCGGCGCGATCGACATGTCGTTGTCGTTCAGCACCACGATCATGTTGGCCCGGCTGGCGCCCGCGTTGTTCATGGCCTCGTAGGCCATGCCAGCGCTGAGCGCGCCGTCGCCGATGACGGCGACGACCTGCCGGTCCTCGCCCTTGAGCTCGCGCGCCACCGCCATGCCCAGCCCGGCCGAGATCGAGGTCGAGGAATGAGCGGCGCCGAACGGGTCGTACTCGCTCTCGGCACGGCGCGTGAATCCGGAAAGCCCGCCGCCCTGGCGCAGAGTGCGGATACGATCGCGGCGGCCCGTCAGGATCTTGTGGGGATAGGCCTGGTGGCCGACATCCCAGATCAGCCGGTCGTGCGGCGTATCGAACACCGCATGGAGAGCCACGGTGAGCTCGACCACGCCCAGTGAAGCGCCGAGGTGGCCGCCAGTGACGGAAACTGCGTCGATGGTCTCGGCGCGCAATTCGGCGGCAAGCTCCTTCAGCTGCTCCGTCGACAGATTGCGCAGATCGGCCGGATGCCGCACCCGGTCGAGGAGTGGTGTCTTGGACGGTACGCTCATTGACGATCCTTCACTGCGCTCAAGTGCTTGTGCTTGTTCACCGCGCATTTGAAGCAGCAATCGCGCGACATCTTGCCGCCACCATGGGCTGCATGCATGGCCGCAAAGAAACCAAACGTTCTGACCGACCGTCGGGTTCGATCGAGAGGAATCCGATGGTGAAGACGCACAATCCTTGCATGCAACTGCCAAGGCTTGCGCGCACGGTCACAGTAGCGGACAATCAGCAGTGTCGGCAAACGTTCCATCCGGCAGGGCGACCTTTCGACCTGCCTTTCGTTTGTCAGGCACAGGTTGTGTTGCCTCTGGCAAGGCAGCCCGCGAATGCCGATATACGATGCCGGCAAGTATCCCGACGCTGGCTGGGGCCTTCGAGGAGTAGATCTGGAATGCGGGTTATCTTGGCTCAGCCCCGAGGTTTCTGTGCCGGCGTGGTTCGCGCCATCGAGATCGTCGAACGCTCCCTCGAGAAGTTCGGCGCGCCGGTCTATGTGCGGCATGAAATCGTGCATAACCGCCATGTCGTCGAGCGTCTCGAGCGCATGGGCGCCGTGTTCGTCGAGGAGCTGGACGAGATTCCCGACGGCGCCGTGACGATCTTCAGCGCCCATGGCGTCGCCCAGTCGATCATCGACGAGGCCAGGACGCGCGGCCTGCCGGTGCTGGACGCCACCTGCCCGCTGGTGTCGAAGGTCCATCTCCAGGGCAAGCGCTACGTTTCGCGCGGCCGGGCACTCATCCTGATCGGCCATGCCGGGCATCCCGAGGTGGAAGGCACCCAGGGTCAGGTCGACGCACCCGTTCACCTCGTTTCGACGGTCGAGGACGTGGCCAGGCTCGAGCTGCCGAACGACGCCCCTGTCGCCTACGTCACCCAGACGACCCTCAGCGTCGACGATACGCGCGGCGTGATCGCGGCCCTGCAGGCGCGGTTCAGCGACCTCGAAGGGCCCAACGTCTCCGACATCTGCTACGCCACGCAACATCGCCAGTCGGCGGTCCGCGATCTCTGCGCGGTGGCGGACCTGCTGCTCGTCGTCGGCAGCCGCAACAGCTCGAACTCCAACCGGCTGCGCGAGATCGGGGTCGAACAGGGGCTGCCCAGCTATCTGATCTCCGACGGCCGCGAGCTCGATCCGGCGTGGCTGAAGGGCGTGAGAACCGTGGGCCTCACTGCCGGCGCCTCGGCGCCCGAGGAACTGGTGCTCGACGTCATCGAAGCGCTGCGCCGGCACGGCGAGGTCGAGGTCGAGACAATGGACGGCGTGCGCGAGAACATCGAGTTCCGCCTGCCTGCCGAGCTCCGGGCGGACGAGATGCCACGCAAGACTCCGGAAACGACGGTCCGATAGGTCAACGCCATGGGAATCCCTCTCCACCAAGCCGCCCGCATCGGCACCTATCTGTTGCGGCAGCATCTCTCCGGCCGCGAACGCTATCCGCTGGTGCTGATGCTCGAGCCGTTGTTCCGCTGCAACCTGGCCTGCGCCGGCTGCGGCAAGATCGACTATCCGGCGGAGATCCTCGACCAGCGGCTGTCCTACGACGACTGCATGGCGGCGATCGACGAATGCGGCGCGCCGGTCGTATCGATCGCCGGCGGCGAGCCGCTGCTGCATCGCGAGATGCCGCAGATCGTGAAGGGATATCTCGAACGCAAGAAGTTCGTGATCCTGTGCACCAACGCGCTGCTGCTGGCCAAGAAGATCGACGACTACAAGCCGCATCCCTCGTTCACCTGGTCGATCCATCTCGACGGCAACCGCGCGATGCACGACAAGTCGGTGTGCCAGAAGGGCACCTACGACAAGGCGGTCGAGGCGATCAGGCTGGCCAAGTCGAAGGGCTTCCGCGTCAGCATCAACTGCACCCTGTTCAACGATGCCGATCCCGCCGAGGTGGCGGCCTTCCTCGACGACATGAAGGCGCTCGGGCTGGACGGCATCACCGTGTCGCCGGGCTACGCCTACGAACGCGCGCCGGACCAGCAGCATTTCCTGAACCGCACCAGGACCAAGGAGCTGTTCCGCGGCATCCTGGCGCGCGGTCGCGGCGGCAAGGCCTGGCCGTTCAGCCAGTCGATCAACTTCCTCAATTTCCTGGCCGGCAACGAGAGCTACCAGTGCACGCCGTGGGGCAACCCGACACGCACGGTGTTCGGCTGGCAGAAGCCCTGCTACCTGCTGGGCGAAGGCTACGCCAAGACGTTCCGCGAGCTGATGGACACCACCGAGTGGGACAAGTACGGCGTCGGCAAGTACGAGAAGTGCGCCGACTGCATGGTCCATTGCGGCTTCGAGGCCTCGGCGGTGAAGGACATGGTGCGCCGTCCGTTCCGGGCGGCGGCCGTTGCGCTGGGCGGCGTACGGACCGAAGGCGCAATGGCGAAGGACATCCCGCTGGACGGCCAGCGGCGGGCGGAGTTCGTCTTCTCGGACCATGTCGGACGGAAGCTAACCGAGATCCGGGCCGCCAAGGCCGCGCCCCAGCAGCCGGTGGCCGCGGAGTAAGGCGCGAAAGGCCGTCTCGGCCTCCAGGCCGGTGCGGATCAGCGCCGGCAACTGCCAGGGCGCAAGCAGCAGCGAACGCAGCACGGCCGGCAGATCGACATTGCCGTCGCTCTTCATGCCGACACGCGCCGCCGGCGGCAGCGTGCGGTGCGCGGCGTCGGAGATGACGCGGGCCGCGGCGAAAGGCAGGCCGTGTCGCTGCGCGGCGCGTGCGACCCGGTGAGATTCCATGTCGACGGCGATGGCGCCGGTGGCGCGATGCAGCTCCGCCTTCTGCGCCGCCGTCGCGGCGATCGTGTCGCCGCCGAAAAGCACGCCGCGCTGCGGGGCAGGCAGGCGCGACGCCAACCGCACGGTCCAGTCACGATCGGTCGGCAGGAATTCATCGCGATCGCGCACGGCATCGGCGACCACCCAGTCGCCAGGCTTCAGTCCAGGCGCCAGGGCGCCCGCAATGCCGATGCTGATGACGCCCTGCTTGCCCGCGATGCGGAGATCGAGGTCGCCGACGCCCGCCACCACCTCGACGCCGGACCCGGCGAGGATGCGCCGCTCGCGCTGCAGCCCGGTGACCGCGAGGATCATCACATGCCGTAGGCGACGCGCCGGCTGTTGGTGCGGCGCAGGTTGCGATAGCGGGCGAGCGCCCATAGCGGGAAGTACGCCGGATAGCCGTGGTAGCGCAGGTAGAAGACGCGCGGGAAGCCGCCGCCGGTATAGGCGTCCTGCCGCCACAGGCCGCCGGCATCCTGATGTCGGCGCAGCCAGCCGATGCCGCGCTCGACAGCGGGATGGTCGACCTCTCCCGCCGCCATCAGGCCCAGCAGCGCCCAGGCGGTCTGCGACGCGGTGGAGGGCGCGGACTCGTAGCCGCGATAGTCGAGCTTGTAGCTGGCGCAGTCCTCGCCCCAGCCGCCGTCGTCATTCTGGATCGCGATCAACCAATCGGCGGCTTTGCGCACGCTCGGCCTCGTCCCGTCGAAGCCCGCGGCGCCCAGGGCACACAGCGCCGACCAGGTACCGTAGACGTAGTTGACGCCCCAGCGGCCGAACCAGCTGCCGTCCGGCATCTGGTCGCGCTCGAGATAGTCGATGCCGTCGCGCATGACGCGGTTGGCCGGCGTCTCGCCGAGCTGCGCCAGCATGCTGATGCAGCGGGCGCTGACATCCGCGGTCGGCGGATCGAGCAGCGCGCCATGATCGGCGAAGGGGATGTTGTTGAGGTAGTGATCGACGTTGTCGGCATCGAAAGCGGCCCAGCCGCCGTTGCCGCTTTGCAGGCCGTTGATCCATTCGACGCCGCGCGCGATCGCCTCGTCGTAATCCTTCCCCGCACCGGATTGGCGCCGTGCGCGATCCATCGCCATGACAACGACGGCAGTATCGTCGAGGTCTGGATAGTGGGCGTTGCGGTACTGGAAGGCCCAGCCGCCGGGACGAACCTCGGGCCGCCGCTCGCTCCAATCGCCCTTCACCTCGAGCTCCTGCAGCGGCTTCAGCCAGCCGAGCCCGCGCAACGCGGATGCATCCGCCTTGCCCTCCTGCACCTCCAGCAGGGCCTGGCTGGCGAGCGCGGTGTCCCACACCGGCGAGACGCAGGGCTGGCAGTAGGCCTCGTCGTCCCCGACCACCAGCAGCTTCTCGATCGAGCGGCGGGCCGTGGCGTAGTCCGGATGATCCGGCGCATAGCCCAGCGCGTCGTACATCATCACGGAGTTCGCCATGGCGGGATAGATCGCGCCAAGGCCGTCCTCGCCGTTCAGCCTTTCGGTGACGAAGGCGACACAGCGCTCGACGGCGCGCTGCCGCATCTTCTTCGGCCATAGCGGCTCGACCGCCTTCAGCACGCGGTCGAGCGCGTTGAAGAACAGCGCCCAGCCGCGATGCGCGTGGGCGGCCCGCCTAGGCGGCGATCGATCCGCCGTGGCGAACAGTTCCTGGATGCCGATCCCGCGCGGATTGCGCGCGCGCTTGCGCAACGCCGCCAGCACCAGCAGCGGCACGATGACGGTGCGCGCCCAGTAGGACATGCGCGAGAGGTGGATCGGGAACCAGCGCGGCAGCAGGATGATCTCGACCGGCATGGTCGGAACGTGCGCCCAGGAAAGCTGGCCGAACTGCGCCAGCAGGATCCGCGTGAAGACGTTGGCCCGCTCGGCGCCGCCGTAAGCCAGGATGGCGTTGCGCGCCCTCGCCATGTGCGGCGCGTCGGGGCTGTCGCCGACCATCTTCAGGCAGAAATAGGCCTTCACCGACGCGCTGATGTCGAAGGCGCCGCCGTGGAACAGCGGCCAGCCGCCGTGCTCGCCCTGGATGCGGCGGAGATAGACGGCGATCTTGCGCTCGAGCTCCAGGTCCTCGGGTTCGCCAAGGTAGTGGCGCAACAAGACGTATTCCGACGGGATCGTGGCGTCGGCCTCGAGCTCGAACACCCAGTGCCCGTCGGGGCGTTGCCGGCGCATCAGCGCCTGCACGGCGCGCTCGATGTCGTTCTCGAGTCCGTCGAGATCCTTGGCCCAGGTCGTGGCTGCTCCGGTCGACATGGATCAGGCGCCCGCCAGGGCAAGCGTGGCCGCCCGGTTGCCCGACCGCAGCGCGCCCTCGATCGTCGCCGGCAGGCCGGTGTCGGTCCAGTCGCCGGCGAGGAACAGGTTGGCCCACTCGGTGCGCGCCGGCGGGCGCCGCGCATTCTCGGCCGGTGTCGCGGCAAAGGTGGCGCGTTTCTCCTTCACGATCCGACAGGGCGGCACCGGCCCCGCGAGGTCGTGGACCACGGCGACGTCGCGCCACAGGAGCAAGGTCAGGGAATCGGCGTCGGTGTCCATGAGGTGATCGGCAGCGCTGACGGTGACGGATAGCCGGTCGTCGAAGGCGAAGACCCATTCCGCCGTTCCGCCGATCAGGCCGACCATGGCGAGCGCCTGCGGCGGCGGAGCGACCTGGAAATGCGCATTCAGGATGGCGTTGAAGGTCTGCGGTGCGGTCAGTCCAGGCAACAGCTTCTCGGCAACCCAGGGCGGCACCGCGACGATCACGCGATCGTCGGGCTGCACCATCTCCTCCTCGCCGTCAAAGACCAGCGCCGCCGCCCTGTCGCCGGCAAATTTGACGGCGCGCAGCGAGCGGCCGAGGCGGATGTCGGCGCCATTGCGGCGCAGGCGATCGATCGCGGGATCGATGAAGGCGGCAGCGAGATTGGGCGTGCTGATGAGCGGGCGCATGTGGCGGCCGCCCCTGGCGAAGGTTTCGCGCACGATGGCGCCGGCCAGATCGGCCGACGCGGCCTCGGGGGCCGTGTTCAGGGCGGACAGGAGCACGGGCCGCAGGAACTTCTCCCACAGGACGGTGTCGCGACGAACGACTTCGTCGATGCGGCGCCCGGGATGGCGCCGCAGCAGGGCGAGCAAGGCCAGGTAGTCGCTGAGATGCGTCCCCGGCACGCGCCGGCCGGCATGGAGGATCCACCACGGCACGGGGCCGTCGTCGGGCCGAAGCGTCCAGCGATCGCCGAGCTGAAGATCGACGAAGTGGAACTCGGGCCGGTCAGGCCCCGTCACCCGTCCTTCGGCGCCGATGTCGCGCAGGTAGCGAACGACCGCCATGTTGCCGGACAGGACGAGATGGTTGCCGTTGTCGATCGTCATGTCGAGCAGGCCGTCGTGATAGGAGCGGCACCTGCCGCCGGCGTGCCGTGCTGCCTCGGAGAGGATGATACGCTCGCCACGGCCCGCCATGGCAATCGCCGCCGACAAGCCGGCCAGCCCGCCGCCAATGACGTGAACGGTCATCCGAACACGCTGCAACGCACGACGAGGTAGAGCAGATACGGTTTGCCGATGCGCACCCGCCGGCGCGGCGGCGCCCAGCCTTCGGCCAGCATGCGATCGAGCAGGGCGCGATAGACGGCCCCCATCAGCCGCGGCGCCAGGAGGCTGCCGCGCGGCTTGGATCGCATCAGCCGATCCGCCGCCTTGAAATGATCGAGCGCCTGCGCCGCGAGCGCCCGGCAGGCGCCATCGACACGCGCATCGCCGATGACGGCGGCGGGCTCGGTGCTCTCGATTCCCGCCTGCACCAGAAGCTCGCGCGGCAGGTAGAGGCGGCCGACGGCCGCGTCCTCGTCGAGGTCGCGCAGGATGTTTGTGAGCTGAAGCGCCCGACCGAGATGGTGCGCCAGCTCGCCCCCCGGCGCCTCTTCCATGCCGAAGACGCGGGTCGAGAGGCGGCCGACGGCGACGGCGACGCGGTCGCAATAGAGGCCGAGCGTCACCATGTCGGGGGCGCGGATGTCGGCATCGACATCCATCTCCATGCCGTGGATGACGTCGAGAAAATCGGCTTGCTTCAGGCCGAAGGCCTGCACCGCCCCTAGCAGGAAACTCGCCTGGCCCGCCGGCTGGCCGGCGTAGAGCGCATCGAGGTCGCGACGCCATTCCGCCAGCGCCTCGGCGCGCGCCGGACGCGGCCGCGTGCCGTCGTCGGCGATGTCATCGACCAGCCGACAGAACATGTAGATCGCGAACATCGCCTCGCGCTCGACCTTCGGCATGAGGCGCATGGCGGTGTAGAACGAGCTGCCGGAAACGCGCGCCCGGATCGCGTCGACGTCGGATGGGGCGGCGGTCATCGCTGGCTGCCGTGCAGGCTGGGCGCGCGTGAACCGAACATCCGGCCGAGTCGCTTCAGGGCCACGCCGAGGCCGCCACGCAGGGCGAGCCCCGCCGCCTCGACCGGACGATGATGAACGCGCTCCGACAGCGGATCGCGCCGCTCGAGGCGATGCACGAGGCTCTCGGCAAGCGCCTGGATCACGCCGACCTCCAACGCCAGCCGCCGGTCGGCGATGCGATCGGCGAACGGCCGCGATTGATCGAGCAGCGTGCCGGTGCGCCGCGCCAAACCCGTGATCACGGTGCGCAGCGCCGGCGAAGCCTGCCGGTCGCCGAGCGTTTCCACTCCCAGGCCGTGCGCGCCGAGCTCGTCAAGCGGGACGTAGACGCGGTCGAGCTCGCGGTAGTCCTTCGCACAGTCCTGGAGATGGTTGATGACCTGGAGCGCGGTGCACAGCGCGTCGTTCATCGGCCACAACGCCGGCGGCTCGCCGTGCAGGTCGAGCACGAAGCGGCCGACCGGCGCCGCCGAATAGCGGCAGTAATCCATGAGCTCGGCCCAGTCGGCGTAGCGCCGCTTGGTGACATCGCGCCGGAAGGCTTCGAGGAGGTCGAGCGCATGGCGGTCCGTGAGGTTCCTCGCCTGCAGGGCCGACCGCAGCCTTGCGCCTTCCCCGGAGACGCCAGCCTCGCCGCGCAATCCTGCTTCCATCCGATCGAGCTCGGCCAGCTTCTCGGCAGCGCCGGCCGTTGCATGGTCAGCGACGTCGTCGGCCGCACGCGCAAAGCGATAGAAGGCGAGGATCGTCGGGCGCAGCTCGGCGCGCACGAGCCGCGAGGCTACCGGAAAATTCTCGTCCCGGTGTCCCTTGCCGGACGCGAAGTCGGCCGCGCCGGTCACGTGTCTCCTGCCATGGCCTGGACACGGCCCTTCCACAGGCCGCCACGGCCGCGCCAGAAGTCGATCGCCGATTGCACGGTGAAGACGGTATAGGCCGCGCCGATGACGGGAAGCGCCAGGCCCCAGAGCGGCGACTGGCGATAGAAGCGCAGCATCGGCAGGAAGGTGATCGCCATCACCAGCCAGGCAGACAGGCCCAGCCAGCGCGCCGGTCCTTCGGCCAGCAGCGCCAGCAGCGGCGGCACGAGGTAGACCAGGCCCATGGCGGCCACGGTGCCCGCCAGCGCCAACGGCGAGTAGCCGAGCTGAGCATAGGCCGAACGCGAGATCATGCCGCCGATCTTCAGGAAGCCGCCGTAGGGACGCAAGCTGACCGCACGCCGCGTCAGGCCGAGCCAGATCGGGCCCTCGGCCTTGAGCCGGCGCGCCAGCGCGCAATCGTCGATGATCTCGGACCTGATGGCGGCGATGCCGCCCGCCCGTTCCAGCGCATCGCGGCGCACCAGCGTGCAGCCACCGGCCGCAGCGGCCGTCCGGCGACCGCGTCGCGCGACCCAGGCGAAGGGATAGAGCA
The DNA here is from genome assembly GCA_016185145.1 of Rhodospirillales bacterium. Taxonomy (GTDB): domain Bacteria; phylum Pseudomonadota; class Alphaproteobacteria; order Reyranellales; family Reyranellaceae; genus Reyranella. Next base: position 27,738 of record JACPOB010000137.1, on the reverse strand, counting down.
TCTGGAAGAAGTAGACGAAGGCGGGAATGAGGAAACGCTCGGCCGGGCTCGCGCAGGAGAGCTCGGCCATCAGCGAGACCTGGACGCGGCCGTCCTGCTCGGCGCGCGCGATGAGCTGGCTGACATTGTCCGGTGCGTGGCCGATGTCGGCATCGGTCAGCAGGAAATAGTCGGGTGCGTCCGCTGTTGCCGTGGCATGGCGAATCCCCTGCTCCAGGGCCCACAGCTTGCCCGTCCATCCCGCGGGCAAGTCCGTTCCGGCAAGCACGTCGAGACGTCGTCGACCTTCGACCGACCCACCGACGCCCTGAGCGACGGCGGCCGTGCCGTCAATGCTGCCATCGTCGACCAGCACGACGCGGAACGGCCCGGCATAGTCCTGGGCAAGCAGGCTGCCGATCGAGCGCGCGATCACGTCGGCCTCGTTGCGGGCGGGAACGACCGCCACCACGGCGGGCCAGCGCATCGGCGCGGCGATCACGCCGTCATCGCGCTCGCGTGCCAGCCAGTAGCCGCCGCGCGCGACGAGCATGTAGAGCCACACCGCGAGGGAAACCAGCCCGATGCCAGTCCACAAGGTCATGTCAGGTAACCGGCGGTGCGAAACCAGGCGAGAGCGTCGACGACACCTTCCCGGTAGGGCCGGCTGCGATAGCCGAGCTCGCGCTCGGCCTTGGCCGAGGTGAAGAACATGTGATAGCGCGACATCCTGAGGCCATCGAGCGTGAGCAACGGCTCCTTGCCCGTCAGGTGCGCGACGCGCTCGGCGGCGAAGGCGAGCGGCATCAACGGCGCCCGCGGCAGCTTGATCCTGGGCGCCTTGCGCCCGGCCAGCACGGCGATGGTCGCCAGCAGCTGCTGCAGGGTCAGGTTCTCGCCGCCCAGAATATAGCGTTCGCCGATGCGGCCCTTCTCGAAGGCCAGCAAGTGGCCGGCCGCCACGTCGTCGACGTGAACGAAGTTCAATCCCGTGTCGACGAAGGCCGGGATGCGGCCGCGTGCGGCATCGAGCAGGATGCGCCCCGTGGGTGTCGGCCGGATGTCGCGCGGCCCGATGGGCGTCGTCGGGCTGACGATGACGGCGGGCAGGCCTTCACGCAGGATCATGTCCTCGACCGCGCGCTCGGCCATGGTCTTGCTGCGCTTGTAGGCGCCGATCGCCTCCTCGGGCGTGAGCGCCGCCGTCTCGTCGACCGGCGCCGTGGCGCCCGCCACGCGCAGCGCGGCGACGCTGCTGGTATAGACGATGCGCTCGACGCCGGCGGCCAGCGCCTCGCGCTTTAGGTTCAAGGTGCCTTCGACGTTGGCGCGGATGATCTCGGCAGGATCGCGCGCCCACAGGCGATAGTCGGCCGCGACATGGAACAGGTAGCGCACGCCCTTGAGCGCCGCCTTCAGCGAATCGCGGTCGGTGAGGTCGCCGACCACCACCTCGCAGTCGAGGCCGTCGAGATTGCCGCGCGGGCTGCTCGCGCGAACGAGCGCGCGCACCTTCGCGCCGCGCTCGAGCAGGGCGCGCACGACGGCCGATCCCAGAAAGCCAGATCCGCCGGTGACGAGGGTCAGATCGCCCGGCCGCAAGGTTGCATTCATTGTCGATACCTTCGGCACCGCGAAGTCGGCCGAAGTATGACGATCTCCGGCGATTTCGCAATTCGCCGACAGACCAGTGTCTCGACACAGTGGTTCTGACGGGTCGGTCCCGCTCGACCTCTCGGTCTTGCCGGGGCGGCGCATGCACTGCTGTCGACCGTGCTCGAGCTTCCGGAGTTTGCTGTCTCACCGACGGGGTGCGATCCAAGCTCCCGACGGACGGGCGGGCCAATGCAACAGGTCGATAATATAACCATAGTTCATTGTTGTCAAGAACTGTGGTCGGAATCGCCAATTTCGTTTTCGCGAATTTTTGCGTACCGTAGAGGGCTACCTCTGGCGGGTCCAACCCGCGATCACGCCATTCGTTGTGTCGTCGGCCTGAGCTGCCAGCAATGCTTTCACCAGCGCTTCTTGCGCGGCCAGAACTTGCCGACGGCGAGCACGAACCGGGCCAGCGACGGGACGCGGGTCGGCCGGCTGAGCCGCGGATCGTAGCCGGCCAGTCGCCGGTCGTTCTCTTCCAGGCAGATCTGCATGAGATCGCGGAAGCCGATCTCGACGGCCGTCACTGCCTGGGCGCCGTTCACCGTGAAGTTGTTTTCCTGCTGCGTGGCCGTGCGGTTGGTGCCGACGCTGCGCGCAAGCCCGATGCGCAGGCCGGCGATGTAGACCCACGCCGCCGCGACGCGCAGCTCGAAGCGGATACGCCGCCACCAATTGAGGTTGGCGCGGTACCATGACAGCCAGTTGGCGAAGAGCAGGATGTGGCGGCATTCCTCCTGGATCACGGGCTCGAATGTCTCGACGAGCTCCTTCGGAAAGAAACCCGATCGCCTGGCCAGCTCGAACAGCCCGAAGGCGAAGAAGCTGTCGATCGATTCGGAATAGCCGGTGACCAGAAAGGCGAACTCCCGATCGCGCGGCGTCAGGTAAGGCGGCTCCGCCGCCAGCTCGATGCCGTAGGCGCGCACCAGATGGGAGAGCACCTCCTTGTGGCGGTCCTCTTCCCAGGCGTTCAGCATGATGGCCGAGCGCATCTCGGGATCGTCGAGCGAATCGGCATAGGCGGCGAAGCTGAGGCGCGCCCTGCCCTCCGTCTGCACGGCGATGTCCCAGATGGGCAGCGACTTGAGACGCTGCAGCTCATCGGCATCGAGGGCCGGCCAGGCGATCACCGACGGACGATAGGGATTGAACGTCTCCTGGAACATCGCGCAGATCGCGCGCTTGTGGGCCGAGGAGCCCGGAACGAGGGGACCGACCTCGACGCTTGTCCAGTGCCGCGCCGTCCGGTCGGCTGCCTCGACAGCCGACGGTGTGGCGGGATTCCCGGCACCGCCGGGCGGGACAAAGCGCCAGACCAGTTCTTCAAGGAGCCGCCCGCCGCCACTCTCGAGCACATCGCCCGATCTTGGCCTCGTCACCGACATCGAAATGCGCGCCTCAGTTCGAAACCGAACAAAGAATACTCGTTGCGTAAAGGCATGACACTACACCTTCGTATGAGGTGCCGCGCATTTCGGTCGCAGCGCATTTTTGACCGTACGAACCTTATGTTAGTCAAGCTGCAGTGATCTCCCGAGTCCGCATGGTATCGAAGCCAAGCCTTGCGAAGCGCGCGTTGCGTATCGTCGGTCAAGTGTGTGCGATCCTCGCCGTCACCCTGGCGCTGGATTATCTCCTGCTGGCTACCGTCTTCGCCGACTGGAAACGCAACTGGGCGGATGCGGCAACGGCCTATACCCAGGCCTACATTCCGGTTCCCTGGCATCACGATCTCGCCCCCAACCAGAATTCCATGCGGCCCTGGGGCAAGGTCCTCTATCCCTTTCGCACCGACCGGTATGGCTTCCGCATCGGCGATTGTGCGCCAGGGGAGAGCGACAAGAGCAGGCCCGCCATCTTCGTCATCGGCGATTCGTTCACCGAAGGTCTTGGCGTTCCCTATGAAGAAACCTTTGCAGGCCTGATGGCATGCGACGCCGCCAAGGAAGGCAAGGCGGTGTGGAATCTCGGCGTGATGTCCTTCAGCCCCATCATCTATCACCGCAAGATCAAGGCGGCCGCCGGGAAGCTGGGCATCAAGCCGCGCGAAATCTACGTCTTCCTCGATCTCTCGGACATCACCGACGAGGCGATCATCTATCGCGAGGGTGCGGACGGCAACATCAAGATGGCCCCGTCGTACCACTGGTTCGACACCGGCCAGTTCCTGCTCGGCAACTTCGCGACCTTCCGGCTGCTCTACAATCTCTGGCTCGAGATGCCGTTTGGCTCGGCGGCGCCCGATGAAAGCTGGCGCGCGCGCTGGAGCCTCGATCCCAAGATAATGGACGACTGGGGCCGCCGCGGGTTGGAGCTGGCCGGCAAGAACCTGGACAAGATCGTCGGGATCTGCCGGGAGTGGAAGTGTCAGCTGACCCTGGTCGTCTATCCCTGGCCCGACAATGTCAGGGCAGGCGACCGCAACAGCATTGAGGTCACGCATTGGCGGCAGTGGGCCGCCGAGCGCGGCGTGCGCTTCATCGATGGCTTTGGCCCCTTTTTCCAGGAGCCACCCGACGTCGCGGTGCGCAAGTACTTCATTCCAGGCGATTCGCACTTCTCGGCCAGGGGGCACCGCCTGCTCTTCGAGGAGCTGAAGCGTTCGGTCGGCGAGTTCTGAGTGCCACAACCCGGACGGGTTGCAGAGGTTGTGACGGCCCGAAGGAGCGCCACTCATAAGTCGCGCCTTGTTTGACAGGCGGCCTCCGGAGCCTGAAACTTGCGCGGGCAGGGTCAAATAGAGAACCGCGAACGAGATGGCACCTTCCGAACGGAGACTGTCTGCGATCCTGCATGCCGATCTTGCCGGTTTCGTGCGTCTGGTGGAGAGCGACGAAGAGCTGACCTTCGAGCACCTCCGATCGGTGCGCAGCACGATCTGGCATCCGGCCATCAAGGATGCCGGCGGCTCCCTGATCCACAGCACGGGCGATTCCATGCTCGCCGAGTTCGGTTCGCCGGCTGTCGCCGTCGAGGTGGCCATCGGCATCCAGGAGCGTATGGCGCAGTTCAACGAGGATCTCGCAGAGGAGAAGCGCCTCCTGTTCCGCATCGGCGTTCATCTCGGCGAGATCATCATCGACCAGACGGGGCACGACCTCTTCGGCGACGGCGTCAACCTGACCGAACGCATCCAGGTGCTGGCCGAACCGGGCGGCATCGCCGTCTCGCGCGCGGTGCGCGACGTGGCCAAGCTGCGCGACGACTATGCCTATGTCGACGGCGGCGAGCATCGCGCCAAGAACGTCAGCCGGCCGCTGCACATCTACAGGGTGCGGGTCCGCGAGACCGCCGTCACCGTGGCGAGCAGGCGGACGCCCGTGCGCGGGATCTTCCATTTTCACGGTACCGACATGACGGGCCGCAAATTCGGCTTCGCCGTGCCGATGGACGAACTGGCCAGGCACAAGCAAAGCGTTCTGATCGGCCGGGATTCCGGCCAATGCGATGTCGTCCTGCTGAATACGTCGGTTTCCCGGCGCCACGCGCGGCTGAGCGTGGGCAGCAACGACACCCTGCAGATCGAGGATGTCGGATCGACCAACGGTACCTCGATCAACGGCACGCCGCTCGCACCCGGGCAGTCGCGGCCGCTGGAGCCGGGATCGACGCTCAAGCTCGGCGATATCGAACTCGTCGTCCGCTACGACTGATCCAGGTGCGTGGCACAGCGCTTTCGACGGATAGGCGAGCGCGGCGCTGGCACTGCCAGCGGTGCTCGAGGTTTGCGCCCTTTCCGCCCTTTCCGGTAGTCCTTCCGTAGTGGACTGCACGGACTGTCGCTCCTACCGGTGGTGCCACCTTCGGCGTTCGACCAGTTGCGGTGGTGCGTTGCGGAGCCCGATGCGTCCGGAAGCAAGCGACCGGACGCACCGCGAGCGGTGCCTGCCGCAGCCTTTTGGTCTCGGATCAACGATGCAAAGAGCGGGAGCGCCCAGACGTAGCGCAACCGTCCGGTTGTATAACTAAAGTTCCCAATCGTCAACAACTGTGATCATGGTCGCCAGTTTTTGCGACTTTTGAGGCTCCGTAGAAGGCCACCTCTGGCAGGTCGAACCGGCGATCACGCCATCCGTTGTGTCGCTGGCCCCGTGTGCCAGCACTGCTTTCACCCGGACACTTCGTCGTGATCCCGTCGTCGCGGCCACCAGCGCCAAGAGATCATCCGCGATCTCCAATCCCTATGATTTCATTTGGTTGAAGGGCATGCTGCCGTCGGAAGAGGCCGCGAAGTCACGCGACCTTGGAGGTCCCCTCAACCGTGGTCACCTTGATGAAGCCAGACCGATGATGGCCGGCATCTTTGCGGTCCTGCTGACTGCTTTCTTGCTGAATGTCGCCGGGCTCGGGCGTCTTGCCGTCGCCTGCGTCCTGGTTTGCCTCGCCCTCAGCGTCGGCCTCTTCCTGTGGGAGATCCATAGTCCGGAGTACGGCTTCCGCATGCCGTGGCTGGAGTTCTGACCGTGCCGATCGTCGTCGTGCTGGACCGCCTGGTCCTGCTGCTCATGCTCGCGGCCCTGGCGGCCATTCTCACGGCAGCGATGGTGCTGCAGGTCGCCTTCGGGGAGATCCCCTGCCCGCTCTGCCTGCTGCAACGGGTCGCCATGCTCGGCTGCTGCTTCGGCCTCGTCCGGCAATTGCGCGCCGAGGAATCGCAGCGCGGTGCGGGCTTGGGGCTGGTCTTCGCGCTCCTGCTGCTGGTGATCTCGGCCCGCCAGACCCTGCTCGATATCGTGCCGCGTCCCGGCCATTCATACGTCGGACAAGCGGTCTTCGGCATGCATATGCCGGTGTGGTCCGTCGTCATCGCCGTGGCCTTGCTGGCGGGCTTTGCCACCAGGTTCGCCCTGTTCGGCGCCCCGCGCGCCGCCGCAGAGACCGCGGGTTCCGCGATGCGCCGAAGCGCGCGCGGGCTCGAGATCTACGTCGTCTTCATCTGCGCCATCAATTTCGTGGCCGTCGTCCTGCAATGCGGGTTCGGCGAATGTCACACCTTCGGCTACCGGCTCCTCTGACAGTCAGGCGACGCCGGCAAGATGGGCAACTGCTCGCCAGGCGTGATGCGCGCGCCGGTCGAGCAGCCGCACCGCATCGACGTTGGCCATGGCGTCGCTCGCCGTGAGCTTGCCGGAAGCCACCGAATCGAGCGCCGTCTGCCGATAGCGGACGCGCAGGCCGGCAAGCTCCGCGGCGCAGCGCGCGAGATGATCGATGGACTGGATAGTCTTCGCTTCGGCGGGTGCGACCGCGGTGTGTTCCACCGTGACGTGCTCGAGCATGGCAGCGCCGTCGGCTGCGCTTTGCATGGCATCCGTGTAGAGCTGCACGGCGCGCCGCTCCTCGGGGCCGTCGAGTGAAGCCGCAGCACTCTCCTCGATCACCTCCCCAGCCACCGCGGCAAGCTGGATCGTGTGGTCGAGGGCATGCAGCGTGTCGATGAACCACTGACGCTCGTCCTCCGACGGCAACGGCTCGGTCACCTTCGAGAGGAAGGCGTGCACCTCCTGCAGGGCGTCGGAGGCCGCCACGGCGCCGCCGCCGGCCAAACACAGAACTTTCAGGACATGCGCCACCGTCCGGCGCGCCGCTTCGATGGCGACGATGGGAGAGGCGACGAGGGCTGCGGGATCGAGATAGCGCGTGAAGGTCGGGCCGCGCTCGGGAACGATGCGCTCGATCAGCCGAGTGAAGGGGCCGATCAGCGGCAGCAGGATCGCCACGCCGACCACGTTGTAGGCCGTGTGATAGGCCGCCACCAGCGTCACCGGATCGACGGTCGCGGCGGCGCGCAGCATCAGGCGGGCGGTCGCGGGGAACAGGACGAGCGCCACGGCGGCGGCGATCAGCTTGAAGGCGATGTAGGCCACGGCCAGCCGCTTGGCGGTGTTGCTGGCGCCGATCGCCGCCATCGCCGAACTGGTCGACGTGCCGATGTTCTGGCCGATCACCAGCGCCAGGGCCTGGTCGAGTCCGATCGCGCCGGCAAACAGCGCCGAGATGGTGATGGTGATCGCCGCGGTCGAGGACTGCATCACGGTGGTCATCACGATGCCGGTCGCGACCAGCACCAGCAGTCCGAGCATGCCGGGTCCCCACGGCACGCCCTGCCCGCCCAGGACGGCCGGAAGGTCCGCCGGCTGCAGCTGTTCGGCCAGTCCGCTCATGCCCTGCTGCAGCGTCGTCAGGCCGACCAGGATCAGGGCAAAGCCTGCGATCGCCGCGCCGCTCGCCGCCCATCGGCCCTTGCCGATCAGTTTCAGCAACGCGCCGACGAAGACGATCGGCAGGGCATAGGTGGTGAGCGAGATCCGCACGCCCAGCAGCGCCACCAGCCATCCGGTGCCGGTCGTGCCGATGTTCGCGCCGAACACCAGGCTGAGACCTTGTGGGAAGGTCAGCAGCCCGGCGCTGACCAGGCCGATGGTCGTCATGGTCGTGGCGCTGGACGACTGCACCAGCAGCGTCACGACCGCCCCCCAGACGGTGCCGCTCAACGACGTTGCCGTCGCCTTCGCCAGCACGGTGCGAAGAGCCGAGCCGGCGAGCGCCTTCAGGCCGTCGGTCATCACGGCCATGCCGAGAAGGAAGAAGCCTATTCCACCTGCGATGGCGACAGTCGTTTCCAAGGGGCCTCACTGGTTGGAGGAACGAAACTCATTCCGTCGTCCCGACCGGAGCCGCCCGAAGGGCGGGCGTAGCGGAGACTTCTCTCAGCGATCCTCGGTCGAGATGACGGAACTTCAGAACGAGCCGAGCAGTGTACCCAGCACGATCACCGCCACCAGCGCCAGCAGTGCGCTCACGATCGCGGCCATGACGATGTCGAGATAGCTTTTGGCATGGGTCGAGCCGCAGACCGCCAGTAACGTCACGACCGCGCCGTTGTGCGGCAGGCTGTCGAGGGTGCCTGCACCGATCACCGCCACGCGATGCATCAGGCCGGGATCGATGCCGTGCTCCGCCGCGAGCTTCATGTAAGTCGGGCCGAGCGCATCGAGGGCGATGGTGAGCCCGCCCGAGGCCGAGCCCGTCAGCGCCGACAGCACGTTGGTCGCGATGGCAAGCGACACCAGCGGTCCCCCGCCGATGCCCAGCACCCACTCGCGCACGACGGCAAAAGCGGGAAGTGCGGCGACGACGGCGCCGAAGCCGACCAGGCTCGCCACGCTGAGCGCCGGCAGCACGGCAGCATTGGCGCCGGCATCCATGCTGAGCCGCACCGTGGGGAGACGCCGCCCGCTGACCAGCAACAACGCAACGATCGCCGCCGCGAGCGCCACCGCCACCGACCATACACCGCCAACCGCCGACAGCGAGGTCGCCCCCCAGCGCGGCTCGGCCAGGAAGGCCGTGTCCAGGCGCGGCAGGACGACGAAGGACATCAGGAGGTTCACGGCTATGACGACGCCGAGCGGCAGCGCGGCCAGCACGACCGGCGGCGGCGAGTCGGTCGGCTCGGCATGATGGATCTCCGCCGGATCGAAGGTCTGCGCCGTCGTCGCGCGCTCACGCACCGTCGGATCGTCCGCCGCGGCATCGACGGGCGCCGGCGCATCGTCGCCAAAGCCCTCGCCGCGCCGCCGCGCCACGGCGCTCGCGCGTTGCAGCCACCACAGGCCGAAGCCCAGCATGATCGCCGCAGCGATCACGCCGAGCCCGGGGGCGGCGAACGGCGTGGTGCCGAAGAACGGCATGGGGATGGCGTTCTGGATGGCGGGCGTCCCGGGCAGCGCCGACATGGTGAAGGTGGAGGTGCCGAGCGCGAGCGCCGCCGGCATCAACCGGCGCGGGATGGCGGCGGTCCGGAACAGCGCCTCGGCCATGGGCGCCAGAACGAAGAACGCGACGAACAGGCTGACGCCGCCGTAGGTCACGAGGGCGCCCGCCAGGACGACGGCGAGCAGGGCCCGCTCCTTGCCCAGGCGCGTCGTCAGCCACCGGGCGATCGCCGTGACCGAACCGGTGTCTTCCATCAGCTTCCCGAACAGGGCGCCCATCAGGAAGATCGGGAAGAACTGCGCCAGGAATTGCGCGGCGCTGCCCATGAAGGTCTGCGTCCAGTGCGCCAGCAACGGCTCGCCGGCAAAGGCGGCCGCCAAGAGCGCCGCCGCGGGCGCCAGCAGCAGCACGCTCCAGCCGCGATAGGCGAACCATACCAGCAGCGCCAGGCCGAACAGGATTCCGGCGAGGCCCATCACACGCCTTCCAGCAGGCGATCGATGTCGACCGTGGAGCGTGCCCCCAGGTCCTTGCCGTGCACTGCCAGGAAGGCGTCGGCCGCGCGGCGGCCTTCGTCGCGCAACAGGCAGAGGAAAGCCCATTCGGCATTGAGCTTCGACGAGGAGTCGAGCTCCACCAGCATGTCGCTTCTGATCAGATGGAGACGCATGCGCGACCAGTGCGCGACCTCGGCGTCGTCAGCAGAGGCCACCCGCCGCAGCAGCGCCATCATGCGCAACTCCTTCAAGAGCACGGCGTTGAACGACACTTCGTTCAGGCGATTGAGGATGTCGCGCGCGGACTTCGGCACGCCGGGCCGCTCCACCGGATTGATGCCGACCAGGATGGTGTCGTCCGAGAGGCATTCCTGCACCAGCGGCGTCATCGTCGGATTGCCGGAATAGCCGCCGTCCCAATAGGCCTCGCCATCGATCTCGACGGCCTGGAACATGGTCGGCAGGCAGGCCGAGGCGAGCAGGACCTCGGACGTGAGCTCGGCATTGCGGAACACCCGCGGCCGGCCGGTCCGCACGTTGGTCGCGGTGATGAAGACCTTTATGGGCGCGGTCGCCAGCCGCGAGAAGTCGATCGACTCGGACAGCACCTTCGCCAGCGGATTGAGCGCCCCGAGGGCGAGATCATAGGGCGAGAAGACGCGCGCCATGAGGTCGAACGCGACATAGGCGGGCGAGTGATTGAGCGACCAGCGGCCGAGCAGCACGTCCATCGGACTGCGCTGCAAGGGACTGAAGGCGGCCGCCTGGGAAACCCGGCGCCAGAACGCTTCCAGCGCCGCGCGCGCCGCCTCGGGCCCGCCATCGGCGTGACCGGCCGTCATGACCGCCGCATTCATGGCCCCGGCCGACGTCCCGGATATGGCCTCGATGTGCAGCCCGGTCTCCTCCAGGAGCCGATCCAGCACCCCCCAGGTGAAGGCGCCGTGCGAGCCGCCGCCCTGCAGGGCGAGGTCGATCAATTGAGAGGACGGCTTGACGGGCATCGGGTGGTGTCCCTTCGGGTAAACACTCTAGATCGTGCAGAGCATGAATAATATGCGTCGGCGCACCTCAGAAATGCGCGACCCGGCCGTGACCTGTCCTGCTGGCGCTCAAGATCATGAGACGCAATCAAGGCAATCATTTCGGATAGCACCGTTTTTCGGCCGCGTCGCTTGCCGCTTCCGTTTCAGGATGGCGTCGAAGCGTCGACCCGACGTAGGGTAGCCGCGAGGAGCGCTGCTTGACCCCTGCAGAAAATCCGTCCCGCGGCGCGCGCGACGCCTTCGTCGTCGTCGACTGGGGCACCTCGAGCTTTCGCGGCTGGCTGATCTCGGCCGACGGAACCGCGCTGGCGGAAAGCCGAGGCAGCGAAGGCATGCTGCATTGTGCCGGCGGCGCCGGCTTCGCGCCGGTGCTCGGCGATCACCTCGCGCGACTCGGCGCGCCGGAACGGGCGCCGGTCCTGATCTGCGGCATGGCAGGCGCGCGGCAGGGCTGGGTCGAGGCGCCTTACATAAAGACGCCGACGCGGCTCGACGCCCTGCACGAGGGCGCCATCCGCGTGGACGCGCCTCGCGACATCCGCATCCTGCCCGGCATCGCCCAGGGCGAGGCCGACCGGCCCGACGTCATGCGCGGAGAGGAAACCCAGCTTCTGGGCGTGACCGAATCCGACTTCACCGGGCTCGTCTGCATTCCCGGCACGCACAGCAAGTGGATCAGGATCGAGGACGGTCGCGTCGTCGAGTTCTCGACCTACATGACGGGCGAGCTGTTCTCGGTGATCGCCCAGCACAGCATCCTCGCCCATGCCGTCGAGCCGACGGGGCCGACGCCGGCCGACAGTCCAGCCTTTCGCGCAGGGCTTGGCGCGGCGTTGAAGGCGCCGACGGCCCTGACCGCCTCGCTGTTCCGATTACGCGCGGCGCAGCTTCTGGGCTTCGAGCAGCGCGCCGACGGTGCGGCGCGACTGTCGGGCCTGTTGATCGGGACCGAGCTCGCCGATGCGATCGGCCGCCACGGATCGCCGCGATCGGTGCGGCTGATCGGCGCCGGCGCGCTCGGACGGCTTTACGAGATGGCGCTCGCGGCACGGGGGCTCGACGTGACGACGATCGATGCCGAGCAGGCGTCGCGGCGCGGCCTCGCCAAGGCCGCCATCAGGATCTGGGGAGCGACATGACGGATCTGGTTGCGTGGCCCAAGGTGAAGCGGTCGCTGGTCGCCATCCTGCGCGGCATCCGTCCCGACGAGGCGGAAGCCGTCGTGGATGCGCTGGTCGAAAGCGGCTTCGAATTGATCGAAGTTCCGCTGAACTCGCCCGAACCTTTCGCCTCGATCGAGCGGCTCGACCGACGGTTCGGCAAGGATTGCCTGATCGGCGCCGGCACGGTGCTGAGCGCCGACGATTGCGCGCGTGTCGCCGATGCCGGCGGACGATTGATGGTTGCCCCCAACGTCGACGCCGAGGTGCTGGCGATGGCGCATGCCCGGCACATGGTGACCATGCCCGGCGTGTTCTCGCCGACCGAGGCCCTGCTCGCCGTCCGCTGCGGCGCCTCGGCGCTCAAATTCTTTCCGGCATCGGTGCTGGGGCCGTCGGGCATCGCGGCGCAGCTTGCCGTCCTGCCGAAGGACACGGTCGTGGGCGCCGTCGGCGGCGTGTCCGACAAGAACCTCGGCCCCTATGTGGCGGCGGGGATCCGCACCTTCGGGCTGGGCAGCAGCCTCTATCGTCCGGGCATGACGGCCGCCGAGGTGCGGGAGCGGGCGCTGCTGTCCGTGCGCGCCTATGACGAGGCCTTGGTCGGCTGATCGACCAATTTTCCGTCATCCCGAGCGAAGCCGCCCCCTCGACTTCGCTCGGGGTAAACTCCGTGCGGCGTAGTCGAGGGACCTTTTCCTGCCGATGCGTCGACAGAACAGGTTCCTCCACTGCGCCTCACTGAGTTTACCCCGAGCGAAGTCGAGGGGGGCGGCTCCGGTCGGGATGACGGACCTGACGCCGAAGCAGAGTCCGTGCGGCCTTTGCCCCTGCCGCGAGGACGTGATCCGACGCCGGAGTCCCCTTGACGGTACGAGCGAGCTGCAGGGTGCCGATCAGGATGGCGTAGAGCCCCAGTGCAACGTCCTCCCGATCCTGGGTCTGCGACGGCAAGGCCCTCACCATGTCGCGCACGACGGAGAGAAGGCGTTCAGCGCAAAGACGGCGCGTCTGAAGCGGCTGGCGCGCGAGCTCCGGCAGAAGCGCCGCCGCGGCGCAGCCCTTGCCCGGATCGTCGCGATGCTCCGGCGACAGGTAGGCCTCGATGAGCCCTTCGAGGCCATCGGCGGCCAGGATCCCGTGCAGTCGATTCGACTGATCCTCGAGAGCCGCTCCCACGCTTTCACGGACAAGGGCCGCCTTCGACGGAAAGTGCGGATAGAAGGCCCCGTTGGTCAGCCCGGCGTCGCTCATGATGTCGGCAAGCCCCGAGGCGGCGATGCCGTCCTTGCGGAAACGCTGCGCCGCGGCCGCCATGATCCGGCGGCGCGACGCATCCTTGCGGCCTTTTTCGTAGCGCATGAGATTTCCTCGTCCGGCGCGCGCTTGTCGATGGAACGACGATCACTCCATCATAATACGATCGTAATCCAATGAATGAGTACGAGTCATGGTCCAGGACATTGCGCTCATCGTCGGCGGCGGCCCCGGCATCAGCTCGAGCTGTGCACGGCTGTTCGTCAAAGAAGGCATGCGTGTCGCCGTCGCCGCCAGGAGCCCGGAAAAGCCGGTGCTCCAGAAGCTGGAGGAGACGCACGGCATACGCCGATACGCCTGCGACGCCAGCGATCCCGCGGCCGTGGGGCTGCTGTTCAAGAACGTCGTTCGCGACCTCGGGCCGCCCACGCTCGTCGTGCACAACATCGACGGCCGGGTCCCCGGCATCTTCGGAAAGGGGATCACCGAAGCCGATCCGGGCATGGCTTTCGACACGATGAAGAATGCGGCGTTCAGCGCGTTCCTCGTGGGCCAGCAGGCAGCCCGGCTGATGCGCGAGAACGAAGCGAACGCCAACGGCGCCAAGGGAACGATCATCTACACGAACGCCAGCGCCGCCCTCAAAGGCTTCCCCATGAGCGGCGCCTTCGCCATGGCCTGCCATGCCAAGTCCGGGCTCGCGCAGAGCATGGCGCGCGAATTGATGCCGCAAGGCATCCATGTCGCAAACGTGCCGATCGACGCCGCGATCGGCTGGCGGCAGGAGGACGGCACGCGTGCCCATCGGCGAGCGGGAACGACCGTCGACGACAACATGGCCGATCCGGACCATATCGCCGAAACCTACCTGCAGCTGCATCGCCAGCATCGATCGACCTGGGCATTCGAGATCGCGTTGAGGCCGTGGGTCGAGAAGTGGTGACCGGCTGACGCGCTTCAGTCCTCGGCCGAGATCAACCTGAATTCGGCCTCGTTCTGTCGCGCGGCGTCGACTTGCCGGACGAGCTTGCGGAAGCGTTCGAGGTCGGCGCCCGCCAGCTTCGCCTTCTTCGTCTGCGAGACCTTCATCGGATCGACCACCTGGCCGTTGTTGATGACCTCGAAATGAAGATGCGGGCCGGTCGAGCGCCCGGTATTGCCGACGAAACCGATCACCTGCCCGCGCTGGACTTTCACGCCGGCAGCAATGCCCGGCGCGAACGCGGAGAGATGGCCGTAGACCGTCGCCAGCTTGTCGGCGTGATCGATGCGGATCCAGTTGCCGTAGCCGGCATTGGGCGCCGCACCGACGACGGTGCCGGCGGACGCCGCCAATACCGGCGTGCCCGTCGGCGCGAGCAGATCGACGCCGTTGTGCATCAGGAACGTGGCGCCGCCGCGCGGGGCAATGCGGCCGGGGCCCGGCGCCAGGCCGAGCGCAACGCCGCGCGCCGTCGCCACGTTGGTAGTGGCGCCCACGGTGCCGAGGCGGCTCGGCGCGCCGAGACCGTTGCGCGGCTGCTCGAACGGATCGGCGCGGACGCCGAATGCCGACGACACGCTGACGGTTTCCAGCGGCAGGCGCATCGCCGGCGCGGCGAGCGATTCGCCGCTGCCGAGCCACAGCTGCTCGGCGCCGCGAGTCGGGCGAAAGCCGTAGAGGGCGATCCTTCCCTTGGCGGCGGTCACGACTTCGGCCGACACGATGCGGCCGGCGCCGATCTCCCGGCCGTCGCTGGCGACAGTCTGCTGGTAGCGAATGGAGAACCGGTCGCCGCTGCCGAGCTGGCGGTCGGCGAGGGCCGACGACAAGGCGTCCGTCAGCTTGAGTCCGAGGTCCGCCGGCAACCCGGCCCGCACCAGCGAGTCCTCGACCGATTCCTCGACGATGCCGTCGACGACGTTCTCGCGGCGAACGAACGGGTCGTCGGCCGCGGCAGCGACTTCCACCTGGCCGCCCAGCACCTTGTCCTCGGCGGCGATGCTGCCGGTCAGATCGGCATCGAAAGCCGACGCCGACCCGCAAAGCAGCACACAGCTTGAAGCGAAGGCCAGCACAGCCCGGAACCCATCACTCGACACAGGCATGAATTGCCTCTCACGGCGTTGACTCACCCCACCCGCGCTGAGACCAGCAGGGCGCTGCTGCCGAGGCCAGTGCCATTGCTGTGACGGGGACCGACGTCGATCGAGAGCCGGACAGAAATATGTCACAGCATCGAATCAATCCGGATATCGTGAGGACCATGACGCGCATCGCTCTCGTCCACGCAACGCCCGCCGCAGTCGATCCCATCAAGGCAGCCTTCGCCGAGGCCTGGCCCGAGCCCGACCTCGTCAATCTGCTCGACGATTCGCTGAGCCGCGACCGCGCCCTCACCCCCGAGCTGACCGACGGCATCTTCAGCCGCTTCGATGCGCTCGGCCGCTACGCGGTGTCGTTCGGCGCCGATGCGATCCTGTTCACCTGCTCGGCCTTCGGTCCGGCCATCGAACGCGTGGCGCGGTCCGTCGACATGCCGGTGCTGAAGCCCAACGAGGCGATGTTCGCGGAAGCCATCGCCATCGGCGGCACGATCGGCATGCTGGCGACCTTCGCGCCATCGATCGCCAGCATGTCAGAGGAGTTCGAGGAACAGGCCCGGCAGGCCGGCGCGACGGCGCGCCTCGAGAGCGTGATGGTGCCGGGCGCGATGCCGGCGCTGCTGGCCGGACGGCGCGAGGAGCACGACGCCCTGGTCGCGAAGGCCGCGGTCGAGCTCGCCGGCTGCAACGCGATCATGCTCGCCCAGTTCTCGATGGCGCCCGCAGCCGCAAGGTTGCGCTCCCAGACGAGCGTTCCCGTCCTCACCAGCCCGGCTTCCGCCGTCGCCGCCTTGAAGAGCAGGCTGGTGGGTTAGACTAACGCCGGAAGAACGAAGCCAGGAGCGCCGCCGCTTCCGCCGAGAGGCCGACGATCTTGTTCGTCGCCTGACGATAGAACTTGAAGTTGAGCTCGGTGGCCGGCTTGCCGTCTTTCCAGTCGGTAAGATGTCTCAGCTCGCGCCGGCCGAGCGGCCGCTTGGCGAGCGCGGTGCGCCTGATGGAGAGGCTCACCCGCGGCGTCTGCCGGGCGATGCCGCGCTTCTTCGCGACCGGCTCGGCCGACGTGACGACGCCGCGCGCGATCAGGCCTCGTCCGCCCTCGTTCTCGCTCGCGAATATGAAGATCGTGTCGCCTTCGGCGACATGCTTGCCGCCATACATCGTCTTTTGCGCGACGAAGGCGAACGCCTTCGCCCGCGGGTCCAGGATCTCGGCCTTGATCGCGAATGCCATGCCTGCCGTCTGTTCCAGCTTGATCCCGGCTTCGCGGATCACCTTCACCCAGTTTGGAGCCAAACTGTCCTGCCGCCAAGACGACGACGCTATGAGCAGACAGCGACTGCGGTTATCCTGGCGGCAATGACGAGCCTTTTCATTGCGCACCTGGCAGCCGTGCTGCTGGCCGCGCTGGCCCTGTGGTCGATGCGCTACGAACCGGGAGGAAAGGCCGCCACCCGCCTGGATTGCTCGATTCCGCCCCTGCTTGCGGTGCTTGCGGCGGTGGTGCTGCTGGTCGTCTCGCCGGGCAAACGCCCCGAATTGTGGATCACCGCCATCGCCGGCGGCCTCGCGGCCGGCGCGGCCGCGGGAGCACTGCTGAGGGTAAACCAGGACCATGGGCACAGCCTGATCCGCATGGCGCCGGCCTGGGACGGCATGGCGGCGGCGGCGGCGCTGCTACTGCTGGCCCTGGTCCGCTTCGTGAGCTCGAGCCTGATGGGACGCCAGTCGAGCGGCTTCGGCGTCCTGGCCGGCGGGGCGACGTTCCTTGCGGCCTATATCGCCGCCCGCTTCATCGTCGTGCGCTTCTACAAGGCCCCGCGATCGATCCATATCGACATGGTGCGTGGCCAGAATCCGCGCAGGACGCTCATCCACTGACCCGGCTGATCATGAACACCCCTGACGCTCTCCTTTGCGAGCCACACCAGCATTTGCCACGCGGCGAAGAGTTCCTGTTCCTGCCGCCCTGGATCCAGCCCTACGCCTACCGGATCGTCGACAGGCTCTTTGCCCATCGCGTGATCCGGCGTGGGCCGGAGCCTCGCCCCCTGCCGTATGGGCCTGGAATCGATCCGAGTTACGACGTCGGCGGCTTCATGGATCGCAACGCCATGACGGGCCTGCTCGTGATCCATCGTGGTCACGTGGTGCTGGAGCGCTATGGGCTCGGCCTGCAGGCGCACGACCGCTGGTCGACCATGTCGACGGTGAAGTCGATGACGGCGATGCTGGTCGGCGCCGCCGTCCATGACGGCGCCATCACGTCGATCGACGAACCCTTGACGAAGTACCTGCCCGCTCTCGCAGGCTCGGCCTACGAGGGCGTGACGCTGCGCCATGTGCTCACCATGTCGTCGGGCACGCGTTGGGTCGAGGACTACACCGACCGCACCTCGCACGTGAACCGCTACAGCAAGTCCCTGGCCGATCGCGTGCCGGGCGGCGTGTTGAAACTCATGGCCTCGCTGGAGCGCGCCCATCCGCCGGGCACGACGTTCCTCTACAATTCGGGCGACACGTATCTGCTCGGGGCCGCCCTCACCAAGGCCGTCGGCATGCCGCTGGCCGATTACATGTCGCAAAAGGTCTGGCAGCCGGCCGGCATGGAGGCCGACGGCTTCTATACGCTCGAAAGCGAAGACGGGCAGGAGATCGGCGGCAGCCGCGCCGGCATGGTCCTGCGCGACTTCGGCCGCTTCGGCCTGTTCGTCCTGAACGACGGCGTGATCGACGGCAGGCGCGTCCTGCCGGAGGGCTGGGTCGAGGCGGCAGCGACGCCTGCGTTCAAGGTGCCGGCGCCGTCGGTCATCGACATCACCCATTACGGCTACAGCTGGTGGCTGGGCGACGGCGTGATGTCGGCGCTGGGACATGCCGGCCAGCGCATCGATGTCTTCCGCAAGGAAGCCCTCGTCGTCGTTACCCTCGGCGCCTTTCCGGAGCCCGCCTATGCGCCGCCGGGCGTCCACAACCGGCGCAACGAAGTGGTGGCCTTCACCCGCGCCGTGAGGGCCGCCCTGCGCTGAGGTCAGGCAGGATTTGGCGCACGGCCCGCCACGCAGGTCTGCCCGCCCGCCCAGAGCCATGCGGAGCCGTGCCTGCGAAACACGCAAAACGAGCGATAGGTCTCGGCGATCATCTGGCCCTGGACCTCGAACCTGTCGTGCAGGGTCATCGTCGCAATGGCCATATCGCCGAAATCCGCGACGTCGAGGCCCTCGATCTCCTGGCTTTGAAAGCGCAGTCCGTGCGGACCGGTGCCGTTCTCGACATAGTCGTCACGACGCAGCCGGCGACCGGAGGCCGTCACATAGACGAAGTTCTCCTCGAGCAACTCCCGGAGCTTCGGCGCAGACCGCTGCATGAGCGCGGCGGCCTTGCGCTCGAGCACGGCCCGGACTTCATTCTTCGTATTCACCTGCCGCGCGGCTACTCGGCCGCCTGCCGGCGCCGCGTCACCGCCTCGAACCGCCGCTGGCGCATGGCGCTGCGCGGATCGTCCATCTCCGGGTCCATCGGCTCGGCCACCCAGGCATCGCGGCCGGGCACATAGTTGCGGTTGGTCTGGGCCGGGTTGCGGTTGACCAGCGGGCGCGCATAGAGCGGATGGGTCATGCAGCGCACCTCGTGCTCGATCTGGAACAGAGGCTTGCCGGTCTCGAGGTCGGTGATCTGCTCGAAGCGGTACTGGTACTGGTTGCTCTCCTCGGTGATCAGCTCGCGCTCGAGCAGGCGCTTGTGCGGCCGGGAGAAGTTCGCGACGTAGACCTGGATGTGATGGCCGTCATAGGCTGGAAGCTTCGACTTGGTTTCGCGGAACACCAGCTCCTGCGAGGGGCCGACCGAGATCCTCGCCGCCGGCATGTCTCCTGTCTCGTCGACATGCGCGTCGGTCTCGAAGACCTTGCGATAGAAATCGACGATGGCCTTGGCCGAGCCTGCCGGCACGTCGAACTCGACGTAAGGCATGCCGAGCTGCATGCGGCCGAAGCTACCGGGCTCGTGGATCAGGAGCTTGTTGCCCCACGGGCAGGTCGTCTCGACGTGATCTTCGTGCTCCTTGAAGGCGAAGCGCGTGCCTTCGAGCGGCTTCTTCATCTTCTCGAGCCGCTGCAGCAGCGCCTCGCGATCGGGGATGACCAGGCCGGTGCGGCCACGCAGATGCTGCGGCTTGCCGGTGATCAGGTGGAACTGGCTGTGGCCGACATTGACCCACATGTTGTCGATGCTGGTCATCAGGTAGGGATCGCGCGTCAATCCCAGGCCACTGATGTAGAACAGCGTGGTCAGCCCCTGGTCCTCGACCTGCAGGTTCACGTGCTCCAGACCGACGATGTTGCCGAGGTCCTCGGCGCCGCGGTCGTACTGCTTGCCGTCCTTTGGCCTACCTTGAGTCATGGGGTTCGCCTCCATCGGGGAAAGGGAGCTTTGCACGATTCTTTATTGGCAGCCCGTGCAAAAAATGCGGAACTGCCTGCAACCAAAGGCCCGGGAGGAACAGGCCATGATCACGAAATTCGACAGTTCGTATGTCGGCTCGGTCGACTTGGAAGATGTTGGCTATCTCGGCAAGCCGATCAACGACCGGTGGTATTCCAACGAGGAACTGGCCGACGTCATGCACAAGACGGTGGCCTACGCCAAGCAGATGGACCGGCTGGGCTATGACACCCTCTGGATGGCCGAGCACCATTTCCAGCCGGAGGGGACGGAGTGCATCCCCAACCTCCTGATGATGGCCACGCATCTTTGCGGCGTGACCCGGAACCTCAAGATCGGCTGCGGCTTCAACATCGTGCCGATGTGGCACCCGCTCCGGCTGGCGGAAGATTACGCCATGGCCGACATCCTGACCGGCGGGCGCGTGATCTTCGGCATCGGCCGCGGCTATCACACCCGCGAGGTCGAGACCTTCGGTTCGCCGCTGACGGATCAGGACGCCAACCGCGAATTGTTCGAGGAAGGCGTCGACATCATCTTCCGGTCCTTCAACGAGGAGCGCTTCAGCCACAAGGGCAAGTACTACACTCTGCCGCCCGAGGTGCCCTATCGCGGCTATACGCTGAAGGAGCTGACCCTGGTGCCGCGGCCCCTGCGCCGGCCCGTCGAATGCTGGCAGCCCATCCAGAGCGGCTCGCAGCGCGCCTTCGACTTCATGGCCAAGTACGGCATCAGCGGCGTGATCGGCGGCGGCTCGGCCGAAGGCGGCGCCGTCGACCGGCACATGACCGAGTTCCGCGCCGCCTATCAGCGCCGTGGCATCGAGCTCAAGTCCGGCGAGCGGCTTGCGCTCGGCTACCAGTTCTGCATCGCCGAAAGCCGCGAAGCGGCCATGCGCAAAGCCGCCAACTTCTACGAAGAGAACATGAAGATGTTCGGCGAGCTCCGCCTGGTGCGCGCCATCACCGACCAGCAGATCGCCGCCATGCGCGATCCAAGCCTGGTGCCCAACACCAAGCTGCCGCGCATCGAGGACGCGGTGAAGGCGGGCGGCTTCCTGGCCGGCACGCCGGCCGACATCATCGAAGAGCTCAAGAAGGTCGAGCAGCGCTATCCCGGCCTCGAGCGCGTCATCTGCACCATGCCGCTCGGCACGCACCTCGCCGACACGCTCGAGCAGCTCGATCGCTTCGCCAAGGAAGTGATCCCGGCCTTCCGGCCGGCGCGGGCCGCGGCGGCCGATTGAAAAGGAGAGACCGATGATCTTTGAAATGCGGACCTATCTGATGAAGCCGGGCAGCATCCCCAAGGTGGAGGAGCTGTTCGGCGCGGGCATGCCGGCGCGTACCAAGCTGTCGCGCTTCGGCGGCTTCTGGCACACCGAGGTCGGCACGCTCAACCAGATCATCCATGTCTGGCCCTACAAGGATCTGAACGAGCGCGACCATGTCCGCGCCGAAGCCATCCGGACCGGCGTATGGCCGCCCAAGACCTCCGACTACATCCTGGAGATGGAGAGCAAGATCCTGCATCCGGCGCCGTTCTCGCCGCATTTCGAGCCGGGCGAGCACGGCAGCATCTACGAGTTCCGCACCTATACCTACGGTCCCGGCGCCATCCCCAAGGTCATCGAGGCCTGGACGCCGCTGATCAAGGCGCGCGCCGCCATCTCGCCGCTGGTATTCGCCGGCTTCACCGACATCGGCGCGCTCAACCAGTGGGTCCATGTCTGGGCCTACAAGAACATGGCCGACCGCGAGACGCGCCGCGCCCAGGCGATGAAGCCGGGCCAATGGCCGCCGCCGCGGCACGAGAGCGTGACCCTGCTCAAGCAGGAGAACAAGTTCGCGGTGCCGGCGAGCTGGTCGCCGCTGCGGTAAATCTTTGCGAGTCTCCCGCACCGCGCGCTTCCCGCGCGCCTCATGAGCGCGCTGGAAGCGCGCGGTCCGGCAGAGCATGAGAGGAGGCTAACAATGACCATCTCCATCCGCCAGGTCGGGCCGTGCTTTGCCGGCGAGGTCGACGGCATCGACATGCGGCGTCCGCTCACCAGGGACGAAGTCGCGGCGATCCATGCCGGCATGGACCGCTACGCCGTGCTGGTGTTCCGCGACCAGAAGATCGACGACGCCCAGCAGCTCGCCTTCACGCAGAGCCTGGGAGAGATCGAGCACGCGATCGGCACCAGCCTGCGCGCCGCCAACGAATACCGCCTGCCGACGACCTTCGCCGACGTCTCCAACCTCGACAGGGATAACACGCCCTTCAAGCGCGACGACCGCCGCCGGCTGTTCGCCATCGGCAACCGGCTGTGGCACTCCGATTCCTCGTTCAAGGTCGTGCCGGCCAAGTATTCTCTGCTGCATGCCATCTCGATTCCGTCCAAGGGCGGCAACACCCAGTTCGCCGACATGCGAGCGGCCTACGATGCGCTGGACGACGAGACCAAGGCCGAGGTCGAGAACATGGTCTGTGAGCATTCGCAGATGTACTCGCGCCAGATCATCGGCTTCTACGACTTCACCGACGAGGAGCGCGAACGCTTCCGGCCGGTGCGCCAGTGCATGGTACGCGTCCATCCGGTGACGGGGCGCAAGTCGCTCTATCTCTCCTCGCACGCCGGCAGCATCGTCGGCTGGCCGATGCCCGAGGCGCGCGGCTACCTGCGCGACCTGATCGAGCACGCCACCCAGCGCGAGTTCGTCTACACCCACAAATGGCGGGTCGGTGACCTGGTGATGTGGGACAACCGACAGACCATGCATCGCGCCCGCCCCTTCCCGGCCAACGAACCGCGCGACATGCGGCGCACGACGCTGGCCGGCGACGGACCGACGGCGGTTCAGGCGGCGGCGTAAGGCCCTGGCCTCAGCTCAGGGCTTGCCCGGACAGGTGGTGGTCCTCTTCGCCACGCATTTGTCTTTGCTGCCGGGCCCTATGCATCCGCTGCCGCACGGGATTTCGTTGGCGCGGCAATGCTTCGTGCAATAGTCGCCCGGATGCCGCGGTGTCTGGGTGGACTGCGAGCTTGATCCGGACGACCCCTGCTGCGTCTGTTGTGCCAGCACTGGCCCGGCGATGACAGCCGACATGCTGAGCAGGGCAAATATCAACGCCATCAGACGCATCGCGGCGGCTCCGGTTCCTCTCGGGCGAACGACCACAGGATAGCAGGGTCGCGTCAGGTTTTCAGCAACGCCGCCATGATACGCTCACGGGTGAGCGGCATGTCGTGAATGCGCACGCCGAGCGCATGATGCACAGCATTTCCAATGGCAGCGGCGGTCGGGCCGACCGTGCACTCCCCGACACCCAGAGTCGGATTGCCGGCACTGTCGACGAACTCGACCTGCATCTCGGGCACCTCGCTGAAACGCAGGATCGGGTAGCTCTCCCAGTCGCGCGAAGCGATGCCCTCGGCGTCGAGCTTCACCTGTTCCTTGAGCGTCCAGCTCACCGCCTGGACGATGCCGCCCTCGAGCTGGTTGCGGGCGCCGTCGGGGTTGACCACCAGGCCGGCGTCGGCGACGCACCAGACGCGATCGACCTTCACCGTCTCCTGCGCGGTGACGGCGGCGACCACGGCGGCGTAAGCGGCGCGGTTCTTGTAGCGTGCGACCGCCAGGCCGAGGCCCTTGCCCGTGCCGGACGCGCCGCGCGAGGCCCAGCCGGCGCGCTCGGCCACCAGCTCGACCAGTCGTCGCGCCCGCGGCTCGGACAGGATCGACAATCTGTAGGCGACGGGATCCTCGCCGGCGCGCATCGCGAGATCGTCGATCAGCGATTCGATGGCGAAGACATTGGGCAGTGCGCCCAGCCCGCGCAGCGCGGAGGTGCGCACCGGCGGGCGCACCACGAGATGGTGCAGGATGCGATGCGCCGGCACGTCGTAGAGCGGCACGGCATTGCGCGTGCCGCCGCCGCCGCGCTCTTCCGACGGATCGAACGGCGCGATCTCGGGCGGCGGATCGGCCAGCGCCTCCGACGCCAGCAGGTAACCGCTGCCGGTGCCGGGCCGCTGGACGTGCGTCGGGCTCCAGATCTCCGTCGTCCAGTCGGCGGGACGGCCGCGCTCATCGAGATCGACATGCAGGGTCACCAGCATGGCGGGGCCGACCGGCTCGAAACCGAACTCCTCCTCGCGGCGCCATTGCAGGCGGATCCAGCGATTGGGAATACGCGTGGCGACCAGGGCGGCGTCGAGCGCGGCATCGTCGGCGCCGTTGTGGCCGTAGCAGCCCGCGCCGTGCAGATGCTGGGCCGTGATCGCCTCGACCGGCAGGCCGAGCACGGCGGCGAGGTTCTTCCGCAAGGGATGCATGCCCTGGCCATGCGAACGCACCGTCAGGTGACCGTCGCGGAACTCGGCGAGCGCACACGACGGCGACATCGATGCGTGCGCGATATAGGGCCGCGAGACCGTGATCTGGGCGAGACGCCTGGGTGGCGTCGCGGGCGCCGGCCAGGCGCCGATGCGCCGATCGTCGCTCGGCTGGCCCTTCAGCCAGGCCGCCTCCTGATGAACGGGTTCGAGATGGCGGACATTGTCCCACCTGGCGTGTGCCGGCGCGGCAGCAGCCGCCGCCTGAGCGACGCTCTCGATCGGGCTGACGAAGGCCACGAAGTTGGCCTCGCGGACGATCTGCAGCTCACCCTTCGCAGCCCGCCGGATGGCGGCCTCGTCGAGCGACACCAGGGTGGCGCCGCGATTGGGCTGGCGCAGCGTACGGGCGTGCAGGACATCCTTGGGCAGCACGTCGTGCACGAAAGCGGCACCGCTCAGCTTGGCCGGCAGGTCGAAGCGCGGCACGCTCTTGCCGACCACGCGATACGACGACGCCGGCTTCACTGGCGCTGTCCCGGTGACCGCCTGGGTCAGGTCGATCTCGCCAGCGACGGTCCAGTAATCCTGTCCCGTCGCGGCGCCGTTCTGCAGGAACCGGCCATCGACCACGGTGAGGTCGTCGCGACTGCAGTTGAGGCGCAGCGCGGCGCGCTCCAGCGCCCTGGCGCGCACCTCAGCGCAGACCAGGCGCACCGAGCCGCCGGACACTTCGACCGACAGCGACGACGTCGTGTAGAGCTCGTCCGGACCATTGGTCGTGTCGCCCGAGAGCACGACGACGCGATCGATTGGCAGGTCGAGTTCCTCGGCGGCGATCTGGCCGATGGCGGTGACGACGCCCTGCCCCATCTCGACCTTGCCGGTGGCGATGCGCACCGTGCGGTCGGGCTGGAAATGGATCCAGCGGTCGAGCCGTGGATTGTCGACCAGGCTTGCCGGCAGCGGACGCGCATTCATGCCCGGCCTCCGTCGCGCAGGGTGGCCGCCGCGCGCTCGACGGCGCGCAGGATGCGCTGATGCGCGCCGCAGCGACAGAGATGCCGGTCGAGGGCGGCGACGATGTCGCCGCGGCTGGGCGCGGGATCGCGGTCAAGCAGCGCCTTGGCCGACATGACGATGCCGCTCAGGCAGTAGCCGCACTGGCCGGCCTGCTCGTCGAGGAAGGCCTGCTGCAGGGGGTGCGGCTTGGCGGGCGTGCCCAGCCCCTCGATGGTCGTGACCTTGCGATCGGCCACCGTGCCGACCTCGCGGGTGCAGGCGTAGGTGGGCTGGCCGTCGACCAGCACCATGCAGCTGCCGCACTGCTCCAGGCCGCAGCCGTAACGCGTGCCCATCAGGCCGAGATGATTGCGCAGGACGTCGAGCAGCGTCGCCGTCTCCGATGCCTCGACGGTGCGCTGTTCACCGTTCACCGTGAACGCAATGCCCATCCCGTCCTCCCGTCTTTGCCGGAGCCTCATCGTCTTCCGGACCGCGCGCTTCCAGCGCGCTCATGGCGATTCATGAGCGAGCCGGAGGCTCACGGTCCAGAAGAATCACGAGGCTCCGGCAAGACTATAGAAGGTCCGCCACCGCCGCCCGATAGCGCGTGATGGCATCGAGATGCTCGGCGTAGCTCTTGCCGGCGATGCGCTTGTGATGGTTGCTGACGTAGGTCGTGTGGGCGGTGACGTGGGTCACGCCCGCCTTTTTCCAGAACGTGAACTCCTTGCGCCAGTCGTCGGGCGTGCCGATGCCGGGCGAGACCCAGACCTCCAACCCGACCGAGGCCGGGTCGCGGCCCTCCGCCTTGATCAGGCCGCGCAGCTTGTCGAACGCCTTCAACGCTGCGTCGCCCGCCGGATACTGCAACGGCATGAAGCCGTCGCCATACTTGGCCGCGCGCCGGAAGGTCGCCTCGGCATGGCCGCCGAACCAGATCGGCACCCGGCCCGATTTCGGCCGCGGGTTGATGCCGCCATCGTCGAGCTGGTGGAACTCGCCTTTGAACTTCACGTGCGGCTCGGCCCACAGCGCCTGCATGAAGCGCACCTGCTCGGCCGAGCGCTTGCCGCGCGTGTGAAAGTCCATGCCGAGGCCCTGGAACTCGATCTCGTTCCAGCCGACGCCGATGCCGAGGCGAAAGCGACCTTCGCACAGCGCGTCGAGGCAGGCGGCCTGCTTGGCGACGAGGGCGGCCTGGCGCTGCGCCAGGATCACGACGCCGGAGGCGAAGCCCATCTTCTTCGTGACGCCCGCGAGGAAGGCGAAGACCACGAAGGGATCGTGATAGGCCGTGGCCGTGGTGCCGACTCGCTTGCCGCCGTAGTCGACGCTGGGGTTGCCGCCCAGCACGTGGTCGGGCGCCAGGAGGTAGGTGTAGCCCAGCCCCTCGGCGGCTTGTGCATAGTCGCGCAGGACGCTCGGGCCGGTGCCGATGTCACCGACCGGTAGAGATGCCCCCAGAATCATGTTTCCTCCCCCTCATAGGAGCGCGGACCTCCAGGTCCGCTCATGATTCATGAGCGAGCCGGAGGGGACCTCCAGGTCCGCTCATGATTCATGAGCGAGCCGGAGGCTCGCGGTCCAGAAGACGATGAGCGGACCTGGAGGTCCGCGCTCCACTACTCCGCTGCCGCCGCCTTGGTCGGCTTCAGGTCGGTCGAGTACTTCAGGTGCACCGGCGCATCGGCCTCGAACGGGCTCTTGAGGTCGAGGCTCTTGGCGATCTCGCGGATCGCCGGGAAGACCTCCTGGCCCATCAGCCGGATGCAGGTGAGCGAATCCTCCTGGCTGACGAAACCGTCATTGCCCCACAGGGCCAGGATGCCCGGCCGGGTCTGCTCGAGGATGCGCTTCAGCTTGGCTACCACCTGATCGGGCGTGCCGTAGATGATGCGCAGATCCTCGACCTGCTGCTCGAAGCTGGTGTTGCCGCGCGGATTGATGGCGCGGCCGGCCGCGAACTCGACGAAGGCGCGGCGGTTGGTCGGCGAGCCGTAGCCCGACGGCGTGCTCCATACCGGATGGGCGAGGCCGGTGAACTCGCCCTGCATCCAGCGGAACTGCTTGGCGTTGTCGCGCGCCTTGTCCTCGTTGTCGGAGATGTGGACCTGGATCAGATAGCCGCGATTCTCCGGGCCGCCGACATAGCCCTGCTGCAAGGCCACCTGGTCGTAGAGCTCCCAGATCTTCTTGGTCTGCTCGATCGAGGTGTTCAGCGCGATGTAGGGATAGCGCTGTTGCGCGGCCCACACGATCGTCTCCTTGCTGATCACGCCCGGGATCCAGACACGCGGATACGGCTTCTGCAACGGCACCGCCCACGGATTGACGACGCGATGCTGGTAGTGCGTGCCCTCGAAGCGGAACGGCCCGGTCTTCGTCCAGGCCTGCGTGATCAGATCGTGCGCCTCCTCGAAGCGCTCGCGGTTGAAGGCCGGGTTGACGCCGGTGGCGAGCTGCTCCTGGCCGCCGCCGCGCACGAAGCCCGAGACCAGCCGGCCCTTGGAGATCATGTCGATCATGGCGAGCTCTTCGGCGAGCCGGATCGGGTTCTCCGCCAA
>JACPOB010000142.1 GCA_016185145.1 Rhodospirillales bacterium | reverse complement strand
CGCCGGCATCCTGGTCGAGCCGATCCAGGGCGAAGGCGGCATCCGCGCCACGACCACGCAGTTCCTCAAGGACCTGCGCGCGATCTGCGACGAGTTCGGCCTGCTGCTGTTCTACGACGAGATCCACACGGGTTTCGGCCGGACCGGCAAGCTGTGGGGCTACGACTGGTCGGGCGTGAAGCCCGACGTCGCGGCGATCGCCAAGGGCATGGGCGGCGGCTTCCCGATCGGCGCCTTCATGGCGACCGAGAAGGCGGCGGTCGGCATGGTGCCGGGCACGCACGGCTCGACCTACGGCGGCAACCCGCTGGCCACGGGCGTGGCCAACGCGGTGCTCGACGAGCTGCTGAAGCCCGGCTTCATCGACGCCGTGCGCGAAAAGGGCGAGTACCTCAAGGGCCAGCTCGAAGGCCTCGTGAAGAAGCATCCCAAGGTCTTCACCGAGCAGCGCGGCATGGGCTTCCTGCAGGGCATCCAGTGCACGCCGGCCGTGCCGGCGGGCGACATGGTGAACCGTCTGCAGTCGCTCGGGCTCCTGGTGCCGCCGGCCGGCGAGAACGTGGTCCGCATCTTCCCGGCGCTGATCGCCGACAAGGCGGCGATCGACGAGGGCATCGACATCCTGAGCAAGGCTGCGCAATCGTTCGAGTCCGCAGCTCAAGGTGCCACTAAGGCCGCAGAGTAGGCCATGGCAGCCCCGAAACATTTCCTCGACCTCGACCAGGTCGATCCGAAGACGCTTCGCCAGATCCTCGATCACGGCAAGGCGATGAAGAAGGCGCGGTCCAACGGCGGTCATGACAAGCCGTTGGGCGGCAAGACGCTCGCCATGATCTTCGAGAAGCCCTCGACACGCACCCGCGTGTCGTTCGAGGTCGGCATGCGCGAGCTCGGCGGCCAGACGATCATGCTGGGTCGCACCGACACCCAGCTCGGGCGCGGCGAGACCATCGCCGACACCGCGCGCGTGCTCTCCCGCTACGTCGACATCATCATGATGCGCACCACCGTCGAGGAGAAGCTCCTCGAGATGGCCAAGTACGCGACCGTGCCGGTGATCAACGGGCTGACCGACAAGACGCACCCGTGCCAGCTCATGGCCG
Organism: Rhodospirillales bacterium; assembly: GCA_016185145.1. Taxonomy (GTDB): domain Bacteria; phylum Pseudomonadota; class Alphaproteobacteria; order Reyranellales; family Reyranellaceae; genus Reyranella. The sequence goes on along the minus strand of JACPOB010000142.1, from coordinate 7,173 downwards.
ACGTCATGACCTTCGAGGAGCATCGCGGCGACATCCAGGGCAAGGCGATCGCCTGGTCGGGCGACGGCAACAACATGGCGACGAGCTGGATCCATGCCGCGGTCCAGTTCGACTTCGAACTGCGCGTGGCCTGTCCAACCGAGCTCAAGCCGCCGGCCGAGGTGCTGGCGTGGGCCGAGAAGTCGAAGGGCCAGATCACCATCGGCCACGACCCCGAGGCGATCGTGCGCGGCGCGGACTGCGTCGTCACCGACACCTGGGTGTCGATGGGCGACGAGGATCCCGACAGCCCGGGCGCCGCGCGACGACACAACCTGCTGCGCGGCTACCAGGTCGACAAGCACCTGATGGCGCGGGCCAAGAAGGACGCCATCTTCATGCACTGCCTGCCGGCGCATCGCGGCGAGGAGGTCACCGCCGAGGTGATCGACGGGCCGCAGTCGGTGGTGTTCGACGAGGCGGAGAACCGCCTGCACGCGCAGAAGTCCATCCTCGCCTGGTGTCTTTCCTGATGGCTTCGTCGGAAGGCCCTCGCTCTTCCGACGAGAGAGTGGCGCAAGACGGGGCCCTGCCCTTCCAGCTCGATGCGCTGGGCGTGCGCGGCCGGCTGGTTCGGCTCGGACCTTCATTGGACGCGGTGATCGAGCGCCACGGCTACCCGCTGGCCGTGGCGCGGCCGCTGGCCGAGGCGATGGTGCTGTGCGCCGCGCTGGCGACGTCGCTGAAGTACGACGGCATCTTCACCCTGCAGATCTCGGGCGACGGGCCGATCCGGCTGCTCGTGACCGACCTCACGACCGACGGCGCGCTGCGCGGCTATGCCCAGTTCGACTCCTGGAAGCTCGCCGTGGCTCTGGGCGCCGGCCACGACAAGACGCTGATGGGGGGCGATGCACCGGAAGGCTATGTGCCGAAGCTGTTCGGCCGCGGCCGCCTCGCCTTCACCGTCGACCAGGGCCAGCACACCCAGCGCTACCAGGGCGTGGTGCCGCTCGAGGGCGCGACCCTGGCCGACTGCGCCCACACCTATTTCCGCCAGTCCGAGCAGCTGCCGACCGGCATCAAGATCGCGGCGCGACGGACCAGCAACGGCGGCACGCACCATTGGCGTGCGTCGGCGCTGATGGTGCAGCAGATGCCGGAGTTCGACGCCGGCCGCATCGACGTCGACCGCGAGCAGCGCGAGGACGACTGGCGCAAGGCCGTGATCCTGATGGCCTCGGCGACCGAGAACGAGATGCTCGACGCCAATCTGCCGGCGATGACGCTGCTGCACCGCCTGTTCCACGCCGAGCAGGCGCGCCTGTTCGCCCGCCGGCCGTTCGTCGCCCGCTGCCGCTGCAGCCGCGAGCGCATCGACCGCGTGCTGCGCTCGATCAGGCGCGAGGAGCTCGACGACCTGCGCGACAAGAGCGGGCGCGTCGCCGTGAAGTGCGAGTTCTGCTCGACCGAATACGCCTACGACGACCGCGACCTCGACCGGATCTACGCTTCGGCGGCGTGACCTCTTCCGGACGGCGCGCCTCCCGGCGCGCTCATGACGATCCATGAGCGCGCCGGGAGGCGCGCGGTCCGGAAGAATCAAGGGACCTCTTCCCGCGACGGGATAGGCTCATGCCGCGCTCGCTCGCCGGCGGCCTCGAGCTCGGCGACCGGATCGTAGGAATAGTTATCCGACGACGGCGCGCGATCGCCCCATGTATCGGGGCGGCGGTTGCGCAGCCAGAAGATGCAGGCCGGGACGTTCGGCGGATAATGGACGGTGCTGGTCAGGAACTTGAGCTTGCCGTCGAGGACGACCGCGCGCTCGATCTCGCGGTCGTACCCCACGGCGCGGTCGTAGAGGCTGCGCGCGACCCTGGCATCGGCGACGACGCGCCCCTGCCTCACGGCGTCGCCGAAATCGGCGCGCCCGGCGATCCATCGGTCGATCGTGCTGGGAGACACGTGGAAGAACGCCGCCAGCTCGTCATTGGTGGCGCCGAGCAGGCAGTAGTTGTGCGCCTGCTCGCACATCTCGGGCTCGTAGAGGGTGGGGCGACCCATTGCAGTCATGGGTGAATTATAACTCAAGTAACACACCATGGCAACAGCCTTGTCGAGGACTACATGCGCAGAATGGGTCAGATTCTTGCGACTTTTGAGGCTCCAGAAGGGGGTACTGGTAGTGGCGACGACGGCCGAAGGCACTATGCATTGTTGACTGCAGTGCTTTCACCGGTGCAAGGCGGTCACACACGCGATGCTCCAAGTTACAAAAAAGCCCATCGGCTATAGCCGATGGGCTCAAGTGACCGCCTGGCGAAGACTGACCAGGCCAGTCGGGGAACTTGGAATGCCCTGTCGCCTACTGGACCACGATCTCGACGCGGCGGTTCTGCGGCTCGCGCACGCCGTCGCCGGTCTGCACCAGCAGGCCCTTCTCGCCCATGCCGATCACCGTGATCGCCTGCGCCGGCACGCCTTCACGCACCAGGGCGTCCTTGACCGCGTTGGCGCGGCGCAGCGACAGCGCCATGTTGTAGCTCTCCGGGCCCGACGTGTCGGTATGGCCGGTGGCGGTGATGCGGGCGTTGCCCTTCTGCTTGAAGGCATCGGCCGCCTGCTTGATCGTCGTCAACGCCTGCTGGCTCAGGTTCGAACGGTCCCAATCGAAGAAGACCATGAACGACGGTGGCGCCACAGGCGGCGCAGACGGGGGTGGAGGAGCAATCTCGGGCTGGCCGAACTTATAGCTCACGCTCAGCAAGGCCATGATGTTGTTGTTGAAGTACGCACCCGGATTGGTGGTGCCATAGTAGCGGCCTTCGACACCGATGCGCAGGGCCGGTGTCGCATTGTAGCCGACACCAAGGATGCCCTGGTAGGCGAACATCGCAAGGCAAAGACTGCAGCCCTGGATGTTGGCGTCGACAAAAGCAACGCCCAAGCCGCCGCCGACATAAGGCGTGACCATCGCCCCCGGGAAGAAGTCATAGAGCACGTTGGCCATCACGGAGATTTGCTCAATCCTGCCGTTCACCGTGGCGTAACCGGTAGGAAACGCCACGACGGCATTGCCGTTGTTTGAATGGTACATGCCCTCCAACTCGACGCGCGGACCGACGAAGTCGTAGCCGACCTTTCCGCCGATAGCCCACCCCGTATCCATAATGTAGCTCTGGTTGTTCAGCAGCCAATTGAGGCCGCCTTGGGCGCCGACGTAAAAGCCCGACCAAGTCGGATTGGAGGCCTCGAACAACGACTGGGCACCGGCGGCAGACGGCAGCACAGCAAGAACGGCGGCTGCGACGATAGCGGGACCTTTCATGGGGTATCCCCCTTTCAGTTGCTGGTGCAGTTCAAACGCCGGCCAAAGGCGTTTGCTACAGTGTCCGCATAAATTCGCCACACTGTTGCCCTTCTGCAACAAGAAGGCTTCTCCTGGTGCAGAGGATGCGCAAGAGCTTGGCGCGGCGCCGTGTCTGCCGATCGGCGCTGATGGCGTCGTGGAGCGGTTTTTCGGCGTCCCCCTCGGATTCGATGGATTGATCGCGATCGAACGACGGCAAAGCCAGAGCGGGTGCGCAGCCAGGTGTTTGTAAGGCACTACCTGATGCCCTGGCTGTGCAGGCCTCCGACTCACCATCTTTTGCAGCCGCGCGTGAGGCCCAGCACATCGGCTATGAAACCACCCGTCGGCATCATCATGCGCGAAGCGTCGCCCTGCGGCCACGCCGAGGCCAAGGCCCTCGGCTGGTCGCCGACGATGTCGCCGGCGCCGCCCTGAGCGAAGGCCAATGATCAGAACTTCGCCGCGTGCTCGCCCAAGCCAACTTTAAGTTGAAGTCGCTGCAGTCGCCTCTCGCTCCGAGGCGTAGGTAGAAAGCTGGCTATGTCCGCTGCAACCTCACTACTATTCGTCATGCGGGAACGGTACGGGCATGCCGTCGAGGCAAGCCGGAGGAGAACAGTGGCTTCGAAAAGGACGTTGAGCGCCGATAATCTCGAAGCGCTGGGCGCGCGGCGCCTGGCTGAGCTGCTGATGGACGTCGCGGGACGGGATGCCGCGATCGCGCGCCGTCTGCGCCTGGAACTGGCTGCCGAGCACGCGCCGGGCCGCGTGGCGGCGGATGTGAGGAAGCGCCTCGCCCAGATCGGCCGCGCCCGCTCGTTTGCCGACCGGGGCAAGGTGCGCGAGCTCGCCATCGACCTCGACACGCAGCGCCGCGCGATCGTCGACCGCGTGGCCGGGATCGATGCGGCCGAGGCATTGGAGCTGATGTGGCGACTGCTCGATCTCGCCTCGGCGGTGCACGAGCGCTCCGACGACAGCGACGGCGTGATCGGCGGCGTCTTCGCCACGGCCTGCAATGACCTTGGGCCGCTCGCCAGCGCGCCCGCCCCGATCCGGCCGATCTCGCCGATCGCGTGTTCGCTGCCCGGCTCGACAACGGATATGGCCAGTTCGACGGGTTGATCGCGACCCTCGCCGCGGCTTTGGGCGCACCCGGCCTCGACCGGCTGAAGGCGCGGTTCGTCGAGCTGTCGCAGGCGCCCGTCGAGAAGCCGCCGGATGCGGACCGCAAGGTGATCGCCTGGGGAATGGATGGACCGTTCTACGAAGACCAAACGAAAGCGAGCGCCCACACTTCCACCATTCGTCTTGCCCTGCAGGAGATTGCCACCGCCCAGGGCGACGTCGACGGTTTCATCGCACAGTACGACGAACGGGCACGCAAGGCGCCGAGGATCGCCGCCGAGATCGCCCGCCGGCTGCTCGCGGCGGGTCGGACGCAAGAGGCGCTGCGCGCCATCGAGCAGGCGGACCCCCCGCGAAATGGCTGGCCCCCATTCGATTGGGACGATGCACGGATAGAGGCCCTCGAGGCGCTCGGCCGCCGCGACGAGGCGCAGGCCGCCCGCTGGGCGTGCTTCGAGCGCGCGCTGAGCGGCGAGCATCTGCGGGCCTACCTCAGGAAGCTGCCCGACTTCGAGGACGACGAGGCCGAACGGCGCGCCCTCGACCAGGTTGAAAACGACAAGAGCCTCGAGCGGGCATTGGCGTTCCTGGTGCGTTGGCCCGCGCTGGACCGGGCGGCGCGGCTGGTGACGCGGCGGGCCGCCGAGCTCGACGGCGATCACTACGAACTCCTGACCTCGGCGGCCGAGGCACTTGCCGAGAAGCATCCGCTCGCCGCCACGCTCCTCTTGCGGGCGATGATCGACTTCGCACTGACCAAGGCTCGGTCGGGCCGCTATCGCCACGCCGCCCGCCATCTCCAGGAGTGCGCCAGTCTCGCACCGGCAATCGCCGACTACGGCGCACTTGAAACGCATCAGGCCTATGTGGCGAGGCTCGAAGCAAAGCACGGTCGCATGAGCGGGTTCTGGGGGCTGGTTTCGTGAAGGCGCCGTTCAAGGCAATAGCGGAAATCAACTGACAGTGAACCGGCGAGGGCGATTGGCATGACGAACCGATCTGATTCGTTAAGCCTCAAGCTCCTAGGGGACCGCGTTGTTGCCAAGCGCCAGCACTGCTGGCAGCGAAACGGAGTCCGCAGCCAACACACGTAGCTCATTGCTTTTATGCAGAGCGCATGCAAGACTGACAATCAACTGCCAGTTGTGAAATGTACTACGCACACGCCACAAGAGACGCCGACCGATCGGATTGGCACGGCCTCCGCGACCATCTCGAATCCACGGCAACGCTGGCCAAGGAATTTGGGCTCCGCATGGGCATTGGAGAGGCCGCATTTCTCGCCGGACTGATGCACGATCTCGGGAAATATACGCCGCAGTTCCAAGCTCGTCTCGAAGGGTCGACCGACCGAGTGGATCATTCGACGGCCGGCGCTTCGGTCGTCCTCGACCTGGCAAAGGGACGTGACAGATACGTCGCAGAGCTGATCGCCTATGCGATCGCGGGCCATCATGCCGGGCTTCCGGACAAGCGAGGGGAAGCACGCTCGACCCTCAGTGATCGGTTGAACGGGTTTTCCGCGGCGGCGCTCGACCCGGTTTGGCAGCAGGAAATCCGCCCAAACGCCACGGGTTTGATGCCTGCCTTCACCTGGAATCAGCACGGACTGAACTTCCAGTTCGCCTTTCTCGGGAGAATGATCTTCTCCTGCCTGGTCGATGCCGACTACAGGGACACCGAGGCATTCTTCGCCCGCGTCGAGAAGCGTCGGCCAGATCGCCATTGGGAGGCACTGCCCGATATCCTCGACGGACTGCGAACAAGCTTCGAGCAGCATATGCTTTCGTTGGGCAGTGGGGGCTCGCCGGTCAATCGTCTGAGGAACCAGATACTCCGACACGTGCGCTCCCGCGCTGAAGATGAAGCCGGGTTCTTTACCCTCACCGTGCCCACAGGCGGCGGAAAGACGCTGGCCTCGCTTGCCTTCGCGCTCGATCACGCCAAGGCCCATGGGCACAGGCGCGTCATCTATGCCATTCCCTTCACCGCCATCATCGACCAGACGGCACAGGTCTTCAGGAAAGTCCTGGGCGAAGACGTCGTGCTGGAGCACCACTCGTCGATCGACGAGGAGGACATCCCTGGCAAAGGTCGTCAGCGCCGGGACAAGCTCAAGCTCGCGATGGAGGATTGGGCAGCGCCCGTCGTGGTCACCACGAACGTGCAGCTTTTCGAAAGCCTGTTCGCTGCCCGACCTTCGCGGTGCCGCAAGCTGCACAACATAGCCGACAGTGTCCTCATCCTGGACGAAGCGCAGACCTTGCCGCGTCCTCTGCTTGCTCCGGCGGTCGCAGCATTGCGGGAGCTGGTAAAGAACTACGGCTGCACGATCGTCCTGTGTACAGCAACTCAACCCGCACTCGATGAGCGGCGATTTCCAGCCGATCATGAGCTGGGCCTGCCACTCGAAGGCCGCGAGCTTGCGCCCGATCCTCATGATCTCACCTTGCAGTTAAAGCGCGTGCAGCTATGTCATGCAGGACCAATGGACGACGACGCCCTGGTGTCGGCATTGGGCGCGGTTGACCAGGGCATGATCATCGTCAATACGCGCAGTCACGCCTTGGCGTGTCAATCGGCGTTCAACTTTGACCCCAGATCGGCGTCCAATGTTGACCCCTTTGGTTTGCGGAGTTTGGTGGTAGCGCTCGCGCCGACGGAGCCGGTCGGGGTTGCGGAGGCGGCGCGAGCGCGGGGTTGCGGCAGGT
>JACPOB010000057.1 GCA_016185145.1 Rhodospirillales bacterium | reverse complement strand
GACCTTGCGGTCGAGGATGATTTCGGAGTTACCGGTGCCCTTGAACTCCTCGAAGATCACCTCGTCCATGCGGCTGCCGGTGTCGATCAGCGCCGTGGCGATGATGGTGAGCGAGCCGCCTTCCTCGATGTTGCGCGCCGCGCCGAAGAAGCGCTTGGGACGCTGCAGGGCGTTGGCGTCGACACCGCCGGTCAGCACCTTGCCGGAGCTCGGAACGACGGTGTTGTAGGCGCGGCCGAGGCGGGTGATCGAATCGAGCAGGATCACCACGTCCTTCTTGTGCTCGACCAGGCGCTTGGCCTTCTCGATCACCATCTCGGCCACCGCGACGTGGCGGCTGGCCGGCTCGTCGAAGGTCGAGCTCACGACCTCGCCCTTCACCGTGCGCTGCATGTCGGTCACTTCCTCCGGCCGCTCGTCGACGAGCAGGACCATGAGGTAGACCTCGGGGTTGTTGGCGGTGATGGCGTGGGCGATGTTCTGCATCAGCACCGTCTTGCCGGTGCGCGGCGGCGACACGATCAGCGCGCGCTGGCCCTTGCCGATCGGCGCGATCAGGTCGATCACGCGGGTCGAGATGTCGAGCTGCTGCTGCGGCGTCGAGGTCGAGGCCTTCTTGGTGAGGGTGCCGGTGCGCCGGCCGGTGCTGACGCGGCCCGACGAGGTGGCGCGCGAGCTCGACTGCTCCTCGGAGATGGTCGGCGCCATGACCGGACCTGGGTGGGGCTGACATAGATGTCGTCGGCGCCCGGCAGGTAGTTGGCTTCCATCGAGCGCAGGTAGCCGAAGCCGTCGGGCAGCACCTCGATGGTGCCGGTGCCGAAGATCGCCTGCTCGGCGGCGGCGAGCTTCTGCAGGATGGCGAACATCAGTTCCTGGCGGCGCATCATCGCCGCGCCTTCGACGCCCTGCTCTTCGGCAAAAGCCAGAAGCTCGGGCGGTTTCTTCATCTTGAGGTCTTGGAGGTTCATGTTTCTTCAATCAGGTGGGAGATAACGCACGCGCCACCGCCGCAGGCTGCGGCCGTTTGAAATCGCGCTGTGACGTTCGGTGTGGACCCCGTCGTTCACCGCCGGGGAGGCGGCGCCAAGGGCCCTAGGTGGCGGTTATATAAGGGCGGCAACCCGCCCTGTCAAAGGCCTGTGCAGTGGCGCTAACCTACTTTGACCTCACCCTGAGGAGCGCCCGAAGGGCGCGTCTCGAAGGGTGGGCCACACCAAGACTGTTTCCCATCCTTCGAGACGCGCCCTTCGGGCGCTCCTCAGGATGAGGTGGTGTGGAGGCCCGCGGTCCGGCGAGAGTCAGACCGGTTTGTGCTCAGTCCCGGCGCCGGGCGTGACGAACATCAGCCGGCCGGGCGCCGTGACGATGCCGCGATGCCACAGGCCCTTCGGCACGATGAAGGTCTCGCCGGGTCTGATCGTGGCGCGCTGCTCGCCGGCCGGGGTCTCCAGCACGATCACCATCTCGCCCGACAACAGGGTCAGGACCTCGTCGCCGGCAGGATGGCGCTCCCAGTGATCCCAGTCCTTGCTCTGGTCGGTGCTGCCCATCAGGCGGCCCCGGTCGAGGTCGCGGCGTTCGGCGATGCCGGCCCAGAACTTCGCGCCGCCCTCCATGGCGAGCGCGCTCTCGTCGGGGCGCAGGTGAATGTAGGTGCCGTCGAGCGTGAAGGCGGCGTTCATGGCTCCTCCTCCGCGAGCATCTCAGCATAACGGAAAATCTCGGTGTGGTCCGCCGAGCCGCCGAGCTTGCTGCTGGCGTCGGCCCAGTAGGCCACCGCCTGTTTCAGCCCGGGCATGTTGAGCTGGAGGTGGTTCGCGACCTCTCCCGCGGTGCGCAGGTCCTTGGCCATCAGGCCGGTGGTGAAGCCGGCCGCGAAGTTGCGCGGCACGACGAACTGGCGGCCCTTCACCTCGGTGGCGTTGCTCTTGCCGGTCGAGCTGTTGAAGACGTCGACCATGGTGCCGGGATCGAGGCCGAAGGCCTCGCCGACGACCAGCGCCTCGCACATGGCGACCAGGCCCGCGGCCGACAGGTAGTTGTTGAGCGCCTTCAGCGCATGGCCCGCGCCCGCCGGGCCGCAGAGCGTGATGGTCTTGCCCATGGCGGCGAAGGCCGGCCGTGCGCGCTCGAGGTCGGCGGCGTTACCGCCCACCATGATCGACAGAGAACCGTCGATGGCGCGCTTGACGCCGCCCGACACCGGTGCGTCGAGCAGGGCCACGCCCAGCGCCGCGAGATCGCGGGCGAGCTTCTGGGTGTCGACCGGATTGGACGAGCTCATGTCGATGGCGAGCATGCCCGCGGCCATGCCTTCGCGCGCGGGATCGCGCCCCTCCATCAGCGCCTGCCGTACGACCTTGCCGTCGGGCAGCATGGTGATCACGGCATCGGCTCCCTGCACCGCGGCCTTGGGCGAGGCGGTCGCCAACGCCGTGGGATGCGCACCGATGAAATCCGACACCGCCTTTTGCGAGAGGTCATACAGGCGAAGCTTGAAGCCCGCCTCGGCGAGGCGCGCGGCCATCGGCCGGCCCATCATGCCGAGACCGATGAAGGCGATGGTGGCGGGAGGTGAAAGCGTGGTCATGCAACAGTCCTCGAGGTGAGGTCGTACTCATAGAATGGCAGGGTGCGTCCGGGAATGGCGTCGGATGGCGCGTTCCGCAGATAGCGTGCGCCCATGCGCTCGTAGAACGCCGCGGCGTTGGGATCGGCCAGGATGGTCATGCGCCCGACGCCGCTGCCGCTCGCCGGCGGGTCGATGAACAGGGCATCGAGGTCCGATGCGTCGCCCTCGAGCAGCACGCAGGCCATGCCGATCACGCCGCTTGCGTCATCGACCGCGACCAGCACATGGCCGGCAGCGATGTCGCCTTCGCTTACGCTCAGCGCCGCCGCGCTCAACTTCATGAACGCGGCGTCGTAGCCCCAATGCGCCTTCGACCGCACGCAGAGGTCGGTGAGGCTTTGGCTTTCGCCAGGATTGGCGAGGCGGACAACCATCCCCGTCATCCCGACCGGAGCGAAGCGAAGCGGAGGGACCTGGTCATTTGTCGACAGCCATGAGCAGGTCCCTCCGCTACGCCTCGCTGCGCGAGGCTCCGGTCGGGATGACGGGAAAAATGCTCCATTACCCCTCGAGTAATTGATCGTCCGATATTGCTGCTGCACCACCGGATCAATGCAAGAAGGAGAACCGATGGAGATTCCAGTCTACTTCGAGGATCTGGTCGTGGGCGCCTCTTTCCTGAGCGACGAGGTCACGATCGATCGCGAAGAGATGCTAACCTACAACCGTTGCAACGACCCGTGGCCATTTCACGTCGACGAGGCGTCGGCCGCCCGGAATCCGTACGGCAGCCTGATCGCCAGCGGCGGTTACACCATCACGCTGATGTACCGGCTGGGCCACCAGATCTACAACGTGCCGGGACGGCGCTGGGCGGTGCTCGGTGCATCGGAATGGCACCTGAAGTTCCCGGCTCCAGTGCGAGCAGGAGACCGGGTACGGCTGCGGATCACGATCAAGGGCAAGCGTGAATCGAGCCGACCGCAACGCGGCCACTTCGACCTGCTGTACGAGTTGGTGGATCAGGCGGACAAGGTCGTGCTGTCGGTGGTCGTTGCCGGATTGATCGAGCGCAGGCCAATCCCGTCATCCCGACCGGAGCGAAGCGTAGTGGAGGGACCTAGTCATTTGCCGACGAGGCATGAACAGGTCCCTCCACTCCGCGCTTCGCGCTCCGGTCGGGATGACGGCTAAAGTCAGATCCCGCGTTCCTTGAACACCGCGCTCGCGGTCTTGAAGGCGTCGAGGCTGGCGGGGATACCGCAGTAGATCGCGACCTGCAGGAAGATCTCCTTGATCTCCTCCTTGGTGAGGCCGTTGTTCAGCGCGCCGTTGACGTGCAGCTTGAGCTCGGGGCCACGGTTCAGCGCCGCCAGCATGGCGAGGTTCAGCATCGAGCGCGTCTTCTTCGGCAGGCCGGGCCGCGTCCAGACGTAGCCCCAGGCGTATTCCGTGGTGATGTCCTGGAACGACATCATGAAGTCGTCCGTGGCGGCGTTCGCCATCGAGTTGTCGACGTAGCTCGCACCCAGCACGGCTTTGCGGACCTTCATGCCGTCGTCGTAGAGCTTCTTGTTGCGCGGATTGGGCTTGGCTTTCTTTGCCGCCGCCTTGGCCTTGGCCATGTGTCACTCCTCCAGTTCAATGAACGGCGGAGTTATCCGTTCGGGCGATCAAAAGATCAAACGGCAATGCGCTCGGGCGGCGGCTGACCGGAAGCCGGCTGGTCGAGCCCCTTGGCGCGCGCCCGCGCGCAGAGGTCCTCGATGGTGATGTTGTCGAGCTGGGCCATCATGTCGTCGCGCAGCTTCTCCCATGTCGGCCACACCACCTCGTGGGCGAGCGGCGAGCCGGTCGAGGGATCGTTGGGCTCGGTCTCGGCCTCGAGCTTGCGCACCACGCGCACGACCTCGCCCAGGGTGATTTTTCCCTGCTCGCGGCCGAGGCGATAGCCGCCCCGCGGACCGCGCTTGCCGGCCAGGATTCCGGCGCGGACCAGATGCTGCAGCACCTGCTCGAGATAGCGTTTGGGAATGCGCTGGCGTTCGGTGATGTCGCCGCTGCGCACCGGATGCTCGCCGACATGGAAGGCCACGTCGAGCACGGCCTCGATCGCGAACATGGTTTTCTTGCTGAGCCGAGGCATCCCCAGTGCTTCTCCTCAGGCGCATTACGCGCTCTTGGTCGATCCCGCCGTCACTCCTGTCGATCCGAACCCCCCGGCGCCGCGCGCCGTCCGGTCGAGCTCACTCACCTCACGCCACACGGCCCGGGCATGCCGGGCCACGACCAACTGTGCAATTCGCATGCCGCGACTGATGCGGAATGGCTCCTTGGAAAGATTGACCAGAATGACGCCGATCTCTCCCCGATAGTCGGCGTCGATGGTGCCCGGCGCATTGACGAGCGTCACCCCATTCTTGGCCGCCAAGCCCGAGCGTGGCCGGACCTGGGCCTCGAAGCCCACCGGTAGCGCGATCGAGATGCCGGTCGGCACGATCTTGCGTTCCAGCGGCGCCAGTTCGATGTCCTGGTCGACCGCGGCCAGGAGATCGGCGCCGGCAGCGGCGGCCGTGGCGTAGTCCGGCAGGGCCAGGTCGCGGGCGTGCGCGAGCCGCACCACCTCGATCTCGACGGTCTCGACACCCTTCATTCCGCTGCCTCGGCTTTCGGCGGCCGGCCAAAGTGCAGGGCGATGCGGCCGGCCAGCCGCATGGCGACCTCGCCCTTGGCCAAGGTCGGCCAGTCTTCCACGCCGGAGGCGCTGATCAGGTGCACGGTGTTGCGCTCGCCGCCGAACGTGCCGACGGCCGGCGAGACGTCGTTGGCAACGATCCAGTCGCAGCCCTTGCGCTGGCGCTTGTCGATGGCGTTGGCCACCAGGTTCTCGGTCTCGGCGGCGAAGCCCACCACCAGGGCGGGCCGCTGCAGGCCGGGCCTGGACAGGGTGGCGAGAATGTCGGGATTGGGCGTGAGTTCAACGCTGGGCGGCGCCGTCCCCGCCTTCTTCTTGATCTTGGACCCGGCCGGATGGGCCGCCTTCCAGTCGGCGACGGCGGCGGCGCAGACGGCGATGTCGATCCGGCCGGCGGCAAGGCAGGCGGCCAGCATCTGGTCGGCCGAGTCGACGTGAACGGTCGTCACGCCCCGCGGATCGGCGATGGCAACCGGGCCGCTGACCAACGTGACGTCGGCGCCGAGGGCGGCCAGCGCCGAGGCGATGGCATGGCCCTGCTTGCCCGAGGAATGGTTGGAGATGTAGCGCACGGGGTCGATCGCCTCGCGCGTCGGGCCCGATGTCACGACGGCGCGCTTGCCGGCCAATGGTCTCTCAAGGGGCGGTCGTTCAGCCGGCCGCAGCAGACCTTCGATCGCGTCGGCGATCTCTTCCGGCTCCGACATGCGGCCCGGGCCGAATTCGTTGCAGGCCATGGCGCCGTCGTTGGGCCCGATGAAATGGATGCCGCGCTGCTTCAGCGTCTCGACATTGGCGCGGGTGGCGGCGTGGGTCCACATGCGCACGTTCATCGCCGGCGCCGCCAGCACCGGCTTGTCGGTGGCGAGCAGCACGGTCGCGGCGAGATCGTCGGCCATGCCGGCGGCCATGCGCGCCAGGATGTTGGCCGTCGCCGGCGCGACCACGAGCAGGTCGGCATCGCGCGAGAGCTGGATGTGGCCCATCTCGCTTTCGTCGGTCAGCGAGAACATGTCGCTGTAGACGCGGTCCTCGGTCAGCGCCTGCAGCGACAGCGGCGTGACGAACCTGGCGCCGGCCTCGGTGAGCACGCAACGCACCGAGGCGCCACGTTCGCGCAGGCGGCGGACGAGCTCGAGCGATTTGAAGGCCGCGATGCCGCCCGCGACGATCAACAGAATCCGCTTGCCCTTGAGCATGGCCCCCAGCCTATCACAACACCCGGCTGGCGAAAGTATACAGCCCCGTGAGCAGCAAAGCCCAGAACACGGCCAGCCGGAACTGCTCGACCGACAGGCGTTGGCGGATCTGCTGCCCCAGCCACATGCCAGCCAGCGCCGGCACCACCGCGGCGGCCGAAACGACGGCGCGCGGGCCGTCCAAAAGGCCGAAATTCAGTAGCGAAAACGTGAGCGTGAGCGAGGTGGCGCAAAGCACCACGCCGAGCGTCTGCACGAGCTCGGAGGGCTTGATGTCGAGGCCCTGCAGGTAGGGCATGAGAGGAATGATCGGCACGCCGACGACGCCGGCGACGAAACCCGAGATCGCGCCAATCATCGGCGCCAGCGGCTTCTCCAGATCGGCGTGGATGTGCAGGCGGATGCGCAGCAGGCCGAGACAGCTATAGACGATCAGCACCGTCGCCAGGACGATGAAGGCCCAGTCGGGGCCCTTCTGGCCGACCAGCCACATGGTGAGATAGAGCCCGATCGCCAGCGGCACGATCAGCGGCCACTGCCGGCGCAGGATCTTCCAGAAGTTGCCGCCCACCGCCGCCTGCCAGACGTTGGAGAAGATGGTCGGCAGCGCGATCATGGCGATCGATTCGGTGAGCGGCAGGACCAGCGTGGTGAGCGCGATGACGATGGTCGGCAAGCCGAGCCCGACCAGCCCCTTCACCGTTCCCGCCAGCAGGAAGACGACAAGGCCGAAGATGATCTGGTCGGCGGTCACTCCGTCATCCCGACCGGAGCGCGAAGCGCGGAGTGGAGGGACCTAGTCATTCACATTCCCGTCATCCCGACCGGAGCGAAGCGGAGTGGAGGGACCTGTTCAGTGAACTTCACAGCTCAGGTCTCGCCATTCCGGATTCGATCGATTTATCAGGATGAGCTTCTTTTCCCTTCTCCAATTCTTCAGCTGCTTCTCTCGCGCGATCGCATCGGGCGCGGTTTCGTGCGCCTCAAAATAGATCAGGCGTTTGATATTGTAACGCGCAGTGTGGTGGACCTTGCCTAGGCGGTGCTCTTCGAGCCGACGTGGAAGGTCGGTCGTTATTCCGATGTAGAGGGCACGTCTGTTCGGGCAGGCGAGAATGTAGACGACTGAATTGCGTTCCATGCCGAAAAATATAGAGGTTGTTGTCTTTACCGTCCCACTACTATCGATTGTATTCGACGTTTATGACCAGGTCCCTCCACTCCGCTTCGCTCCGGTCGGGATGACGGAATGTATGACTAGGTCCCTCCGCTCCGCGCTTCGCGCTCCGGTCGGGATGACGGGTGGGGGAGGGCTAATGCCACCACGCGACGATGGCGGCGATCAGGGCGAGAACGGCGATGATCTCGGAGAATCCGGGGCGCCAGCCGCGGCCGGGGATGGGTGGGGGCGTGCTCGCTTCGCGTTCGGCCTTGCGGCGTTCGTGCTCGGCCACGACATGCAGGCTGTCGATCAGGCGCGGCAGGCGGCGCAGGCCCTGCATCACGTCCTCGGCGGCGCGGCCGATGGTGGCGCGCGGGCCGAAATGGCTCTGCATCCACTCCTCGATCAAGGGCCGCGCCAGCTCCCAGATATTGACGTGGGGATTGAGCCTGGTGCCCATGCCCTCGGCCATCAGCATGGTCTTCTGCAGCAGCAGGAGCTGCGGCTGCACCGCCATCTCGAACTGCTCGGTGACGCGCAGGAGCTGCGCCAGCAGGCGGGCGATCGAGATCTGGTGGCTGGGCTTGCCGAAGATCGGCTCGCCGATCGAGCGGCAGGCCTGGGCGAACATCTCGCGCGACTGGTCGGGCGGCACGTAGCCCGCGCGGAACTGCACTTCGGCCACGGCGCGATAGTCGCAGCGCAGGAAGGCGACCAGAAGCTCGGCGAGGTAGCCGCGCGTGTCCTCGTCGATGCGGCCCATGATGCCGAAATCGACCGGCACGATGTGGCCCGAGCGGTCGACGAAGGCGTTGCCGCCGTGCATGTCGGCGTGGAAGAAGCCGTCGCGGAACACCTGGTAGAAGAAGGCCTCCGCCGCCTTCTTCATGACCTCGTTGGGATCGTGGCCGGCGGCGACGATGCCGTCGCGATCGCCGATCGGGGTGCCGTCGATGCGCTCCAAGGTCAGCACGCGCTCCGCGGTACGGTCCCAGTCGATGGTCGGTGCGCGATAGCCCGGATCGTCGACGAAGTTCTCGCCCAGCTCCTCGGCGGCCGCCGCCTCCATGCGCAGGTCCATCTCGACGCGCACGACGTCGGCGAAGGCGCGCACCGAATCGACAGGCTTGAGGCGGCGGTAGCGCGGCTGGGTGCGTTCGACCAGCTCGGCCACCCAGTAGAAGAGATCGAGATCGCGCTCGAAGGCGAGCTCGATGCCGGGCCGCAGCACCTTGACCGCGACCTCGCGACCGTCGGTGGTGACGGCGAAATGCACCTGGGCGATCGAGGCGGCGGCGACCGGCTTGTCGTCGAATCTCGTGAACAATGCGTCGATCGGCTGGCCGAGCTCGGCTTCGATGATGCGCCTGGCCTCGGCGCCGGGAAAAGCCGGCAGATGGTCCTGCAGTTGCGCCAGGTCGGCCGCTACCTGTTCGCTCAGAAGGTCGGCACGGGTCGACAACGCCTGGCCGAGCTTGATGAAGGACGGGCCCATCTCCTGCAGCGCCGCCGTCAGCCGCTCGCCCGGGCGGCGGGCATCGCGCTGTCGCGCGAACAGCCGCGCCCAGACGACCAGCGCCGGCGTGATGCCCAGGATCTCCAGCGGGAACAGCGCATCGTGCCGCGCCAGGCTCAGCGCCATGCGCAGCAGGCGCCAGGAGTTGCGGATGGCGCGCAGCATCTTAGCTGGGGGGTGGCGCGGCATGTTCAAGCTCATGCTCTTCCGGACCGCGAGCCTCCGGCTCGCTCATGATCATGAGCGAGCCGGAGGCTCGCGGTCCAAAAGACCATGATCGCGTTGCAAACGCGGTCATCTAGATCCGCCAGCCCGCGTGCAGCGCCACGACGCCGAGCGTCATGTCGCGCCAGGTGACGTTGGCGAAGCCCTGCTCGCGCATGCGCCGGGCGAGCTCGCGCTGCGGCGGGAAGCGGCGGATGCTTTCGTGCAGATAGCGGTAGGAGTCGGCGTCCCGGGCGACGATGCGGCCGAAGAACGGCAGCGCGCGGCTGGAATAGGCGTCGTAGACGCGGCCGACCGGAGCCGACGTCACCTTGCTGAACTCCAGGCAGTAGAAGCGGCCGCCGGGCTTCAGCACGCGGTGGGCCTCGCCGAGCGCCTTGTCGATGTCGGTGACGTTGCGCAGGCCGAAGGCGATCGTGTAGCCATCGAACGAGCGGTCGGGGAACGGCAGGCTCTCGGCATCGCCCGTCGCCCAGGCCAGGCCCTTCAACATTCCGCGGTCGGCGGCGCGATCGCGGCCGACCGCAAGCATGGCGGGATTGATGTCGCACACGGTGACGTTGGGCCGGTCGCCCTGGCGGCGGTAGATGCGGAAGGCGACGTCGCCCGTTCCGCCAGCAACGTCGAGAAGCCGCTCGCCCGGACGCGGATGCAGCACGTCGACCAGGGTGTTCTTCCAGAGCCGGTGGACGCCGCCCGACATCAGGTCGTTCATCAGGTCATAGCGCGGCGCCACGCTTTCGAAGACCTGGCGGACCAGGCCGGCTTTTTCGGCCGCCGGCACGTCGCGATAGCCGAAGGACGCCTGTTCGGCGCCGCCGGGTGCGTTAGGATCAGGCTGGTCGGCAGGTCCGCTGCTCATGGGCCGGCAACCTAGAGGAATCGCGATGATGCTGAAAGACCGGGTGCTGCTGATCACCAACGTCGAGAAATTCGCAGGGCACGGCACGACCCGAGTGGCGCTGGCCGAAGGCGCCACGGTTCTGGCCCACGATCCTTCCTTCGAAGCGCCAACCGCGCGGCGCAAATACGAAGCGCAGTTCCCCGGCGCGCATGCCCTGTCGGCTGTCGAGCCCGCGACCCTGGTCGAGCTCGCTCTCAAGCGGCATGGACATATCGACGCCCTGGTCAACAACGATGCCTATCCCGCCCTGCGCGCGCCGCTCGGTGAGGCACGGCTGGAGGACTATCGCGACGCGCTCGAGGCCATGGCGGTGACGCCGTTCCGGCTGACGCAGCTCGTCGCGCCGTCGATGCGCAAGCGCAAGTCGGGACGAATCGTGTTCGTGTCGTCGGCCGCACCGTTGCGCGGCATCGCCAACTACGCGCCTTACGTCTCTGCGCGAGCAGCAGCCAACGGACTCGTCTCCTCGCTTGCCAAGGAGCTGGGCCGCGATGGCATCACGGTGAACGCCGTCGGCTCGAACTATGTCGAGAACCCCGACTACTTCCCGCCGGCACTGCTCGCCAACCAGGAAGCGATGGCCAAGATGACGGCACAAATTCCGCTGGGCAGGTTGGGCAAGTCCGACGAGCTCGGCGCGACCGTGTGCTTCCTCTGCTCCGACGCCTCGGGCTTCATCACCGGTCACGTTCTTCCTCATGCCGGCGGTTGGGCGTGACGACAGAGCGAGTGCATGTCACTATGAGCGCTGAATAAACGTTCGTGCACGGATGACCGACCAGAGAGTGAATGGGGGTCTCCGAAGCGCGGCGGCAAAGGGAGGTACGACCAGGACGCAGCCGGCTGAGCCGCCGGCGCGTGTCTCGTTGGCCTGAAAATTCGGTCCGAGGACGGCGCATGGGAAGACAGATCGTCCACCGCCTGCTGGTCTCGTTCCCCGCCCTGCTCGGGGTGCTCTTCCTTTGCTTCTGCCTGCTGCAGGTCGTGCCGGCCGACCCGGCGACGATCATCGCGGGGCCCGAGGCCAAGACCGAGACCATCGCCGCCATCCGCCAGGAACTCGGGCTCGACCGGCCGATCCCCGTCCAGTTCGCCGACTATCTCGGCCGCGTGCTGCGCGGCGATCTCGGCCGCTCCATCATCTCCAACAAGATGGTGAGCGAGGAGCTGGCGCTGACCATCGGCCCGACCGTCGAGCTGATGCTGGGAGCCATGCTGATCGCCGTGCCGATCGGGCTGGCGCTCGGCACCCTGGCGGCGGTGAGGCGCGGCAGCATCACTGACCGCATCATCATGGCCTTCTCGGTGGCGGGCGTTTCCATGCCGGTGTTCTTCATCGGCCTGATCCTGATCCAGTATGTCGGCTTCAAGTGGGGCCTCCTGCCCTTCACCGGCCGCACCGGCCCGATCTGGGACGGCGGCCTGCCGAGCCTGATCCTGCCGGCGCTGACCCTGGGTTCGGTGCTGATCGGGCCGATCGCGCGGCTGACGCGCACCGCCGTGCTCGAAGTGCTGGGCGCCGACTTCGTGCGCACCGCCCGCGCCAAGGGACTGCGTGAAACAGTGGTGATCGTCCATCACGCGCTGCGTAACGCGCTGATCCCCGTGGTCACCCTGATCGGCCTGCAGGCAGCCTTCCTGTTGGGCGGCGCGGTGGTGACCGAGACCATGTTCTCCTGGCCGGGCGTCGGACGGCTCGCCGTCGGCGCCATCGTGTCGAGCGATTTCCCGACGGCGCAGGGCGCCATCATGATCCTCGCCATCGCCTTCCTGACCATCAACCTCCTGGTCGACGTGCTCTACGTCTACCTCGATCCCCGAGTTCAACGATCATGAGTGTTCAACGGTCATGAGCGTCGAAGCCGTCAACGCGCCCGCCGTCGAGGAAACCAGCGGTCCGCTGTCGCGCTCCGGCGTGTTGCGCCGGCTGGCGCGCGACAAGGTGGCGGCGGCCGCCGCCCTGGTGCTGGCCGTGATCGCGCTGGCCGCGGTCTTCGCGCCGGTGGTGGCGCCCTACGATCCCTACCTCACCGACCTCACCAAGGTGATGCAGCCGCCAAGCGAAGAGCACTGGTTCGGCACCGACAATACCGGCCGCGATATCCTGAGCCGCGTCATCTACGGCACGCGCAACACCCTGATGCTGGGCCTGGTCGGCGTCATCATCGGCGGCCTCTTGGGCGGTCTTTTGGGCATCCTGGCGGCCTACTACCCCAAGGCCGACGGCTGGATCATGCGCCTGGTCGACGTGATGCTGGCCTTCCCGGCGATCCTGATCGGTCTCGCGGTCGCCGCAGTCGCCGGCGCGGGCCTTGGCGCCGTGGTGATCGCGCTGGTCGTCGCAACCGTGCCAGACGTTGCGCGTGTGGCGCGCGGCGCCGCCGTCGGCGTCATGGGCCAGGAATTCATGGAAGCGGGCCGCGCCGTCGGCGTGTCAGACCGCACGCTGATCTGGCGCTACCTGACCCTGAATTGCATCTCGACCATCTTCGTGTTCCTGACCCTGCGCTTCGGCCAGATCATCCTGATCGGCTCGGCGCTGGGTTTTCTAGGCATGGGCGCCCAACCGCCGACGGCCGAGCTCGGCATGATGGCGGCCCAAGGCCGCGACTTCCTGTTCATGGCGCCGCACATCGCGACCATCCCGAGCTTCGCGATCTTCGTCATCGTGCTGGCCGCCAATCTTCTGGGCGACGCGCTGCGCGACGTCCTCGATCCGAGATTGCAACAATGACAGGGAACGCACCGCGCTTCCTCCCCACGCTAGGCGTGGGGAGGTGCCCCGAAGGGGCGGAGGGGTCGGAGGCGTCGGCACTACTGCCCATGACCCCTCCGGCCCTACGGGCCACCTCCCCAGCAAAGCTGGGGAGGCATTTCGAAACAATGCGTAACGTTATCGTGGCAGTGGCAGCATTGCTCGGCGCTTCGACAGCGTCGGCGCAGACCCTGATCATGATGAAGTCGATCGATGCCCCGCACTACGATGCGCAGCGCACGACCTGGGGCCCGACCTCCGACATCGTCAACATGTTCCAGGACACGCTGGTGGCGCTCGACTGGGACGGCAAGACGCCCATCCCCTATCTCGCCAAGTCGTGGACGGTCAGCCCCGACGGCAAGCTCTATACCTTCAAGCTGCGCGACGACGTCAGCTTCTGCAGCGGCAAGAAATTCACCGCCGATGATGTGGTCTATTCCTTCAAGCGGCTGACCAGCCCGGAGATCAAGGGTCCCTTTGCGTGGCGCGCCGGCACCATCAAGGACCTGCGCGCGCCCGATCCCTACACCGTCGAATACGAGCTGGCCGAGCCCTTCTCCGACCTGCTGCTGCAGCTCACCATGTTCACCAACGTCATCCACAACAAGGAGAGCGTCGAGGCGCTGGGCAAGGATTACGGCGTGAAGGGCGCCGACGGCACCGGCCCGTGGTGCTTCGACTCGTGGCAGCCACGCACTCAGATCGTGCTCAGGCGCCACGACGCCTACAAGTGGGGCCCCTCGATGTACAAGAACAAGGGGCCGGTGAAGTTCGAGCGGCTGGTCATCAAGATCGTGCCCGAGGATTCGAGCCGCGTCGCCGCCATGATGGCGGGCCAGTTCGACACCACGCACCAGTTCCCGCAGCAGTTCATCGCCCAGGCCCGCAGCGCGCCCATGCTGACGGTCACCCAGGCCAACCCCAACTTCCAGCTGCTCTACTTCGGCTTCAAGACGACGCGGCCGATGGTGGCCGACAAGCGCGTGCGCGAGGCCATGAGCATCGCCATCGACCGCGCCGCCATCGCCAAGGGCATCCTGCTGGGCAACGCCGACCCCGCCTTCACCTTCGTCGATCCGGCGGCGCTCGACTTCGCCCCGTCGACCAAGGGCATGGTCAAGGAGGATGTCGAGCGCGCCAAGGCGCTGCTCGACGAGGCCGGCTGGACGATGGGCAGCGACGGCGTCCGCGAGAAGGACGGCGTCAAGCTCCAGCCCAAGGTCTACTATACCCAGGCCGGCAATACGCCGCGCGTCGCCGAGGCGATCCAGGGCTACCTGCGGCGCATCGGCATCCAGTGGCAGCTCCAGCCCTGGGACTCGACCATCGCCGCCGCCAAGATGGCCGAGCAGGACTACGAGATCTGGTCGGTCACCGTGCCCTACCTCTCGGCCGGCGACCTGATGAACATCTACTTCGATTCCCGGAACATCCCGACGCCCAACCGCATGAACTGGAAGGACGCCGAGACCGACGATCTGCTGCGGCAGGGCCGCATGTCGCTGACCGAGGCCGACCGCGCCAAGTACTACGAGCTGGTGCAGAAGAAGGTCACCGCCGAGGCGCTGTGGATGCCCGTGCTCAACATCAACATGTACGAGATCACCAACAAGAAGGTGAAGGGCATGCGCCCGCACATGATCTACCAGAACACCTTTTACAAGGGATTGGACGCGAGCTTTTAGGGATCAACGACTACCTCATCCTGAGGAGCATCGCGAAGCGATGCGTCTCGAAGGATGGGCAACAGACTTGGTGGGGCCCACCCTTCGAGACGCGCCCTGCGGGCGCTCCTCAGGGTGAGGTTGTCTCCGAGATCAACAAGCGAGGAAACGACCATGCGTAACCTGTTTGTAGGCGTAACAGCGTTCCTTGGAATGGCCGCGGCCGCGTCGATGGCCGAGGCGCAGACCCTGCGCATGATGAAGGCGCTCGATGCGCCGCATTACGACGGCGCACGCACGACCTGGTCGCCGTCGTCCGACATCGTCAACATGTTCCAGGATACGCTGGTCGCCATGGACTGGGACGGCAAGACGCCGATCCCCTATCTCGCCAAATCATGGACGATGAGCCCCGACGGCAAGCTCTACACCTTCAAGCTGCGCGACGACGTCAGCTTCTGCAGCGGCAAGAAGTTCACCGCCGACGACGTCGTCTACTCCATCAAGCGGCTGGTGAGCCCCGAGCTCAAGGCGCCGCTCGCCTGGCGCGCCGGCCGCCTGAAGGACATCCGCGCCGTCGATCCCTACACCGTCGAGTACGAGCTGGACGAGCCTTACGCCGACCTGCTGCTCAACATGACCATGTTCACCATGGCGATCCACAACAAGGAAAGCGTCGAGGCGCTGGGCAAGGACTACGGCGTCAAGACGGCAGACGGCACCGGCCCGTGGTGCTTCGAATCCTGGCAGCCGCGCACGGAGATCGTGCTGAAGCGTCACGACGCCTACAAGTGGGGCCCCTCGATGTACCAGAACAAGGGGCCGGTGAAGTTCGAGAAGCTCTCGATCAAGATCGTGCCCGAGGATTCCGCGCGCGTCGCCGCCATGATGGGCGGCCAGTTCGACGTCACCCACCATATCCCGCTGCAGTTCATCCCGCAGGTCAAGGCTTCGCCCAACCTCAACGTCCAGGAAGCCAAGCCCAACTTCCAGTTGATGTACTACGGCTACAAGACGACGCGGCCGATCGTGGCCGACAAGCGCGTGCGCGAGGCGATGAACATCGCCATAAACCGCGCCGAGATCGTCAAGGGCATCATGCTGGGCCAGGCCGATCCGGCCTACACCTTCATCGATTCCAAGGCGCTCGACTTCGCCGAGTCCACCAGGAGCCTCATCAAGGAGGACGTCGAACGGGCGAAGAAGCTCCTGGACGAGGCCGGCTGGAAGGTCGGCACCGACGGCATCCGCGAGAAGGACGGGGTGAAGCTGGCGCCGCGCGTGCTGTTCACCCAGGTGTCCTACTTCCCGCGCACGTCGGAGGCGATCCAGGGCTACATGCGCAAGATCGGCGTCGACTGGAAGATCGTCGGCTTCGATTCGACGATCGCGCCCGCCGAGATGGCCAAGCAGGACTACGATCTGTGGACCGTCACCTTTCCCTACATGTCGTCCGGCGACCTGCTGAACTTCTACTTCGATTCCAAGAACATGCCGGCGCCCAACCGCATGAACTGGAACGATCCGCAGACCGACGAGCTCCTGAAGAAGGGCAAGGCGGCGCTGACCGACGCCGACCGCGCCAAGTACTACGGGCTCGCCCAGCAGCGCGTCACCGAGGAGCATCTGTGGATGCCGGTGATGAACGTGCCCATGTACACCACCAGCTCCAAGAAGCTGAAGGGCGTGCGGCCGCACATGCTCTATCAGAACACCTTCTACAAGGGCCTGGACTACTCGTTCTGATGGACAAGCTTTTAGAGGTCCGCGGCCTTCGGACGTACTTCCACACCGACCGCGGCCTGTTCCGCGCGGTCGACGGCATCGACTTGTCGGTCGACCGCGGCAAGACGGTCGGCCTGGTGGGCGAATCGGGCTGCGGCAAGAGCGTGACCTCGCTCTCGGTCATGGGCCTGGTGGCGAGCCCGCCCGGCAAGGTCGAGGCCGACGCCATCAGGTTCGATGGCCGCGACGTGCTCGGCCTCTCGGCCGACGAGCGCCGCCGCCTGCGCGGCGGCAAGATGTCGATGATCTTCCAGGAGCCGATGACCTCGCTGAACCCCGTCCACACGGTCGGCCAGCAGATCGTCGAGGCCATCCTGGCGCACACCCAGCTGTCGCCGCAGGCCGCCAGGAAGCGCGCGATCGAAATGCTCGAGCTGGTGCGCATCCCCTCGGCCGCCGAGCGCGTCGACGATTATCCGCACCGCCTGTCGGGCGGCATGCGCCAGCGCGTCATGATCGCCATGGCGCTGTCCTGCGAGCCCACGCTGCTGATCGCCGACGAGCCGACGACGGCGCTCGACGTCACCATCCAGGCGCAGATCCTCGATCTCCTGCAGGACCTGCAGAAGCGGCTGGGCATGGCGATCCTGATCATCACCCACGACCTCGGCGTCATCGCCGAGGTGGCCGACGAGGTGATCGTGATGTACGCGGGCAAGATCGTCGAAAGCGCGCCGGTCGCGGCGCTGTTCGCCGATCCGCAACACCCCTACACGATCGGCCTTCTGGGTTCGATCCCGCGGCTCGACGTCGATCGCGAACGGCTGTCGACCATCGAAGGCACGGTGCCCAGCCCCAACAACCAGCCCAAGGGCTGCCGCTTCTCGCCGCGCTGTCCATTTGCCGATCGGCAGTGCCGCGAGGAGCCGCCGCCGCTGCGGGACATCGCCACCAGCCACCGCGTCGCCTGCTGGAAGGCGCCTGTCGAGCTTGTGAGGAACGCGGCATGACCGCCGCCGTGCCCGTCCTCCAGGTCGACAGCCTGGTAAAGCATTTCCCGGTCACGCGCGGCCTGATCCGCCGCAAGGTGATCGGCATGGTGCGCGCCGTCGAAGGCGTCAGCTTCGACATCGCCCGCGGCGAGACGCTGGCGCTGGTGGGCGAATCGGGCTGTGGCAAGTCGACGACCGGCCGGCTGATCCTGCGCTTGATGGATCCGACGGCGGGCTCGGTGCGCTTCAAGGGCAGCGAGATCGCGACCCTCGACAAGCAGTCGCTGCGCCAATTGCGCCGCCACATGCAGATCATCTTCCAGGACCCCTACGCCTCGCTCAATCCGCGCATGACCGTGGGCGAGATCCTGATCGAGCCGATGGCGGTGCACGGCCTGCACACCGAGGCCGAGCGCGCCGAGCGCACCCGCGAGCTTCTGGCCATCGTCGGCCTGTTGCCCGAGCACGCGCGGCGCTACCCGCATCAGTTCTCCGGCGGCCAGCGCCAGCGCATCGGCATCGCCCGCGCGCTCGCGGTCAATCCCGACCTGATCGTGTGCGACGAGCCCGTCTCCGCGCTCGACGTCTCGATCCAGGCGCAGATCGTCAACCTGCTGCAGAACCTGCAGCGCCAGTTCGGCCTGTCCTACCTCTTCATCGCCCACGACCTCGCCGTGGTGAAGCACATCAGCGATCGCGTCGCGGTGATGTATCTCGGCAAGCTGGTCGAGGTCGCGACCAAGCGCGACCTCTACGACCGGCCGCTGCATCCCTACACACAGGCGCTGCTGTCGGCGATCCCGCGCCCCGATCCCACGGTCGCCAGGAAGCGCATGCTGCTGGCGGGCGACGTGCCCAGCCCCTTCGCCCCGCCGCCGGGCTGCCGCTTCCACACGCGCTGCCCCTTCGCTCAGGATCGCTGCCGCAAGGAGGAGCCTTCGCTGCGCGACGCCGGCAACGGCCACCGTGTGGCCTGCCATTTCCACGAGACGATCCCGGCCCCAGTGATCGCCGCCGCCGGCGGCCCGGCCGCCGGCAAGTTTGCCGAGCGCCTGGCTGCTTTCGAGGCGGCCAAGCGGGTGCGCGCGTAAGGCGCTACGAATTGGCCGCCGAGTATTCGGCGACGATCATCAGGTCGACCAGATTCTGACCTTGGGTCAGGCTGGTCAGGTCGCTCGCGGCGACCTCCAGCACGAGGCTGCCGGGTACGGCCAGCGCCAAGCCGCCGACCTGGCAGCTGAGCAGGTTGCCCCACGAGCCTCCGAGCGGCGTGAAGCTCGCATTGCCGCCACCCAGGGGCAGGACCGGCGCATTCGGATCGGCCGGATCGCCACGGCCGATGGAGAAGTCGAGCGCAGCGCTGCTCGTGTCGACGGAATCGTGCGCTTTCAGGTAGAGCGTCAGCTTCTGGATCGTGATCGTCTTGTTGCGCAAGACGAAGGGGAACCGCTCGCGGCCGATGTCCAGCACGAGCCGGTGCTGGGTGGCGGGCTCGGCGATGTGCAGGAAGCGATACCAGTCGTTGGAGAACTCGTTGCGCACGCTGAACAGACGGTGCAGGCCTTCCTGCGACGGGATGTTCAGCGTGGCGTCGCGCGCCTTCTGCGCCAGCGCGGCCCCGCCGTCGCGGGCGGTATACTTGACGTGCAGGATGACGTCCGAAATCGTGTCGAAGTCGAGTGCATTGCAATCCTTGGGCAGCGCCAACCGCCATTCCGAGATCGCCCCCGCGCCCTCGAACGGCAGATAGCGATCGTCGCGGAAATTGAGCTCGAACAGGCCGCTGTCGTTCTGGGCGTGGCTGGTGGCGATCGACTGCGCCGCAGCGAAGCTGGTACGGAAGCGCGGATCGTCGGCGTTCTCGTCCTTGGGATAGGCTCCCTGGGCGTTGGCGTCGACGCGGATCTCGCCCTTGAGCAGGGTCAGGGTCGCGTTGACGCTGGTATAGGCGCCGGCCACGCACGGGATCGACAGGCTGACGCTCTTCAGGCGGCGGAAGTAATGCCCGGGATGGTCCATGTCGAACAGCGCCTCGGGCAGCCGAATGATGCAGGCGCCGGTTTCCTTCAGCGCAACGAAGGCCAGCGCATCGAGCTGGGTGAGCGGCACATGCTTGGTGAGCTCATGCTCGCGCCTGTTCTGCTCGATGTATGCCGCTTCCATGCGCTTCAGATCGTGATGCAGCCGATCGGCGGCCAGCAGGCCCTTTCGCAGGCTCTCCCAGTAGCCGGGGCGAATGAAGCTACTGACGCCGGCGCCGATCTCGTGGCGCCAGGCGCGTTCGGTGCGGCGCGCCATGTCGTAGGCGAGCTGGTAGGCCTGGAAGTAGAGCGACGAGGTCTGGGAAACCATCCAATTGTAGAGCGTCGTCGAGGTGAACCTGTCGCGCAGGACATCCTCGACCTGGCGCGCGTTCTCCATCTGCTGGCGGTGGTTGGCGAGTTCGGCGTTGCAGATGGCGATGCGGACATCGGCTGCGACGATCTGCTTGTCGATGGCGCGGCTCTCGTGCACGGCCTGGTTGCTCTGGTTGACATAGTCCGCCGCGCGCATCACGGCCTGGCCGAGCTTTGCCGCCAGCGTCGCGTCGTAGTTCAGGTTGGCGGCCTGCATACGGTAGTAGGAGGCAAAGGCCGTCAGCGCCGAGCCGATGCTGATGTTGACCCCGACGCCCCAAGGCGCCGCGGCAACGTCGCCGATGATATGCGCCACGTTGGCCGCGATCTCGAAGCCGGCGGCATTGCGCTGGATGTCGTTGGCCTCGTCGAGGCTCGCGAGCTCCGAGAGCTCGTGCTCGATCATGGGCACACCGAGGCCGTCGCCCATGCGCGCCTGTCCCGGCAGGGAGGTTTCGCGCATGTCGCCGTCCGACTGCCGGCCGAGCATGGCTTGGCAGTGCCGATAGCGCGCCAGCACGGTTTCCCGCGATGCCGCCAGCGCCTCCCGATTTCGAACGGCCTCGTCGCACTGGGCGATGCGGACCTGCTCCATCAGGCCGAGCACCGAGCGTTCGTGCTCGCTGCGGAGCAGCGTGAGCGCTTCGGCATCGCGCTTCTCCAGCGCGACAAGCAGGGCCGCCCCGAGCGCCCGGGCCTCGCCGCACAGCTCGCTCGCCTTCTGCGCCAGGACGGCAAACCGGTGTTGCGGCAGGCCACTGTAGAGGTCGTCGAGCACGCTGCCGAGGTCGATGCCGGCGGCGGTCGCGCGCACCAGCAGCGCCGGATCGATCGGCGGCTCGAACAGGGGAAGATCCCGCGCCACGCCTTCGATGTTCATGCAATGCCGGATCTTGAACAGGCGATCGGCGACGGTGTCCCAGCGCGCCAGCAGCTCGTCGTTCTGGGGCGGGCAGAAATAGAGACCCGTGACCGTCGCCAGGCTGGGCGGAGCGGGCGGCTTGGGGCTCTTGGACTGCGCCGGAAGGCTCAGCCGACCGCGCCCGGCAAGCTGCTTCTGCGGCGCGACCTTGTTGCTGTAGGGAACGAACTGCTCGGCCTCCACCAAGGCATTGGAGAAGGCGTCGAGATCGCCGGCCAGCTGGCTGTAGGTCTTGGTGGCGACCTCCTTGGTTGGAGGCACGGCGCGCGGGCGCGGCCCCAGGATCTCGCCGGCGAGAACGTAGAGCAATGTCGCCTGGTTGATCTCCTCGATGGTGTCGCGGCGGAAGAGCTGATCGCCCCATGCGATGAGATTGTCGATGTACTTCATCACCACCGATTTCTGGTAGGCGGCGATGCGCAGCCGCGCGATCAGATGCGGATTGAAGGGATTGGCGCGCCACTCCTCGATCTGATCGGCAAAATCGCGCCAACCCGGCTTCTTGCCGGCCAAGGTCATCAGCATTTCCTGAACGCTGTCGCGCTCGGGATCGGAGTTCTTGAAGAACGGCAGGCAGTTCCAGAAGCGTTCGGGCGACGGGCCGGAGCGGTCGGTCGTCGGATCGAAGACGAAGTGGAACCAGTGCATCGCTTCTTCGAAGCGCTGATTGCGCGTCAGCGCTTCGGCGATCAGCATCGGGACGTGGAAGAACAGTTCCCAGTTGTAGAGGGCGTTGGCGCTGCGGCCGAAGTCGACGTTCTCCCGGGGATACGGGTTGGCGACCTCCGATGTCGGCTCATACCAGCGTGCGAACGCGTTGTTCTTTGCGCCGGGATCGCCGTCGAGCGACTGCACGGAGAGGTCGAACAGGCCCGGCAAGCCGCCCTTGGTCAACGCCTCCTTGAAGGCGCAGACGTGCGGGTGCACGAGCGATTGGAACCGTAGTCCCTTGAGGTTCAGAAGGTCCGCGACGGCCGCCGCCGAAACGTGACCCAGCAGGGTACCGGAGGCCTTCTTGGTCAACGCGGGAAAGGTGCGCGCCGTGGCGAGCAGCGCCGTCGGCGCGGCAACCGGTTGCAGGGAGACGCCATCGATCCCACCGAGCCGGGCGACGGCCCGCGGCAGCGCCAGTCGCATCGCCGGCGACGATGCAGAAGCGACCAGCTTTGGCTTGGCGGCCGCGGCTTCCACCAGGGGCGCCTGTACCTTTTTGAGCTCGCCAACCGGGAGGCGGGGCAGGATCGCAATGTTGTCGAGCGAGGTGCCGCCCCATGGCGAAGCCAGATAGGCCCGATGATCGTCCTGGAACACGAAATTCTGATAAGGCGGCTTGCGGCTGAAGCTTGCGTGCTGCTCGTCGCGCAGCACGGCAAAAGCGCCGGACTGCGGCACCGAACCGAGGATGACGCGCGTCTCGCCGTCCGCGCTGACGGCGAGCTGGTGTTTCTTGGCGGCGGCCTGGCCGTTCAGCATGCCAAGCCACTTCGATCCGGGCGTACCGGCATGAGCGAAGGCCTGCGCGTCGTTCACGGTCTCGTTGGGCCGGGGAAGCTGGTCGAAAGCCATGACGACCATGAGGTCCATGTCGTTCGACGGCTCGGCCAGGTTGCCGCAAGTCACCTGGAACTCCCCGACATGCTCGTGTCCCTGGATCGTCAACGAGCCAAAGTCGAGCAATGGAGCCTGGTGCTCGTAGCGCCGCGACACCCGGATCGACAGACGCCCGGTCTCCTCGTCGACGCTGCCGGTCAGGTAGTGCTCATGCGCGTTCGGCAGATAGACCGTGAAAATGGTCTCGACCATCATGCCGTCGGCGCGGATGGGAACGAAGTCGAACGCGTCGTTCATGAGGCCGAGCACCAGGGCGCCGCCGAAGCCCTGTTTGCCGAAGTGGGCCTGCAGCGTGGGCATGACGGGGCGCGACGAGACGGGCGCGCTCGCGCTCTGCTTGGTCGACCAGGCGCCGTTGCGGTACTCGCTCCAGGCCAGCGAGATCTCCAGGTGCGAAAGCTCCGGCGGCGACGAGAAGGGCGGTTCCTCGGGGGCGCGCGGCTCCGGCTCTTCCTGCTCGGGCAGGCCGGCATTGGCAAAGTAATCGGCCTTCGCCTGCGTGAAGTCGATGTTGGCGGCACGGAGCGCCGATTCCAGCGCGTTCCATACCTGGTAGATCGTGTGCTGGCGGAGCCATTCCTTCCGGTCGGCCTGCCACTTCGGATAGAGCTGCGTCTTCCACAGCCAGTGTTCCATCGACTGGATGAAGGACGCCGGCAGCTCCCTGCCGGCATCCTGTCGCTCCTCGATGTGCAGCCAGAACAGGTAGAGGCGGCGGTTGGCGACCAGCGGCAACAGATGGTCGCCCTCGATGCCGGCTTCGATCTTCTCCCATGGCGTCCAGGTCCGATCGCCGATCAGCCGGCGATAATAGTAGGCCTGCGGCGACGACAAGGTACGGCCGAAGATGTGGACGATCTCCTCGTCGCCATCGTCCTGGGGTTCCTCGACATAGAGCGCGCGGATGTCCAGCCGTGCAACGCTGTGGAGCTGCTCGAGGTAGCGCTCGACCGCGGCCTCTGCGGTGTCGAAGCTTATGTCGTCCTGGAGCAGCCGGGATTCCAGCTTGCGAAAGAAGGGCGTCTTGTCGTCGCGCAGGTCCGGTTCGATCCAGTTCTCCGGAAACAGGAAGACCTTGCGGTTGGCTTCCCAGACCCGGTAGTTGCGCATCCAGTGCCATTGCGCGGCGTCGATATCGTTCGGCGCGACGCCGTCCTCGAGACCCATCAGGGCACGCTGGATGAAGAGCTGCACCGACGAGATCGCCTGCTTGATGCGCGACGTGTCCATGCAGGCCGCCATCTGGGTGTCGATCAGGAAATACTCGAACAACCCGTCGGCCGTGGTGATGCCGCGCGCTCGCACGCCGGGGTCGTGATTGAGGATGTGGGCGACCAGCGCATCGCGCTGGGCCTCACGCAGCGTGTCGCGCGCCTCCTTGCCGACGACGACCCAGCTGTCCGGCTCGTTCCTCGCCTGCAGGGCTGCCACCACGTCGGCGGCGAGCGCGGCGTCGGGCGCGGGATTGGCCCATGTCGCGAGCCGCGCGGCCGGCACATCCAGTCGCCGCGCCAGCACGACAGCGCGCTCCAGCCGCCGCAAGCTGGCAATGTCGCGGAAGTCCTGTGGTGCCGCGAGGTCGTGCCCGGCAGGCCCGGCAAGGAAGGCAAGATCCGCCTCGTCCCACTGCGTCGCCATCTGCAAGGCGGCCAATGCCGCCGCCCTCGGATCGGCGTCGGTTGCCAAGGCCGCGGCTTCGAACACGTCGATCAGCGTCTTGGCGCGTTGCGGCAGGCGAGCGCTCAACGTCGCGAATCGCGCGAGCTGCTGCCAGGCTGCGAACGCCCCGCCGTTCGCGTCGGCGGCATCGACCGGGATGCCATCGAACGAGAAGCCGGCGAAGTCCGCCGGATGTGCCGTGATGTGAGCCGTCTCGCGCACCGACAGGCCGAGCGTGTCGATCAGCAATGCCGCCTTGTGGAGCTTGACCAGTCCGCGACGTGCCGGCTGCAGCACGGCCGCCGAAAGGTCGGCCAGGACGTCTTCCGCGAGGGCGGCAACGCCCAGCACGTCCGACATCAGGAACAGCGCAGGGTCGCTCGCCGAGCGCACGACACCTTCCATCAACAGGCGCGCCGTCTCGGCCGGCAACGCGAGGCCCTCGGCGATGACCTGCACCGCGACATCGCGGCGGCGGGCGTCGAGCGCAGCGGCATCGAGCGTGCCGTCGGCGGCTTCCTGGGCCAGCGCCTGCAGGGCCGTCCGCAGCGCGCGGATCAGCTGCAGGATGACGCTGTTGGGAAGCGCGGCGGCGGCGGCCGTCGGATCGCCGGGCCGGTAGACATAAGCGAGCTGTGCGACCGTAAGCCCGCTGTCGCGCACCATCTTCAGCAGGGCCTCCAGCGCGACGAGACCAGCCGGGTCGCCCGGGGCGAAAGGCTGGATGGCGCTCAAGGCCAGCAAGGCATCGAAATCGGCCTCTCCAAGCCGCATCGCCCGCGCCAGCACGGTGCGGCGATGCTGTCCCTCGTCGGGACTGGCGGCGGCCTTCCAGAACCCGAGAAGAACCTTGCGCGCCAGACCGAGCCGGCCGCGCAGCCCTTCCGCCTGCGCCACGCGCCGCAGCAGGGCGACATCGATGTCACCGCCGCCAAGCGTCTGCAGCATGTCGTCGAGCTCGGCGATGGCGATACCGAGCTTGCGCTGCAGCCGTACGAAGCGGTGCGCGCGTTGCCAGAACGCCGCCGTGAGGTTGCCGACGGCCATCTTCTCGGGATTGCAGCGGGGCGGCTGGTCGGTGTCGGTCAGGGTGACGCCCTGACCGGCAGCAAGGTGCCCGGTCTTCAGCAGGGACAGCAGTTCGTCGTAGCTCGCGCCCAGCGCCTTCATCAGGGCGGCGGCGGACATCGTCGCGGTGCCGGTGGGATCGGCCGGCAGGCCATAGTGGTCACGCAGCGGCGCCGCCGACGCGCCGACCAGGATGTCGCGCTCGACGCCCGCGATGCCGATCGATTCGAGATCGACATCGGACTCGCTCGCGGCGAAGGCCTGCATGACCTCGGCGCGGCCGGCACCGAGCTGCTGCAGGTAGCGCCGGACGATCGCGAGCGGGCGCTGGAAGGGCAGCGGCGCGGGAAAGACGGCGGTCGCCAGCCGCTGGTAGGCGGCGTCGAGCACGAATTGCGGGGTCACGGCCAGCTGCTCCGCCGTGGCGCCGTCGGTGTCGTGCGCGACGGCCGCGGTGAGCGCACCATTGGCGACATAGAATTCGAGGATCTCGTTGGCGAGATCGATGTACGGCAACGGCGTATTGGTGTTCTCGCACGACAGCGGGATGTGCTCGATGTCCGGCCGCCTGGCGCGCAGGCGGGTGATCGGCTTGGCGCCGTGCTTGGGATTGATGAACTGCAGCAGGTCGACCAGGTAGGCGGCCGGGCTCAGCACCGAGCGGCAGTGCCTGCAGGCGCATAGATCCTGGGCGCCGAACAGCGTGGCGAGATTGGGAAACTCCTGGGCGGCGTCGGGCAGAACCGCCAGGACCGACGGACGAAGCGCCGAGGCGGCCTGCTGCGCGGCGCCCGCGATCGCCAGCACGGTGTCGTTCACGCGCTGTGCGCGGGCGTGATAGATCCTGGCCTGGGCGCCGCCGCCCAGCGCGTCGCCGAACTTCGCCGCGAAGGCGGTGGCGGACATGCCGGCAACGGCGTGCGCGGAATCGAGGCCGGCCTCCATGAGGGCGTGGGTGTGCGCCGCCTCGGGTGCGATGCGCAGGACACGTTGCACGCGCCGCAACTCGGTCTGCGTTCCGCCGGCATCGGCGACGCCGTCGAGGACGCGCGGATTGTCGGCAAGGAAGCGCGCGAGATCGGCATCGCGCAGATCGAGCTCGGGGGCATTCTCCAGGACTCGCGCCACGTCGCGGTCCAGCGGCCTGTCGGATTTGCGCCGCGCGGCCATCACGAAGGCGGTGGGGTGCCGGGTGCGCGCCAATCCGAGCACGCCGGCCGCCAACCGCGCTGCCTTGGCAACGTCGGTCTCGGAATCACCGGACGGCTCGATCGACGCCAATATCTCCGGCGACGCTACGATGAGCTTCCTCAGATCGTCATCCGACAGGGCGGCCAGCGCCTGGACGCTGCGCACGTTGCTCCTGGCCAGAGCCTCGGTGAGGGGAGCGTTGTTGCCGGCGAGCAATGCCACGTCGAGCGCCGCCTGCAATGGCCGCGCCTGGGCGGCAAGCGGCGAGGCGCGCAGCGCGGTCCAGAAGCCCGCATCGCTGTCGCGCTTGAACCACAGGTCGAGAACGGTGTCCTGCTGATCGGCCGACAGGCCGGCCGCGGCGAGGATGCGGGTCGGGATGGCGTCGGCCTCCGATCCGCGGACCAGCCGTTCGCTGCGCAGGCGTTTGAAGGCGGCGACGATCGCATCGATCTCGGTACGCAGGCCCGCCGGCACGATGTGGGCATCGAGTGCAGCGACAAGCGCCTGTTTGAGGTCCGCCGGCGTCTGCAGCAGCAACGCCGAGAGCGCCGACGGCAATCCCTGGCGGAAGACGGCGTAGTAGGCCTCGGACGCGATCCTGGTCGCAGCGGCGTGCTGATGTGCGGTGGCGAGGAAGGCGAGATGGACGCGATCGATACCGGTCTCGCCGGCGAGGAAGCCGATATCGTCCTCGGTGAGTTGGGCGAGGGCGACCGCTTCGGCGAGCGGCGTGACGGCGGCGACATATTGCTCGAACTCGGATGGCCGGCTGGCGGCGAGGTCGATGGTGAGGTCGATGGTGACGTCGCGCCCGGCATTGAACAGCACATCGGACGCGGCGAGCACTTCGTCCGCCGCTCCCGCCGCGCCGGGCTTCACGGCGCGCACGACGAGGTCGGCCGACTCTTTTTCAGCCCGGCGGAACTGGGCCGGCTCGTAACGGATCTCGTAACGTCCCAGGCGGTCGGTCGTGGCCGAGCCGAGCAGCGTCTCGCTGCGCATGTCCTTGTCGAAGGCGCGGACGGTCACGGCCGATGCCGCCGTACCGTCATCGGCGACGACGCGACCGTGCACCGCGAGAGGCGGCTGCGCGGCGGCCGCAGCGACACGATCGACCTCGCGGTTGATCGCCGTGGCCGTCGCGGCGTCGACGATCCCGGTCTGCGGCAGGCTGTGCTGCGCCTGGAAGGCCTTGACCACCGCTTCCGTCGTCGAGCCGAACATCGCGTCGTCCGCTTCGGCCCGGGCGACACTCAGGCCGATCTGGCGCAGCTCGGTATGCAGCAGCTTGACGTCGTCGCCACGCAGGCGGATCGAGAGATTGCGGCCCTGGAGTTTCATGTTCGCGTGTCCCTATTCCAAGCGAAGGTTGACACCATGGTCTTGCAGCCACTGATTGACCTGCGGGCCGGTCAGGCTGTCCGGCGGCGCCATCACCTCGGTTCCGTCGAGAGAGCGGTTCCGATACAGGAAGGGATCCTCGCGCAGCTGCTTGACGATCCACCCGTCTTCCCGGATGCCGTAGAACTCGTACCAGGCACCGGCCGTCTTGCCGGATGTTCCCGAGCTTGATTTGAAGAACGCCCGGCCCTCGACGACGATGATCGTTCGTGTCTTGCCGTCTTTTCCGGTGTACTCGATGGCCTCGGCGAGGTTGCGCCCAACCGCGACCTTGGCGCCGGTTTCGCGCTCGAATATCTGGGCCAGCGTCCCGCCATTGTTCACGACAGTGAACACACCGGATTCCGCTCGGTTCATGGCGCTCTTGCCCAGGGTCCACGCCCGTGCTCCGGCGTAGACGCTCTTTGCGCCGCTCCAGAGTGCCTTGCCCACGGCCGCCAGTTCCGCGCCTATGGCCGCGACCAACCCGGCGATTGCAAAGCCGAATTGCCAGCGTGGATCGTTCGGAGCGTTCGGATTGGCGCCAAGCGGGCTGCCGAACTTCTTTCCATTGGGTTGGTCTTCCGGCGGGGCGAGATTGAGAATGGCGGCGATACCCGTCAGCTCATGCGAGATCTTCTCGAAGGTCGACATCTCCTCGCCTGGCTTGGTGGATGGCCCGCCAGATGAGTCCGACGAACCCGTTGAAGACGCTGGCGGCGAGGCGGCCGAGGAGCCGCCGGATGGCGTCGACGACGATGGCGACGCCGGCGACGAAGACGAGCCAGTCGCGGACGGATCGGACTGGCCGCCGGACGAAGAACCCGTGGATGAGGGCGATTTCGATCCGGTTGGCTTGGCTGAAGAATCCGATGAGCTCTCGCGTTTCGACTGCTTCGCAGGGTTGGCGGCAGAACCTTTCCCGGGGGATCCCCCCATGCCACCGACCCCCGTACCCTTGATGCGCGGCTTGTGTGGCTTGGCCTGGTTTACGAGGTCGGCGAGCTGCTCGGGCGTGAGAGGCTTTTGCCTCCTGTTGTTCGCCGCGACTTCCTCTTTGGTGGGCTGTCGCCGCTTGCTGCCGTTTGGATCGTCGTGCGTGCACGGGCTGCCGCCGACATATTCGAAGAGGTTGACGCCGTCATCGATGCCGCTGGGATCGCAGCTCGTCCATCGGCCCAGCCACGGCGCGTAGTAGCGCGCTCCATGGTAATAGAGCCCTGTCTCTTCGTCCCGCTCCTTGCCAGTATAGCGATATCGCTTCGAGCTGACTTCAACGCCACTCCGCGCGACCTGACACGATGTCGTGCCGTAGGGGTGATACTCCTCGTACGAGATCACCCGGCCGGCTTCGTCCAGTTCGAGGCTGGCCGATCCCAGATGATTGACCAGCTGATAACGCGGCAGCACGGGCGGCAAGCCGTCATCACCTATGGTCTGCATGTCGATCAGCGCAATGCGCTGGCTGCCGTCCGTCACATGCAGCGTCCGTCGCTCCTTGTCTATGACGTCGCCGGCACCGCCGTACTCCCGGTAGAGTTCGAACCCGTTCAGGTATATGCGCTCCTTGCGCCCACCACTCCGCAGCTCGATCACCTTGCGCGCGCGGCTTCCGCTGGCGTCGTACACGTAGTAGGCCGTCCCGCCGCCACCCAGCTCGGCCCGCTCGAGCTGGTCTTCGACGTCCCAGGCCAACCTCGACACGTGGGGCATGCCCAGAAGGTTGCCGTGCTCGTCGTAATCGTAGATCTCGCTCGTCTGACCGATCGTCGTGCGACTGAGCCGGTTGTTCGATCGCCCCGGCTCGATCCCGCTCTCCTCCTGATATTCGTACTGGCGAGTCCAATTGCCGTTCTTCGCCTGATGAATCATGCGTTGGAAGTTGCCCACCGGATCGTACTCGTAGCGTTCGGTGTAGTTGCGCAACGCCTGCAGGTCGTTAGGGCTGGCGCCCACCAGCGAAAACGGATGGTTGCGATAGTTGTTGTCGGGCGGACTCGACTGGAACGATTGCTGGGCGATGTGTTCGCGTCCCGTTGCCTCGATCAGCCGATAAAGGGCATCGTAGACATACTTGCAAACCGGCTCGATGCTCTGGTTGTCGTGAGTGACCGTCTGCTGCGCGGCATCACGGATACTCGTGACGTTGCCGGCTGGATCCCAGGTGTAGCGCACGTCCTGCACGATAGCTGGATCGCGAAACAAGATTGAAGTGAAGTCGGTCGAGCCTGCCGGGCGTTCGGTCCGCAGGCGGAGCAACCGGAAGGTATGCTCGTCGTAAGTGTAGGCGGTGTGCGCGCCGTTTCCATAGTGGATGCGTTCGCGCTGGCCCTTGGCATTGTAATCGATGTTGCTGATGAACGCGGCCACGATGGGGCTTCCCGTCACGGTCACGTCGACGTTGTTCAGCAAGTTGGCGTTGTTGAAGGTCGGCCGATAGACACTGCCGTCCGGCGACGTGATCGACAAGGGCCGGTTGAGCGCGTCGTAGCTCGTGCTGATCGTAAATGTCTCGCCACCGAGGGCCGCGTCCTGCTGCCAGTCAACCGGGCCCTTGTAATCGGCAAGAAGCTGTCGGCGGCTCTCCAGCAGATTGCCCTTGAAATCGTAGCCGACGTTGGTCACCACGCCGGCGCCATCGAGCACCTGGTGGATGCGCATCCGATGATTGCCGGCTTCACCCAGGCTCTCGCCGTACACCGTGCGTTCGGCCAGGCGTTCAACGCCGCCTTGCGTGACGAAGAAGTCGGCAGGGCGCCGCAGCGGGTCATAGGTCACTCGCCTCATGAACTGACGGCTGTCCCAACCTCGGACCGGCTGGGCGGCAATGTTGTTCAAGACCCAGCGTGTCCCCGCCTCCATGCTGACCTGGCGCACGCGACGGCCGAGCATATCGTGGTCGTAGCGCATGACGATCCGGCCCAGCGCGTCCACGACAGCGCGATGATTGTCCTCGATATCGATCTCCAGGCGGCCAATGCATTGCCCGCTGCTGCCATTGTCATCGACCATGACGAAGGCGCGGCCCAGCGGATCGAAATGCGCCACCGCAGGCGTACCCGAATGCTCGGCTGACTGCTGGGCGGCGGCAGCCTCGGCACTGCGCTGCACCGGGTCAGGCCAGCGTTGCTGCGCCTGCGAGGCGAAGGCCGGGTCGCTGCGCAGCTGAAACCACGTCGGCGTATGCGCGGTCGCCGGAAGCCGTTGCAGGTAAGGCGCCACGTCCGGGTCGCCCAGCGGCTCGAGCGTCACCGTGTCGTTGAGATCCCAGGTCTCGCGCCGCCATGGGTCGAACCGGATCTTCTCGTAGGTGTGATTGGCGTGCAGCACAGCGGTCGAACGACCGAGTGGATCGTAGAACACGATCGCGCTGACGCCGGCGAGGTGCCCGAAGGCGAAGCGATGAGCGGCGCTGAAGAAGGGCTCGTACGCACGGACCGGCATGCCCTTGTTGTTGAAGACGGTCCAACCGCTGACCACCCAACGCTGCCCGGCGACGGGCCCGCCATCCTCGACCGGGCCAGGTTCCGCCTGCAACATTCGCTGGATCTCGCGACCGAAGCCGTCGCTGTAGCCCATGCTGACCTGCACCGGCGACGCCGCATCCGACGGCAGGTCGCCGTCATGCCGCTCGCGCGCAATACCGCCGGAGCAGATTGGCTGCCCGACGTCACCCGTACGGTAGTAGCGATCGATGTCGTAGACGACCCTGGTCGTGGCGCTGCCGAGCAGCGCAGGGGCAAGCCCGATCGGATCCGCGAAAAACGCGTCGATCTCCGGCTGGCCGAGCTCGGCGACGAACGTCGCCAGCGAATCGCCAAGCGATTCCGTCGTCTTGCCCATCACCGCGGTGCCAACGACCAGTCCGAAGACGTCGGTGGCGATCGCCGTCCGGTTTCCGTTGACATCCGTCACCAGCGTGGGCTGAAGCACCCGGTAGTCGATGCGTGCGGCAACGTTGCCGGCGGCGTCACGTTCGCCGGCCGTAACCTTGTTGTGCAGCGCATCCTCGGTCTCGAGGCTCAGCAGGTCATAGCCGTCGTAGCGGACCCGCGTGTCATGGTGGAACGGGTCGCGGAAGCTGCGCGGCATGGAGAAATGCGCACGCGCGGCGGCCAGCTCCTCGGCCGCGCTCGCATCAGGTTCGGGATGAAAGAACACCCTGCCTGACGGCACCCACCAGCCGGCATCGCCATCGAGCTGCACGTAGCCCGCCTCGGCGGAGAGAACGGTCGCCAGCTCCACGGTTGCGAGCTTGCCGCTCTCGACGAAGATGGAATCGACAAGGCCCGGCGTAAACGCCTTCCTGTAGCTCTCGAACGGCAGGCCATGCGATTCGAGCTGCCCGATCGGCAGCGCCGCGCCGAGATCATCGCGGCGATAGAGCAATCGGGTGTGCTCGATCAGGCGCCGGTACGGCTGCTGCTCGACCGCGCCGGCTGCCTCCACGTCCTCGTACGGCAGATCGTGGCTGCCGTCGGCCGACTGCCGCAGCTGCGCGCGGAGCGCCTCGAGGTCGAAGAGGCGTCGAGTGGCATCGGCCTCCAGCTTCAGGATTTCATAAGCGCGCGTATCGGCGGGCAGCGGCGCGCGATAGTCATCCGCCGTATCCACGGCAACGGTGTAGGCGTTGTCATTCTGGATGACGAGGGTCGTCCTCTGCTTTCGCCGGTCTTCGACCGACAGAAGCGGATCGTCGGCTTGAAAGCGGCGGCCATACGATATCGTCGCCATCTGCAGCACGTTGCCGTAGCCGTCCGTCGCCAGCGTGGCGGCGTGCATGATGCGCGGGTCGGTCCGCTTGACGCCGGCGACGTCGTACAGCTTGCGCTCGTAGTGGAGGGTGACCGCCTCGCGCGCATGCGTGAAGAAGGCGGCGTGCCGGTTCGGCCCGCTCGGCTGCAGCAGCTCGATCGTGTAGTTGCTCTCGGTCACGCTGTAGGGCAGCGCCTGCACCGCGCTGCCGTCGCGGGCATAGATCTCCTGCCGCAGGACCGCGCCCTTGAGGGCACGGCAGGCCTGCCGCACTTCCTCGGTGGTGAGTCGCCACGGCTGCTCGCTGCCGTCGCGATGCTTGAGCGCCGTCGGCAGCAGCGTATCCGGCAGCGGCGGCACGTCCTCGTCCTTGAAATAGCCGCGGGCAAAGAGGCGTTCGATCCTGTCGCCGTCGATGAAGGCGCCGGTATGGAACCAGGTCCTGGTCAGGACCGGCGGCACGTGCGACGCGGCATCGATGTTCACGGCATCGGGAAACGCGTCGCTGGCGCTGAGTGCCGCGAATTCCTCGGTATCGAACTGCTCGACCATGCCGAAGCCGCGAAACTCGCGCTCGGCGCCGTCGAAATGGCCGTGGTGATAGGCGTAGCGCGTCACGAAACGGTTGCGGCTGATGCGGTCGAGCGTCTCGACGCGCGCGACGACGTGGACCGGGAACGGCAGGCGCGTGATCCACGGCCGCCCCTCCCGCCTGTCCTTGAGGTAGAAGTACGTCGATGGCGCGTAGTGCACCCGCGTCTCGGCGCCGAGATTGTTCCGCGTCGAGGTCAAGAGGTGCGGCTTGCCCTCGGCCATCAGCGGCAGATACTTCATGGGGCTGCCGCCCGACGCCTTGAGCGACGACGACCAGACCAGGCATGCCGTGCCGTTGCCCAGCAGGTCGACCACCGCCACGGCCGCGACATTGTCCACGGCGGGGAACGCGGCAAGATCGCGCGCGCCGCTCCAGCCGTTGCCGGACTGGTTGAACCAGAAACGGGCGCGACCGCGGCCGAGATAGATGATGTCGGTGACGCCCGAGCCGTCTATGTCGGCAAGGCGCAGCCGGCGCGGGTCGAACTGGTCGGGCGGATCGAACCAGGGCGCTCCATCCATGGCAACCTTGGCGCCGAACCGGCCGTATCCGAGGTTGGGCCAGTAGCACACCTCGCCGTTGCGGACGCGCACGATATCGGTGAGGCCGTCGCCCGACATGTCGGCGAGGAAGATCGTCTCGGTACCGTCGGCGAACACCACGCGCGGGCCGTGCTCCTCGTCGGACGGCGCCCCGATCGTTTGCGATGGGCCAAATCCCGCCTCGGCCAACGAGGCATGCCACAGGAAGGCATGGTCTTCCGTCAGCAGGATGTCGGCGTGGCCGTCACCCGTCAGGTCGACGAATCGCAGGTTGGGGTCGGTCCAGGCGACATTGGGCAGCGAGTCGAAGGCGTGGAACGCAGTCCATCCGCGCTCGTCATCGCGTTCATGAAAGCCCGCCACAGGCGGCGCCAGCGTCACCAGGTCGAGCTGACCGTCGCCGGCAAGGTCGAGGAACTGCCGCCGGTTCGACACCTCCATGCTGTCGACCGGCAGCCGAGCGATCGGCTCGAGCGGCGCAAGGCGTGCGGACGGGGCTTTGGTCGACACATCGTGCGTCAGCGCCGATACATTGCGCTTGTAGAACCAGCCACCCCCCTGCTCGGCGAGAACGCCTGTCAGCCCTTCGCCATCGAGATCGACCCATTGATGCGTCGCGCCGGCCGTGCCGTCCGGCAGGTTTTCGATACTGTCCCCTTCGACGTCGTGGACCTGCGCCCCGACGGCCGCCTGGCTGTAGCCGAAGACAACCGGCGGCAAGGACTTGCGCAGGTAGCCGGTCGCGTCGCGACGCCATGAGGTGAGGCTGACCGACGTCAGGAACGACGCCACGGCATTGTCGTCCCGGTAGGTGAAGTCGGTGGAGCGCACCAGGCAATCGGCCCCTACTCCCGCTTCTCCGGGGAAATGGTGGAACATGAGGACGCGGCGGCACAGCCTGTAGGTGCGGAGCTCGAATCCCGCCCGATAGCTGGAGAACGGATCGTTGCGACAGGGCCAGATGCCGGCATCTCCCGGCGTCGGCGTACCTGCATCGTGCTCTCCGTAGTCGAACACCGCCTCGAACAGCCACGTGGCGTCCTGCATCGTCGCCGGCGAGAGAAAATGCGGTCGCCGCCCCTCGGCATCGAGCAGCGGCGTGCGGTTGCCGTAGCGGATTCGCTTGAGATGGCGATTTGCCGAGCGACGCGGGTCGTCCCGGCCACCGCGATTGTGCTCGTGGGACTGCGTCAGGTCGACGCCCGCGCCGTCCTCCGGCTTGTAGTCGTAGAGAACGGCATTGCCCCTGTCGTCGCGCGTCTCGCTGATCAACCAGGAGAAGACACGGCGCGGATCGGCAGGATCGGCGATCCGCGAATTGGCGTCCCGGCCGTAGAGCGTGAGGACGTTGTCGCGGGACAGCGCCCGCCAGTGCACGTCGCCGTCGCTCCGCCGAGTCCACCGTTCGATGCGGGCGAAGGCGGCCTCGATGCGCGGGCGATAGCGGTGCACCGTAAATCCGGGCACGCTGGCCTGATCCGCGAACCGCTGGCCGTCCGCCTTGAGTTCGGGCACGAGATCCTCGGCGCCCGACAGGATGAAGACGTCCGACTCCTCGGTGTCTCGGTAGCGCGGCAGCCCCTTGTCCGTCTTGCGCGTGATGGCCGGCAAGCCGAGTGTCCAGCCGAAGCCGAACGGCCCGTTTCCGGCGCCGGAATCGTACGACAGCGAAAGCTGCGGCCCGAAGTTCGCGCGACCGGGCGAAGTGGCGATGGGCACCGTCATCGAACCGGTGCCGGTCACCGGATTGGCCGCGAACTTCTCGCCGATGCCGCGGATTGCGCCGCCGCCCTTGGGCAGGGAGATCGACGGCGCGACGAAGGGATTCGCTGGCTCGGTCGAGCCCGCAGCCGGCGGGTTCGCCTGCGATTCGGCACGCAGCACGCTCGAGGCGCCCTTCGCCAAGGTTTCCCGCTGCTGTGCCATAACTC
This sequence comes from Rhodospirillales bacterium, assembly GCA_016185145.1. Classification (GTDB taxonomy): domain Bacteria; phylum Pseudomonadota; class Alphaproteobacteria; order Reyranellales; family Reyranellaceae; genus Reyranella. Next base: position 33,385 of record JACPOB010000057.1, on the reverse strand, counting down.
CCCCGCGATCGATCAGAGCACTACGGCGATGCCATCAATCAGTTGTCGTTCAGTTCTCCCGCCATCGGCCGCGCGGCGCGGCACTCTTTGTGAACTGGCGCATGTCCGGCCGTGTCATCACTTCACACCTGATGATGCGACACCGTCATGAGAGCGTAGGTGACAATCCGCACACAACCCGCATATCGCCTGCAATCGCGGGCTTCGATACAATCGCGGCCACAGAAATGACACAGCAGCCTCCCGATCGCCCTCCAGGCACCGAAGGCTATGGCGAAACGGCTGCCGAGCGAGTGAAGCAGTACGAGGGCATCACGTTCGCCCACGTCCACCGCGACATCCTTCATCTCTTCCCGACGACACCGAGCCGCGTCATCGACATCGGCGCCGGCACCGGTCGCGATGCGGCGGCCTTTGCCGGCCTCGGCCATGCCGTGACGGCCGTCGAGCCGACGCCTGAATTGCGCAGCGAGGCCCAGCGGCTGCATCCGCAGCCGATCGCCTGGATCGACGATTCGCTGCCCGATCTCGATCGCGTGCATGCGCTCGGCCAACGCTACGACGTGGTCATGTTTACAGCGGTATGGATGCATCTCGACCAGGCCCAGCGCGAGCGCGCCATGGCGCGCGTGGCGCCGCTGGTGCGACCGGACGGCCTGATGGCGCTGTCGCTGCGCCACGGCCCGGTGCCGGCGGGACGGCGCATGTTCGAGGTCTCGGCCGAAGAGACCTGCGAACTGGCGGCGCGGCATGGCCTCGCCGCCATTCACCGGAGCAAGGGCCCCGCCACTCTCGGCGGTCCTGCCGTGTGGTGGGACCGGCTCGCCTTCAGGGCTCAGAGATAGCTGGTGACCTTGGGCGGCTGGAACCAGTTGTCGTGCCGGCCGTCCATGTACTGGATCGGCACCTCGGCCAGTTCCTCGGGCGCGATGTCGTCGAGGCAAGCGACGTTGATCGACACGAAGGCGCCGCCGATCGCCTCGACATAACCTTCGCTGAACGAGGCGAGGCCGCAGGTCCGGCAGAAGCGATGATGTCCCTGCTTGCCACCGAACTGGTAGTCGGAGAGATCGTCCCTGCCGGACAGCAAGCGGAAATCCTGCGGCTTGACGATCGCGTTCCACGCGCGCTGCTTGCCGCAAATCGAACAGTTGCAGCGGCCCGTGCCGACTGCCAGGTCGATGTCGGCTTCGTAGCGCACGCGGCCGCAGTGGCAGCTGCCATGAAAGGTCTTCTTCATCGGGAGGCCCTCCTGTTCAGGCCTCCGATTGTAATGCGGTTTCCGATGGAGCGGTTGCCCTACGAAACCCGCCGCCGGCGAGCCATCACGATGGGTCGAAGCACGGCAGTGTTCGACAACGTCATGCTCCCACGCTGCGCGTCGCAGCGTCGAGTTCAGCATCCGACCGGTGCAGATCGCCGGCCGCCTTCTGCCGCGCCAAAGCAGCGATGCCCACCATGTCGTCGATCTGCCGCAGCGAGTGATCGGCCATGACCTGCAGGCGCCACCGGCAGGTGTTCATGGAGACAGCCGGATGCTCGACCAGATTGACCAGCGCTCCCGCTTCGAGGGCATGGCGCGTCGCCAGCCGGGACAGGGCGGTGCCGCCCAGGACGGCAGGAACGATGGCACTGGGTTCGCCTTTCAGCTCGAAGCCTGCGGATTGCAGCCCGTTGCGCAACCGGGTCGCGTTCTCGAGCAGACGCATCCGACGACGCCGGCCCTCGTCCGCTTCGACGATGTCCATCGCGGCGAGCACGATGGCGGCTTGAACGGGAGACAGCGCATTGGAGAAGGTGAGTGGCCCGCAGGACGTGCGCAGGGCCAATTTCAAAGCCGCATGGTTGCTGGCGACGAATCCGCCGTTGGAGGCGAAAGTCTTGGAGAAGCTGCCCATCAGCACGTCGGGCCGTCCGACCATGCCTTGGCGCTCCAGAAAGCCGCGTCCCGTAGCGCCGATGGCGCCGATATCGTGCGCCGCATCGACCAGCAAGGTAACGCCGAGTCGCCGGCAGATATCGACCAGGTCCGCGATGTCCGGCACGTCGCTGTCCATCGAGAAGACGGTCTCGGTGACGACCAGGATGCCGACGTCCGGGCGCTCGCGGCGCAGGCGCTCCACGCGGGTCGCGACGGCAGCATTGGAGAGATGCGGCACGCTGAACACGTTGCGGGTGGCATTGCGCGCGCCCTCCTGCAGGGAGGCGTGGGCCAGCATGTCGATGACGATGTAGTCGTGGGGTCGCACGAGCGTCTTGATCACGCCGTAGCCGGCCGCCCAGCCCGTCGCGAATACCGTGCAGTCGTCGTAGCCCAAAAAGCCGGCGAGCCGCTGCTCGAGCTCGACGGACAGGATGGAGTTGCCCATGAGGGCGGGAGAGCCGGCGCTGTGCACCCCGAAACGGTCGACCGCCTGCTTTGCCGCCTCGGCGATGGCGGGATGGCCCGAGAGCGAGAGATAGTCCTGCGAGGCGAAGTTCACGCCACCCCGGACCATCCCGTCCCTCATGCGGGTCGTCCCCACCGGGCCGATCTTGCCCAGCGTGGTCTTGAAATAGGGATCGACGGAAGCGGCCAGGCGGGCATCCAACCACGCCTGATGGCCGTTCCATCGATCCAGGAGATTCGGTCGACCGGGATCGTATTGCTCGGTCACCGATGATCCGAGCGCGCCATCGTCCAGTCGACCGCTCCGCCGGGCACCTAACGTACCGTCCGCACACCCATCCATGCCGGCCCTGTCTCCCACCGGCTCCCCAATTTGCCGGCGCGCCGCATCAAGCTACAGACACCGCCTCCGTCGCATCCTCCAATTGGGGGATGGACTACCCTTGCGTGTATCTTTTTCTTGTATTCATCCCTGCGGTCGCCCTGCTCACGCGATGAAGCGACTCATGGATCGGCTGCACCTCTTCGGCGCCCCGCCGATTCACTCTCTGTGTATTTGCAAAACGACGTCCCGGCCCGCGCGCGGACACGAAGCGTCGGTCGACCGGTTTCCTGCTGGCTCGGCCACACCCCGAGCGCACCGTCAACCGGCCGACCGCTCCCCCGAGCGCCTGACGTACCGTACGCATTCCCAACCAATGGCCGGCCCCTCCCCCGAAGCGCCGACAATCGAATAGGACAGGAGGCTCGCTGACGGCGCATCCCCCAATTGGGGGACAAATTACCGGAGCGCGTTATCTATCCTACTTCTTCGCGCTAAGATGCGCTCCGGGTGGGATGGCTCAGGGTCCGGGGGATGGATCAACGAGGGGAAAATGGGCTGATCGAAGCGCTGTACGACGCGGCGCTCGGCTACCGGCCCTGGATAGACGTGAACCGGGATCTCAAGGATCACATCGGTGGGCTTTCCCTGATGATGTCGGTGATCCATCCCAGGACCGCACAGGTGAATGTTCTCGGCTGGCTCGGAATGAGCCCGGAGAGCCTGCAGGAGTACGCGCTCTTCGCGCCGCACGATGTCTGGGTCACGGGTTACGTCGAGCGCAGGCTGTTCGGCACGGCGGCGATCGGCTCGCACGTCGTCGACGAGACAACGCTTACCCGAAGTCTCATCTACAACGAGTATCTCCGGCCGAAAAGGGTGGGCATCCATCACCTCGTGGGCACCGTCCTGCCGATGGACGGCGGCTATCAAGCGACGCTCGGCATTCATCGCCCACGTGACGCCAAGGATTTCACCTTGGCGGAGGTCCGCCGATTGGAGAGGCTCCTGCCTCATCTCCAGCGGGCGCTGGAAGTGCATCGCCGATTGCATCAGGTCGAGGATGCACGCCGTTCAGCCTATTCCGTTCTCGATCGACTGAGCCTCGGCGTGATCGTCTTGAGCGCCAACGGCCGCCTCCTGCACGTCAACGCGGCGGCGGACGCCATTCTGCGCAAGACGGACGGCCTCACCCGCACGCCGGATGGCCTGCGAGCCGCGAGAAAGGACGACGACAGGCGCCTGCAGAACCTCATCGACGGACTGCGGCGGGAGTCGACGGAAACGCCGCCGGCCGGAGGGCACTTGCGCGTCCAGCGACCATCGGGGAAGCCGGCCTGGGCTGTCATGGTGGCGCCGACCGGTCCGGCAATCGTCGGCAGGGAACGGGGCTCTGCGGCCATCATCGTCTTCATCTCGAATCCGGCCAGGAAACTCGTCGCCGACCTAGCGGTCATGGCCGACCTGTTCGGCTTCCCGCCGGCCGAAGCGCGGCTGGTGCTGGCCCTGATGTCGGGCAAGCAGCTGCCCGAGATCGCCCGCGACACCGGCGTCACCTACCACACCGTGCGGACGCAGGTCGCCCGCGCCATGGCACGGACCGAGACGCGATCCCAGCTCGAGCTTGTGCTGCTTGTTGCGCAAGCCCTGGGCGGCGTGACGCCGGCTGCGATCGGCGAGGACTGACATGGATCAACGAAGGGAAAATGGGCTGATCGAGGCCCTCTACGATGCCGCCCTCGGGCATCAGGCCTGGGAGCAGGCCGGACATCAGATCCGGGAGTATCTCGGCAGCAAGACGCTGATGCTGTCGACGCACGATCCCCGGCACAAGAAGGCCGATGTCGTGCTGACGCTGGGCATGACGGCCCGGCAGGTCGAGGAGTACGGCCACTTCGCCCAGCACGACGTATGGGCGCTGGGCGCTCTCGAGCGGAGGATATTCGGCAAGGCCGTCATCAGCTCGGAGGTCGTCGAAGACGGCGCCCTGCTGCGCAGCTACATCTACAACGAATATCTGCGTCCGAGCGTCGATGCGCGCTACATGGTGGGATCGCTGGTCCGGTTACAGGGCGGCCATCACGGCGCCATCGGCGTCCACCGTCCGCATGACGCCAGGGACTTCACCCTGGAGGATGGCGAACGCCTGACCCGACTGCTGCCGCACGTCCAGCGCGCCCTGGAGGTTCGGCAACGGGTCCAGGGGATCGAGCACAAAAACAGCGCGGCGCATTACGTGCTCGATCAGCTGAGCCTGGGAGTCCTGCTGATCTCGGCAACCGGGCGGCTCCTGCACGCCAATGCCGCCGGCGAGGAGATCCTGAGGAGCGGCGATGGGCTGCAGCGCACGCCCGACGGCGTGCGGGCCTGCAACCGCGACGACGACAAGCGCCTGCAGCATCTGATCGGCGAGCTGCGGCAGGCCTCGCCGGAGACCCGCTCCTCCGGCGGCCATCTGCGCATTCGCAGGCCGTCGGGCCAGCCGGCCTATGCCCTGATGCTGACGCCCGTAGGATCAGGATTGGCCGGCTCGAGCGCCTCGCCCGCCGTGCTCGTCTTCGTTTCGGACCCCGGCGCCAAGATCGTGTCCGATCTTTCGGTGCTGGCTGGCCTGTTCGGCTTCCCGCCGGCCGAGGCGCGGCTGGTCCTGGCCTTGATGTCGGGCAAGCAGCTGCCTGAGATCGCTCGCGAGAGCGGCGTGACCTACCACACCGTGCGAACGCAGGTGGCCCGCGCCATGGCGCGGACCGAGACGCGATCCCAGATCGAGCTGGTGATGTTGGTGGCCCAGGCCCTCGGCGGCGTCGCGCCGGGCGCGATGGGGGGAACGGGCTAGCCGAACGGTTCCCGAAGAAGTTGGTGCGATCAATTCCCCTGATGTGGGCGGACGTGCTGAAGTACTAGGCGGAGCGGTTGCCAGCGGAAGCGGGGTTGTGAGTGGGCGGGCGCGTCGTCGTCATCGGCAATGCCGGACTGGACCTGGGGCTCAGCGTGCCGCGCCTGCCGCGGCCCGGCGAGACGCTGATCGGCAGCGGCGGCACGCGCGCACCGGGCGGCAAAGGGCTGAACCAGGCGGTCGTGGCCGCGCGCTGTGGCGTCGACGTTCGCTTCTGCGCGCCGCTCGGCCACGATAAGGCGCAGGCGGATGAGGTCGAGCGGCATCTCGCCGCCGAAGGCCTCACCGAGCTCATGCTGCCGCGCCTGCCGCACGCCACGGACTTCTCGCTGCTGATGGTTCTGCCCGGCGGCGAGAACAGCATCGTAAGCACCAGCGCCTGCTCGCTGGCGCTCGACAAGCCGGAGGCGGCATCGGCTCTGGAAGGCGTGACCGCGGGCGATGTCGTGCTGCTGCAGGGCAACTTGGCGCTCGACACGACCGCCTTCGTGCTCGACGCGGCGCGGCATCAGGGCGCCACGACGGTGTTCAATCCCGCTCCCTTCTGGCCGGGCGCCGAGGAGCTCGTCGCGAAATGCGGCCTCGTCATCGCCAACCGGGTCGAGGCCGATCAGCTCGGCCGTTCGATCCACGACGCCGGGGCCGCGATCGTCACCCTCGGCGCCGAAGGCTGCGAGCTGATCGAGGGCGGGCGGCGACGCCGATTTGCGGCAGAACGGATCGCCGTTGTCGACACGACCGGCTGCGGCGATGCCTTCTGCGGCGTGATGGCGGCGGCGCTGGCGCGAGGGCTGGCGATCGAGGCCGCGATCGCCGAGGCTCAGAAAGCCGCCGCCCTCACCGCGACGCGGGTGGGCGCCTTCAACGCCCTGCCGTCGCGCGCCGAGCTCGCCTCACATTTCCAGTAACGCCAGGTCCTGGAACCAGCTCTGAGCCTGGACATACTTCTTGATCCTGGGCGACAGCGCCCGTGCCGTCGTGTCGTGATAGACCCAGATCATCACCGCGTCGTCGACAGCTTTGGCGTGGATCTTCGCGGTGATCTCGTCCTGCTTGGCGGGATCGAAGGTGCTCTTGAGCTCGAGCACCAACTGATCGACCTCCGGGTTCTTGTAGAAGCTCCAGTTCACGCCGATCGGCGCCACCTGGTCGGACGCGAAGAAGCGGTTGGCGGCATAGAACGGATCGGACGTCACGTGCGTGACGTTGGTCGCCGAGACATCCTTGTTCATGTCGGCCTTGGCGCCGCCGCGCCAGCCGGTCATCAGCGCCTCGAGCTCGACCGGCTTGAAATCGATGTCGAAGAAGCACTCCTTCAGCATCTCCTGGATGGCCTCGTTGACGGTCTGGTTGGTGCCGCCGGCCTGGATCGAGATGCGGGCCTTCATCGGCTTGGACTTGGAGTAACCCGCCTCCCCCATCAGCTTGCGCGCCTCGTCGGGTGCGTACTTGATCACGAAGGTGGGCTTGCCGAACCACGGGCTGGAGCGGTCGACCTCGCCATAGGCCGGCTTCACCAGTCCGTTCATCAGCTTCACGATGGCATCGCGGTCGATGGCGAGGTTCGCCGCCTTGCGCACACGGATGTCGGTCCATGGCGATCCCTCGACCAGCGAGGGATGGTATTGGAAGACGTGCGGCGTGATGTTCGTCGAGATGCGGATATTGGCCTGCTTGAGGCGGTCCAGCATGTCGGGCGCCGGCCCGTCGATCATGTCGAGGTTACCCGACAGCAGGGCGGCGCTGCGGCCGGAATCCTCGGGCGCGCAGACGAAGATGATGCGATCGACCCTGGGGATGCGCTTGAGGTTCCAATAGGCCTCATTCTTCACCAGCTCGGCGCGCTCACGCGGCACCAGCCGGGTCAGCTTGAACGGCCCGGTGCCGGAAGGCTCGGAGGCGAACTTGTTCCAGTCCTTGCCGACCTTCTCCCACTGCGCCGGGCTCGACACCAGGAACCACAGCAGCTGATAGGGGAAGAGCGAATCGACCGACTTGGTCTTGATCTCGATCTCCATGTCGCCGCCCTTGCGGTAGCTCGCGAGCCCGGGCAGGCGCGGCCGCACCTGGGCCGACTGGCGGGTGTCGAACTGCGGGCAGTCCTTGTTGAACACCTTCTCGAGGTTCCAGATCACGGCGTCGGCATCGAACGCCGATCCGTCATGGAACTTCACGCCCGGCCTGAGCTTGAAGGTCCACAAGGTCTTGTCGGCGTCGTCGACTTTCCACTCGGTCGCCAGCCCGGGGATCATCTTGCCTGGCCGATCGGAGACATCGAGCTCCCAGCCGATCAGCGGGTCGTAGAGGGTGAGCCCGGTGTACTGGTAGGCGTTGGCGCCGCGATCCGGCTGGCCGGTCGTGAGCGGGATGTCCGTCATCGGAATGCCGTAGCGCACGACCTTGTCCTGCGCCCAGGCGATCTTCGGCAGGGCCAATGCAGCAGGCACGGGGAGAAGCGAGCGGCGGGAAAAGATCATGGTCGTCTCCTGGCGACGGAAGCGTCGACTGCGGCATGCGACTCCCGTGCCAGAACCGTGAAATCCCGGTTCGCTCGCCACGCTTGTCGCGGATATGATGAAGTCATACCGAGGATCTTCAATGACCAAGGTTTCCAAGCGCACGTTCAGTCTTCCCGCCGAGCAGGCGGCGTTCATCGACGCCAACTCTGGCGCATATGCCTCGGGTTCGGAGGCGATCAGAGCCGGCCTTCGCGCCCTGCAGGAGCGCGATGCCGTGTTTGAACGATGGCTGCGGGATGAGGTCCTCCCGGCCTACGAAGCGACCAAGGCAGATCCTTCAAGTCGCATTCCGGCAAAGGGAGTCTTCGCGGAAGCGCGCGCACGTTACAGCGGACGGCGCAAGGCTCGCCGTTGAAACGCCGAACCGTCACTTTCACGCCTCAGGCGCGCAGTGACCTTCTAAGCATAGGCGACTGGATCGCTGAACGCGCCGGCAGCGAAATCGCACTGAACTACGTGGCGCGCCTAGAGGCCTATTGCGAGGGCTTCGAATTTTCCGGTGAACGCGGTCAGCGGCGCGACGACTTGAGCCTCGGACTGCGCGTCGTGGGCTTTGAACGACGAGGTCGCGCTAACCGAACGCCTCTTCCCAGGTCCCGCGCGTCGACGCCTTCGAGTACTCCGTCGCGCGGTTCTCGAAGAAGTTGGTGTGCTCGATGGCGTTGAGCATCTGGTCCATCCACGGCAGCGGGTTCTTGGCGTCGCTGCGGTAGATCGGCTGCAGGCCGATCTGGGTGAGGCGCCGGTCGGCGATGAAGCGGATGTAGCGCTTCACGTCGACGGCGGTCATGCCCTCAATGCCGCCCAGGTCGAAGGCGAGATCGATGAAGGCGTCCTCGTGATCGACGATGGTCGAGCAGGCGACGTAGATCTCGCGCTGCAGCGGCTCCTCGTCGCGCACCGACCACGACACGATCTGGCCCATGCCCTTCATCTTGTTGAAGCGCGGGAAGTTCATCAGCATGGCGAACGAGGCGAAGAGCTGCAGGCCCTCGGTGAAGGCGCCGAACACCGCCAGCGTCTTGGCGATGTCCTCCTTGGAGTCGACGTTGAAGCCCTGCATGTAGTCGTACTTGTCCTTCATCTCCTTGACATGGAGGAAGGCCGAGTACTCGGTCTCGGGCATGCCGATCGTGTCGAGCAGATGGCTGTAGGCCGCGACATGCACCGTCTCCATGGCGGAGAAGGCGGCCAGCATCATCTGCACTTCGGTCGGCTTGAAGACGCGGCTGTAGTGCCGCATGTAGCAGTTGTTCACCTCGACGTCGGCCTGGGTGAAGAAGCGGAAGATCTGCGTCAGCAGGTGCCGCTCGGCGTCGGTGAGCTTGTTGCGCCAGTCCTTGACGTCGTCGGCCAGCGGCACTTCCTCGGGCAGCCAGTGGATGCGCTGCTGCATCAGCCAGGCATCGTAGGCCCAGGGATAGTGGAACGGCTTGTAGATCGGCTTGGCGTCGAGCAGGGACATGGCAACCCGCGTTCAAAAATGATTTTGGCGAAAGAAACCCCGTCGCGCCGCGGTTTGGACCCGCGGCGCGTCGAGGACGGCTGCGGCTACTGACAGCTAAGACACTCTTCGTAGTCGGTCGTTTGTTGCGGTGCCGCCGGCGTACCGAACGGCACCGTTGAGGGAGCGTCGACCAGGCTTCCATTAACTCTGGGGGCTGAAAGGGCTTGATCGCCGATCGGCAGCGCGAGCGCCTCGCCGGCGACCGTCTCCGCGCGCTGGATCGACAGCGAGCGGCAGTAGTAGAGGCTCTTCACGCCGCGCTTCCAGGCCATCATGTGGATCTGGTGCAGGTCGCGCTTGTGCACGTCGGCCGGCAGGAAGAGGTTGAGCGACTGGCTCTGGCAGATGAAGGGCGCGCGGTCGGCGCCGTGCTCGACCAGCCAGCGCTGGTCGATCTCGAACGCCGTCTTGAACACCGCCTTCTCATGATCGTCGAGGCAGTCGAGATGCTGCACCGAGCCCTGGCTGACGGTGATCGAGGTCCAGGTGTCCTCGTCGTTCCTGCCCTTCGCCTCAAGCATCTTCTCGAGGTACGGGTTGCGCACCACGAACGAGCCCGAAAGGGTCTTGTGATTGTAGACGTTGGCGGCCGACGGCTCGATGCCGGGCGAGGCGCCGCCGCAGATGATCGAGATCGAGGCGGTGGGGGCGATCGCCAGCTTGTTGGAGAAGCGCTCCTCGATGCCGAAGTCGGCGGCATCCGGGCAGGCGCCGCGCTCCTTGGCCAGCGACTTGGAGGCCTCGTCGCACTGGCCGCGGATGTGCTTGAACATCTTCTTGTTCCACACCTTGGCCATCACCGATTCGAGCGGGATGTTGTTGGCCTGCAGGAACGAGTGGAAGCCCATGACGCCGAGGCCGACCGAACGCTCGCGCATGGCGGCATAGGTCGCGCGGGCGAAGTCGGAGCCCGCGTTGTCGATGAAGCCCTGCAGGACGTTGTCGAGGAAACGCATCACGTCCTCGATGAAGGTCGGATGCTCGTGCCATTCGAGATAGGTCTCGAGGTTCAGCGACGACAGGCAGCACACGGCGGTGCGCTGCTTGCCGTGATGGTCGACGCCGGTCGGCAGCGTGATCTCGCTGCACAGGTTGGAGGTCTTGACCTCGAGGCCCGCCATCTTCTGGTGCTCGGGGCGCGCGTTGTTCACGTGATCGACGAACACCAGGTACGGCTCGCCGGTCTCGATGCGCGCCGTCAGGATGCGGATCCACAGGTGCCGCGCCGAGACCTTGCGCTGCACGGCGCCGTCCTTGGGGCTGACCAGCGCCCACTCCTCGTCGGCCTCGACGGCGCGCATGAAGGCGTCGGAGATCAGCAGCCCATGGTGCAGGTTCAGCGCCTTGCGGTTGGGATCGCCGCCGGTCGGCCGGCGGATCTCGATGAACTCCTCGATCTCGGGATGGTTGACCGGCAGATAGACCGCGGCCGAGCCGCGGCGCAGCGAGCCCTGGCTGATGGCGAGCGTCAGCGAATCCATCACGCGGATGAAGGGCACGACACCGGAGGTCTTGCCGTTCATGCCGACCTTCTCGCCGATCGAACGGAGGTTACCCCAATACGAGCCAATGCCGCCGCCGCGCGCGGCCAGCCACACGTTCTCGTTCCACAGACCGACGATGCCTTCCAGCGAATCGTTGGCCTCGTTCAGGAAGCAGGAGATCGGCAGGCCGCGGCTGGTGCCGCCGTTGCTCAGCACGGGCGTCGCCGGCATGAACCACAGATTGCTGATGTAGTCGTACAGCCGCTGGGCATGGCCATCGTCGTCGGCATATGCCGAAGCGACGCGCGCGAACATCTCCTGATAGCTCTCATTGGGCATCAGGTAGCGGTCGGAGAGAGTGGCTTTGCCGAAGGCTGTGAGCCGGGCATCCCGAGAGGGATCGGTAACAACCCGCGCACCGCTGCGAACCTGAACGACATCAAACACTTGCGGCCCCCATTCTTGCTTTTGTCCACAGCTGTGGATGGAACACTCTGTGGAAGGACACCTAGATATTGGGAGGGCTATTCGGTGAGCCCCTATTCCTTGATGATACGCCCCACGAAAGCCGTGTCATCGCCAAATTTTTACCCCGCCTGTGAATCTGAAGAATGAGCACTTAATATATTGAAATATAATCAAAAAATGTCCTTTCAAAATTTGATAATTTGACCGTGCGCGAACCTTCGCAGGCGCAGCAAGGGAGGAGAACAAAACGCGCTTTCCCGCGGATTCCTAGGGCCAGGAACAGAAACCGCAGCGAATCGGCTATGCTGCGTCGGAGCACCCCGCAAAACACAAGATGTGGTGGGCACTTTCGGCCACACCGATCTCCGTCGTCAGATTGTCATGGTCGGACGTAACATCGCTCCCAGCACCAACGCTGACCGGGAGGGCGCTCAAATGGCCACCGTACTGGCCCCGCGTGTCTATGGGCTCGATGCCATCTGCGCCGCCGCCTTGGCGAGCGGCGGTGAGGAGGCGGCCCATTTCGCCCGCCGCCTGTACGCCCGCGTCGCCGACAAGGACCTCGCCGGCGCATCGGCCGACCAACGCGCGGGCGCCGCGGTCTCCCTGCTCGCCTTCGCTCGCCGCCGGCTGCCGGGCGTCGCCAAGGTGCGGGTTTTCAACACCAACGCCGACCACGGCTTCGAGAGCCGCCACACCATCGCGCAGATCGTCAACGACGACATGCCGTTCCTGGTCGATTCGATCGTGGGCGAACTCAATCGCCGCGAGATCAACGTCCACCTGCTGGCCCATCCGGTGCTGCCGGTGCGGCGCGACCTCGACGGCGCGCTTTTCGGCTTCGCCGTCGAAGCCGGCGAGCGCGCCAAGCCCGAATCGTTCATGCACATCGAGATCGATCGCCAGGCCGATCCCGTCGTGCTCGACGAGCTTGCCGCCGCCCTCACCCGCGTGCTGGCCGAAGTGCGGCTCGCGGTCGAGGACTGGCGCGCGATGCGCCGCTCCTGCCTCGACGCCATCGCCGATCTCGCGCCCAGCCGCTCGCCGAGCCTCGCCGAGTACGAGGACTTCCTGCGCTGGCTGGAGGCCGATCATTTCACCTTCCTGGGCTATCGCCGCTACCGCTATGTCGAGGACGCGGGCCAGCCCGGCGGCCTGCGCTACGAGATCATGCCGGGCTCACCGCTCGGCATCCTGCGACGCGACGAAGTGCGGCTGTTCGAGATGGGACTCGGCGGCGGCGAGGCGATGTCGCGCTTCGCGCGGGGGCCGCACAACATCCTGATCATCAAGACCGATCGGCCCTCGCTGGTCCATCGCGGCGGCCCGATGGATTGCGTGATCGTGAAAACGTACGACGCCGACGGGCGCGTCACCGGCGAGCGCCGCCTGGTCGGCCTGTTCACCTCGACGGCCTATCACGCGACGGTGCGCGACGTGCCGCTGTTGCGCGGCCGCGTCGACAGCATCATGCGGCGCTCCGGCTTCGACGTGCACAGCCACGACGGCAAGGCGCTGCTCGCCATCCTCGAAGCCTATCCGCGCGACGAGCTGTTCCAGATCGACGAGGACACGCTCTACGACCATGCGCTGGGCATCCTGCAATTGCAGGAACGGCGGCGCGTGGCGCTGTTCGCGCGTCGCGACGCCGTCGGCCGCTTCGCCTCCTGCCTGGTGTTCGCCCCGCGCGAGCGCTTCGACTCCCAGCTCAGCGACCAGTTCGTCGCGCTGCTTGAACAGGCGTGGCGGGGCAAGGTCCAGTCGGTCGACGTCTCGGTCAGCAGCGATTCGGCGCTGGCCCAGGTGCTCTACACGCTGAAGCTCGAATCCAACGACACGCCGACGCCCGATCTCGCCGAGCTCGAGCGCGCGCTGGCCGAGGCGGCAACCTCGTGGAGCGATCGCTTCCACACCGCCCTGCAGGACAGGCTGGGCGAGGTCGAGGGCCGCGCCGCCGCCCGACGCTGGCGCGACTGGTTCCCCACCGTCTATCGCGACAGCTTCGATGCCGGTCAGGCGGCGGCGGATCTCGACCTGGTGCAGGCCGCCCTCGCCGGTCGGCCGTTCGGCGTGCGCCTCGACCGCGCGCCCGACCTGCCGATGCACCGCTTCACGCTGCGGCTGTTCCATCCCAAGGCGCCGCTGGCGCTGTCCGACATCCTGCCGCTGGCGGAAAACCTCGGCCTGCGCGTGCTGAGCGAGGCGCCGTTCCTGCTGAAGCCGCCCCAGGCAACGGGGGCAGCGGGCGACGAGGCGGTGGCGCTGCAGGTGCTGAGCGTGGAGACCGCCGACGCCTCGCCGGTCGATCTCGTCGGGGCAGGTCCGCGCTTCGCCGAGGCGCTCGACAGGGTGTGGGCGCGGGCGCTGGAAAGCGACGGGCTGAACCGGCTGGTCCTGGCGGCGGGGCTGGCGTGGCGCGAGGTCGCGATCCTGCGCACCTATGCCAAGTATCTACGCCAGGCCGGCATCGCCTTCAGCCAGGACTACATGGAGCGCGTGCTGTCGTCGTATCCGGCGATTGCGCGGCTGGTGATCGATCTCTTTCTGGCGCGCTTCGATCCGGCGTTGGACGAGGCGACATCCGACACGCGCAGGCAGAAGCTCGACCGGCTCGAAGCCGAGATCTCGACCGCGCTGGACGGCGTGGCGACGCTCGACGAGGACCGCATCCTGCGGCGTTTCCTCAACGCCGTGCGCTGCACCCTGCGCACCAACTACTGGCAGGCCGGCAAGGACTGGATCTCCATCAAGATCGACAGCCGCAGCATCGACGAGCTGCCGGCGCCGCGGCCGCTGGTAGAAGTCTTCGTCTACAGCCCGCGCATGGAAGGCATCCATCTGCGCGGCGGCCGCGTGGCGCGTGGCGGCATCCGCTGGTCCGACCGGCGCGAGGACTTCCGCACCGAGATCCTGGGGCTGATGAAGACCCAGATGGTGAAGAACGCCGTGATCGTGCCGGTGGGTTCCAAGGGCGGCTTCTACGTCAAGCGCCCACCCGTCGGTGGGACGCGCGAGCAGGTCCAGGCCGAAGGCATCGCCTGCTACCAGACTCTGATCCGCGGCTTGCTCGACCTCACCGACAACTACGCCGCCCACGGCATCGCGCCGCCGGCCGACGTGGTGCGCCACGATCCCGACGATCCCTATCTCGTGGTCGCCGCCGACAAGGGCACGGCGACCTTCTCCGACATCGCCAATGCGCTCGCCCAGGAATACGGCTTCTGGCTCGACGACGCCTTCGCCTCGGGCGGCTCGGCGGGCTACGACCACAAGAAGATGGGCATCACCGCCCGCGGCGCCTGGGAATCGGTGAAGCGTCACTTCCGCGAGCTGGGGCAGGACATCCAGACCACGCCCTTCACCGTTGCCGGCGTCGGCGACATGTCGGGCGACGTGTTCGGCAACGGCATGCTGCTGTCGCGGCACATCAAGCTGGTCGCCGCGTTCGACCATCGCCACATCTTGATCGATCCTGCGCCCAATCCGGCGACGAGCTGGGACGAGCGCAAGCGGCTGTTCGACTTGCCGCGCTCGTCATGGATGGACTACGACAAGTCGCTGCTGTCGGCGGGTGGCGGCATCTACGACCGCGCTGCCAAGTCGATCGCCCTGTCGGCCGAGGCGCGCGCCGTACTCGGCATCGAGGCGCCCAGCATGACGCCGGTCGACCTGATGCGGGCGATCCTGACCGCCCCGGTCGACCTGCTCTATTTCGGCGGCATCGGCACCTATGTGAAGGCATCGAGCGAAAGCCAGGCCGATGCCGGCGACCGCACCAACGATCTGCTGCGCATCAACGGCGACCAGGTGCGGGCGCGCGTCGTCGGTGAGGGCGCCAATCTCGGCTTCACCCAGCGCGGCCGCGTCGAGGCCGCACTGGTCGGCCGCAAGATCAATACCGACGCGCTCGACAACTCGGCCGGCGTCGACACGTCCGACCACGAGGTCAACATCAAGATCGTCACCGGCGAAGCGATCCTGCGCGACGCGCTGAAGCGCGAGGAGCGCGACGCGCTCCTGTTCTCCATGACCGACGAGGTGGCGAACCTGGTGTTGCGCCACAACTACCAGCAGAGCCAGGCGATCAGCGTCGCCGAGGAGCAGGCGGGCGAGGAGCATGATCGGCTGGAACGCTTCATGCGCTCTCTCGAGCGCAACGGCCGGCTCGATCGCGCCGTCGAGTTCCTGCCTGATTCGCCGGCCATGCGCACGCGCGGCCAAAACCGGCAATACCTGACTCGTCCCGAGCTCAGCGTGCTGCTGGCCTACGCCAAGATCGACCTCAACGACGAGATCCTCGAGTCCGACCTGCCCGACGACCCGCTGCTCGAGGGCGAGCTCTTGCGCTACTTCCCGACGGCGCTGCAGGAGAAGCACGAACCTTCGATCCGCGCCCATCGCCTGCGCCGCGAGATCACGGCCCTTCAGGTCGTGAACTCGCTGATCAATCGCTGCGGGCCGACCTTCGTACGCAACATGGCGGGCCGCACCGGCGCGCCGGCGGCGGCGATCGCCCGCGCCTTCGCCGTCGTGCGCGATGCCTGGAAGCTGCGCGATCTGTGGGGCGACATCGAAGCCCTCGATCCCGCGCTCAAGGCCGAAGCACAGATCCGCATGCTGGTGGCCTCGCAACGTTTCCTGACGCGCACCGTGCAGTGGGCGCTGCGCCGCCTGCCGCAGCCGATCGACGCGATGGCCTCGACCGCCGGGCTCGCCGCATCGGTGGCGGCGCTGGGCGATCTGCCGGCGGACCTTATAGGCGAAGCCGAGAGCGCAGCGCTGGTCGAGCGCGCTGCGGCCTTCGAGGCGATGGGCGCGCCGGCAGGGGTGGCGCGCCGCGCAGCCGCACTCGAGACTTTGGCGGCGGCGGGCGATCTCATGCTGGCGGCGCGCGCCAACGGCGTGAGCATCGAGGTAGCGGCGCGCCTCTACTTCCGGTTGGGCGAGCGGCTGTCGCTGGCCCGGCTGGCGATCGCGGCGCAGAAGCTGCCGCGCGAAGGCCAGTGGCCGGCGCAGGCGGCGCTCGCGGTGCAGGACGAGCTCGTAACCCTGCATGCCGACCTCCTGGCATCGGCGCTGGGCGCCGCGGGACCGCATGCATCCGGCGATGCCGATGCCGCCATCGCGCGCTGGAGCGAGCCGCGCAAGCTCGCCCTCGATCGCGTCGATCGCCTGCTTAAGGAGGATCTGGCGGGCGCCGGCATGCTCGACCTCGCCATGCTCTCGGTCGCAACGGCCGAGCTGCGCACGCTGGTATGACGAAGTGTTGTCATCCCGAGCGCAGAGAAGAAACAGGTAATCAGCGGGACGGCAGGGCGTAGAGGTCCTGCACGAGCTGCTGCAGGTTGGCGCGAATCGCGCGCTGCTCGGCGATGCGCAGGCGATTGTTGTTGTCGATCGCGTCGTCCAGCGTCGCCGTGCCCAGGCCTTGCAGCGTCCTATCATAGACCACGGTGCCATTGGTGGTGTCGGTCAGGCGCCAGGCGATCGCCGCCGTCACCGTCATGGCAAAGCCGGCATAGGGCCGGCTGAGCGTCAGCAACAGGCCGTTGAGGCGGAAGCGACCGTTGGCCGGCTGGCCCAGGCCGGCATTGGCCAACGTCTGCACCAGCGCCTGCTGCACCTGATCGGGACCGACCGCCGACCTCCACGGTGTGCCGACATCGCGGCCGAGCGTGACCGAGCCGACGGTGATGGCACTGCGATAGACACGGGCGGCGCCCTGGCCCAGCGGCACGCCGGCCACCATCGCCGAATAGGAGGCGGGCGACGCACAGGCGCCGACGATTGCAAGCGGCAACGCCACCAACAGCAGGCGGCGGGACGGCAGTGACATGTCAGGTCGTAGGTTGGTCGCCCTGCGGCGGCGGCGGAGGAGGCGGTGGGCCATCGTCGCATTGCGCCCAGACCGGCGCGGCAACGGCCAGCAGAGTGGCAAGAGCCAAGCTGAGAAGACGGATCATCGGCGCCTCCGGAAACGTCGCTGAGTATGCCTCAGCCAACGGCAACCGCCTAGACGACCCGGCCAATATCGGTCCGGGCGAAGTCGTCTCCCTTGAACAGGAGCGGGACATTGAGGTTCTTGGCGAGCGCGTAGGCAGCACAATCAACGAGATTGAGCCGAGCCGGATGATTGCCTTTGCCGAACCGACGATAGGCGTCGAAAGCTGCCAGCGATTCCTGCTTGCCGAAGGGCTCGATGGCGAACGCGCCCGTGTCGAAAAGGGCTTCATAGCGGTCGACAAGGCGAGCACCGCCCCGACTGAAAGCCAGAAGACGGGTCTCAAAATCCGTCATCGCCGAAAGGCGCACCTCATCTTGTCGCGAGAGCGCAAGTTGGAACGCCCACGCATCCTGCTCCGCGAGAAGCACGGCCATCACTGCCGACGTATCGACGACGATCAATCGAAGGTGCCCTTGTCGTTGTAGCCCAGGATCTCGTCGTCCGTTCGAGTGTCGAGGATCGGCAACGCCGCCGCCTGCCTGGAGATTTCCTCGATCCTTCGAAGCTTCTCGCGTTGCGCCGGCGTGAGTGCCGCGAGCTGCTTCTCGTAATCAACATTCATCGCGTGCAGCTTTTCTTCCGCGGCTTGGTGAACAGCCTCGGTGATGGATAGGCCCATGCGCTTGGCCAATTCCCGAACGACTCTTTCAGTCTCACGGCTTTTGATATTGAGGGCCATTTTCTTCCTGTCTTCCTGATTAGGAAGATAGGAAGATCATTGGTCTTTATCAAGCCAGTCTTTTAAAGAACTCAATCAGCAGTCGATTGACGTCCTCCGCCCGCTCCTGCTGCACCCAGTGTCCGGCACCCTCGAGGATGTGGCTGCCGCGCAGGCCGGGCAGCGTCTTGGGAAACGCGTCGAGCTGGGCCTGGGCTGCCGGGAAGCGCAGGACGCCGTCGCGGCTGCCGGCGATGAACAGCGAGGGCTGGCGGATCGGCTGGCCGCGCCATGGGCCGCCCAGCTCCCAGTTGCGCCTGAGGTTGCGATACCAGTTCAGGCCGCCGCGGAAACCGGCGCGGGAGAATTCCTGCGTGTAGTAGTCGAGATCGGCCTCGCTCAGCCATGCCGGCAGGGCCGGCGGATCGACGGTGTTGGTGAGCAGCGTGCCCTCGCCCAGGCGGGCGAAGCCCTTGCCCTTCTCGGTGAAGTCGCCGGCGGCCGTGAAGTAGATACGCCGCAATGCGCCGCGGATGTCCTGCTGCAACTCGGCCTCGGGCACACCGGGCTTCTGGAAGTACTGCAGGTAGAAGTCGTTGATGCCGAGCTTCTCCAGCGCCGTCAGCACGTCGATGTAGCCCGGCGGCGCATAGGGCACGCTCATGGCGCAGACCACGGGAAAGAGATCGGGCCGCCACAGCGCGGAATGCCAGGCGACTGGCGCGCCCCAGTCGTGGCCGACGATGATCGCCTTCGTCTCGCCAAGCGCCTTCACCAGCTCGGCCATGTCGCCGACGAGATGATGGAGCGTGTATTGATCGATCGGCTCGGGTGACTGGGTGCCGCCATAGCCACGCATGTCGGGAGCGACGCAGCGGAAGCCCGCGGCGCTGACGGCCGTGAGCTGATGGCGCCATGAATACCAACTCTCCGGCCAGCCATGGCAGAACAGCACCAGCGGACCGCTGCCGATCTCGGCGTAGCGCATGTCGATGTTGTTGGCTTTGGTCGTCTTGAGCGTGACGCCCGGAACGGGCGAGGAAGTGTCGGTCATGGCGGTAGCTTATCCTCCTTCGCTGCTTCGCAGCTACGGAGGACCTCGGCCTCCGAAGCTCCGCCCTCCTACGCTCCTGTCGGAGCTTCGGAGGGTAGTCCTGGTCCGCCGGAGCCTTGGCGAAGGCGGAAGGAGCGAAGGAGGCTAGCCGCGCAGATGCACCGGATGCGAGAGCCTGGCGCGCACCGAGGCGCGCGAGCCGAAGAGCAGCGACCCCAGGAAGAACAGGCTGGCGAACAGCACGATCACCGGGCCCGACGGCAGGCCGGCATGGAACGACACCAGCAGGCCGATGAGCGCGGAGGCAAAGGCCATCGGCGCGGCGACCAGGGTCATCGACCACACCTCGCGCGCCCAGAACGACGCAGCGACGGCAGGCAGCAAGATCAGGCCGAGCGCCATCAGCGTTCCCAGCGCCTGGAAGCCCGCCACCATGTTCAGCACCGCGAGCGCGAGGAACAGGTAGTGATAGACCGAACCGCGGATGCCCATGGCAGCGAGGAAGCCCGGGTTGAAGCATTCGACCACCAGCGGCCGGTATATCGCGGCGAGGCCGACCAGGGTGAGCGTGGCGGTCGAGACCACCAGCACCAGCGCTGTCTCGTCGACGGCGAGGATGGCGCCGAACAGGATGTTCATCAGGTCGACCGCCGAGCCGCGCAACGACACGATCAGCACGCCGAGCGCCATGGCCGTGAGATAGGCGGCGGCGAAGCTGGCGTCTTCGCGCATGCTCGAGAAGCGGGCGATTACGCCGGACACCAGTGCGGTGGAGACGCCGGCCAGGAATCCGCCGAGACTCATGGCCGGCAGCGACAGCCCACCCAGCAGGAAGCCGAGCGCGGCGCCGGGCAGCAGGGCGTGGGCGAGCGCATCGCCCATCAGGCTCATGCGCCGCAGGATCAGGAACACACCGATCGCCGAGCCGCCGACCGACAAGGCGAGACTTGCCACCAGCGCGCGCCGCATGAAGCCGAAGTCCGCAAACGGCGCGATCAGATATTCGTAAAACATGGTGACACCGTCAGGCGCTCACCCGCATCGGCACGTCGCAAGTGCCGGCATGCTCGTCCCAGGCCTCCGCCATGGCGCGGGCGCGCAGCAGGTTCTCGGCCGACAGCACCCTGACGGTCGGACCGGCATCGACCAGCTCGCGCGCCATCAGCAGCGCGTTGGGGAAATCGCGCCGGACCTGGTCGAGATCGTGCAGGACCGCAACCACCGTGCGCTGCTCGGCGCGCCAACGCTGGATCACGGCCATGAGGTCGTTGACGGTCTTGGCATCGATGGCGGCAAACGGCTCGTCCAGCAGGACGAGATCGGCGTCCTGCAGCAGCAGGCGGGCGAACAGCACGCGCTGGAACTGGCCGACCGACAGCGTGTCGATCGGCCGGCGCTCGAAGCCCGCCAGCCCGACCGCTTCGATGGCATGCTGCGCGTCGTGGATGTCGACAGGCGCGGCGGCACCGAAGCCGCCGAAGCGCGCCCAGCGGCCGAGCAGCACGGTATCGAATACCGAGATCGGGAAGGAGCGGTCGATCTCGGCCTGCTGCGGCAAATAGGCGATGCGCTTGGCCGTCGATTCGATGCGGCCCTCGATGTGGGGCGCCAGCCCCAGCAGGGCCTTCAGAAGCGTGCTCTTGCCGGCGCCGTTGGGGCCGACGATCGCCGTCATCTCGGCTGCCGGAATTTCCGCCGACACATGGTGCACCGCCGGATGACGGTCATAGCTCACCGTCAAATTCACCAGGCGAAGCGCGACGTTCACAGCGCCCACCAGGCGGCGAGCCACAACAGCGCCGACACGCCAAGTGCCGCCACGATACGCGTGGGCGCACTCATGGCGAGCAGCGCGGTGCCGGGCGAAACGGGCTCATGCATGACCGGAATTGTTATAATATTACCCAAAGAGAGTCCAGTCGCCGGACCCGGTCTCGCGAGCTCGCGTGATGGCCGACTAACCGTTTGTTGATTGGCAGGAAGGCCCCGACGCGCGCATCTTCCGATCCATGGCGAAACTTTCGGGTCCTGGGCGGCGGTCCCTGCTGATCGGCGGCGCCGCAGCGGCAGGCGTTGCGGCGACGGCTGGGCGCATCGTCTTGGCCAAGCCGCCGAGCGTGACCGAGGGACCCTGGGCGGTCGAGCTCTTCACCTCGCAGGGCTGCAGCTCCTGCCCGCCGGCCGATGCCTATCTCGGCATGCTGGCCAAGCGATCCGACATCGTCGCGCTGTCGTATCACGTCGACTACTGGGACTATATCGGCTGGAAGGACGCCTTCGCGACACGCGCCACCACCGATCGCCAGCGCGCTTATGCGCGCGTCCTGAAGCAGCGTTATGTCTACACGCCGGAGATGGTGGTCGAGGGCATCGGCCACGATACCGGCCGCGAACGCGCCGGCGTCGAGAAACTTCTGGCCGAAGCGCAACGCCGTTCGACCAGGCGCGCCACGCCGGAACTGTCGCGTACCCAAGGCGGCGCGCTCACCGTCAAGCTGGCCGCGTTCCCGCTCGAGGACCTGCCCGCCGACGTCACGCTCGCGATCTACGATCGTCGCCATTCGACGCCGGTAGCCAGCGGCGAGAACCAGGGCCGCATGATCGAGAACTTCAACGTCGTACGCCGCCTGCAGGTGCTGAGCCGCTGGGACGGCGCGGAGGCGAGCTGGACGGTCGAGAATGCCGGTCTGCAACCGGGCCTTGGCGCGGCAGTGATCGTGCAGCGCGCCGACCATGGCCCCGTGATCGGCTGCAACAAACTGGAGCCAATGGTCTCCGGTTAGCCCGGGTTGAGGCCTTGCTTCGGCCAAAGCCCCGCGCGAAGGTGGGCCGATGTCGCTTACCAGCGCTGCCGGCCGGCTGACGGCCGTCCTTGGGCCGACGAACACCGGCAAGACCTACCTCGCCATCGAACGCATGCTCGGCCACGAGTCGGGCATGATCGGCTTCCCGCTGCGCCTCCTGGCGCGCGAGAACTACGATCGCATCGTCAAGGTCAAGGGCGCCTCGCAGGTCGCGCTGATCACCGGCGAGGAGAAGATCGCCCCGCCCGGCGCGCGCTACTTCGTCTGCACCGTCGAATCCATGCCGCTCGACCGTACGGTATCGTTCCTCGCCGTCGACGAGGTGCAGATGGCGGCCGATCCCGAGCGCGGCCATTTCTTCACCGACCGCATCCTGAACGCACGCGGCACGCATGAAACCATGCTGCTGGGCGCCGACACCATCCGGCCGGTGCTCAATCGCCTGCTGCCCGACATCGACATCGTGGCGCGGCCACGCTTCTCCAAGCTCGCCTATGCCGGGCCGAAGAAGGCGACACGCCTGCCCAGGCGCTCGGCAGTCGTGGGCTTCTCGGCGAGCGAGGTCTACGCCATCGCCGAGCTCATCCGCCGCCAGCGCGGCGGCACGGCGATCGTCATGGGCGCCTTGAGCCCGCGTACGCGCAACGCCCAGGTCGACATGTTCCAGTCGGGCGAGGTCGACTACCTGGTGGCGACCGACGCCATCGGCATGGGCCTCAACATGGACGTGAACCACGTCTGGTTCGCCTCGTTGCGCAAATATGACGGGCGCACGCTGCGGCCGCTGCGCAACGTCGAACTGG
Organism: Rhodospirillales bacterium; assembly: GCA_016185145.1. GTDB lineage: Bacteria > Pseudomonadota > Alphaproteobacteria > Reyranellales > Reyranellaceae > Reyranella. The sequence goes on along the minus strand of JACPOB010000057.1, from coordinate 10,477 downwards.
CGCAGATCGCCGGCCGCGCCGGCCGCCACATGAACGACGGCACCTTCGGCACCACGGCCGAGGTCGGCGGGCTCGAGCCCGAGGTGGTCGAGGCGATCGAGAATCACCGCTTCGATCCGCTGCGCGACGTGCAATGGCGCAACAGCGACCTGCATTTCCATTCGGTTCCGGCCCTGATCGCCTCGCTCAACCGCCCGCCGCACCACGCCGCGCTGCAAAGGGTTCGCGAACAGGACGACCAGCTCGCTCTGCAGACCCTGTCGACGCATTCGGACTTCCTGCCGCGGCTGCGCACGCCGCAGCGCGTGAAGCTGCTCTGGGAAGTCTGCCAGGTGCCCGATTTTCGCAAGACGATGACGGAAGAGCACACAAGGCTGCTCGGCCAGCTCTTCGAGCATCTGACGCAGGGCGGCGAACGGCTGCCGGAAGACTGGATCGACAGCCACATCAAGCGCCTGGAGCGCTACGACGGCGACATCGACACTTTGATGGCGAGAATCGCGCATGTGCGGACGTGGACTTATATTTCGCATCGTCCGGACTGGATTCAGCGTTCCGTGCATTGGCAGGAGCGGACGCGCTCTATCGAAGACAAGCTTTCTGACGTATTGCACCAGCGTCTGACGCAAAGGTTTGTCGATAGACGGGCGGCCTTGCTTGTACGAAGATTACGCGATGAGGGTGAAATGACGTCGTCGGTCGCCGCGGCGGGCGAGGTGTCGGTCGAAGGAGAGCATCTCGGCCGCATCGAGGGATTCCGCTTCGTGCCGGATGCGACAGAGGGACATGCCGACCAGAAGGCTGTGCTGAGCGCCGCATTGCGCGCGCTTCGCCAGGACCTGCCCGTGCGCCTTCAGGCCTTCACCAACTCGCCCGATGGCGAGCTGGTGTTCGATTCGCAGCTGCGCGTCTGCTGGGGCGGCGGTCCCGTCGCGCGCCTGTTGCCGAGCGGCGACATCCTGGCGCCAAAGGTCGAGGCGCTGCCGTCGGATCTGCTCGACGGTCCGGCGCGCGAGGAAGTGCGCAAGCGCGCCGCCACCTGGGTCGAGACACGCATTCGTCTCGGCCTCAGCGAATTGATGGATGCACGCGCCACGACAGAATTGCCGGCCGGCGCGCGCGGCATCATCTTTCAGCTCTGCGAGGGCCTGGGCGTGCTGGCGCGGCGGCCGATCGAGGATCAGCTCGCCCAGCTCAACGAAGAGGACCGCAAGGCGCTGGCGCGGCTCGGCGTGCGCGTCGGCGTCTATTCGCTCTACTTCCCGAGCATGTTGAAACCGGTGCCGATCAGGTTGCGCGCCGGCCTCTGGATGGTGGCGCACAGCCGCGAGACCATCCCGCCGCTGCCGGCCGAGGGCCGCACCTCGATGGATCTGCCGCAAGGCGCGGAGCGCGAGTTCTACGCCACCATCGGCTATCTGCCGCTGGGCGACCACGCCATCCGCGCCGACATGGTCGAGCGACTGGCGGCGATGGCACGCCACGCCGTGCGCGAAAGCCGCGAGGCCGCGCGGCGGGCGCAACAGCAGCAGCAGAAGAAGAAACCTGACGCCGCGCCGCCGGCAGCAGGCGATGCAGCCCCGCCCGCAACCGCAACTGCGCCGACCGACGAGATCAGCGAATGGGCCATCGTTGCCGCCGCCTTCGGCGAGAGCGAGCCTGCGCCAGCAGAACCGGTAGCGGCTGAGCCGGAGCCGGAGCCGGTCGAGGAGGCAGCGGCAGCCGAAGAGGCGCCTGCAGAAGCACCGGGCGAGCCGACGCCGGCCGAGCCGACGGCGGAAGCGGCTGCCGCCGAAGATACCGCGGTCGACGAGACGATGGCCGAGGAGACGACGGCCGAGGAGACCAAGGCCGAAGAAGCGCCTGCCGAGGCCAAGACGGAAGTAACGGCTGCCGAAGCGCCGGCGCCAGCCGCTGAGGCTGCAGAGGAGACCAGGAAGCCAGCAGGCCCGCGTCCGCTGCCGCCGGGCTGGTTCCGCGCCACGCCGCAGATGATGTCGCTGGTCGGCTGCTCGGAGCCGGAGATGGCCAACGTGATGCGCGGGCTCGGCTATCGCGTGCATCCGCCGTCGGAAGAGCACGGGCCGCTCTATGCCTTCTCGGTCAAGCCGCGCTTCGTCCGCGAGCGCGAGGAGCAGCGCGAGCGCCAGCGCCAGCAGCAGAGGCAGCAGCGCGATCAGCGCCGCCGTGAACGGCCCGAGCGGCCGAACGAGCGGCAGTTCTTTGCCGATTCGCCCAGACCGGAGCGCAGCAAGGACGAGCGGCGACGCGACCGGCCACCCAACGATGGGCCACCCAACAAGGAGCGGCGCGACGATCGTCGTCCACCCGGCGATGGGCCGCCGCGCGAGGAGCGGCGTGGGCCGAGGCCGCCGCGCCGCGACAGCGGCGGGCCGGCGCTGCGCCTCTATGCCACCACCGAGAAGAAAGGCGACGCCGCTGCCGATTCGCCGTTCGCCAAGCTGCTCGAGTTGAAGCTCGGCGGAAAGAAGTAAGAGCCTAAGGCGCGATGCGGCTCGATAAATGGCTGTGGCATGCGCGCTTCTTCAAGTCCCGCAGCCTCGCCACGCGCTTCATCGAGAAGTCGCGCTGCCGCATCGACGGCCGCGTCGTCGACAAGCCCCACGCCACCGTGGCGCCCGGCATGGTGCTGACCTTCGCCCTGGGGCCGCGTGTGCGCGTGGTGCGGATCGTGGCTTTGGGCGATCGTCGCGGCCCCGCTCCCGAGGCTCGCGCGTTGTATGACGAAATTGACGGCGACTGACTTGCGCGAGCCGGACTGCGTCGAAGTCTGCCCCGTGGATTGCTTCTACGAGGGCGAGAACATGCTGGTCATCAATCCGGACGAATGCATCGACTGCGGCGTCTGTGAGCCCGAGTGCCCGCCCAACGCCATCCTGCCCGACACCGAGAAGGGACTGGAGAAATGGCTGGAGCTCAATCGCGGCCTGTCGGCCAGCTGGCCGAACATCACCCGCAAGGGCGAAGCGCCGGCTGACGCGGACGATTTCAAGGACGAAAAAGACAAGTTCGAAAAGTATTTCTCGGACAAGCCCGCGGCGCGTTAGAAACCGCCACTTTTCGCGTCTCGGACGCATCTTTTGCAACAGTCATGCAACTGTTGCATGGGCAGACCGTTGCCGAAATGCAACATCGGCCGCGACTCAGGCGCGAATCTCTGATATAAGGGTCCCGTCGGAAGCGGTCCCAGGTCGGACTGCCGCTGGCTCGGTGTCCTGGTAGGTATCCGAAAACAACTCACGGATACCCGGCATCGAGCCGACACGCAAGGGGGCGTGAGCGGTTGGTCGCGGTATCGCTTCAGCGCGGGGTAGGACGTGGACGTGAAGGGATCTGAAGACATGGCAAAGCCGAAGAAGATTGCGGCCAAGCCGAAGGAGTATGCCTTCGAGAAGGGCGATTTCGTGGTCTATCCGACGCACGGTGTCGGTCGCGTGATCGATATCGAGGCGAAGGAGATCGCCGGGCACAAGCTCGACCTGTTCGTCATCTCGTTCGAGCAGGAGCGCATGATGCTGCGCGTGCCGGTGGCGAAGGCCAAGATTTCCGGCCTGCGCAAGCTCAGCTCGCGCAAGATCATGGAGAACGCGCTGGTGACCCTGAAGGGCCGCAGCCGCGTCAGCCGCGCCATGTGGAACCGCCGGGCGCAGGAATACGAAGCCAAGATCAATTCCGGCGATCCGGTGTCGATCGCCGAAGTCGTGCGCGACCTGCATCGCAATGCCGGCCAGCCCGACCAGTCGTACAGCGAGCGGCAAATCTACGAGGCCGCCCTCGATCGGCTGGCGCGCGAACTGGCGGCGGTCGAGCGCATCGACAAGGACGTCGCCACGCAGAAGCTGAACAGCGTTCTGCAGAAGGTCGCCTAGCCCTCCTTCGCTCCTGCGGAGCTTCGAAGGACTTGATCGAGCAGCCCCTAAAGCCACCGAAGCTGCTCCGCAGCGTAGGTGGCTAGACCGCCCTGGCAGAAAATGAGCTGAAAGGCGGCCGACGGAAACGTCGCGCCGCCTTTTTCATGAACCGCGCATGACTGGTCCCACCATCGCCCGCCTCAGCGACGGCGGTCGCATCTGGGCTCTCGGCGCCCAGCAGGGCAACGACCGGGCGCTCGCGGTTCTGGCCAGCAGGCTGCTGCAGCGCTGGCAGCGCGGTGACAAGCTGGTGGTGCTGGGCAACATGCTGGGCAGCGCCGGCGATCCGGGACGCACCCTGGACCTGATGCTGTTGCTGCGCCGCCGGCTGATGGCGGCCAATCTCGCCTGCGACGTGTTCTTCCTGCGCGGCGCCCAGGAGGAGATGTGGCACAAGCTGCTCGGCCTGCAGTTCGCCATGTCGCCGCTTTCGGTGCTCGACTGGATGCTGGCGCGGGGCCTCGCCGCGACAGTGGCCGCCTATGGCGGCAACGTCGAGGACGGCCGCATCGCCTGCCGCGGCGGCGCCACGGCGATCGCGCGCTGGACCGTCGGCTTGCGCGAGGCGCAGACGGCGCGGCCCGGCCATGCCGAGCTCCTGAACTCCCTGGCCCGCGCCGCGCTCAGCGCCAACGGCGCAATGCTGCTGTCGGCGGCGGGCGTCGACGCGACGCGGCCAATCGACGACCAGGCCGACGCCTTCTGGTGGAACGGCCAGAGCGACAGCGCCCTCGACGCCGCCCTGGCGCGCGGCGCCGATGCCGGCTGGACGGGATTGACGCGGCTGGTCCGCGGCGCGGGGCCCGGTGAAGCGGCCGACGACGGCCGGGTGCTGACGGTGACGCGCGAGGCGCCGGCGCTGGTGGCGCTCGATGGCAGCGGCGCACTGCTCGAACGGATCGAGTCATGACTCTTCTGGACCGCGCGCTTCCAGCGCGCTCATGGGTCATGAGCGCACTGGAAGCGCGCGGTCCGGAAGAAGATCTAAGGCTCGATGGTCTTCACCTCCGGCAGCCGCATCAGCTCGGCGCCACTGTCGACGCTGTTCAGCAGCAGCAGCCGCTCCATCTTGTAATCAGTGTAGGGCAGGCGCTGGGCAAGCTGGGCCGCGCTGGTGCCGGCCGTCGGCACGACGCGCAGCCGGTAGGGCCGCAAGGCCGCCGCTTCGGCCTCGGACAGGCTGCGGAAGCTGCGCGCCGCGTTGATCAGAACCTCGATGCGCTGATCGCGGTCGGGCCCGTCACTCAGGAGATTGAAGAAGCAGACGCGATCGCCGTGCCGGATGAGGACATAGCGCGCCTGGCCCAGCCCGGTGTCGGAGCCGCGCGGCCGCGCCCCGATCGCGGCCTCGGCGCCGCCGATCTCGGTAGTCTGGATGTCGGTCGGCGTCGGCTTCAAGCGATTGCGCATCCAGTCGGCGAGGCCGTCCTGGGGCGCGTCGGTGCAGGCGAAGAAGAGCAGCGAACGGTCGCGGCCGACGCCCAGGACGCCGTCGGTGTCGTTGAACAGCCGGAAGTCGCGCGGCGCCTCGAAGGCGAGCCGCAGCACCGGATGGAGAAAGCGGTTGCCGCGCACGAAACCTTCCTGCGGCGGATCGTCGACCGACATGCCGTTGACGGCCGCGAGAAACGCCGCTCGGTTGGACTCGCCGGGCGCCGTGGCGTCGCTGACGGCCTGCAGGGCGATGCGCCGCTCGACCGGCGCAGGATGGGTCGACGTCGAGCTGCGCCGGTCGATCGAGTCGGGCGCCTCGCCCATCAGCTGCAGTTCGAGCTGTCCCTGTCGGCGCAGCTTGTCGATGAGGCTCGCCATGGCGCTGCCGCGATAGCCCGCCTTCACCAGCATGGCGACGCCGATCTTGTCGGCCTCCAGTTCCTGTTCGCGCGAATAGCGACGCAAGGCCAGCAGCCCGTCGCGCGCCACCGAGCGTCCGACCGTGATCGATCCGGTCGATGTGGCAGCCTCGACGGCGGCGTCGAGCACGCTCTGCCTCTGCCGCGCCCGCTGGAAGGCATGGCGCTGCACGACATGGCCGACCTCGTGGCTGAGGGCGGCCGCCAGCTCGGCTTCGTCATCGAGCAAAGCGAGCAGCCCGCGCGTCACCATGACATAGCCGCCGGCTGCGTGCGCATTGGCCAGCGGCTGGTCGAGCACGACGAAGCGATAGCTGCCGGAGACGCTGGACTGGCTCACGACCTTCTGGCCGACGCGATCGACATAGGCCTGCAGCGCCGCGTCCGGATAGGCCGACCCGACGTCGCGTTCGAGCTCGCGCGGCAGGGCCGGGATTCCGGCGCGCGACGGACCGGTCGCCTGCGACGGATCGTTGGGAAGCGCGCAGGCGGCAACACTGGCGAGGAGTGCAAGAAGTACGAGTAACCGGCGGAAAACCACTGACCCTCCTGCTCCCCGCCGCGACCTTAGACGGTGCGCCATGGCGGTCGCAATGCGCGCGGTGAGGCTGGAACAAAAGGCGCAGCTGTGGCAGTGATTCGGACTGAAGTCACATGCCGCGTTCAGAAACCCCGCTTCGCTCCGATCTGTTCCCGGAAATCTCGCCCTATGCCAGCGGCATGCTGGCGGTCGACGGGCGACACACAATCTATTGGGAACAGAGCGGCAATCCGGACGGCGTGCCGGTCCTGTTCCTGCACGGCGGGCCGGGCGCCGGCTCGGCGCCCGTGCATCGCCGCTTCTTCGACCCGCAATTCTACCGCATCGTGATCTTCGACCAGCGCGGCTGCGGCCGCTCCATGCCGCTCGGCGAGCTGCACGACAACACCACCGGCCATCTCGTGGCCGACATGGAGAAGCTCAGGACCCATCTCGGCATCCAGCAGTGGCTGCTGTTCGGCGGCTCGTGGGGCAGCACGCTGGCACTGGCCTACGGCCTGAAACATCCCGAGCGCGTCACCGGCTTCGTCCTGCGCGGCATCTTCCTCGGCGCGCGCTCGGAGATCGAATGGTTTCTCCACGGCATGCGCGCGATCTTCCCCGAGGCGTGGCGCGACTTCGCCGAACACCTGCCGCCGGCCGAGCGCGCCGACCTTCTGGGCAACTACTATCGCCGCCTGACCGACCGCAATCCCGACAGCCATCGCCCCGCGGCGCGCGCCTGGAGCCGCTACGAGGCGGCCTGCTCGACGCTCTATCCCACGGCGCGCGCGCCGTTCGAATCCGACCATGGCGGCTTCGCGCTCGCCCTGTCGCGCATCGAGGCGCACTACTTCGCCCACGGCACGTTCGTGCCCGAAGGCTGGCCGTGGTCGACTCTGGACCGCATTCGCCATCTGCCCTGCACCATCGTGCAGGGCCGCTACGACATCGTCTGCCCGCCGGTCACTGCCGACGCGTTGGCGCGCGCCTGGCCCGAGGCGCGCTATGTCGTCGTGCCCGACGCCGGCCACAGCGCGCTCGAACCGGGCATCCGCGCGGCGCTGGTCAACGCCACCGAGAGCTCGCGGCTGGCGAGCAGCGACGTCGACCTGTTTGCGCCGCGCTTTCCCTGGGAAACGTGAGCGAGGAAACTGACGCATGACGTTCGAGCTTCCGCCGGAACAGACCGGAGCGGCGGCCTGGTACGGCCCCGAGATGGCCAAGCGCGACGACTGGCTGATGCCGCTCAGTGCCGCGGAGGTCGCCGAGGTCGCGAGTGCAGCGACATCGCTGGCGCGGCGTGATGCGGACATCGCGGCGATAACGCCTGCAGACTTTCCGCTGCCGACGCTCGGCCCCAGGCTGAAGGCGCGGGTGCGCGACGAGGTGCTGAACGGCCGCGGCTTCCTGCTGCTGCGCGGCCTGCCGGTCGAGCGCTGGTCGATGCGCGAATCGGCGACGGCGTTCTTCGGCCTGGGCGCCCATCTCGGCAGCGCACGCTCGCAGAACGGCAAGGGCCATGTGCTGGGCCACGTGCAGGATCTCGGGCTCGACGTACACGATCCCAACGTGCGCATCTATCAGACCAACGAGCGTCAGACCTATCACACCGATTCCTGCGACATCGTCGGACTGCTGTGCCTCAAGACGGCGCAGTCGGGCGGCCTGTCCGCCCTGGTGAGCTCGACCACCATCTTCAACGAGATGCGCCGTCGCCGGCCCGATCTGCTCGAGATCCTGTTCCGGCCACTCGCCACCGACCGCCGGGGCGAAGTGCCGGCCGGCCAGAAGCCCTACTTCGAGATTCCGGTGTTCAACTGGCACAGGGGCTTCCTGACGGCGATCTATCAGCGGCAGTACATCGATTCGGCCCAGCGCTTCGAAGACGCGCCGCGACTGACGGCAGCCCATGTCGAGGCGCTCGACCTGTTCGATTCTCTGGCCAACGATCCCAAGCTCAACCTGTTCATGGAGTTCAAGCCGGGCGACGTGCAGCTCGTGCACAATCACACCATGCTGCATGACCGCACCGGCTTCGTGGACTGGCCCGAGCCGGAACGGCGCCGTCACCTGCTGCGTTTGTGGCTGGCGGCGTCGGACGCACGGCCGCTGCCCGAGGTGTTCGCCCAGCGTTACGGCGCGGTCACGATCGGCGACCGCGGCGGCATCATCGTGCGCGGCACCAAGCTGCACGCACCGCTGGCGGCGGTGTGACGCGGTTGCAACCCGGAGAGCAATGAGGTGGTTGACCGCGGACGCCGTCATCCCTAAGTGAAGGCCCGCTTAAAGAAACCACTTGCTATAGGGATAACGTATGGCCAGCGATCCAACCGCGGGCGGCGCCCCGGCTGAGATGCCGGTCGAGCCGGACGACGCCGTCGACATTCCTGCCAAGCCGGAGGCGGCAGGCGATCTGCAGCAACTGCAGGCCGAGAAGGCCGATCTGCAGGACAAGCTCCTGCGCGCGCTCGCGGAGGCACAGAACGTGCGCCGCCGCGCCCAGCAGGATGTCGAGCGCGAGCGCAAGTTCGGCATCGAGCGCTTTGCCAAGGACGTGCTGTCGGTCGCCGACAATCTCGGCCGCGCCCTGTCGGTGCTGCCCGGCAATGCCGGCGCGGTCGACCCGGCGCTGAAGAACGTGATCGTTGGCGTGCAGGCCACCGAGCGCGAATTGCAGTCGGTGCTGGAGCGTCACGGCGTCACCCGCATCGAGGCGCTGGGCAAGCCGTTCAATGCCGAATTCCATCAGGCGATGATGGAGGTCGAGGACCCGTCGGTGCCGGCCGGAACGGTCGTGCAGGAGCTGATCCCGGGCTACCTGATCGCCGGCCGCCTGCTCCGGGCCGCCATGGTGGGGGTATCCAAGGGCGGACCGGCAATGCGTCCGGCCAGCAACGAGAACTAATCGGTGGCCGAGGCCCGAAAGGCCCCGGAATGCGTCGGATTCGTCACTTTTCGGCCCGTCAAGTCATTGCAGCCACGCCGATAGGACCTATATAGCCCCTGTCCTGACCCGGTTTTTCCGGCAGGTAACACATTAGGGGGTCGGCTGGGTGCCTTAGGGGCCGAGACGACCTGCCAAGGGAAGAGAGAGCAGTCATGGCAAAAGTCATTGGTATCGATCTCGGTACGACCAATTCGTGCGTCGCGGTCATGGAAGGCGGCGACACAAAGGTGATCGAGAATTCCGAGGGTGCGCGGACAACCCCCTCGATGGTCGCTTTCACCGACTCCGGCGAGCGACTGGTTGGCCAGGCCGCCAAGCGCCAGGCCGTCACCAATCCCATGAAGACCCTCTACTCGGTGAAGCGCCTGATCGGGCGCCGCTTCGACGACCCCATGGTCGCGAAGGAGATGTCGCTGGTGCCCTTCAAGATCGTGAAGGCCTCCAACGGCGACGCCTGGGTCGAGGCCAACGGCCAGCAGTACAGCCCGAGCCAGATCTCGGCCTTCATCCTGGGCAAGATGAAGGAGACCGCCGAGGCCTATCTCGGCGAGAAGGTCGAGCAGGCGGTCATCACCGTTCCGGCCTACTTCAACGACGCCCAGCGTCAGGCCACCAAGGATGCCGGCCGCATCGCCGGTCTCGACGTGCTGCGCATCATCAACGAGCCGACGGCGGCTGCCCTTGCCTACGGCATGGACAAGCGCAAGAGCGGCATCATCGCGGTCTACGACCTGGGCGGCGGCACGTTCGACGTGTCGGTGCTCGAGATCGGCGACGGCGTGTTCGAGGTGAAGGCCACCAACGGCGACACCTTCCTGGGTGGCGAGGATTTCGACCTGCGGGTGATCACCTACCTCGCGGAGGAGTTCAAGAAGGAGCAGGGCATCGACCTGCGCAACGACAAGCTCGCGCTGCAGCGCCTGAAGGAGGCGGCCGAGAAGGCCAAGATCGAACTCTCCAATTCCAAGGAGACCGAGATCAACCTGCCCTTCATCACGGCGGATGCGAGCGGGCCCAAGCACCTGGTGCTGAAGCTGTCGCGCGCCAAGCTCGAGTCCCTGGTCGAGGACCTGATCCTGCGCACGCTGGAGCCGTGCAAGGCGGCCCTCAAGGACGCCGGCCTGCAGGCCGGTCAGATCGACGAGGTGAACCTGGTCGGCGGCAAGACCCGCATGCCCTATGTCATCGAGGTCGTGAAGCAGTACTTCGGCAAGGAGCCGGC
>JACPOB010000141.1 GCA_016185145.1 Rhodospirillales bacterium | reverse complement strand
GCGCTGGCCGCTGCCCTGACCGCCGCGCGCCAGCGCCATCTGCTGGCCGAGCGCATTCATGAACATCGCGTTGTTGGCGACATTGAACGTGCCGAAGTCGGCATAGGGCTGGCCGCTGATCTGGTTCAGCGTGTACGGACCTTGCTGGGTGCCGAGGCTCGCCAACGCATTCAGCACAGCGTTGAAGTCGCCGGTGGCGCTGCTATTGGCCTGGTCGAGCGCGGTGCCGACGGCATATTGGTTGCCTGTCCGCGCGCCCGAGGCGAAGGCGCTCTGGGTCATCGCCAGGGTCAGGAACACGTTGTTGGCGTCGTAGCTGAGGCTCGGCGTCAGGAAGGCGAAGTTGCTGCTGACGCCCGAATAGGCACCTGTCACGCCGCCGGTGGCGCTGAGGATGGTGTAGGTCGTATTGCGCTGATAGGTGCCGGCCGCCGGCAGCACCGATACCGTGGCGCCGCCGCCGATCGTCGCCATGCCGGTGGCGTTGATGCGGTCGGCCTGGCCGGCCGCATTGACCTCGACGGCGTAGGTGCCGCCGGTTTGCGTGAAGTTGCCGTTGATGTTGAGCGTGCCGATCGAGTTGCCCGGCGCCACGGTGCTATTGGTCGCGACGAGTCCGCCGACGCTGCCGCCGCCGCCCAGCGTACCGCCGTTGGCAAGCGTCACGGCGCTGGCCAGGTTGCCGTTCACCACCAACGTGCTGGCGTTGACGGTCGTGGTGCCGGTGTAGGTGTCGTTGCCGGTGAGAGTCAGCGTGCCGCCGCCTTGCAGGGTCATGCTGCCGCTGCCCGACATCGCACCGGCATAGGTGCCGCTGCCGGTCTGGTTGAACACCACTGCAGCGTTGTTGAGGATGTTGCCCTGCAGGCTCGCGCTGTTGCCCTGCAACACGCCGCCCGACACCGTCGTGCCGCCGGTGTAGCTGTTGCTGCCTGTCAGGATGACCGTACCGGCACCGTTCTTGGTCAGGCTGCCGGTGCCCGACATGCTGCCAGCATAGCTGCCGCCGCCCGCCTGGTCGAAGGTTACGGTGGCATTGTTCAGGATGTTGCCCTGCAGGCTCGACGTGCTGCCCTGCAGGATGCCGGCCAGAACCGCGGTGCCGCCGCTGTAGCTGTTGCCGCCCGTCAGGATCAGCGCGCCGGCGCCGGCCTTGATGAGGCTGCCGCTGCCGCCGATGTTGGCGGCGAGCGTCGAATTGCCGGCACTGTTGGTCGTGAGGCTGCCGCCGCTCAGCAGGATGCCGCCGCCGCTGCCCGAAAGTGCGCCCACCGTGACGGCGTTGCCGCCGTTGTCGAAGGTGCCGCCGTTGACGATGAGTGCACCGCTCGAGGACAGGGCAGCGCCGGCGCCGAGCTGCAGAGTGCCGCCCGACACCGTCGTGCCGCCGGTGTAGCTGTTGATGCCGGCGAGGATCAGCGCGCCGGGCCCTGTCTTGTCGAGGCCGCCAGCGCCGGTAATGGTGCCGCCGAAGGTGCCGGCGCCGATGCTGGTCACTTGCGTAGCGCTGGTGCCGGTCGCGAGCGTGCCGCCGCCTTGCAGCCCGCCGAGCGTGGTGCTGAAGCCCGCGAGGTCGAGCGTCGCACCCCTGCTGATGTCGACGGTCGCCGCCGCCGTCAGGCCTGAGAAGTTGGTGTTGCCCGCACGCAGCGTGCCGCCCTCGATCCCGACGTAGTTACCGCCGGAACTCTGGCCCGCTGCCAGCGCCATCACCACCGTGCCGGCATAGGCGGCGCTGCCCACCACCAGCTCGCCGCTGGCGCCAATGCTGAGCGCCGCGGGAGTCCAGGTCATGGTCGTGCCTGTTCCCGCCGCCATGCGAGCGACATCGCCGGCGACCACGGTCAATGCGTTGGCGAGCGTGAGGTCGGTCGTGCCCAAAAGCATGCCGGTGCCGCCGACCTGCACCGCGCCGCTGCCCAGCGCGTTGCTGTTTCCGACCGCCACGATGCCGCTTGCGACCACGGTGCGACCGGAATAGCCCGTGTTGTTGCCGTTGATGTCCAGCCGGCCGCTGCCGATCTTCACCAGGTCGCCGCTGCCCGAGATCCCGCCGTCGAGGACGAGCCCGCGGCCGACGCCGAGGTTGATGACGCCACCGCCAGCCGCCAGCGCAATATTGCGATTGCTGACGAACGACCCCGCCACGTCCAGCATGCCGCCGTTGCGGAACGTCAACGCACCCGCGGCAGCGCCAAGGTTGTCGTTGCTCGACACGAGCAGCGTGCCGCTGTCGATCGTGGTGCCGCCGGCATAGCTGTTGCCTCCGGTGAGCACGAGGGTGCCGGCGCCGGTCATGGTGAGGCCGCCCGTGCCGCCGATGTCGCCGGCCAGCGTCAGCGTGCCCGATGCGACGTTGACGGTGCCGCCGCCGGCATTGAGCGTGGTGGTGCGCGACATGCTGAAGGTGCCGGCCGTCTGCAGCGTGCCGCCCCCGAGGGTGAGGCCGCCCGAGGAAGCGCCGAGGTTGGCGTCCTGGGACACGGCGAGCGTGCCGCCGCTGATCGTCCACGCCGTCACCTCGGTGGTCGTGCCGGTGAGGGTCGCGGTGCCGCTGCCGGTCTTGGAGAAGGCGTCAAAGCCCTGGTACTGGTTGCTGCCGCCGATCGCCGAGACTGTGAAGCTCTGGTCGGCGCTGCCGCCCAGCGCCAGCGTGTTGCCGCCGCCCGAGGCCACGACGTTGCCGGTGATGGTCGATCCCGCCTGCAGGGTGAGGGTGTTGCCGCCGCCGCCCAGCGTGATGGCGTTGGCGCGGCCGCCATTGCCATTGCCGCCGGCGATGGTGCCGGAATTCACGATCTGCGCGTTGCCGCTGTTGCTGAGGATGCCTACGCCGCCGGCGCCGGTCGCGCCCCTTGGGAAACCGCCGACGCCTCCGGCGCCGCCGATGACGCTGCCCGTGTTGGTGAAACTGGCGCCGTGGACCATGAGCTGCACGCCCGTGCCGCCGGCCCCGCCGGCGCCGCCCGTGAAGAAGGAGAACCCGCCGCCGCCGCTGCCGCCCGCACCGCCGGTGATCGTGCCGGCGTTGCTGCTGACGCTGCTGACAGCCATGCCGAGTCCACCAGCGCCACCACCGCCGCCATTTGCGAAATCGCTGTTGCCACCCGCGCCGCCGGCACCTCCCGTGATCGTGCCCAAATTGCTGCCGACACCGGCGGTCACGCCGGCTCCGCCGGCGCCGCCGGTGCCGCCGTTCTCGTTCCTCGTCGAGCCGGCGCCGCCGCCGGCGCCGCCGCTGATCGCACCTGTGTTGCTGCTCGCGCTGCCGGCTAGACCGGCGCCGCCGACGCCGCCGTTGCCGGCAGTCCCCCCTACGGTCGAACCGCCGGCTCCGCCGGCGCCCCCTGTGATCGTGCCGGCGATACCACCGACATTGCCGAGCACGCCGATGCCCCCTGAACCACCGTTGCCGGCGGTGCCAACGGTGCCTACCGAGCCGCCGGCGCCGCCCGCACCGCCCACGATCTGTCCGGTGCCGCTGCCAAGGTCGCCATTGAGGGAGCCGAACTGGACACCGACGCCGCCTCCACCACCGTCTCCGGCACCGGCAAGGCCGCCTGAATCGCCGCCGGTGCCGCCGGTGCCGCCGGCGATCAGGTTCGAGTTGCTGACCGAGCCGCCGAAAGAAAATATGACGCCGCCACCGCCGACGCCGCCTTGGGCGCCGGGATGGCCGACGGACCCAGTGCCGCCACTGCCGCCGTTGCCGCCGGCGACCTCGCCGGTGGCAGCGTTCGTGAAGCTGGCGCCGTCGCTGGTGAACTGCACCCCGGCGCCGCCACCGCCGCCCGTGCCCGGGGTTCCGGAACCACCACCTCCTCCGCCGCTGCCGCCCTGGCCGCCGAGAATGGTCCCCGCGTTGCTGCCGCCCCCACCGGTGACGATGGCGCCGTAACCGCCGCTGCCGCCACCACCGCCGCCGCTGCCGCCGATCATGAGGCCGGCCCCGCCAGCACCGCCATTGCCGCCGACGAGCACCGAGCCTGAGCCGATGGCGATGGTTGTTGAGCCGTGATGGTTGCCATTGAAGCCGCCGCCGCCACCGCCGGCGCCGCCGTCGAAGTCCGAAGGAGAGCTTCCGGGCTGCCCGTTGGGGCTTGCCGCAGTGCCACCGGGACCGCCCGCGCCACCCGTGGCGCCGCCACCGTTGCCGCCGGCACCGCCGCCAGCCGCGCCGCCACCGCCGCCGCTGTTGCCCGTACCGGGATCGCCGGCGGCGCCGGTGAAGCCGGTGCCGCCTGCACCTGCTGAACCCGTGGTGCCGGTGCCGCCGGTGCCGCCATCGGCGAGGGCAGTTGTAACGAGACCCGTCGACAGCGCGGTCGTAGTCAGCAACAGGGTCACCGCCTGGAGACGACGACGCAGCCCACGGCGCTGAAGCATGAACCGAACCCCCAATTGCCCACGAGCAGTTGAACGCGACCGGGGTTTCGGCCTGCAACGACCTTGGATTGTGAGCGGATGCCTTTTTGTTGTGCGCGGATGCAGCCGCCGTGTCAGGCCTGCGGCGCCGGCAGATAGCCTGGCGTCAGGACGCCGGCGGGACCGTAGCGCCGCCTGGCCTCCCGAAAGGCAGCACCATCTCCAGCACGCCCTGATCGACGAGCTCACGATAGAAGGCGCCCCCCGCCGCGCACCAGCTCGGCGCCGATGCGCGTCCGACTCGACCGCCGCAGCATATCTGAAATGCCGTGTCCGTTTCTTCAGCCGTCGCACCGGCCTCATTACGTTCGCCGCACCAAGGGGAGGAAACGTGAAGCGTTTTTCGCTCGTTGCGGCGCTGTTCGCCGCGCTGACACTGTCGTTCGCCGCATCGGGAGGCAACGCCCAGGATTATCCGTCCAAGCCGATCACGCTGGTCATCCCGTTCGCGCCCGGCGGTTCGTCCGACCTCATCGCGCGCCTGGTGTCGGAGAAGATGACCGCCGCACTCGGCCAGACCATCGTGATCGACAACCGCCCGGGCGCCGGCGGATCGCTGGCGGCCGGTCTGGTCGCCAAGGCTCCCCCCGACGGCTACACGCTCCTGTTCGTGGCGGCCGGCCACGCCGGCATCGGCGCGCTCTACCCGTCGCTCACCTTCGATCCGGTGAAGGACTTCGCGCCCGTCACCCACGTCGCCTCCTCACCCATCGTCGTCGTCGTCAACCAGGCCTCCGACTACAAGTCGCTGCAGCAGCTCGTGGCGGCGGCCAAGGCGCAGCCCGGCAAGCTCAACTTCAGCGGTGGCGGCGGCGGCGCCACGGTCACCAACCTCGCCGCGGAGGTGTTTCGCAAGCAGGAGGGGCTGAACGTCGTGAATGTTCCCTACAAGGGATCGGGGCCGGCGGTCATGGCCCTGCTGGCGGGCGAGATCGACTACGACTTCGACGCGCTGGCCGCGGTGATCGGGCAGATCAGGGCGGGCAAGCTCAGGGCGCTGGCCGTCACGACCAAGGCGCGCACGCCAGCCCTGCCCGACGTGCCGACCGTCGCCGAAACCGTGCTGCCGGGTTTCGAGGCGGCCTCCTGGGCCGGCGTACTGGCGCCCAAGGGCACGCCGGAGGCTGTCATCGCGCGGCTGAACAAGGAGTTCGTCGCCGCCATACGAAACCCCGATGTCGTGAAGCGCCTGGGCGAGCTCGGCGTCGATCCCGTCGGCAGCTCGCCGGCGGAGTTCGGTCGCTTCCTCACCAGCGAGACCGAGCGCTGGGGCGGCGTCATCCGCGACCTCGGCCTGAAACCCTGAACGGCGGCGCCCGCAATGAAGACCGTTTTCGTCCTGTTCGATACGCTCAACCGCCGCTCGCTCGAATGCTACGGCGGCCATACCGTCAAGACGCCGAACTTCAATCGATTGGCGCGTCGCTCGGTGGTGTTCGACAACCACTATGTCGGCAGCCTGCCCTGCATGCCGGCGCGGCGCGAGATCATGACGGGGCGGTACAATTTCCTGCACCGCTCGTGGGGGCCGCTCGAGCCGTTCGACCATGCCTTCCCCGAGATCCTGGGCGAGCAGCACGGCACCTATGCCCATCTCGTCACCGACCACGCCCACTATTGGGAGGATGGCGGCTCGACCTATCACACGCGCTACGACAGCGCCGAGATGATCCGCGGCCAGGAGGTCGATGCCTGGAAGGGCATCGTTCAGCCCGACGAGTCGGCCTGGCGCGAGAAGTACCATCCCAAGCAGTTCAGCCTGGCGCGCCGCCACAAGTTCCGGCGCAACATGGTGAACCGCGAGTTCTATCCGACCTACGAACAGTACCCCGCTGTTCGGACCTTCGACGCCGGCCTGGAGTTCCTCGACCTGAACCGCAAGGCCGGCAACTGGTTCCTGCAGATCGAGACCTTCGACCCGCACGAGCCGTTCGACGTGCCGGCGAAGTTCCGCGAGGAATACAAGACGAACTATCGCGGGCCGCTGTTCGACTATCCCAACTACGGGCCGGTCAAGGAGACGCCCGACGAAGTCGCCGAGCTGCGCGCCAACTACGCCGCCACCCTGGCGCACTGCGACCTGCAGCTCGGCCGGCTGCTCGACTGGTTCGACAAGAACGATCTGTGGCGCGACACGGCGCTGATCGTCAGCACCGACCATGGCTTCCTGCTGGGCGAGCAGGAGCTGTGGGGCAAGCTGATCCTGCCGGTGTTCAACGAGGTCGCGCACATCCCGCTGTTCGTCCATCACCCCGACTTCGCGGGCGAGGCCGGCACGCGACGGACGGCGCTGACGCAGACGATCGACCTGATGCCGACCTTCCTCGACTTCTTCGGCCTGGAGGCGCCGGCCGAAGTGCAAGGCAAGAGCCTGCGGCCGTTGCTGGCCGACAAGGCGGCGCGGTTCAGGACCATGGCCCTCTACGGCCAGCATGGCGCGGCCATCAACATCACCGACGGCCGCTACACCTACTTCCGCTATCCGCAGAACATGCACGACGGCAAGCTCAACCAGTACACGCTGATGCCGACGCACATCCAGAGCCGCTTCGGCGTCGAGGAGCTGCGCGACGCGACCCTGGCCGAGCCGTTCGACTTCACGCGCGGCGTGCGGCTCCTGAAGGTGCCTTCGACGGAGAAGTCGTCGTTCTACCATCGCCATGGGCCGGGCGCGCAGCTGATGTGCGAGACGCGGCTGTTCGACCTCGCGAGCGATCCGGCGCAGTTGCAGCCCATCGTCGATCCCGCCGTCGAGGCGCGGATGGCGACGGCGATGGTCGAGCTCATGACGGCGACCGACGCGCCGAGCGAAGCCTACGAGCGGTTCGGGCTGGTCGAGGTGCGGTCGGCCGTGACCGCCTGATCATTGCCGGCAGCGCGCCACTCCGTGGCGCTCTTGTTCTTCCGGACCGCGCGCTTCCAGCTCGCTCATGATTCATGAGCGAGCTGGAAGCTCGCGGTCCGGAAGACGATGACGATCGTCTAACGTCCACCGGCGATGCGCGTGGCGATCTTCGCCACGGCCAGCACCGCCGGACTGAGCGACGCCTTCTTCCGGCCCGTCGTCAGCACGACGTCGCGCTCGATCACCGGATCGACGATCTTCGCCGCCTGCAGCGTGCCCTCGCTGAGCTCGCGCTGCATCGCCTGGATGCCGAGGATGGTGTAGACGCCGGCGGTCGCGACCATCTCCTTCTGTATGGTGAGCGAATCCGCCTCCATCGCGACCGACAGGCTGATCCCCTGCCGTCGCGCCTCGCGCTTCAGAATCCTCTGCAGGGCGCTGGGCGGCGCGGGCACGACCAGCGGCAGCCTGTCGAGGCGCGAGAAGCGCACCGTCGCCCGCTGGGTCAGCACGTCGCCGGGCGGCCCGACGAGGTGCAGCGCCATGCGCAGCAGATGGGCGGCCGCGGCGCCGGCGCGCTGGCGGCGCGGCAGGATGCCGATGTCGATCTCGTCGCTCGCCAGCCATTGCTCGAGCTGACCGCCGGTGCCTTCGAGCACGTGCAGGCGCACGCCCTGCAGCTGCGTGCGCACGATGCGATAGAGCTCGCCCAGGAGGGGATGGACCATCGAGGTCAGCATGCCGATCCGCACGTCGCCGCGGACGACGGCCGATGAGCCATGGACATCCTCCGTGAGACGCTCGGCCTCGAGCAGGATGCTGCGCACACGCGGCAGCGTGCGCTGCCCCACTTCCGTCAGCGCCACGCCGCGGCCGGTGCGATGGAACAGCTTGCCGCCCAGCTCCTGCTCCAGGGCGGCGATGCGGCGGCTGACGACCGACTGCGCGATACCCGCCGCCTGCGCCGGCCGCGACAGCGTTCCCGCCTCCGCCACCTCGGCGAAAAGCTTCAGCAATGCGAGATCCATGATGGAAGGTTCCTCCGGCCGGGAAAGTAGCCGGTCCAGGACCTTCATGCTCCTCTCCCCCGCAAGGGGCGAGGAGCATGAGGTCTGTGGTACTGTCGTCGTCCGATGAAGCACGCGGTGCGCCGGTTGACGTTGCGGCTCGCGGCAGGCGCTGTGGCGCTCGCTGTCGGCTTGCCGCACCTCGCGCCGGCGCAGGCCGGGCCGAAGAGCGAGCCTGCCGTTGCCGCCAGCAACCTGCGCCCCTCCGTCGACGAGATCTGCCGCACCTTGGCGCAGGCGGCGGCCGACAACGACCTGCCCGAGGAATTCTTCACGCGCCTGATCTGGCAGGAGAGCCGCTTCGACCCGATGGCGGTCAGCCCGGCGGGCGCGCAGGGCATCGCGCAGTTCATGCCGCAGACCGCGGCGATGCGCGGGCTCATAAACGCGTTCGAGCCGCTGGAGGCGCTGCGCGAATCGGCGAGCTACCTCGGCGAGCTGCGAACGACCTTCCGCGGCAACCTGGGCCTGGCCGCGGCGGCCTACAATGCCGGCCCCGGCCAGGTCGAAGCCTGGCTTGCCGGCCGCCGAACCCTGCCGGGCGAAACGCAGGCTTATGTGCTCATCGTCACGGGCTACGCCGCGCAGGCCTGGGCGTCGAAGACGCCGCCACAGGTGTCGTCCACGAAGGCGGAAACATCGAGCGCGGCCATCGGCGAGCGCTGCGTCGAGCTCGCCAAGCTGATGATCGAGCGCCCGCGCCGCCGTCCGCCGCTCTCGTCCGACCCGGCGTGGGGGCCGTGGGGCGTCCAGCTGGCCGGCAACTGGTCGGAAGGACGCGTGCTCGCGAGCTACGAGCGGTTGCGGCGCAAGTACGAGGCCGTTCTCGGCGACCGGCTGCCGCTGGTGATGCCGGCGCGCCGACGGGCGCCAGCGAACTTCCTGCTGCGCGTCTCGGAAAGCAGCCGGGCCTCCGCGGACGCGCTCTGCACCAAGCTGCGCGCCGCGGGCGGCGCTTGCGTCGTGCTGCGCAATCCGCGCGATTGACGGCCTCTAGTCGGTGGGTGGCGGTGCGTCGACGGTCCAGCTCGCGTCGGCGCCGAAGGGGTGGTCGATGAAGAACACCCAGGTGCCGTCGGGCAGGCGGCGATGGACCTCCATGCCGTGGTGATGGACCTCGACCGGCCGGCCCTCGCCATCGACGCCGCGGATCAGCCACTGCGAGCGCGTCATGGCGAAGTCGCCCGCGACCGTGGTGTGATGGGTGACCACGTCCATGTGCGGCTCGAGGCCGATATAGGCCGCCATGGTCTTGGCTATGCCCTCGGCGCCGCGTGCGACCGTGACGCCGCCATGGACCTCATCGACCTGCACGATCGAGGCCTCGGGGTGGTACATTGCCGCCGCTGCTTCGACATCCTGCGCGTTGAAGGCGCGCGCGAGCCAGAGATTGCACAGCTCGGGAGAGGGAGCGCCCATGACAAGTCTCCGTTGTTGGTCATGCGGAGCAGGACATGGGTTGACGACGACGGCGACGCTCATTGGATTTTCGCCAACGGCCTTTGCGTGACGGCAAGCGACCATGGATGACTGGAACGACCTGCGCCTGGTGCTGGCGGTGCACCGCGACGGCAGCCTGCGGAAGGCGGCGGCCGAGCTCGGCATGGACCATTCGACGATCTTTCGGCACCTGAAGGCGCTGGAGAAGAAGCTGGGCGCGCGCCTGTTCGAGCGCCTGCCCGGCGGCGCCTACCACGCGACCGCGGCGGGCGAGCGCATGGCGGCCACAGCCCAGCGCATCGAGCAGGAGACGCTGTCGCTCGACCGCGACATCGCCGGCCGCGACAGGAGGCCCGCGGGCAAGCTCAGGGTCACCTCGTCCGAGACCCTGGCGCAGAGCCGGCTGCCCCCGCACCTTGCCGCCTTCCGCCAGGCCCATCCCAACATCGTCGTCGAGCTCGTGATCGACAACCGCGTGCTCGACCTCTCCCGCCGCGAGGCCGACATCGCCCTTCGCCCGACGCGGCCGACCGAAGGCAGTCTCTGGGGCCGCAAGCTCGCCAACGTGGCCTGGACGTTCTACGGCGCGCGAGCGCCGACGGCGAAGAGCCTCGACGAAATCGCGCGCCTGCCCCTGATCGGCTGGGGCGAGGAGACGAGCGGCATCAAGGCCGCCGACTGGCTGAAGCGCGCGACGCCGGCCGCGTCCGTCGTCTACCGCACCAGCAGCCTGGTCAATCAATGCCTCGCCGCGCGCGCGGGCATCGGCGTGGCGCTGCTGCCCTGCTATCTCGGCGACGGCGAGCATGGCTTGGAGCGGGCGCTCGCCGAGCCCGTGGCGGAGCTGGCGACCGAGCTCTGGATGGTGACTCATCGCGACCTCAGGAATACCGCGCGGGTGCGGGCGTTCTTCGATGTCGTTGGCGGCGGGATGGCGGGCGAGCGCAGCGTCTTCGAGGGACGGTCGGCCTCATCTCTGGCCTGAGAGGTTTCCGGCGTTTCCGGCGTTTCCGGCAGCGACCGTAGTAGCGAGTCGTGGACTGACGCACCACCTGTTGGGTGGTCGACCGCCACGTGACGGGAGCTCGTAGTCGATCCGGCTCACGATGCCGGCGTCGCGCAGGCGATAGAGCACCTGCTCGGCGTCGGAGGCATTGACGCTGCGGTGCAGGGCCTCGACGCGCACCTGCTCGCGTGACACTTCGCCGAGGCCGCACTGGCGCAGCCAGCGCACGACGCGGCGGGCCTGGCGCTCTCTTTCAGTCGGCGCCGCGCGGTGGAACAGGGCGAAGGCGTGCGGCCTGAAATAGTCGGACCACAGACGCACGCCACGCTCGATCTGCTCGGTTCCAAGCTGGCCGCGCGGACCGGCGGAGCCCAGCTCCGACCAGGCCAGGAGTTCCAGCAGGCCGGCCAACCGGGCCACGGTGCCGCGTCCCTTGCCGAGCCAGGCCGTCTCCAGCCCCTCGGTCTCGTGCAGAGCGGATTCGCGCAGCTCGTTGGCCAGGTCGGCCAAGAATCCGTCGAAGGCTTTCAGGCCGCGCTGGTCGACGGCGATCTCCAGGGGATCATCCGCCGTGCGCGCCTTCTGCGCGATGCGGCGCAGCGCGGCGAGCGCCTCGTCGTCGCGCGCCGGCTTGGCGGCGCCGAGCGGACAATGCGCGGCCGGCGCGGGCCAGGCGAACAGGAAGCGGGCGGCAAGCTCGTTGCCCGTCGTCAGCAGGGTGGCAAGGCGCTCGGTCGGCAGGGCGAGCAGCAGGCTCGCCGCGAAGCGCTCGACGCTGCGTCGGCTGCTGAGCGACAGCGGATGCGCCGACCAGGCCTTCAGCCATTGCCGGCGCGCGGTCTCGGGCGCGCCCAGCAGCCACTCCGCACCGTCGTCGCGCCACAGCACGACGCCGCACCGGTTGGCCGCGACGGCGTCGGCGACGGCGGCGAGCGCGGTCTCCTCGATCAGCGTGCCGGGCGGGCTTTCGTCATCCGCCTTGCCCCTGTCGCCTGCCCTCGCCGCCTGCTCGGCGTCGAGCGTCGCCAAGAGCGCGCGAACCGAGGCCATCGCCGGCGACTTGCCGCTGGACGGCGCGCCGACCAGCGCCTGCCACAGCACCAGCGGCTCGGCCCAACGCGGCCCGATGCGCACGCTCGCCCCGGCGCCGCAGAGGCCGCTCACCGCCGCCAGCACCGACTGCGCCACGTAGTCGACGGGCGCGCCCAGCGCACCCGCGGTATCGCCGACCCAGTCGCGCCAGAACGGCGGCAGGACATCGAGGGGAAAGGCCGGGACCGGCGGCCGCGCCTCGTCGAGGAAGGCCGGGTCGATCTCGCCCCAGCCGCCCGGCGGCGACGCGCTCGTGGGCCGGGCATAACGTGGGTCGTAGTAGGCCGAGCGGGCATCGGACCGCACCATGGCAACGAGCGGATCGACGATTTCGTCGGATTCGTCTTCGTCTTCGGGGGTGGGGCGGCGTCGCATGGCGATTCCTTTCAGAACCAGGGTCAATCAAACCATAATCATAGTACAGAAAACATAACAAGAACGCACGCCTGCCAAGACTAGTGCCGAAACGACCGGCCGCGTCGACGGACGCTGTCGTCGAGGATTGCCGGCCTTCCGCTCGCCAGGCCGGGTTTGCACATGGCGGGGTCTTGACGTCCCGCGGACTTTTCCTAGATCGACATCCGGCGGGCCCGGAAGGGTCTGCTTCGCAAGGCCGGTCGCCCTGCGGGGGGCCGGTCGCAAACCCATCGCTCATGAGGAGGATGACAATGCGTTCCGACTTCGATTTTGCTCCCTTGTATCGGGCCACTGTCGGCTTCGACCGTGTCTTCGACATGCTCGATTCGATGGCCGGCCAACCCACTGCCGGCGGCTATCCGCCCTACAATATCGAGAAGACGGCCGACGATGCCTGGCGCATCGTCATGGCGGTGGCGGGCTTCACCGATGCCGAGCTCAACGTCACCCAGAAGGAGGACGAGCTCCTGGTCACCGGGAAGGGCCATCCCGACCGCCACGAGGGCACCGAGTACCTCTATCGCGGCATCGGGGCGCGTGACTTCGAGCGCCGCTTCCAGCTGGCAGACCATGTCCGCGTGACGGCGGCCAAGCTGCAGAACGGCCTGCTCTCCATCGACCTGCAGCGCGAGCTGCCGGAGGAGAAGAAGCCGCGACCGATCCCCATCGTGGCTCAGGCGGCGACGCGCACGATCACCCAGCAATAACTGTCCGGCAGGGGACTGGGCGTCATCCGGCGCCCGGTCCTCGCGCATTTCCAACAGGAGGTACGGTATGACGGCAACGTCAGCTGCTTCCACGCTTGGCGATTCGTGGAACCGGCAGCTTTCAGACAACACCGAACGCTTCGCCCCGCAGCCCGTGCATCAGGGCATGCGGTTCGCGCCACCGTCGCTCGCGCCACTCGACCTGCCGCAGGGCAAGGTGCTGGTTGTGGTCGAGGATGCGATCGTGGCGCTCGACCTGCAGCGCACGCTGCACGACGCGGGCTGGCACGTCGTCGGTCCGGCAACAACCGTGACCGAGATCCAGCGCATGATCCGGCGCGGCGACATCGATTGCGCCGTCCTCGATCTCGACATCGACCGGCGCGCGCCGCTGCCGATCGCCGATCTGCTGGCCTTTGCCGATGTGCCTTTCGTCTATCTCACCACCGGCGTGCTCGGTCCGGTGCCGTCGCGGCACCGGCACCGACCGGTCGTCGAGAAACCCTTCGCGCGAGACGCCCTGCTCGCGGCAGTCGAGAAGGCGATGGCGAGGGTACGCAAGGTCGTCGACGACAACCGCTGGCCGACCACCGGATCGGTCGTCCCGTGGGAGAGGGTCTATCCACCGATCTAGAGCCTTGCCGGGCGGCCGGGTCCGGAACGGCCGCCCTCACTCATTGCCGATACTTCGCTTGGTCAAAGGAGGTTTTGTCGATGAAGATTGCCCAGGTCGCCCCGCTCGCCGAACGCTGCCCGCCGCGGCTTTACGGCGGCACCGAGCGGATCGTTTCGTATTTGACCGAGGAGCTGGTCCGCCAGGGGCACGACGTGACGCTGTTCGCCAGCGGCGATTCGCGGACCGCCGCGAAGCTCGTGCGCTGCTCCGACATGGCGCTGCGCCTGAACCCCGCCGTCAAGGACCACATGCCCTACCATATCGTGCTGGTGGACGAGGTGTGCCGCCGCGCCGACGATTTCGACGTCATCCATTTCCATGTCGACTTGTTGCATTGTCCGCTGATCCGAGCCTTTGCCGACCGCACGTTGACGACGCTGCACGGCCGGCTCGACCTGCCCGACCTCAAGCCCTTCTACGCGGCGTTCCCGGACATTCCGCTGGTCTCGATCTCCGACAGCCAGCGCCGTCCGATGCCGGCGGTGAACTGGGCGGCGACGGTCCCGCACGGCCTGCCGCGCGGCCTGCTGCCGTTCTCGCCACGACCCAGGGGGGATTATCTCGCCTTTCTCGGCCGCATCTCGCCGGAGAAGCGGCCCGACCGCGCCATCGACATCGCGGCCCGCGCCGGCGTGCCGCTCAAGATCGCCGCCAAGGTGGACAAGGCCGATCGCGCCTATTGGGACATGGTCATCGCGCCGCTGATCGCCCGGCACGACAACGTCGAGTTCATCGGCGAGATCGGCGATGCCGAAAAGACATCCTTCCTCGGCAATGCCCGGGCGCTGCTCTTCCCGATCGACTGGCCCGAACCGTTCGGCCTGGTGATGATCGAAGCCATGGCCTGCGGCACGCCGGTCATCGCCTGGAACTGCGGCTCGGTGCCCGAGGTCATCGACGACGGCGTCACGGGCTTCATCGTCGAGGACGAGGCGGAGGCAGTGAACGCGGTCCGGCGGCTTGCGATGATCGATCGTTCGCGCGTGCGAGCAATCTTCGAGCAGCGCTTCAGCGTCGAGCGCATGGCGGCAGACTATGTGTCGGTCTACCGCAGGCTCGCCGGCGTGCGCCGCGACGCCGCGCGCCTGCGACGCGCCGGAGGCGACGGTCGACAGCTGCAGGTCGTGGCGTGACGGCCGGACGCTGCCGGCGTCGGTAAAAATGCGCTGCATCGCGGAGGCTGAATGGTCCGATGAGCAGTGACGTCTCCTGGAAGGGCAGGCCCATTGACGAGATGAGCCGAGCCGAACTGGTGCAGGCGCTGAAGGAGGCCCTGCTGCTGTTGCGGTCCGTCAGCCCGGACAACTTCATCCGTCCGGAGCTCGAGGTCACCGAGACCTCCGCCGGCATCCTTGTGGCGCGCACCTTCAAGTGGGCGTTCATCCCGGCGGGCCATCTATGGTCCGACGAGGATCGCCGTTCCGTGCAGGCAAGACTGGACGCCCTTGCCGCCCGCTACGGGTTCGAGGGCGCGGTGGTGCGCTTCGGACCCGACCGTCTCGAGGTCGACGTGCCGCGACGACTGCAGATCGAGCAGCTCCTCGCCCTGCAGGAATGGTTCGCCTGCGAGAAGGACGGCCTCGACATCAGCCAGGTGCCTTGACCGAGGGCCTATGAGTCCGTCGAAGAGCCCGATGCCGGAGGCCGGCCGACGCGCTTGACCTGCATGTTGGCGAGGAAGGCGACCAAGTGGTGCAGTCGATGCGGGCGCGCTTGAGCGCGTAAGCGGCCATGCCTTCGTCCCACTTGGGCTGCCGCGCGGTAGTAATCGTCGTCGCGGCGATTAGCGCGACGGTGCCGGGCAGGATGATCTGTTTCGTCGCCGCCCTCCTACGTCATCGCCGCCAGTCTGCCTGCAGCGAACTCGCTAGGGCCAAAACCCATAAAGTCGAGCGCCGCCGCGTCTGCTTCTGACCCGCTTCAGACATCGCCGGCTGGTTGGAGGTTCGTCAGAGAAGGGCCACAAGCCGACATCGGGCGCGGCACGGATGATACGAGGTCTCATTCGATCGTCGCTTGATAGGCGACCTGTCCCCGGCGCTACGCGGCAAGGCTCCACTTAGCTACTGCTCGTCGCTTCTCCTTTTCAAGTGAGCGCTGACACGAGCCACAGACCCGCGTGGAGCCCACGTCCATCAGCTCCGATGTTTGCAGCCAGCGCCTCACGCACGGCCTCGGTGGCGCGTGTGCGTTGCTCTTCCGAGCCGTTCTCGAGAATTGCCGGTAGAGGACCTGCTTGTGTGATGAACGCCATGCTTTGCGCGATGTCCTTGCCGTGCATGGGAACATCAACAGCCTTGAGTGCCATCTCACGAAATCCAGCGTCACTGAGAATTCCACGGACGCGCTCCTCGCGGGCAAACGAGAACATCCCCGGTGCCAGCGGATCCGCTGGCGGTTGGGCCGGCAAATGCGGCCGCGCGGCCTCGATCGGCACACGAAACCACGGGCTCTCCGCCATGGTGCGGAAACAGACAAGCACCAGCCGGCCGCCAGGCTTCATGCCGCTACGGATGTTGGTGAAGGCCTTCACCGGATCATCAAAAAACATCACGCCAAAACGCGAATACACCAGATCCGCCCAGCGCGGCTCGAACCCGTAGGTCGTTGCATCAGCCAAGGCGCAGGACACGTTGCTGTATCCCGCCTCGGCAGCGCGGTGCCTGGCGAAGCCCAACATCGGGACCGAGATATCGACACCCAACGCTGCGCCCGACGGCCCGACAACCTTTGCGAAGTCCAACAGCGTGTCACCGGTGCCGCAGCCGATATCGACCACACGTTCACCCGGCTTTGCCGCGGCCGCTTTGAAGCTGATGCTCGTGACCGAAGTGAAGACATCGCTGATCACGGCTTGCTGCGAAACCCATGCGTGTCCCATGGTGCTGCTCCAAAAGGCGGCTCCACGGGCATTTGGCGTTGACGCTGACGTTGACATTAGGTTGACATCCTCAGTGATGCAGACGGCGAGCAAGCAACCGCTACAATAGTCAAAGCATGCGCAAATGGCGTTGCCTAGTTGGGGCCAATGTCGGCTTTGGGTCAAACGCTACGGATTGCATTCGGCGGCGCTGCAGGCCCAGTCCGAAATGATCCAAAAGCTGACCTGATTCTAGTGCCTTAACCGGTCCCATCCTCCTCGGTGTCTGCAACCGAGGAGGATGATTATGCAAGATGAAGTAACCGCTGCCCCGACACCCCACCCGCGCGTGCCCTGGAACAAAGGCAAGCTGACTGGGGCGAAGCCGCCGCTGCGACCGAAACATGTCTGGTCGATCCGGACGAAGCTCCAGATCGAAGGCCGAGTTCGCGAGCTCGCGATGTTCAATCTGGCAATCGACAGCAAGCTTCGTGGCTGTGACGTCGTTGCCATCCGGGTCGAGGATGTCGCCGCCGGCGGCTACACGGCGGATCGCGCAACGGTTCGACAAAAGAAAACCGGGCGACCCGTCAGATTTGAGTTGAGCGAGCA
The DNA here is from genome assembly GCA_016185145.1 of Rhodospirillales bacterium. Classification (GTDB taxonomy): domain Bacteria; phylum Pseudomonadota; class Alphaproteobacteria; order Reyranellales; family Reyranellaceae; genus Reyranella. The sequence continues at coordinate 104,502 of JACPOB010000141.1, read as the reverse complement.
GACCCGTTACTTAAGAGCCACCAACAAAGAACCCGGCGAGTTCCTGTTCACGGGTCGTCGTGGTCCCCAAACCAATATGACGACCCGCCAATATGCTCGCCTTGTTTCGGCGTGGATCGGGAGCGCCGGACTGGACCCGAGGCTGTTCGGGACGCATTCGTTGCGACGCACAAAAGCTACTCTTATCTACCGGCGGACAGGAAATCTTAGGGCCGTTCAGCTTCTGCTTGGGCACACCAAGATCGAAAGCACGGTCAGATACCTGGGCATCGAAGTAGATGACGCCTTGGCAATAGCAGAACAAGTTGACGTCTGAAGTACCCGGGCAGAGCGGACATGCTCTGCCCGACCCTCAACCGCCGTTTCGGGCCATAACTGGTGTCTGGCATCCAGGCGTCAGTGACTCGTAAATTGCAAGGGTACTGCAATCCCACCGTTAATTTCGATTCGAGTAGACCGGGAAAACGCGGGTCCGGTACTCTGTGCGTCTGTCGGTTGGCTGCACTTGGTGGCGCCTATGGCGAAGGCGAGATACTTCGAAATCGGAGTGACATGCCTCGAAGTCATCGCGGTGCTGCTTGCGATACTTGCCGCAGTCTACGTCTCCATCTGGATCGGCCTTCTCCTGCTTGTCTTGCTCCCCTTGGGGCTGGTCTCGATGATTTGCAACCACGATGCCTGGATCGTGCGACGGTTACAGACGCAAGACAACCCGCTGATCTTGCCGCTATGCACGACTGGCTTCGTCGGCAGGCATCGGCGTTTGCTGCGGCTACTGCCGTCGGACCCACGATGCCGGTTCTGCATGGTTCCGTTCGCTGGCGTCGGCAAAGTGATGGGCATTAAACCGTCAGCGATGAATCCAAACTACTGCCGGAGCTGCTTCGAGGCCATGCCGACAGGAACTCACGAACGGGAAGTTGGAGTGCTTTTCGCGGACATGCGTGGGTTCACTTCGTGGTCCGAGACCCACAGCTCGAGCGACGCGGCCGACTTAGTGAGCCGCTTCTATGCGAACGCCAATCGCGCGCTGACCTCCGATGACGCCTTTGTTGATTTCATCGGGGACCAGATAATGGCTATCTACATCGTGGAATGGCCTTCGCTCGGCGCGAAAACCGCAGACATTATGCTCGCAGCGACTAGACGGTTGCTCGATGCGGTGCGGCAGAGCACGGCGTCTTTGCCGGTTGGTGTCGGAATGCACATGGGCAAGGCGCAAGTCGGCTCGCTAGCCGCGGGCGAGTCGAAGAATTTTACTGCTATTGGGGACGTGGTGAACACAGCCGCGCGTCTGGGGAGTGCGGCTAACGCCAACGAAATCTTGGTTTCGGAGAAGGTTTACGAGGCGCTCTCCGGTGAGAAGCCGCAGGCGGACCGCACCACCCTTGACCTAAAGGGAAAAGCCGAGCTACTGACCGTCTTCATCTTGCGCTAGCTAGCTCCGCCACTTGGCCGAGTGTGTAAGCGCCGCGCGGCTGCAATACAGCTATGGCCCTTTTGGGTCGAATGGCTCGTGCTCACTGGCGACTTCGCCGCCGGGTGGCGCGTGGAGCGCAGCAGCCGCAGCAGGAAGCGCAACGCATCCCACGCGCAGTGACATCCGGTAGAGATTCGCCGAACTCGAGGAATCGATATGAACAAGTTGTTGGTTATCGCCGTGCTTGGGTGTCTCGGGCTCTCGGCGTGCGAACAGAAGCTTTCCGACGATTCATCCAACGATCCAGGCCCTCCAGCGAGCGAAGCCAAGCCGGTCTATGCGCCCACCCCGTGGCAAGAGCCGGAACTCATGCGGCGCGGCGCCAACAACAGCCGCAACTGAACCCTTCGACGCGCGCTACGGCGTGCCGCCTCGGCAGTTCATCGATGGCAAACGCCGAGCCTCACCAGATCAGGCGCAAGCCGACGTTGAGGGCGCCGTCAGCCGCGACCCAAGGCGTAGAACTCCCGGTTTGGACGCATGCTGGTGACGTTTGCCAACCGGTTCGACAGGCCGAAAAACGCCGCGATGGCCGCGATGTCCCAGGCGTCCTCGTCATCAAAACCATGAGCCTTGAGGGTCTCGATATCGGCATCGTCGACCAGGTGGGCCGACTGGCTGACCTTCATGGCGAAGTCGAGCATTGCCTTCTGCCGGGCGGTGATGTCGGCTTTGCGATAATTGATTGCAACCTGGTCGGCGATCAACGGGTCCTTGGCGCGGATACGCAGGATCGCGCCATGGGCGACCACGCAATACTGGCACTGGTTCACGTTCGAGGTCGCCACGACGATCATCTCGCGCTCGGCTTTGCTGAGATTGCCGGGCTTGTCCATCAGCGCATCGTGGTAAGCGAAGAAGGCACGAAACTCCTCGGGCCGGCGCGCGAGAACGAGGAAGACGTTCGGAATGAAGCCGGACTTTTCCTGCACAGCCTGGATGCGCTCGCGTATGTCGGCCGGCATGTCGGCGAGGCTGGGAACAGGGAAGCGACTGACGGCGAGATCTTCGGCTGACATTGGTGTCTCCTTGAAAGGGCTGGGCGTTAGCATACCCCTTACCAATTTGCCGAAAGAAACGAGACCGTCGATCGCGCCGGCCAACCATTCGCGCACTTGAGATCATGCCCTATCGACGCAATCGCAGGTGCCGCCGGGGGGCTCGGGATCGGATTTGAAGAAGGGACGCTAAGCCGCGATGAGTCCCGCTCGATCCGTCGTCCCGACCGGAGCGCCCCTCGACTTCGCTCGGGATAAACTACGCGCGGAGCGGAGGGACCTTCTCTCCACGATAAGCTGGCTATTCGTGGAGAGAAGGTCCCTCGGCTCCGCCTCGCTGCGCTCGGCTCCGGTCGGGACGACGAATCGGCTCAAATTCATCATGCTCCAGAGCGGCCATGCTCATGAGCGGGCCGACCGGCGTCAGGGCCGCTTTGCACCGGCCGACTTGACCGGCCTCATGTTCTCCCGGAAGTGCCGCCCGACGGGATTGAACTTCGGCTTCAATTCCGGCAGGTGCGCCAGCGCAAAATAGAAACCGGGCTGCTTGCTCTTGAAGATCTGCATCAGGTCGCGCGGCGGGATGCTGATCTTGTCGGCGTTGTCGTAGAACTTTTCGGGGTCCTTCATCACGTTCCAGCCGTTGGGAAGCGCATTGGTGACGACCATGACCTCCTGCTTGTCGACGGTGACGCGCGTCGTCTTCTGTCGAATGGAGTCGTTGCTGTAGAGGCCGCGAAGGCAGGTCTCTCCCTTGTCGGAAAGGTAGATGTTGGCGATCACCGTGGCGAAGTACTCCTCGATATTGCCGTAGCCTCCCCCCTCCACACCGACGTGCGTCATGCGGCCGCGCAGCGACCGGGTGACGTGAACCAGCTCATGGAACAAGACCTCGTCCGGCTTGAATCCGGGACCCTTGGGCGCATCCTTGCTCTCCCAGATCTCGGCCGAGAAGAAAAGCACGACGTCGGCCCCTTTGCCCGTGCCCTTGCCGAGGCTCGACACCGGTTCGTTGTCGTCGCCGCGCACCGGCACGCCTTTCTCATACTCATCCTCGAAATCATGCGGGGTGCCGTCGCCGATGTGAGCCATCGTTTCACCGGGCTTCACCGGCATCGGCGTCGAATTGAAATAGTCGCCGCCGGGCATGGTCCTGAAGTAGTGCCAGTAAGGCATGATGCGGAGCGTGTGCCCGGTACTGCCGAGCTCGGCCAGCAGCGCTTGCCCCGACGGGAAGGTGCCGATCCGATCCAGGCAGCCGGCGACCTTGTCCTGATGTTTCTTCGCCACGAATTTGTACTCGGCGATCAGGTGATCCAACGGGCCGCTCTTCAGGCGGGTCTCCAACTTGAAGATGTCCAGCCAGTCAGGCATCGAATAGTAGGTCAGAAAGATCTTCGCTTTTGCGGCGCTCGCGCCGGCGAATGGCCTGGAGTTTGCCGCCAGGAGACTGGCGCGCTGCGCTGCAGGCGCGTTCTTCTTGATGAAGTCGGCGTATTGTTTAAAGTCCATGCAGGCCTCCACGCGCCGAACGGCAGGCGGTGTCGCGATCGACTTTGGCGCGCGATCAGGCCGTGCGCTGTGTGTTTTCTCACATCATGCGGAGCCTTGTAGGTCCGCTGCCGATGCCGGCGGCTTGGGAGCGGCGTGGCGCTCCCAAAGGCGTATACCTCGCGGGCGGCCAACGGCGGCATACCAATGCTGGTGCCGCTCGTTCGAAGCGCCACTACAATTTTTGCTGCGGTGCTTTCAGTCGTCCGCCTGTCCCTGAAGCTTCGCGCGGAAGCCGTTCGCCGACTCGAAACTCACTTCGATCGTCTTTGCGCCGAACACGTGTGTAACCCGGGCGGCGTCGTCGTTGCCGAGCGTCTGAAATTCAAGGACGAGGCTCGTCCCGTCAGCGAGCCAAGTGCCTCTGGCGGCGCTCAACCCGTAGGGCATGCGCCCGCCGACCCGAGTTTGACCGTCGAAGCCGATAGGTCCGCCAAACCGCCCCCCCGGCAAGCCTGGCCGTCTGCCATCGAGTTCGAATTCGTAGGACGGCTGGGGCTCGTCGAGAGTGAGCGTAATCCACTTGATCCGTAGCGGGTTGTCGGGGAAGCGCCACAGCTTGCCGGAGACAGCTTTCGCCAACTCGGATGACCCGCCGCCCGGCGCTGGCTGTTCGGTAGCAACGTCTCTCAGCCGGTCCGCGAGATGCGCCATTGAAGCGCGATCCGCCGGGATCGGCGCGTCTGACTTCACGGCGGCCATGACGTGCCCCACCAGAGTGTCCATGCTGAAGCGCGGGACATCTGGAGCGCCACCGCGGGCGGGGAAGCGCGCTGAGCCAGTCGCTACCACCACGATGTCGAGCTTCGGCATTACGACGATGAGCTGCTGGTGATAGCCGATTGCCATGTAGACGTCGCGGCTCGGGATGACCCAGAACTGGCTGCCATAGCGAATGTTCGACGACCAGCTCTCGTGCACGTCGACAGTCGTCCTGCGCACGCCCTCGGTCCATGACCACGGCAGGATCTGCTTTCCCTCCCACATGCCGTTTCGAAGGTAGAGATAGCCGATCTTCGCCATGTCGCGCGGCTGCAGGTACAGGCCGGCTGCGCCCACTGAAATGCCCTGCGGGTCGTGCTGCCACAGGACATCTTCGATGCCGAGCGGTCCGAACAGGACCTCCCGCGCGTAATCGAGTGTGCTCTTACCCGTGATCTTGGTCAGGATGGCGGACAACAGGTGGCTGTTGCCGCTGTCGTAGTTGAATACTGTGCCAGGTACTGCGCTCATGCGGCGGTCGAGGACGAATTGCTGCCAGTTCGGGCTGCGCACCATCGAGAAGACAGTGGCCTCAGGCGGGATGTTGAAAGGCTCCGACCACTCGATGCCCGATGTCATGTCGAGCAGATGCCGGATCGTCATGGCCTTCTTGCGTTCGTCGAGGGCGGCGATCGTGCTGTCGGAAAAGAAGTCAAGGACGCGCCGGTCCGTGCTGTCCAGGAGACCGTCCTTGAGGGCTATCCCGACCAGGGAGCCGACGACGGACTTCGTCGCCGAATTGAGCCGGTGCTTGAGGTCGGCCCGAAACGGGGCGTAGCTCGCCTCGAGGACGATCCTGCCGTGGCGCGTGACCAGGAGGCTGTCCATGCCGCTGAAACTGCCGAAATCGACCAGGCGAGCGAGCGTATCCGAGCTCATGCCCTGCTCCTCGGGCGAAGAGGTCGGCCACTTTCTGGTGGGCCACGGATGGGCCTTTTCCTGTGCCGCGGCCAGGACCTTGCCGAGGTCATCGATTGCCGGCTCCTGGCGGGCGATACCTGTTGCTCCCGGCTTGGGGCTGAGCACCACGTGGGCAGTGCCCGCCAGGACAACCACGGCGGCGGCCATGCTGGCATAGAACGCGATCGACCGCCGCGCGGCCCTAGGGGCAAGCGACGCCACGAGCCGCGGAGTCGACATGTCGCGCTCGCGCGACGGCGTCATGTTGGCGGGCGACCAATGCCAAATATGAACCGGCCGCGCGATGTTCCTCAGTATCTGCTCGCCACCGTCGTCCAGCACGAGATCCAGCCGGTCGCGCACCTCATCATGGACTCGATTCGACAGGCACACCCCTCCTGGTGCCGCCATTTCCTGAAGGCGCCCGGCCACATTGACGCCATCGCCAAAGATGTCGTCGCCTTCGATGATGATGTCGCCGAGGTTGACGCCAACGCGGAAGATGATGCGGCGATCTTCCGGTATGCCCGCATTGTGTGCGGCCACGGCCGTCTGGATCTCGACAACGCAGCGAACCGCGTCAACCACGCTGGGAAACTCCAGCAACATGCCATCGCCAGTCGTCTTGACGATGCGACCTCCAAAGGCCTCGATTCTCGGATCGATGATGTCGCGACGCACTGTCTTCAGTGCGACCAGGGTGCCGCTCTCATCGCGGCCCATCAGCCGCGAGTAGCCCACCACATCCGCAGCCACAATAGCCGCCAATCTACGCAGGTTGGGCGCCATTGCATGCCCTCCCAGCCAATCGCCTCTATTTTAGAGGCCGACCGTGGGTTCCGCAACGAGCGACCAGCGCGGCGATTACGGGAACACCGACGCGACTCGCTCTTATCCGCGTTCTGCCCTGTCGCGCTGGACCTGCATGTTGGCGAGGAAGGCGACCAAGGGATGAGTGCCCATCGCCACGATGGTCGACACATCCAGCCCCACCAGCGCCCTGCTTTGTTCAGGGGTCAGGGAAAAGCGGGCGGCAAAGCCGTTGGGATCAACGAGAAACTGGGCCCGCGCGGACGCCTCGTGGGCGAGGCCGTGCAGCGCGGTCGTCAGTCCGACGAGCTCCGGCTTGATCGACGGATAGTGCAGGTCGCGTGGTGCGCCGCCACCGCCGAACCAGGCGATCGAGGCGTAGTTGTGGTGCCAGCTGGGATCCAGCGAAACGATGTCGGGCTTGCGCTCGCCTAGCGCGCCGCCGGCGCACGCCCAGCAGCGAAGCTCGATGTTGCCTTTGTCGTCCAGCTCGTCCTCGTCGTAACCGATCAGGGACTTCAGGTTGCCCGCGGCGATGCGGGCAAGCGCCGCCTGGTCCCAGTCGAGCTCCGGATTGGCGTAGCGATCGGTTCCGGGAAAATGCGACATGCCACCGCTCGCCAGCACCACTGTCCGCAGACCGAGCGCCGTCACCGCCCGCGCGATCGCCTCGCCGAAGGCATGGCAGCGCGCCATGGTCGGCTGTGGCGCGAGATAGGCGTTGATGTAGATCGGCAAAACGGGGTCGGTGTGGCCGATATGGGTCAGGGGAATTCCCATGGCGTAGTCGAACTTCGCCGTGCTCGTGAAGGCAGGGTCGAAGCCCTGCCTGTAGAGCTGGCGGACGAGTTCCAGGCCGATCGCTCCCGGAATCTCCCACTTGAAGTCGCGGCCCGCGAAGTGCCCCTGTGCTGCGGCGCCGACATGGACGGTGAAGGGCGGCGCGACGGAATGGAAGAACTGCTCGGCGTGGTCGTTGGAGAAGATGATCCAGAGATCCGGCTTCAGCTCGCGCAGTCTTTTACCGATCTCCGCCGCCGTGGCGCGCACCCGCTCAACGGTGGCGCGGTCCTCGGTCGGCGGCATGGTGAAGAACTGAGGGGCGTGAGGCAGCATCGCGCCGCCGACAACCGTGGTGATCATGGGGTCTTCTCCATCGCTTCTTTGCCGTCGTCCCGACCGGAGCCGCCCGAAGGGCGGCGGAGTGGAGGGACCTTCTCTCAACGATAAGTGGCTTGTCGTGGAGAGAAGGTCCCACCACTACGCCTCGCTGCGCTCGGCTCCGGTCGGGACGACGGAACTTATCGCTCTCAGGATGTGTTCCGGCTTTATCGGCGTCGCGTTGATCTCGACCCCGAACGCCGCGAGCGCATCGCACACCGCGTTCGCCACTGCCGCCGGAGGCGCAATGGCGCCGCCCTCGCCCACTCCCTTCACGCCCAGCGGGTTCAGGGGCGAGGGCGATTCCTGGTGCAGCAGCTCCACGCTTGGACTGTCGCTTGCCCGTGGCATCGCATAATCCATCAGCGAACCCGTCAGCAGCTGCCCCTGCCAGTCGTAGACGAATTCCTCGAGCAGGGCGCCGCCAAGCCCCTGCACCGTGCCGCCGACGACCTGGCCGTCGACCAGCATCGGATTGATGACCACGCCGCAGTCATGCGCCACGACGTATCGCTCGATGGCGATCGCGCCCGACGCCGTGTCCACCTCGACCACGGCGAGATGGGTGGCGCTGGCCCAGGTGACCGTCGGCGGCTCCCAGTAGAAGGTCTCCTCCAAACCGGCATCGACGCCCGGCGGACGGCGATGATCCCAGCCGGGGCGGGCCGCCTGCGCCACGGCGGCGAGCGTCACCTCCATGCCGGGAACGCCGACGACGCCGACCTTGCCGCCACGCCGCAGCTCGAGGTCGGCCGGCGCGCACTCCATCATGTTGCCGGCGATGGCGAACACCTTGGCCCGCAGCCGCTCGCTCGCGAAGTGGATGGCGGCGCTGAGGTTCACGGTGCTGCGGCTCGCGATCGTGCCGAAGCCGATGGCGATCTGAGAGGTGTCGCCCAATGCGATGACGACGTCCTCGGGATCGACCGACCAGGTGTCGGCCACCACCTGGGCGAAGATCGTCTCCATGCCCTGCCCCTGGGAACAGGCGCCCGAGCCGATCGTGATCGACCCGTTCGATTCGATCCGCACCAGCGCGCTCTCGAAGGGCCCGACGCCGGTGCCCTCGACATAGCTGGCAACGCCGAGGCCGAGAGAGCGGCCGCGCTCTCGCGCTTCGCGCTGGCGCTGGCGGAACGCCGCCAGACCGCCGATCGCCTGCAGGGCCTTGTCCATGGCGCCGGGGAAGTCGCCGCTGTCGTACACGATCGGCTCGCCGTCGCGATAAGGCAGGCCCATGGCGCAGGGCAGCTCCTTCGGGTGGATCATGTTGCGCCGCCTGACCTCTGTCGGTTCGAGACCAAGCTCACGCGCGATCAGATCCATGGTCCGCTCCAGCGCGAAGGCCGCCTCCGGCCGGCCGGCGCCGCGATAGGGCGCGTTGGGCACCTTGTTGGTCGCCACGATCCGCGCCGTCGCGGCGAAGTTCGCGATCCTGTAGGGACCGAGCAGATGGACGGCGGTGTTGTAGGCGATGGCGACGCCCACCGGATTCCACGCCCCGCAATCGACGAGGAACGTGTCGCGGAAGGCGAGCACATGGCCTTCGGAGTCGAAGCCGACCTCGACCTCGTGCAGCTGGTCGCGTGAATGGCAGGAGCACAGAAGATGCTCTTGCCTTTCCTCGATCCAGCGGACGGGCCGCCCGACCAGGCGAGCCAGGAAGGGGACCAGCAGGTCCTCGGGGTAGACGTGTCCCTTGGTGCCGAAGCCGCCGCCGACATCGAGCGCCACGCAGCGGACGCGCGCCTCGGGCAGCTGCAGGAACCCAGCGGCCGCCCGGCGCACCGAGTGCACCACCTGCGTTGCCGACCAGATCGTGACGGAATCGGTTCGCGGGTCGTGAGCGCCGACCACGCCGCGGCACTCCATGGGAAGGCCGGCATAGCGATGGGTGTAGAAGCGACGCCGAAACGTATGAGGCGCGGCGGCGAGCGCGGCCGCCACCTCGCCTTTTTCGACAGCAAATTCGCCGATCAGGTTGGTCGCGTACTCTTCATGGAGGACCGCCGTCCCCGTCGTCAGGGCGGCCTCGGCATCGACGATGGCCGCCAGCGGTTCGATGTCGACGGCGACCCACTCAGCGGCATCGAGCGCCTGATCGCAGCTCTCGGCCACGACCACCGCAACCGCTTCACCGACATGCCGAACCTTGCCCACGGCCAGCATCGGCTGTTGCGGATTGTGGATGGTATGCTGCACGTGCGTTCGCCACTTGGCCGGCAGCGACAGCTGCCCGCCGGCAACGGGCGGCGCGATGCGCAGCAGCTCCTCGCCGGTGAGCACCCGCACGACGCCCGGCATCGCCGCCGCCGCGACGACATCGATCGTGCGGATGCGACCGTGCGCGAGCTGGCTCCTGACGAAGACGGCGTGCAGCATGCCCGGCAGGACGAGATCGGCGACGAACTGCCCGCGGCCCGTCAGCAGGCGATGATCCTCCCGCCGCGGCATCGAGCGTCCGACGAAGCGGGGCGACTCTTCGCCGACCATCGCGCGTATCTCCCGTGGCAGTCGGTAGCTGCTTGGTGGGACTATGGCGTTGCCCGTGCTGGGCGGCAACCGCATGGCCGCGGCCGCCCAGCGCATCGAGCACGAGACGCTGGCGCTCGACCGCGACGTCGCCGGCCGCGACCGCGGGCGATGCGAGGCATGAGGCAGCGCCGCCCCCGATTTGTCACTGCCTCCGCAGGCCGTGAGCAGGCAGGCTTGGTCCTCCCGTTCAGGAGCCCGTCTTGTTCTTCAAGTCCAGCCGCCCGCCGGAGCGGCTCGGCATCGAGCCGCCGGACCACGGCGACGAAGCCCACTTCAAGCAGTCGCTGGCGCGGCTTTCCGCTGAGCTTGCCCGGCGCCATCCGCCGGCTCCCGACGATTCGCCGCCGCGCAGCGCCGCGGCCACCGCAGCGATCAAGGCAGCGATCGCCGCCCGCGAGGCGCGGGACGCCGCAGCCGCCAAAGCAACGGAAGCCAAGGCCACCGCGGCGGCGAAGGCGGCCGCCGAGCGCAAGGCCGCGGCGGAGGCTGCCGAAAGGGCAAGGGTCGAAGAGAAGGCCAGAGCGGAGGCCGAGCGCCGGGCCGGAACGGAAGCCAAGGCCGCCGCGGCGGCGAAGGCGGCCGCCGAGCGCAACGCGGCGGCGGAGGCTGCCGAAAGGGCAAAGGCCGAAGAGAAGTCCAGAGCGGAGATCGAGCGCAGAGCCGCAGCCGAAGCCAAGGCCGCCGCGGCGGCGAAGGCGGCCGCCGAGCGCAACGCGGCGGCGGAGGCTGCCGAAAGGGCAAGGGCCGAAGAGAAGGCCAGAGCGGAGGTCGAGCGCAGAGCCGCAACGGAAGCCAAGGCCGCCGCGGCAGCGAAGGCCGCCGCCGAGCGCCAGGCGGCGGAGAAGGCTGCCGAAAGGACAAGGGTCGAAGAGAAGGCCAGAGCGGAGATCGAGCGCAGAGCCGCAGCCGAAGCCAAGGCCGCCGCGGCGGCGAAGGCCGCCGCCGAACGCAAGGCGGCGGAGGCTGCCCAAAGGGCAAGGGCCGAAGAGAAGGCCAGAGCGGAGATCGAGCGCAGAGCCGCAAAGGAAGCCGAGGCCGCTGCGGCGGCGAAGGCCGCCGCCGAACGCAAAGCGGCGGCGGAGGCTGCCGGAAGGGCAAGGGCCGAAGAGAAGGCGAGAGCGGAGATCGAGCGCAGAGCCGCAAAGGAAGCTAAGGCCGCCGCGGCGGCGAAGGCCGCCGCCGAACGCAAGGCGGCAGCGGAGGCTGCCGAAAGAGCGAGGGCCGAAGCGAAGGCCAGAGCGAAGATCGAGCGCAGAGCCGCAGCCGAAGCAGCCGCAAAGGCCAGGGCGGAAGCCAGGGCAGCTTCCATCGCCTTCGCTGCACGCGCTTGCGCCAATCTGGCGTCCGCTTCGGCAATGGCTTTCTCGGCTGCCGCCCGGCGCACAGCCACTGCTTTGGCCTCGGCAACGGCCTTTGCCCGTTCAGCGGCCGTGCGCTCTGCCGCAGCCCTGGCCGCCGCCTCGGCTCATGCTCTTTCGGCAGCCTCCACTGCCACCTCGCGCTCGACCGCTGCCATGGCCTCCACGGCAACACTCGCCCGTTCAGCGGCCTTGCGTTCGGCCTCGGCCCTGGCTGCCAACTCGGCCCGTGGCCGTTCGGCAGCCTCCGCTGCCGCCTTGCACTCGACCGCTGCCATGGCCTCCACGGCAACACTCGCCCGTTCAGCGGCCTTGCGTTCGGCCTCGGCCTTGGCTGCCGACTCGGCCCGTGGCCGTTCAGCAGCCTCCGCTGCCGCCTCGCGCTCGATCGCTGCCATGGCCCCCACATCGGCTTTCTCTTCGGCAGCCTTGCGCTCGTTCTCCGCGCCGCGCACGGCCGCGCCGGCATCGCGCAAACCCCGCCTCGTCAGGAGCGCCTTGCTGGCGGCAGGCGCCGGAATCGGTGCGCTCGCGGTCGGCGTGCTGGTCGGCTATCTGGTGAACGGCCCGCCGCAGCGTTCCCTGGTGTCGCACGTCGTCGCCGACACCTCGTCCGACGCGCCCTCCGCCGACCGCGCGCAGACCGGGACCACCGCTGATCCAGCACCCGCCGCACCGCCGCCTGCTGCCGCAGCGCAGGCCGTGCCCGATCCGAGCGCCGCGGCCGCGGCACCGCCGCCTGCCGCCACGGCGCAGGCCGCGCCCGACCCGAGCGCTGCGGCCGCGCAGATGCCGACCGCCGAGGTGCGCGAGGTGCAAGGCCGGCTGCGCGCCATGGGATACAATCCCGGCCCGGTCGACGGCATCGTCGGCCCGCTCACCGAGAACGCTGCCCAGCAGTACCAGCGGAAGCGCGGGCTGGAAGTGACGGGCGCGGTCGACCGCAACCTCCTCGTGCAGCTGCGCCAGGAGACTCCGCCGCCGCCGCGCTATTCCGCCAACAGCCATGCGAGCAACACTGCGGCGGCCCATCGGCGTCCGCGCAACGATTTCAATGATTTTCTCGACAACCTCGACAGGCTGTTCCGGCGCTGATTGGCGCGATCCAGGGCCTGGTGCGTCGCTCTCGGTCATCACTTCACGCACCACCTCATCCTGAGGAGGCCGCGCAGCGGCCGTCTCGAAGGATGAGGTGGTGCGTGAAGCGGCACCCTTCATTCTTCGGCGGCGCCTCCCGAAATGTCTCGCAGGCGGATTGGGACGTGCCTAGACTTCTTTCCCATGACTTGGCGTATTGGCGTTGATATCGGGGGTACATTCACCGACGTCGCCGTGGTGGACGACACGAGCGGTCGCATCGGTGCCGCCAAGACGCTGACGACACCGCGTGATTTCGTGGCCGGGGTGCTCGAGGCCCTGAGGTCGGCGATGCGGACCTACGGCATCGCACCGGGCGACGTCGGGTTGCTCTGCCATGCCACGACGGTCGTCACCAATGCGTTGCTCGAGGGAAAGGGAGCTCGCGTCGGTCTTGTCGCGACACGTGGCTTTCGCGACGTCCTGGAGCTGCGGCGTTCCTCACGCGGCGATCTCTATGACCTCTTCCAGGACCCTCCTGCAACGTTGACGCCGCGCCGGCGGCGGTTCGAGATCACCGAGCGCATCGGCGCCGACGGGCGGGTCGTGACGCCGCTCACAGAGACGGAAATCGACGGGCTGGTCGCCGCTCTCGAGGCGGAGCGCGTGGAATCGATTGCGGTCTCGCTGCTGTTCAGCTTCCTCAATCCAACGCACGAGCAAAGCCTGGGCCGCCGGCTGCGTACGGCATTTCCCGACATTCCTGTCTATCTCTCCTCCGAAGTGCTGCCGGAGATCCGCGAGTTCGAGCGCACCAGCACGACCGCCGTCTGCGCCTATGTCGGGCCGATCCTGGGCTCCTATCTCGCGAAGCTCGAGGCCGCGACGAAACAGTTGGGTCTGCCGCCGCTCTACCTGATGGGCTCGAACGGCGGCGTCTTCGAAACGCCGGAAGGCGTCGCCATGCCGGCGATGGCAGTGGAGTCCGGCCCGGCGGCCGGCGTCGTCGGTGCGGCCCTGGTGGCGCGCCAGACAGGCAAGCTCGATCTCCTCTCGTTCGACATGGGCGGCACCACCGCGAAGGCGAGCCTCATCCGCGATGGAAGATACGAAACCACGCCGGAATACGAGGTCGGCGGCGGATCCAACGTGACGCGGTTCATGAACGGCGCCGGGCATCCGATTCGCGTGCCGGTCATAGATCTCGCCGAGGTCTCCGCCGGCGGCGGCTCGATCGCCTGGGTCGACCGCGCCGGTGCGCTGCGTGTCGGCCCGAAGAGCGCGGGCGCCGAGCCCGGCCCGGTCTGCTATGGCTGCGGCGGCACGGAACCAACCGTAACCGACTGCAACCTGATGCTCGGCTATCTCGGGCGGCAATCGCTGCTTGCCGGCAACATGCCGCTCGATCATGCGGCGGCCGAGGCGGCCATCGAAAAGCGGCTCGCGATTCCCCTCGGCGTGGACGTGGCGAGCGCCGCGGCCGCCGTCATCGACGTCGTCAACCATTCCATGGCGGAAGCGTTGAAGATCGTCTCGGTGCAACGCGGCCATGATCCGCGTGACTTCGCCCTGGCCGCATTCGGCGGCGCCGGGCCCCTGCACGCGGTGGCCCTTGCCGAGGAGCTTGGTATTGCGAGCGTCGTCTGTCCGCCGATCCCCGGAGCGTTCTCGGCTTTGGGCCTGGTCGGCACGGACCTGCGGCGCGACTACGTGCGCACCGTCTACACCACGGCGGCGACCGCCGACCCATCCGTGCTCGAGGCGGCTTTCCGCGCCATGGAAGCCGAGGGCGGCGACATGCTCGAGCGCGCCGGGATCGACGCCGGGCGCCGCCGCTTCGATCGCTCCGTCGATGCGCGTTATGCGGGCCAATCGTACGAATTGAACGTGCCTGTTGCCGGCGGCGCGGTCGATGCCGCCGCGATCGGCGCGATTGCCGAGGCCTTCCACGCCCGGCACGCGCAGACCTATGGCCATGACAATCGCTCCGAGCCGGTGCAGTTCGTCAGCCTGCGTCTCGCGGCAATCGGGATCATTCCGCCGCTGACCGTGCGCCAGCAACCGGCCGCGGCCGGGACGCCGTCTGCGAAGCCAGCCCGTGACGTCTGGTTCCGCAGCACGGGCACGATCGCGGCGGAGGTGCACGATCGCGCACGCATGGCCGAGGGGACTGTCGTGCAAGGCGCCGCCGTGGTCGAGAGCCTCGAATCGACCATCCTGGTGCCGCCCGGCTGGCAGGCTCGCATGGATGGCGACGGGTTCATCCTGATGGCGAGGACAAAGCAGGGAGCCGTGCCATGACGAGCCTGCCAATGAAGGGCCCGCCAACGAAGGGTAGACGCCAGAAGGATCCGGCCGCCTTCGAGATCGCGAAGAATGCCCTGTTCAAGATCGCCGAGGAAATGCGCGTCATCCTCTGCAAGACGGCCTACTCGCCGATCCTGAAATCGGCCGGCGATTTCTCCTGCGGCGTGTTCGACGCCGAGGGCGCCATGGTGGCCCAGGGGATCGATCTTCCGATCCATCTCGGGTCCATGCCGGATGCCGTTCGCGCCATCGTCACCGCCTTCGGCAGCGACGTGCACGACGGCGATGTCTTCATCCACAACGACCCCTATTTCGGCGGCAGTCACCTGCCCGACGTCAACGTCATCCGTCCGGCCTTCCACGACGGATTGCTGCTCGGTTACACGTGCCTGCGTGCGCACTGGCCGGACGTGGGATCGGCGACACCCGGCAGCTATGGCGCCGTGACCGAGATCTACGGCGAGGGCCTGCGGCTGCCGCCGCTTCGCCTCGTCTCCAAGGGTCTCATGAATGCCGACCTCGAGAAGCTGATCCTGGCGAACGTGCGCACGCCGGCCGAGCGGCGCGGCGATCTCGGCGCGCAGCTGGCCGCGACCCTTCGTGGCGTTCAGCGACTGCAGGAGCTGGCGCGACGGTACGGTGCGCGCGACCTCGTCGAGACCATGGCGGAAGTCATGGATTACTCCGAGCGCCTGATGCGCGTCGCCCTTGTCGATCTGCCCGACGGCGAGGGCACGTTCGAGGATTTCTGCGACGGCGACGGCATTGCCGACGGCGCGGACGGCAGCGACGCCCGGTTCCGCGTGCGCATGCACATCGAGAAGTCGGGAGACCGGCTCCTGGTCGATTTCGCTGGCAGCGACCCGCAGGTGAAGGGCCCGATGAACGCCCCGCTATCGGTCACGGCCTCGGGCGTCTACTGCGGCCTGAAGATGGCCGTGGACCCCGGCAGCCTGATTCCGCCGAACTCCGGTTGCTGGCGCGCCATTTCCATCGAGGCCCCGGACGCCTCCGTGGTCAACGCCGCGTTTCCCGCGCCGGTCGTCTACGCCAACCATGAGATGTCGCACCGCGTCGCCGACATGGTGATGGGCGCGCTTGCCGCGATCTGGCCGGATCGCGTCATGGCCTGCAGTCAGGGAACCTCTGCCGTCGTCACATTCGGCGGCGTCGATCCGCGCTCGGGAACGCGCTATGTCTCCTACGAGACGATCAAGGGTGGTTTTGGCGCGCGCCCGAACAAGGACGGCATCAACACCATCGCCAGCGGCATCTCGAACACCATGAACACGCCGGTCGAGGTGCTGGAGATGGCCTTTCCGCTGCGCGTCGAGCGTTATGCCGTGAACCCCGATTCCGGCGGTGCGGGACAGTTTCGCGGCGGCTGCGGCGCCGTCCGCACGTGGCGCCTGCTGCCGGGAGCCGATGCCGTGGGCTCGCTCTGCATGGAGCGCATGACATCGCCGCCGTTCGGATTGAAGGGAGGCCAGGCCGGCGCCGCCGCCGTCGTGACGCTGACGACGCCGGACGGCAAATCGCGCAAGCTCCTCTCCAAGGGCGCATTCCAGGCGCCGGCGGGCTCCGTGATCGACATGATCACGCCAGGCTCCGGCGGCTTCGGGGCGCCGGCCACGCGAGCGCCCGCCGCCATCGGCCGGGATCTTCTAGACGGCTACGTGACGCCCGACGGGGCAGCACGCGACTATGGAGTCGAAAATCCGGGCGAGCTTCTGGGTGTCGCACGGACGGAAGACTGAAGCTCCCGCTTCGCTCATACCTCCTTCGCTCCTTCGGAGGGGCGATGGCACGAGCGGCATCAAGGTTACCGACTGGCTCGCGCACAAGGCGCCGGCCGCAGACAATAGATCAAGTACGTTGTCTTTTTGTTCGGATGAACACCATGCGTTCCGAGTAACGTTGGCCGTTAGCCATCCAGATTGTATCAATCGTCTCAAATTAGACCTGTCAGCGCCTCTGAAGTAAAATCCCTCCACCCTCATATCCCGGAGTCATTCGATGGCGCGTTCCTCGTGGAAGGGCTACCTCAAGCTGTCGTTGGTCTCGTGCGCCGTCGCGCTCTACAACGCCTCGTCGTCGTCGGAGCGCGTGTCGTTCAACAACCTGAACCGCAAGACCGGCAATAGGCTGAAGCAGAACCTGGTCGACAGCGTGACCGGCGAGCCGGTGGACACGGCCGACCGCGTAAAAGGCTACCAGGTCTCCAAGGGCCAGTACGTCATGGTCGAGGACAGCGAGATCGAGGCGCTCAAGATCGAGAGCACCAAGACGATCGAGATCGAGACCTTCGTGCCGGTTTCGGAGATCGACGAGATCTATCTCGACAGTCCCTACTATCTCGCACCCGACGACAAGGTCGCCGAGGAGGCGTTCGCCGTCATCCGCGAGGCCATGACCCGAAAGAAGATGGTCGGCATCGGCCGCATCGTGCTGGCCCGCCGCGAGCGCATGCTGATGCTGCAGCCACGCGACAAGGGCATGCTGGCGACGACGCTGCGCTATCCCTACGAGATCCGCCAGGGCGGAGAGATCTTCGACGAGATCGGCGACGTCAAGCTGCCGGCCGAGATGCTCGACATCGCCCAGGAGATCATCAACCGCATGTCGGGCCACTTCGAGCCCGACACCTTCGCCGACCGCTACGAGGAGGCCGTCGTCGCCATGCTGCGCGCCAAGCAGCAGGGCCAGACCTTCTCAGTCCCTGAGCCCTCGCAGCCGGCCAACGTCGTCAACATCATGGACGCGCTGAAGAAGAGCCTCGAGGCCGCGGGCGGCGACGGCGCCGTGCGCCGGCCGCGCGCGCCCAGCAAGACGGCCGCCGACGCTCCTGCCGCCGCCAAGCCGGCGGCGCGCAAACCGGTGGCGAAGAAACCGGCAGCGCGCAAGGCGGCGCGCGGGTAGCGGGCGACCGTGCCCCTCGCCGGTGAGACGCTCTTTCTCGTCGGCCGCATCCAGGGATTGACGCGCCGGCGGCTCGACACGCTGGTGCGCCTGCGCGAGGGCAAGCTCGCGGCGCGGCCCGGACGCAATGTCACGCTGATCGCCTTCGGCCACTCGGCGGTGGCGCGCGCGCTCAACGACGGCCGCGTTGGCCTGCCGCCCGGCATGCCGGCGACGGCGGCGCTGATCAGCGAGAACGTGCTGCGCCGCGCGCTCGGCCTGCTGGCGCCGCCGCCGGAGGTCGATCGCAGCATGGGCCGCGCCGAGATCGAGCGGCTGAGCGGGCTGTCGCCCAACCTCGTCTCCTGCCTGGTGCTGTTCGACGTGCTGGAGCCGGTCGACGAGCACTTCGCCTGGGGCGACCTCGTCGCGGCGCGCGAGGCGGCGCGCCTGCTGAAGCAGGGCGTGGCGATCGGCGACGTGCTGGAAGCGTCGGTCGCGCTGCGCCGGCGCGGCGGCACGCTCGCCGAGGCGCGCCTGACCGAAGGGCCGACGGGCGAGCTCTTGCGCCAGGTCGGCGGGCAGCTCGCCGAGCTCTCGGGCCAGCTGACGATGTTTGGGGGACAGCAGAAGCCGCGCAGCATCGACGATCTTCTAGGCGAGGCCGAGGAGGCCGAGGCCGAGGGCGACCACGCCACGGCGGAGAGCCTCTACACCACGGCGATGCGCGCCGACACCGCCGATCCCGTGCTGCCCTTCAACCTCGGCAACGTCTTCCAGGCACAGGGACGCGGCCCCGAGGCCAAGGTGGCGTGGCAGATCGCGGTGGCGCGCGATCCCGCCTTCGCCGAGGCCTGGTACAACCTCGCGTTGGCGGCCGAGGACGAGGAGCAGACCGACCTCGCCATCGCCGAGTACCGGCGCGCGGTGAAGGCGCAGCCCGACTGGGGCGACGCGCACTTCAACCTGGCGATGCTGCTCACCGAGGTCGAGCGCTTCGACGAGGCGCTGGCGGCGTGGCAGCGCTTCCTCGAGGTCGAGCCGTCGGGCAAGCACGCCGCCACCGCGCAGAAGGCGATCGCGCTCTGCCGCATGAAGATCCAGCAGGACAAGGCGCAGGCCGGGTAGCGGCGGAACCCGCTCTATCGAGCGCGCCTGGACGGCGCTCGAGGAGCCGGCTTCTCCAGCCGCTCCAGGCGCTGGTCGACGTTCGCCCGCATCCTCTGCACCCGCTGCTCGAGCTCGCGGTCGCGCGCGTCGAGCTGGGCGATCCGGGCCGAGAGCTCCGCCAGCGAACGCTGCAGCGCGTTCAATCGGGCATCGAATTGAGCCCGATCGTCGCTGCGCTGCGCCGCCGCCACGCCGGGCATCATGAGGCAGGCCGCTGCGAGCATGCAGCCGACCCTGGTCAACACGGCTCGCCTGAACGATCGATCATGACGGCGTATACTCCGAATCCTTGGGCGATCCCCACGGCCCCTGTTGAAGGATCTGCGGCTTGTAGCCTCTCTGCTCGGCGAGACTCACCTTGCCGTCCATCTCGATCGTCTCATCCGCGGAAGCAACCGTATCCTCCACCATATTGAACTGAACCGTGTGGAATTTCTTCGCCCAGACGTCGATCTGCACGACGATCGCCTTCGTTGCCTTCTTGCGGATGTATCGCAGCTTGGCCTTGCTTCTCAAGCTGTCCTTGATGGCAGGTTCGAGGACATCCTTGGGCCACATGGCCTCAGAGCTCACCTTCCCGGGAGGGGCGCCCAAGCCCTTGGCGACGACGGTGTGGGGATCCGTCAGCTTCACGTTCCCCGAATACCCGGCGTCATCCAGGAACAGATAGTGGGAAACCCAGTAGCTGCCCGCTGCCAGGGGCAGCGAGAGCGCAAACGTGCAGCGGTGGCTCATGGCCATCTTGTTGCTGTACGACGTGAACTTGAGCCCTCTTACTTCATATTGCTGCGGCATTCGGCACCTCCCGGCGGCCGGCACCGCGGCTGCGAGGCGCGCCGCCGCCGCAGGGCCCGTCATCCTGCCGACTTTGGCGGAACGTCATTTGTCACGTCGGTGACATTCCGCACGTAGCCGACCTTTCAGCGGACCGGCTGGCGTGACGAAACCCTGAGCGGCGGCGCATGTGGCGCCTTGCCGCCAAAACCACCGTGACGGGCTACTGGAGCGCCTACCTCAACTCGTCGAGCAACGCCCTGGCCTTCTGCAGATCCGGGGTGTCGAAGCCCTGGCTGAACCAGCCGAATATCGGTGCGACCAGGTCGTAAGCCGCCCGTCGCCGGCCCTCGCGTTGCCAGTATTGCGCCAGGATCATGGCCGCCCGCAGTTCCAGGGATTTCGCCTTCTGGAGTCGAGCGACCTCCATGGAGCGACGAAGACGAGCCTCCGCCTCCGCCGTCGCGCCCCGCCCGAGCAACAGTTCGCCCTGCACCCGATGGATCTCGGCCTCGAGGAAGCATTCGCGGAAGGTGCGGGCATGCTCCACGGCGATCTCGATCCAGTCGAGGCCCGCCGCAATGCGGGCCGTTTGTGCGCACGCATCGGCCAACCGCACGGTGGCGTGTGTCGTCGCGAGCCGGGCGCCCAGCGACTGCCAGTCGGCCCACCCTTGTTCCATCTCGGCGATGCCGACATCGGCCTGCCCGAGCGCCGCGCGCGCCCAGCCCCTGCACATCTGGGCGTAGGCGGTCCATTGCGGAAACCCGTGCTTGGAGCTGAGACTCGAAGACGCATCGGCGCGCTCCAATGCCTGGGGAATTTCGCCACGATGAACGTGCAGCGCCGAAGCGAGGCCGAGCGCCATGGCGTGGATGAAGGGATTGGCCAGCCTCCCGGCATCGGCCAACGCCTGGCCGATCCATGCGTCCGACTCTTCGGGATAGCCGAGGAACCACAAGAGCCACGAGCCATACGACCGGCAGAGCACGCTCGGATCCTCGCCATAGACGAGAATCTCCGCGCGCGCCTTGCCGATATCCCAGAGATCGACGGCCTGACAAAAGGCTCGCCGTGCCGAGCCGAATTCGCCGCGAAAGAACAGGCTGCAGCCATGCGCCCGACAAGCGAGCGCCCGACGCGTATCGTCATCCTGGGCATTCGCCAGCGCCAGCAGTTCGGCGCCGAGATGCTGCGCCTGCTCGAGCGGCTTTCGCATGAACGCGCTGTTCCACAGGCCGCGCAGAACGGTGAAGCGGTGTGGCGTATCGCTCACGGCGTCGCACAAGTCGCGCGCCCGCAAGTAGACACGCTCGACGTCAGCCGCCATGTAGCCGCGCGCCGCGATCGTCGGCACGCCGAGGGCGACGAGCAGCTCGAGCTCCTGCCGATCCCGCTCTGTCCCTGCCGGCCTCGTGCCCAACAACTCCAGCGCCCTGGTGCAATGCGTGATCGCCTCCTCGTTCGCGGAACGCTTCGCGGCGCTCCGTGCCGCCTTCAGACCATGGGCAATGGCGTCATCGACCAGCCCCGCTTGCCCATAATGATGGGCGAGAAGCTCGGGCTGGGTCTCGACGATCTGGGGCGTCAGCTCCGTGATCGCCCGGGCGATACGGCCATGGAGCTGTCGACGCGTCGAGCGCAGGAGGCTTCCATAGGCGGCATCCTGCACCAGCGCATGCTTGAAAACATAGGTCGCCTCGGGCGGAGCGCCGCTGGCAAGGATCAGCCCCGCCGTGACGAGCCGGCCAAGCGCGTCGCCGAGGGCCTCGCCGTGCATCGGGGCCACGGCATCCAACAGCTGCCAGGAGAATTCCCTGCCGATGACGGCGGCGAGTTGGGCGACCTCTCGCGCCGGGCCGAGATGATCGAGCCGGGCCAGCAGACTGTCGTGCAGCGTTGCCGGAATCGCCAGGGGCGCCTGCGGGCCGCGCAGAACGTAGCGATCGGCTGCTTCCTCGACCAGCCCGGATCCGAGGACCGCCTCGGTGAGCTCCTCCACGAACAGCGGCACCCCGTCCGTCTTTGCGACGATCTCGTCTCGAACGTCGGTGGGCAGCGACTTGCCGTCGGTCAAACTGTCGATCATGGCCACGACATCGCCTTGCTCCAGCCGATCCAGGGTGAGCGCGGTCACGTGACTCGCCGTTGGGTCGCGATGCAGCTCGAACCCGGGACGAAACGTAACGATCAGCAGGATCGGCCGGCGCTGCACCCGGTCCATGGTCCGCGTCAACAAGTCGAGGGTCGTTGGATCGATCCAGTGCGCATCTTCCAGGACGAACAGCACGGGGCGTTGCTTCGCGAGGCCGTCCAGGTGGTTCATGAGCGCCGACAGGGTGCGCTCCTTCTGCTCCCTGGGCGTAAGGTCGAGTGCCGGATAGCGGCCGTCGAACGCCAGCGACAGGAGCGTCGCGAACAGGGGCGCCGCACGATCAATGTCCGAAGACGACCGCATGAGAAGCCGTTCAAGCTTGTCGAGCTTGATCCCGACGGTGTCGTCATGCGCAAAGCCGGCCGCGCGCTCGAGCTGAGCGATCACCGGATGGAGCGGGCTGTTCGAATGATGGGGCGAGCACTGGCAGTGGATGCGCGTATGGGGCTCCTCGCCGATCCTCTGCCGCAACGCCTCGACGACCCGCGATTTGCCGATCCCGGCCTCGCCCGACAGGAGGACGACCCGACCCTCGCCGCGCAGCGTCGCGGCCCAGCAGTCCATGATCAGGTCGACCTCGCGGTCGCGGCCGAACAACCCGGTCGCACGCCGGGCTTGCCTCGCCTCGAAACGACTTTCGGCGGCGCGTTCACCGAGCACTCGCCACGACGGAACCGGACTGGCCATTCCCTTCAGGAACTGCCGGCCGAGATCCTCGAGATCGAAGCGCCCGGCCAGGAGCCGCTTCGTGCTCTCGGCGATCACGACCGCGTTCGTTTCGGCTGCGCCCTGCAGGCGGGCTGCCAGGTTCGGCGTCTCGCCGATCACCACCTGCTCGCCTTCCCCCACCGTCTCGCCCACCACCACGAGCCCCGTGGCGATGCCTACCCGGACGTCCAGTCGCACCGCGCCTTGCAGCGTCAGCCCGCCGACCTCATCGACCACTGTCAGCCCCGCTCTGACGGCACGTTCGGCATCGTCCTCATGAGCCAGCGGATAGCCGAAATAGGCCATCACCCCGTCGCCCATGAACTTCGCGGCAAATCCGTCGAACCGCGCGATTGCCCGGACGCAGGCATCCTGGAACGCCCGGATGACTTCCCTGAGATCCTCCGGGTCAAGACGCTCGGCAAGCGCCGACGAGCCGGCCATGTCGCTGAACATGACCGTCAAATGGCGGCGCTCAGCGCGCCGCAGGGATGGCGTGGGGTTCAGGAGCGCCGCGCCGCATTGGCCGCAGAACCTGGCGCCGAGTTCATCCACCGCGCCACAGGCGGCGCATATCAGGGGCGGCGGACGACCGGGCATCCTGGCCATGTTGTTCCTCCCACACCCGAAGGATCAATCTGGCACTGGCATCCTACGACAACATATGCGGCCAGTATGTGCCCTTGCCCACACTCACCGCTCAACTCAGTCCGACCAGAAGCGCCTTTGCTTCTTTCAAATCCGCCGTAGCAAAGCCCGCGCTGAAGGAGCCACAGACGGGCGCGAGCAGCTCATGGGCTTTGACGCGCCGCCCCTGATCACGCCACAGCCGGGCGAGGCTCACCACGGCGCGCAGCTCGAGCAATTTGGCCTGCTGCTCGATCGCAATCCGTCTTGCGGTGAGCAAGTCGTTCTCGGCGAGCCCATCGTCGAAAGAGGCGCCAGACCGGGCGAGCGTGCCGCGCAACCGGTACAGCTCGGCTTCATACCAGCGCTCGCCCGTCGCCTCGACGGCTTCCAGCCCTTCTCGCACCATCGCCATGGCTTCATCCGTGCCCTGGCATCCGAAGTCGGCAAAGTTTGCCAGCCAGAACGGCAGCCCCCACTTCGATCCGGTCTGCCGGTACAAGGCCAGCCCATCGCGCATCGCCTGTTCGCCGTCCGGACGCCCAAGGTTCAGCCTGGCGATTCCACGGAAGATCAGCCCCCAGGCCAGCAAGAACGGGAAGTCGAGCTCGGTGGCGAGAGCGCAAACGTTATCGGCACGGAGCCGCAACTCGTCGTGTTCCCTGAGCAGGCAGCTCACCAGCGTCGCGTGCGCCAGGCCGAAAACGCGGCTGTGCAGCGACGTCGAGGCGTTGGACTCCCTGACCGACAGATCGCGCATCCGGGCGGCGTGATCCAGGTGCCCTTGAAATGCCAGGAGAGAGGAGAGCCATGCGGGAATCGTCACCCCCGCATCTCCGCGGTGAAGCATCCGGTGCTTTTGCGACTGCTCGAGCAGACCGGCGGCCGTTTCCAGTTGCTTCCTGGCGGCGGGGAACCTTCCAAGCTCGTAAAGGCTGAGGCCTAGCGTCCTGTGGCCGAGGATGCGCGCCTCATCGCTCCCCGACTTCTCGGCAAAGGACAGGATCTCGCTGGCGACCTGATGACATTGCGCGGTCTCGGCGCGAATGAGGTGGTACAAATATTGGCCGTAGCCGACGCGCACCAACGTCGCCGTGTCGCCGAGACCTTCGCAGAGGCGGCGCGCCCGGGCGTATGCCTTTCCCGTCTCCGGCGCCGCATAACCCTTGGTGATCATCAGGGCTCGACCGAGTGCGGTCTGCAGATCGAGCTCCCGTCTTTCGCGTTCCAGGTTGTCCGGCAGTTCCGGTATCAGCGCCAGCGCCTTGGTCAGCTGCGATGCCGCTTCGACCATGGCCGACTGGTCCAGGGCCCTGCGGCCCGCCCGTGCGAGATAGGAGATGGCCTGGTCGGCCAATCCGGCCTGCGTGTAGTGATGAGCCAGGATTTCCGGCTCTCCCTCGACCAGCTCGGGGAATCGCTGTTCGATCGAGCGGGCGATCCGCGCATGCAGTTCCTGGCGCTGGCCGCGCAACAGGGTGCTGTAGGCGGCGTCCTGGACGAGGGCGTGCTTGAAGACGAACGAGGCGCGCGGCGGCACGCCACGGCGGAACACCAGGCTGGCATCGACCAGCTGATCCAACGCGCCACGGAGGCCTTCATCGGTGCGGCGGGCGACGGCGGCAAGCAGCTCATACGAGAACTCGCGACCGAGCGCGGCGCCGATCTGCGCCACTTCCTTCACCGGAGCCAGCCGGTCGAGGCGGGCCATCAACGAAGCCCGCAGGCTCGACGGGATCGCCAGGGGAGGCAACGGGCCGGCGAGGACGTAACCGCCTTCCTCCTCCCGCAGCAGGCCACCTTCGAGCAAGGTCCTCGTCAACTCCTCGATGAAAAGGGGGATGCCGTCAGCATGATCGACGATACGATTGATGATTTCGTCCGGCAGGCTCTTGCCCCCGGCCACCGCGCCCACCAGGGCCTTGGTCTCGCGTTCGGCGAGCCGCCTCAGCCACAGCGACGAGACGTGTGCCTGGCCGGCCCAAGGCGCCTGAAACTCCGGGCGAAAGGTGATCAGCACCAGCGCCGATGCCTGCGCCGCGCCCTCGACCAGGCGGTCGAGCAGCTCGAGCGAGGTCGAATCCGCCCATTGCGCGTCCTCGAAGGTCAGCAGAACCGGACATTGGGCGGTGAGTATCCCGAGCTGCCGGGCAAGCGCGACAAGAGTGAGCTCGCGCCGGCGTTGCGGGTCCGCCGGCGGCGACGGATAGAAACCGTCGGTCGGCAGCCCCAGCAAGTCGGCGACCAGCGCAATGGCGCTGGCGTCGTTCCCGCCCGATTGCTCCAACAGCGCCTCGAGCTTGGCGAACTTCGCTTCGGCGCTGTCGTCGCGCGCGAACCCGGCGGCATATTCCAGCTGGGCGATGAAAGGATAGAGCGCGCGGTCGCGATGGTGCGGCGAGCAGAAATAACGCAGGCGCGTATGCGGCTGGACTTCGATCCGGCTGCGCAACGTTGCCGCGACACGCGACTTGCCGATGCCGGGCTCGCCGCAGACGAGGACGACCTGGCCCTCACCCGCCTTGGCGCGCTCCCAACGCCGCAGCAGCAGCTCCATCTCGTCGTCGCGCCCGAAAAGCGGCGTGAGTTCGGTCGAACGCAAGGCTTCGAACCGGCTTTCCACGTCGCTCGGCCGCAGCACACGATAGGCCCGGGCGGGTTCGGCAAAGCCCTTTAGCCCGACAGCACCAAGATCGCTGTATTCGAAGAGGCCGCCGAGAAGGCGCCGCGTTGATGGCCCGATCACCACCGTATTGGGTTCGGCGATGGCCTGCAGCCGCGCGGCGAGGTGCGGCGTCTCGCCAACGACTTCCTGCTCCTGCGCTGGACCGGACCCGATAAGGTCGCCGACGACGACAATTCCAGTCGAGATACCGACCCGCACCGAGAGCTTTCTCTTCGCTCCCTCGATCAGGCCCACCGCACCGACCAGCGCCAGGCCGGCCCGCACCGCCTGCTCGGCATCGTCCTCATGGGCATACGGGTAGCCGAAATAGGTCAGCACCCCATCGCCCATGTACTTCGCCACGAAGCCGTCATGACTGCGGACGATGGCGGCAACGCATCCATGGAAGGCACTGACCACCTCCCGCAGATCCTCCGGATCGAGCAGCGAGGCCAGTGCCGGCCAGTCGACGAGGTCGCAGAACATCACCGTCACCTGCCGGCGCTCGGCCTGCGCCAC
Organism: Rhodospirillales bacterium; assembly: GCA_016185145.1. Classification (GTDB taxonomy): domain Bacteria; phylum Pseudomonadota; class Alphaproteobacteria; order Reyranellales; family Reyranellaceae; genus Reyranella. The sequence continues at coordinate 78,047 of JACPOB010000141.1, read as the reverse complement.
GGCTTCACTGGACGGCCGGGCCGACGGTGACGTGCCGGGCTCGGGTGCCGATTGCGCGTTGCCCAACGCGGCGCCGCAGTTGCCGCAAAACCTCGTGCCCGACGGATTCTCCATGCCGCACGTGGCGCAGGCGAGCGGCAGCGACGCTCCGCAATCACCGCAGAATTTCTTGCCAACCGGATTTGAAATTCCGCAACTCGGGCACTCCATGTGCGCCTCCAGCCGGACGTCGGCAACGCGCCCCGCACCCGCGCGCCCGCCCGTCAGTCTGGCCTAACGTTCGCCGCTTGAATCACCTTTCCCCATTTCTCGATTTCCTTGCCAATGAACGTCCGAAAGTCGGCAGACGATCGGCCATCGCCGCGTCGACGACGTTCTCCGGGACCAACATCAGGAGCGTATGGCCGTCGGGCGGCGCCCTCGCGACGGTCTCGGTGGCAATCTTGCCGGTCGCGCCCGACGGGCGCGCGAGGATGGAGCTGTCGACGCGGAACTTCCATGGCGCTCCCCTTGCGAAGGGAATGGCCGCCGAGAGGCCAAGCAACGCCACGCCGCATACCTTACGAGGCGCAAGGCCGCGAGCATGGAAATCACTTTAAAACTGCTCGCTCGCGCGCGCGCCGCAGTCGAAACCGCGATCTTCGCGCGCCCCACATCCTTGATGCCCGGACATCATACGCCGCTCGACAGAATATTTAAAGACCAGGCGTGCCCCAGCACGTCAGAAATCACGGTGAAGTGCGCAGCGCGGATTTCATGTCGGGATCGCGTCACCCCGTTCCTCGCCGTGCCTCGCGTCCGTCGTCGCGATGTTCAGCATCGAACGCGTCTGCGCGCGGGCGCCCGTTGGCCTGCTCGATGAGGAGCAGTTTGCCCTGTTACGCAAGCGAGCGCGGGACGTCCTCCAGCCCTTCGTCCGCAATGACGGCGGCGTGCAATTCGATTGCCCGGCGTACGTTGTGTCCGCGAAGCCACTACCGCGCAGGCCTACACGATCTTCCTCGAACGCACGAAGTGACGCGCCGGCAATCGTCGGCCGATGTGACGCTCCGACACCTCACGCGGTGCGGATCATTTCATCGGCGGTCGGCAGTCGCCCGTCGGGCGTGAGCCTGTCGACGAGTTGGGGCAATTGCTCGCTGAGGCCGGCCAGCAACTCGCCACGCGCGAGCCCGGTGCGCTGTGTCAGGAACTCCATCTGTTCGGGAGTGATCACCTGAGACAGCTCATGCGGAGCGATCGGCTGATTCTGTCCAGTACCGATCCATGAGTTCGCCGCGTCGCCCTTGCCCGCGCCCTGAAACTGCGCGAGCAGGTCGCCCAGTCCACCGCTCAGGAGTCCGCCCAGGAGGCCGCCGCCCGGCGTCTGGCCGCCGGCCACGCCGTCACCTTGTCCACCACCCAGTCGGCCCAGAATCTCGTCCAGCCCGAGACCCGTGGGAAGCGCGCCGCCGGGAGCGGCGGAAGGGGCCTGTGCGGGCGAACTGCCGAAGCCCTTGATGGCCTTGTAGGCGAGTAGCGCCAGCAGGGCCATGGTCATGGGTGACATGCCGCCGCGTGATCCACTGGCTGGGCCGCTTGCTGCACCGCCGGCCAGGCCGCCGGCGCCGAGAGGGCCATTCTGCAGACCGTTGAGAATGTCCATCAAACTCATGGTTGCCTCCTCGGATGGCGTCCCTCAGGCCGCAGGGATGCGGATCTTCTGGCCGGGGAAGATCAGGTTGGGATCCTTGATCACCTCGCGGTTGGCCTCGAAGATCTTCGGGTACTGGTTGCCGTCCTTGTAGAAGTGCTGGGCAATGGCGGAGAGCGTGTCGCCCGACTTGATGATGTAGTACTCGACCCCGGCGCTCTCGCCGGGATTTTTCAGGCTGTCGACATTGACGTTGGCGACGCCCTTCACATTGCCGGCGATCAGCACCGCCTTCTCCATCGCCTCGCTGCTGGCGGCGGTTCCCCCCAGTTTCACCAGGCCGCTGGTCGCGTCGTAGTCGACGGTGAGGCCTTCGACCCCCTTCAGCGAAGCCTCGATCTCCTTCCTGATCTTGTCGTTGGCATCGGCGTCCCTGTCGAAGATCTTTCGACCGATGTCTCGCACGAAATCGAACAGGCCCATCTGCTCCTCCTCATTTGCGTTACGGTCCAAAGGCAGTTCGAAGACGCCCGGACGCGCTACGGCCGTCCGAGGCAAGCCCGATCCGCTCTAGTTGCCGACGGCGTCGGTCTCGCACTTCTTCATGAAACTCGTCAGTGCAGCGCCTGCGAGCTTCTTGTCGGTCGCCTGCGCCTTGCAGGAGGTGGTCGCCGGCATCTGGGCAAGCGTGCCTCCTGCCGGGGCGCAAAGAACGAGAGCGATGAGTGCGGCTTTCATCTGGCATTCCTCCGTGGCTGGGTAGCTGATCGCAAGGCGTTCGCTACGTAGGACCGGTAGGATGTGCTGATGGACGGAGCTTACATCAATGATTGCCGAAGCGAAACACCCGCATCGCGGGTTACATCACGCAACCCTCATTGCCGCGAGCGCCACTAAGGCGAAGGCACGGGACGTGCGGGTGGGAACGTCGTGCCGAGGGCTGCGCCCTTGCATCGAGCCATAGGCATCGAGCCATAGGCATCGAACCATAGGCATCGAACCATAGTCAGCGGAAATCGACCCGATGGATGGCCGTCAGGATCGGGGCCTCGCCGCCGCCCTTGGCGATATCGAAGAGGCCGTCCTTGCAGGTGAGGTGATTGAGGTCGTCGGGGCCGAGGGCGACGAAATCGAAGGGCAGGTGGTTGCCCCTGTCCTCCTCGACATGGCGAACGAACTGGTCGGTGACGTATATCCGTCCAGACTCGACGTGAGGTTCCAGGCGCGCCGCGTTCTGCAGCGCCATGCCGTACGGTTCCTTCTGCCTCGGGCCCTCCGCGATCTCGACAAAGCCCGCATCGCCGGCAAATCTCAGCTGGGCGCCGAACTCCGATCGGCCGAGGTCGCGCTGGATGTTGCGTGCCGCCTGGAGCAGCTTGATCGGATTGGCGTCGATCAGCAGAAGGGAATCACCCTGCGATCGCTCGGCATGATCGAGCCTGGCGCCGAATTCGGACACGATCGAATCGAAGACCGTGGCGAAGGCTTTTGTCCGCAGGCCGTCCCGCATGGTGGCCGAATGGCCCTTCACGTCGCCCTGCAGGACATAGCGGATCACGCGGTCGCGCAGCCATCGGCGCCCCCTGCCGATGATGTTGCGATCGTTCAGGTTCTCGAAGTACAGCGGGTTGCGTTCGGCGATCAGGTCGTCGAGCGCCGGATGGATGAGATAGGTCCGCGCCGGCGGCAGGACCCGGACATTGTCGAGCGGGTGCTCGCCGGGCAGCCGGAAGATCTGGATGTCCTCGCCCGCCTCGGCATCGCGGCCGACATATCCCAGCAGCCCCAGCTTGTACAAGGCGCAGAACGGATGCTCGGTATGCGGCGCGGCCGCACCGAACGCTTCCAGCCAGGCGTCTGCGTAAGTCCGGGCGATGCGCTCGAGGTCGTCCGGCGAGAGCACGTTCCGGTCGACCAGGCGCAACAGCCTGTCGGCGTCGAAGCCGTCGAGGTGGGGCGCCATCTCGGCGAAGTAGGCCGTCGTGATGATCTTGGCCTCCGAGCGCACGGCCTCGCGGACCCTGCGTTCGCTGCGACCGGCCGGCGGTATGCTGGCCAGCGCCTTGCCGATCGAGACGACGTCGCGCGGACGCCCGAGGGTGTGCCGCAGCCAGAACCCCAGCACCTCCTCCTCGTCGCCGGTCACCGGATGGGCGACCCGCGTCAGCGGACCGAAGAACGCCCGCACCGGGTCGTCGGCGCGACGATCGGCCAGGTCCTCGGCGTCGGAGTGGGCGATATTCTTGTGAACGATCTCCAGCAAATCGTCGTCGGTATAGCTGATGATGAGCGACTTGCTGCGCAGCTGCTGGCCGAAGTAGGTATCGCCGATGATGCCCTGCAGGACTTCCTTGCGGATCGATACGTAGATCTTGACGTGCGTGTTGATGTGGCTGAGTTCGCGGGCGGCCGCGGCGATGCCCGACTGCGCCAGATGCCAGAAGCTTCGCTTGACCTTGCCGCCCGGCGCATTCCCGGCGGCGACGTGATCACGCCCCGCAGCCACCTCGCGCAGGACGCCTTCGTAGTACTCGTCAATGTTGTCGACGAAGATGGCCGTCGACTCGTGCAGACGCCGGAAGGCCGGCAACAGGGCGTCGTTGTAGTCGTTGTTGAGCTGATGATAGGTGTGCACCGGCGCCGACAGGGTGTGATCGAAAATCTCCCAGACCGAGACGAGGTTGTCGTCCTGGAAGATCGCCCTGAGCGAGCGGCTGCAGCGGGCCAGCCCATGGTCCGTGGCCTTGAGCACGGCGATGGTGAAGGACAGCAGCCAGACCGACCGCCAGTAGCCTTCGCCGTCGCGCAGATCGCCGTACTCGCTGGTCGGTATGACGCTGGGCAGGCCGCTCGGCTTCTCGACCAGGGCCCGGCTCGGCAGGATGCAGGCATACTTGTCCTGTATCGACAGCCGTTTGGCCTTGAGAAGGAGCGTCTTGCCGAAGCCTTTCGGCGCGATGACGATCGTGGTGCCCTTGTTGTCGAGCTTGAGGAAGGATCTTATCTCGGGGTTGGGATGGAGCAGATTGGAACGAAAACTGAGGATGTCTTCGGCATCCATCTCGCTCGCGTCGATGATCCACGCCTGCATCGGTGACACCACTTCATTTCATTCTGGTGCGCCGGACTTGATCGTCTCACGGCGTCGGCGAGAGGCAAGCGCTTTGCGCTGGCGCCGCTCGAGCGGCGATCAGCATGGGCCGGACCTCTCGGAACAGTCAATGCCCCCGACCGACACGCCCCTATCGAGGTTGCACGAGGCAGGAGAGTCATCCCGTTCCAAGGGCTGAAGCGCGATCGCGACGATACCTGCGATCGACGCCTTACTTCAGCGCCGCGCCCGCCGGCGGATCGCCCTCGATGTACTTGGTCGCCAGGTGCGCGCCCTGGCGCGGCAGGAAGGCGATGAAGCGCGCGCCCTCGGGGCTGACCACGGTGAAGGCGTGCGGCGTGCGGGCGGGGATGGAGATCGTCTGGTCCTTGCCGACCATGAAATGCTCATCGCCGATGCGAAGGTCGAGCGTCCCGTCGAGGACGACGATGACCTCGTCGACTTCCTCGTGGAAGTGCAGCGGCGCACCCGCGCCCTGCTCCAGGACGCCGAGACTGGAGCTCACCGAAACGCCCTGTGCCTCGCCGGCAAGGACGTAATTCCGATAGCCGGGACGCCATGGGATCTCCCTGGCCTCGTCGTTCTTCACCACCGGCATGTCGACCTCCTGTGATGCGGAAACCATCGTCAGTATAGTCCGTACACAAGGAGACGCCCATGACATCGCGAGTCGATCCCGACCTGGAAAAGATCCTGCCGCTGCTGCCGCTGCAGGACGCGGCGACGCTGACGCCCGAGCGGGCGCGCGGCGAGCTGGTGGCCTTGGCCGAATCGCGCAAGGACGTGCCGCTGCCCGAGCTGGCGACGGCCAAGGACATCACCGTCGACGGCGCCGCCGGCCCGATCGCGGCGCGGCTCTTCTCGACCGGCAGGACGCCGGCGCCGACGATCGTCTACTTCCACGGCGGCGGCTGGGTGGCCGGCGACCTCTTCACGCACGAGCGCCAGGCCAGGACCTTGGCGCTCGAAGCGGAGGCCGTGGTCGTGAGCGTAGATTATCGCCGGCCGCCCGAGACGCCGTTTCCCGGCGCCTTCGAGGACTGCCTGGCCGCGACCAAGTGGGCGGCGGCGAACATCGGCAAGCTCGGCGGCGATCCGGCGCGGCTCGCCGTGGCCGGCGACAGCGCCGGCGGCAACCTCGCCGCCGCCGTTGCGCAGGCGAGCTGCAAGGGCGGACCGCGGCTCGCCGCGCAGCTCCTGATCTATCCGGCGGTCGATCTTGCGGGCAACTACGGCTCGGCGGCGGAGAACGTGAAATTCCCGTCGCGCCAGGACAATGCCGAAGGCTATTTCCTGACCGGCGACGCCATGCGCTGGTTCGCCGGCCAATACCTGCCGCGACCGAAGGACGGCGAGGATCCCCGCGCCTCGCCGCTGCGCAGCGCCGATCTCGCGGGATCGCCGCGCGCCGTCATCACCACGGCGGAGTTCGACCCGCTGCGTGACGAGGGCGAGGCCTATGCCGGCGCCCTGAAGACGGCCGGAGTCGAGGTCGCCTATTTCCGCGAGGCCGGCATGGTGCACGGCTATTTCGGCATGGGCGCCGCGTCACCGGCGGCCGACGCCGCGCGGCGGCGCGCCACCGCGGCGTTCAAGGCGATGCTGGGCTGACGGGAACCGTCGAGGTCCCGTCCTCATTGGAAGAGCACGCCCTGCATTCAGATCGGGAGGCCACGATGTTTCTGGCCCGCTTTTCCTATGACGTGCTGCCGGTGAACCGCGAACGCGCCATCAACTTCATCCTGCGCGAGGTCAAGGCCGCCCGCGGCCGCGGCCTCAATGCCCGGATGCTGGTGCCGTTGACGCGCGGCGTGGGCGCCGCCGCCCTGCAGTTCGAGCTCGAGCTGGCGCAGCTCGACCAGCTCGATCAGTTCCGCGGGCGCGGCGTCGGCACCAGCGAAGAGACCGGCCACTGGATGCACGCTTTCAGCGAGATCCTCACCTCGCCGCCGCTGGTCGAGATCCTGCGCGTCGACGAGACGCCCTAGGGGATCACGGGCGGGCGAAGCGCAGCGCCGAGCGGGCGCGCGCCTTCTCGGCCTCGACCTCGCGATCGCGCGGCGGCGCCGTCGTGACCAACGCATCGATCAGGTGGCGCGCGGCGTGCGCCACCTCGGCGACGGCGCGGTTGAAGGCCTCCTCGTTGGCCTTGGACGGCCGGTTGAAGCCGGAGAGCTTGCGCACGAATTGCAAGGACGAGGCATGGATCTCCTCGTCGGTCGCCGGGGGCTTGAAGTTGTAGAGGTTCTTGATGTTACGGCACATGGGACGCCTTTCCGGAAAGGTGTCGATGCTGGCCTTTCTCCCCTTGCGCAGCAAGCGCAGGTGGCGCCGTCATGCGGCACCCATGACCCCTCCGGCCCTTCGGGCCACCTCCCCACGCGAAGCGCGGGGAGGTAGAAGAGGGCTGTGGTCAAGTCCCTCGACGCCTACAACGCCAAGCGCGATTTCTCCAGGACGCCGGAGCCGCCGGGAAAACGTGCGGCCAAGCCGGGCAATTCGTACGTCATCCAGAAGCACGCGGCGCGGCGGCTGCACTACGACTTCCGGCTCGAGCTCGACGGCGTGCTGAAGAGCTGGGCGGTTCCCGAGGGACCGAGCCTGATCGCCGGCAAGAAGCGATTGGCCGTGGCGACCGAGGATCATCCGCTCGACTATGGCGGCTTCGAGGGCGTGATCCCCGACGGCCAGTACGGCAGCGGCACGGTAATGATCTGGGACCAAGGCACCTGGACGCCCGATTTCGATCCCGAGTTCGGCTACAAGAAGGGCCATCTCAAATTCCACCTGAACGGCAAGAAGCTGAAAGGCCAGTGGCATCTCGTGCGCATGAAGCCCAAGCCACGCGAGAAGAACGAGAACTGGCTGCTCTTCAAATCGGATGACGAAGCGGCGCGGCCCACCGGCGAGCCGGACATCCTGAGCGAGAAACCGCACTCGGCCGCGACGGGCCGCAGCATCGAAGCGATCGCGCGGGAAAGGGATCGCCAGTGGGCGTCGGGCCCCTCTCCGGAGCTGGGGGGTGAGATTACCGAGCCCAGGAAGAAGACGAAGCGCCGCAAGGCGATCGTCGATCCCGCGACTCTTGCCAAGGCCAAGGCGGCGGCGAAGCCCGGCTTCATCGAGCCCAGTCTCGCGACCGCCACCGAGCAGGCGCCGTCGGGCAAGGACTGGCTGCACGAGATCAAGCACGACGGCTATCGCCTGCAGGCCCATCTCTTGAACGGCAAGGTGACGCTGTTCAGCCGCCAGGGGCTCGACTGGACCGAGCGCTTCCCCTCGATCGAGCAGGCATTGGCCGACGTACCGGCCAAGGTCGCGATCATCGACGGCGAGGTTCTGGTGCAGACGGCGGCCGGCGTCGCGAGTTTCGCCATGCTGGTCGATGCGCTGAAGAGCGGCGGCGGCGACATGCTGTTCTACGGCTTCGACCTTCTCTACCTCGACGGCTTCGACCTGCGCGAGGCGCCGCTCAGCGTGCGCAAGGAGGCGCTCGGCCGACTGCTGGCCCCGCTCGGCGCCGCGGGCCGCGTCCGCTACAGCGACCATATCGCGGGCGACGGCAATGCCGTCTTCAAGCATGCGAGCCGGCTCGGCCTCGAAGGCATCATCTCCAAGCAGGCCGGCTCCCCCTACCGCTCGGGCCGGGTGAAGACGTGGCTCAAGGTAAAGTCGAGCCAGACCGACCCGTTCGTGATCGCGGGCTTCGTGCCTTCGACGGTCGATCCCAAGGCGGTGGGCGCGCTGGTGCTGGGCGAATATGCCGGCAAGGCGCTGGTGCCGGTCGGCCATTGCGGCTCGGGCTTTACCGCCGCGAGCGCGCGTGAGCTATGGCAGCGGCTCGATCCTCTGCGCACGACCAAGCCGCCGCTGAAGGACGAGACCGCGCTCCCCAAGGGCGTGCGCTGGGTCGAGCCGGTGCTGTCGGCCGAGATCGAATATCGCGGCCGCACCGGCGGCGGGCTGATCAGGCACGCTGTGTTCAGGGAACTCATCGAGGCCGAAGACCAAAACCGCCATCCCGGCCGGAGCGCGAAGCGCGGAGCGGAGGGACCTCCTCAGGCTGAGAAGAGATCCCTCCACTCCGCTTCGCTCCGGTCGGGACGACGGGATCCCGAAATCCGGCTCACCAACCCCGGCCGGCTGCTGTGGCCCGACCAGGGCATCACCAAGCAAGGCCTGGCCGAGTTCTATGGCGAGATCGCCGACTGGATCCTGCCGCATCTGGTCGGACGGCCGCTCAGTCTTCTGCGCCATCCCGAAGGCATCAACGAGAAAGGCTTCTTCCAGAAGCATGCGTGGGCGGGCCTCGGCGACAGCGTGCGCCAGGTGCCGGTCCCCAACGACGATCAGCCGATGCTGGTGATCGACGATCTGTCGGGCCTGCTCGAGCTCGTCCAGGCGAGCGTGCTGGAAATCCATCCCTGGGGCGCCAAGGCCGACCGGCCGGAGTTGCCCGATCGCGTCACCATCGATCTCGATCCCGGCGACAACGTGCCGTGGCAGCGCGTGATAGACGCCGCGCACGACGTGCGGCGCCGGCTGGCGTCGCTGAAGCTCGAAAGCTTCGTGAAGACGACCGGCGGCAAGGGGCTGCACGTGGTGTTTCCCCTGACGCCGCAGGCCGACTGGGATACGGTGAAGGCGTTCGCCCAGTCGATCGCCTCGGCGATGGCGGCCGACCGGCCCGACCTCTACACCGACAACATGGCCAAGAGCGGCCGGCGCGGCCGCATCTTCGTCGACTACCTGCGCAACGGCCTGGGCGCCACCGCCATCGGCGCCTACTCGACGCGCGCGCGGGAGGGGGCGCCGGTGTCGGCGCCGCTCGCCTGGGACGAGCTCGGCGAGAACATCCGATCGAACCATTTCACGGTCCTGAACCTGCCCAAGCGGCTCGCGTTCCTCGAGCATGATCCGTGGGAGGACATCGCCTCGTTGAAGCAGATACTTCCGGGCGCCACGGTCAACGTTCCGGAGAAGACGGAGCTCGCCGCCTACTGGAAAAAGGTGGCCAAGCAGGCGCTGGTCCATCTTGCGCGACGACCGCTGAAGCTGACGGGCGGCATGCTGGGCAAGCCGCCGAAGGCGGTGCGCAAGGCAGGCGACGACCGCTTCTGGATCGACAGCGTCGACGGCCTGCTGGGCCTGGTCGAGATGGGCGCCGTCGAAGTGCACGCCGCCAACGTCACGATCGACGATCCTGGGCGGCCGGACATGCTGGTGTTCAGCGTCACCGCCGCTGACGCCGCCTTGCGCCTGCACACGCTGCTGAAGGCCGAGGGGCTCGAGAGCTGGCCCAAGCTCACCGGCGGCCGCGAGCTGCACGTCATGGTGCCGATCGAGCCCGACCTCGATCAGCAGGAGGCGCTGCGCTACAGCGAGCAGCTCGCCGGCCGGCTCGCCAAGGCCAACATCGATTGCCGCTACAACAAGCCCGGTGCGATGGCGATCGCCGCCTTCTCGCCGCGCGCGCTACCGGCGTTCCCGATCGCAGCGCCGGTCGAGTGGGCGCAGGTCCAGCAGGGCATTGCACCCAACGCTTTCACGATCTTCCGTCACAACGGCGAATGATGGTGCTCGAACAACGAGTGCGCCATGCGCCAGCCGTCGGCGTAGGCGCCAACGATCTGGTCGTTGCTGTATGCCTGCCTCACCATCGTGCCGTCGGGCAGATTGACGTACGACCATGGTGCGCTGTGCGGGCCGAGCAGGCCCTGCACCGCCCCCGGATCGTGGGCCGATACCTGCCAGTCGAGCGAGATGCCGTGCTCGCTGACGGTGATGACTTCGCCCGAGTTCCACGCCACCCGCCATGTGTCGGCTGACAAGGGCGTCAGGGTGCCGCCCGAAAGGACGTGGGGGACATCGCCCTTCAGCACGACGTCCGGTGCGCCCTCGACATGCAGCGTGATCGGCTTACCGACGGCGAAGATCACCGCGGTGTCGCCGAACTGGGCGGCGAGCCCGATCGTCCAGCTCGCGGCGCCGTGCTGGCCGTCGGTCTGGATCTGGACCTGCCAGGGCGTGCCGCCGCTGCCGCCGCGCGCGGCGACATACTCGCCGACCGCCTGGAAGTCGTAGGCGAAGCCGTCGAGGCTGACGACATGGACGTCGCCGTAGCCGCCCGAGACGTAGGTGCCGCCGAACCCGTCCGGCCGCACCGAGAAGCTGGTGGTCGAATAGGGCCCGATGAGCCTGATCTCCAGCGGGCCCGAGGCCGTGTCCAGGGTCAGCACGCCCTCGACGTAACGCGGGTTGCTCGCCTGCAGGCCGGAGATGTCGATCAGGTCGTCGGGGCCGAAGCCGGTGATCGTGCCGTGGAAGGCGCGCGCGTCGTTGAGCACGAGCTTCGAGTTGTTGGCGAAGGTGAGCGTCTGGCCGGTCTCGACGGCGGCCTGCAAGGTCAGGGTCGCTTCGTTGCCGATGCCGAGCGTGCCGCTGCCGTCGACGGCGCCATAGAGCAGAAGATTGCCGCCCTGGGCGGTGATCGCGCCGTCATTGTCGATCTCAGCCAGCGCCACGGTGTGGTTGCCGCCGCCCAGGCCTGAGACCGTACCTGTGCCGGAGATCGAACCGCCGTGGGCGACGTCGATGTTGGCGGCGCGCAGGAGGGCGTGGCCGCCGCCCAGCGTGACCTGCCCGTGAGCGCCGATATTGAGCGTGCCGTTCATGGCGAACACCGCGCCCTCGTCGCTGCCCTGACCGACGATGACTTGGCCAGAGCCAGTGCCGTCGCCGATGGTGGTGTCGCCGTAGACCAGCAGCGAGGAATAGGCGCCGACGCGCACCAGCCCGTTGCCGGCGCCGCCGCCGACGGTCAGCAGGCCCGTGTTGTTGGCGAGCGTGCCTTGTGCCGCGCCGACCGCGACCTCGCTGCCGTTCTCCAGCACCAGGCTGCCGTTGCCGAGATTGCCGACGACCAGCGTGCTCAGCGCCGAGGAGCCATTGGCGACCAGGAGCTCGCCGCCGTCGAGCATCACCGTGCCTCGTCCGGTCGTCTGGTTGCCGATCACCATGTCCCAGGCCGCGACCTGCCCGGTGATGCCGCGGTCCATGCCGTTGAGGGTGAGCGCGCCGGCGCCCGCGTCGCCGACCGCGAGCAGGCCGTTGTTGGTCCATTCGCCGCCATTGACGATGACGCGGCCGTTCGCGCCGGCCGACTGGCCGATGTCGGCGCCGCCATCGATCATGGTGGAGGCGACACCCAGAAGCTCGAGCGTGCCTGTGCCGGCGCCACCGACGACCACCGTGCCCAGCGCCGTGATCTGCTCGAGGTTCAGCACCGTGCCGGTGCTGCCGGACTGCTGGCCGATGACGAGAGCTTCCTGCGCGGCGGGCCCGCTCATCGCCATCGCACCGCCGGCCACGACGAGCAGGCCCTGCCCGGTCCTGCCGACAATCGCCTGCTGTTCGGCCGACAGCACCGCGCCGCCGGTGAGGGTAAACGTGCCGCCGCGATCGACGACGGCCGCGAGGTCGCCGATGCCCTGGGCGATGATGTTGCCCGTGAGCGTGGTCGTGCCGTAGTCGAAGATCTGGCCGACCGCGCCGTCGCCGGTCGCCGTGTGGTTGCCGGGATTGAACAGCGCGGCATTGCCGCCGCCCGGCGGTGTCACGCCGACGTTCCAGCTGCCGGCGTCGCTGAAGTCGGCGCTGCCACCCAGCCATTCGAAGGCGCCCGCGACGGGGGTGTTGGTGACAGTGAAGCTGGTCGAGCTTGCGGTCCCGCCCGCAGGGGTAATGGTGATCGTGAGCTGGTCGGTCGTGTCGTTTCGCGCCTGGTAGGTCAGCGTCTGCAGGTACTGCTCGATCTGCGCCAGGGTGGTCGCCGGCATCGGGCCGGTCGCCGGCGTGACGGCGACGTTGGGGATGATGATGCCAGTGCGGCCGCCGCCGAGCTCGACATGCGTGAAGCCCGCGACCCTGACGACGCCGTCGTTGGCCTCGATGGTGACCGAGTAGGTCGTGGTGCCGGGGCTGTCGTTCTGGAGCAGCGGCGTGCGCAGCACGACGTCGGGCACGACGACCTGAACGCCTTCCGTGCCGCGCAACAGCGTCGGCGACGAGACTGTGGGCGCGACGCCGCCGGGCTGTGCCACGAACGTCACGATCACCGACGTGCCGGATTGAAAGGCGTATGCGACGAGATCGGTGAGCGTGCCCGTAACCGTGAAGGTCGGCGCCGAGCCCACCAGGTTCACCGTCAGCGTGGTGCCGGAATAGCTCGCCCCGCCCGATGCCAGAGTGGCGTTCTCCAGCACCAGGCGGTCGGCGAAGGTGAAGCCTGCGATGGTGCTGCCGCCGCTGTCGAAGGTGGCGAAATCCTTCAGGACCAGCGTGCTGGGCGAATAGGGATACTGGGCGAGCTGGGCGTTCGTGTTGTCGGCGAAGGCGACGGCTTGGCCTCTGACCGTGCCGTTCAGGACCAGCGTGGCGCCGGCATCGATGGTGAGCTTGCCGGGCCCTGTGAGGTTGTCCGAAACGACCAGCCGCTGCGAGCCCAGCGTGTAATCGGCCACCGCCTCGATGGTCCCGGTGTTGGTGATGGTGTTGCCGCCCGTGGCGTCGAGCGTGCCGTTGCCCCGGATCGTGCCGCCGTTGGCGATCTGGTTGGCCGCGAGGGTGCCGGAGAAATAGGTCGAGGCGGTGGCCGCAAGCGAGAACGTGCCGCCGATCGCGAGGCTCGCGGTGCTGAGGCGTTGGGCGACAGCGCCGCCAGCAACGACGTGTCGTCGGTGAGCGCGAGATTGCCGGCAACCGTGAGCTGGCTCTGCACGCCGGCCACGATCAGCATGCCGTTGCTGCCGAGCTGGTCGGCGAGCGTGAGGCTGCCCGCCTGCCCCTGGCCGACGACGCGCGCGACGCCGCCGGAGAAATCGAAGAGCTGGTCGGCCGTCAGCAATCCCAGCGTCACGGCGGGCGGCACGGCCGGCGCCGCCGCCTGAACCCCGACAGTGCGCGCAGCGGTGTTGCCGGCGCTGTCGGTCGCCACGACCTGCACGATGTCGCCGCCCACGGCGACCGTGTCGGTGATATTCGCCAGTAGCGTATTCACCAGGGACAGCGAGCCGCTGAACGACAGCGTGGCGCCGCTGGTCGCACCGTAGAGGCCGGTGAGACCGCCGATGCCGAGCATGCCGCCGCCGAGCGAGGTGAGCGTGACGCTGTAGAAATCCTGCGGCGTGGCGCTGGCCAGCAGCATGGCGTCGGTGCCGGTGAAGGCGATGCGGCCGGGCGCGCCGGTGACGACGCCCGGCGCGATGAATCCGAGCGCCGATCCGTCGTCCGGCGCACCCGCGGTCGGCGGAGGACTGCCGGCTGACAGGATCGCGGCCAAGCCCTTGATCTGATCCGGCGTGAAGCTCAGGAAGCCGTTGGGCACGCCAGGGCTGGTCGGGAAGTCCCACAGCTCGATATTGCCGGCATTCCATAGAACGCCGTTGGCGACCGCGCCCTGCCAGCCGGGGTAGCTGGCCAGGATGATCGGGGCAGCGGTCTGGAAGCTGTTGGGGACCGCACCTGGCTTTACTCCGGCGTCCTGGGAGAGCTGGCCGTAGACGACATTGTCCGGCGCGTATTGCGGATTGCGGATTGCGGATGGCGTGATTGCCGGCCTGCACGATGCGCGCCGAGTTGCGCGCCTGCTGGAGAACGGCGAGCGTGAAGTTGCCGTCGGGCAATTCGTTGCCGCTGTCGAACAGGTGGAATTCGTTGAAGGTGTAGTCGAGCGGCGTCGTCGACCACTGGTAGTAGTCGGCGATCGCCGCGCGCAACGTCAGCATCGTGGCGGCGTCGGTGTAGCCGCCCATCTGAAGCTGGGCGATCTGGTTCACCGTGCCGTCGGCCGGATGGGTCGACACCGCCGCAGCCGTGCGCAACGGCACGAAGGGCTCGTCGCTGGCGACACCTCCCACCGTCTGTGAGATGCCGCGGATGATCGCCATGCCGTCATACTTGGCAGCGAGCGCGTCCTGCAGGCTCTGCCAGGCGTCGACGTAGTCGGCGGTCCAGACGCGGCCGATCGTCTGGGGCTCGTAGGAGCCGGGATCGACCGAGTTCTGGCCGGTGATCGTGATCGGCGCGCCGTTGATCTCCTTGACCCAGGTCGGCGCCGCAATGCCGCCCCACACCCTGAGCTTGATGCCGATGTCGGTGTGGTAGGCGCCGTTGAAAGCGTTGACCTGGGCGATCGCGCTGTCGATGAACGATGTGTCGAGCGCGTTCTGGCTCGACTGCAGCTGCGCCCAGGTGACGTTCAGCACGATCTCGCTGAAGCTTTCGCGATACTGCGCCAGCTCCCACACGTTGAAGACCGGTGGGGTGGATGGGTTCGGCGGAGAGGTGTTGTCGTAGAAGCTGATGTTGCCCATATCCACGAGGCCGGTCTGGGCGGCCTTGAAGCCGTCGAACGGCAGGCTCATGGGCGGGTCTCCTCCGCTGTGCGGACCGCCAATACCTAGCAGGCGAGAGTGGCTTGCTCCACCAACGCGGCCGCAATCGTCAGTCTCGATGCGGGCATCCTGGGAACTGCCGGGCCTTTGCGGCGTTCACACGACATGAGGACAGGTATGACGTATTTTGTACGAGCCCTGCTGATCCTGGCCATCACCGCGGGCCTCGCCGGCTGCGGTGTTGTTGCAGCGCCCGTCCGCGTTACGAGCGCCGCGGTCAAGGTCGTGCCGGTGGCAGGCGACGTCGTTGCCGCACCGCTCGATGTGACGGCCGACGCGATCGACTGAGAGCGACGTTGCCGCTCAGTGAGGCAGGAGCCTGACGAGCGCCACGGTGAGGCCGACCTGGGCAAATGCCAACCCGACCATCCAGCGCAACATGTCGTGCTTGACCGCTGCAAGATCGGCTCTAACCGAAGCGATCTCGGACGCGAGTTCCCGCCTCACCGCTGCGATCTCAGTTGCGAGTTCCCGCCTTACCGCCGCGATCTCAGTTGCGAACTCTCGCCTCAGCGTTGCGATATCGGCAGCGAGTTCCGTCTTGACCGCTGCGATATCGGCGGCGAGCTCCGTCTTGACCGCTGCGATATCGGCGGCGAGATCCGTCTTGACCGCTGCCAGATCGGTCTTGGTGGCGACTTCTTCGCGCAAGGCTTGATCCAAACCCTCGGCCAAGGCCCGCGCCTCGCGCTCGCCCATGCCGGCGGCCTTGAGCCGATCGACATAGGCCAGCTTGTCGAAGGTCAGCGTGGCCATGGCCAAAACCTAATGTGGCCAAGCCGCGGCTTCAACATGCCCTCGGCTGTGTTCATCGCCATGTGCATGCTCCAATAAGTAGCATCACACGTATGATACACAACCATCTATCGGTTGAAGGCGACGTCAGGCATAGCTCGCCGTAACGCTGCCAAAAGGCCCGAAATCGGCAACATAGGTCTCGCCCGCCTTCGGCCGCAGCATGCCGGTGAGCGTGCCGGTGCTGATCATCTGGCCCGCCTTCAGGCCGATGCCGGTGCGCGACAGCTCGTTGGCGAGCCAGGTGAGTGGCACCACAGGATGATCGAGCGCAGTCGCCGCCGTGCCGCGGCGGCGAGCGGCACCGTTGCACAGGAGCACCACCTCCTGGCCCGCGATGTCGCGCTTGCGCCAATCCTCGATCGCGGGGCCGTAGCAGAGCGTGCCGCAGCCAGCGCCGTCGGCCAGGACGGCGCTGAGCGGCGGGAACCTGTCGTCATGGATGAAGCGGCACTCGGCAAGCTCGATGCCGGGATGCAGCGACGCCACCGCCTCGCTCACTTCGTCGACGGTATAGGGCTTGGCGCGCGGGGGCAGGTCGGCGCCGAGCAGCGCCTGGTACTCGACTTCGGGGATCGGGCTGCATTGCCGCGCGTGCTCGACCGTCACTGGCGAGTGATTGACGCCGGGCGCGAAGACGCGGCCGTAGATCGGCGAATCGGTGCGCAGCTCGCGCTGCATCTCGGCCTTCGCGGCGGCGATCTTCCAGCCCGCGACCTGCCAGCCGAGCTCTTCCTCGACCAGGCGTGCAACGCGGTAGGCGGTGTCCTTGTCCGGCGGCACCAGGCTGGCATCGAGCCCGCTCTGCTGACGACCGTCGCGACGCAGGCCGGCGAGCAGCCGGGCAAGCTCGCGCTGTTGCTTGTGATCCATGGTCATGGTGCCTGCGGTCTAGACTTGCGTCGCAGGCCGGCGCAAACGATTTGTTCGCGGCTATCGTTGAATCGGGCTCAAGCCAAGCGTGCTCTCACCATTTCGCCATGAACTGGCGGATCGGCTCGGCGCCGGGATTGGTGTAGCGGCGGTCGATCACGATCGACTTGGTGTTGGCGCCCGAACCGTAATAGAGCGCGTTCCAGTCGTTGTCGGGATCGAGGTAGGAGCCCTCCAGCGACGCGCCGGCGAACAGGCCCTGCGAGCTTGCGAAGGCGATGATGTCGGCGCCGCCCGCCGTGGTCGAGCCGCCTTCGACGCCGATGCCGACCACCGCCAGCGCAACGCCCGCCTCGGCGCCGAACTTGAACCTGTGGTCGAGGATTGCCTGCAGGCCCTTCTCGGTCTTGATGATGAACACCACCTCGGAGACCTTGGCGCCGATCTGAAGGCCGACGCTGCCCGACCCCATGGCGTAGAAGGCAGGCGGGCTCCAGTCGCTGGGTGCGCTCCTCGCCATCAAGGTGCCGCGGCCGCCGGCCAGGCCGAAGATCAGGCCGCCCTGCACCAGCTCGGGCACGATCAGCACACCGCGCGCGCCCTGGATGTACTTGGCGGCGTCGGGAGTATCCTTGCCGGTCAGGATCTTGCGCGCGGATTCGAGGCTGGAATCGACCAGCGCTTGTCGCTTGGCGTCGGCGCGTGCCGGAACAGCGGAGATCAGGGGGGCGGCAAACGCGGCCGCGGTGCCGGCAAGGACGGATCGGCGGTCGAGCTTCATTTCTTATGCTCCTTGGTCCTGTGGCCGACGCCGGGGACGCGCCGAATCGCCACCACAACTGCCATGGTAGCACATTTCGTGACTATTTTCAGGCAGTTGGACTTCTTACCTCAGAAATGACACGAGGCCTGCAAGCAGGCCATTGTCATCCCGGGCGGTCCTTCATCAGGAGCGGCAAACCGGCGGCCATCAGGATCACCCGGTCGGCCCGGTCGGCCATGCGCATGTTGAGCCGCCCTTGGGCGTCCCGGAAGGCGCGGCCCAGCGGGGTCTCGGGGACCAGGCCCAAACCGACCTCGTTGCTGACGAACACCACCGGCGCGCGGTAGCCGTCGAGCGCCATGACCAGCTCGTCGGCCGCCTCGTCGAGGTCGGCTTCGGCGTGCATGAGGTTGGAGAGCCAGAGCGTCAGGCAATCGACCAGCACCGGCTGGCCGTGCACGGCAGCGGTCTGCAATGCCTCGGCGAGCTTCAGCGGCTCCTCGATGGTGGTCCACGCGGCGCCGCGGCGGGTGCGATGGGCCATGATGCGGGTCGCCATCTCGACATCGCCCGCCTCGGCGGTGGCGATGTAGACCGCGGGCCGTGGTGCTCCGCCGAACAGGCTGCCGGTCGCCAGCTTCTCGGCGTGCGTGCTCTTGCCCGAACGCGCGCCGCCCAACACCAGCGTCACCGGCGGCAGCGGAAAGGTGGAGATGTGTTCCATCAGCTTCCTTTGGACCGCGCGCTGGGTCGCGTCTGACGCGACCTCCCTGCGCGCTCGAGGCTCATGAGCGCGCAGGATGCGCGCGGTCCGGAAGAGCACTCGCCCGGACCAGCCAGCACGCACCCGGCAATCGCACACCGTCGGGCTTCTCATGCGGCGCGAGCACCTCGGCGATCGCCTGCTTGGCCCTTTCGATGGCCGCGGGCTCGGCGCCGGCGAAGGCTCGCGCCAGCGGACCGAAGCGACCGGCGCCGGCCACGACCTCGGCGACGCTGTCGCCCATCCAGATCTGCCGGTCGATCGGCTCGAAACGCAGGTCGCCGAAGCCCGCCTCGACGAGGATGCGCTCGACGCGCGCGCGATCGCCGAACGAGAACTGGCCGGGATCCTCCGGACCGGGGCGCTGTTGCGGTGGCAGGAACGGCTGGGCCGCGCGCGTCGGCGTCGTGCCCCAGGGATTCTCCTGCGGCGTGCGCCAGGCGACGAAGACCAGGCGGCCCTGCGGCTTCAGCGCGCGCCGGATATTGCGGAAGGCAGCGACCGGATCGGCGAAGAACATGACGCCGAAGCGCGAGAACACGAGATCATAGTGGCCCGCCTGGAACGGATGCGTAGCGGCATCGCCGACGGCGAAGGTGGCGTTGTCCAGCCGATGCGCGCGTGCGGCCGTGATCAGCGGCTCGGAGATGTCGACGCCGAGCACATGGCCGGAGAGGCCGACGGCCCGCGCCAATGCGGCGGTCGTGTCGCCGGTGCCGCAGCCGATGTCTATGACATGCTCACCGGCGCGCGCCGCCGCAGCCGACAACCCAACCTCGCCGATCTCGCCGATCGCACGCTGGATGCGCTGGTAGGCGGCGAGCCAGCCTTCGCCACCCGGTCCGTTCCAGTAGGCCGCCTGCTCGGCAGCGAGCTCCGCGGCGGTCTTCATGCCAGCGCCGCCACTTTGGCGACGACGAGCTGGCGTGGCATGTAGTTCACGAAGGCGACGCGCCAGGCATGCGCGGGATCGGCCTGCTCGAAATGCTCGATCAGGGTGACCGAGACATTGTCGATCTCGAAGCGCACCGCGGCCTCGGGATGCAGGTTGAAGGCGTGGGCCAGCGCGGCGCGGATGGTGCCGCCATGCGCCGTCGCCACGATGTCGCGGCCGCGATGTTCCTCGGTCAGGCGATCGATGCTGCGCACCGCGCGGTCGCGCAGGTCGACGAAGCTCTCGCCGCCCGGCGGGCGGTACTCGGGCGGGCCCAGCCAGAACAGATGGTTGTTGGCGTGCCGCTCGGCGATCTCGACATAGGTGAGACCCTGCCAGTCACCGAAATGCTGCTCGGCGAGATTGGAATCAATCAGGAGCTCGCTCATGTCGGCGCCGTGGCTGGCCAGCGTCTCCGCCGTCTTGCGCGCGCGCAGCAGGTTGGAGGCGTACCAGACCGCGCCCTTGGGCAGCAGCTTCGCCTGGTGCACGAACAGGTCGTGGTTGCTGACGTCGCAGTCCTTGTCGGTCTGGCCGTAGCAGCGCGCCTCCGGATTCGGCACCGGCGCATGCCGCACCCACCACCAACGCGTTACCAGACCTGTGATCTTGGCGCCTGTCGCCATGAGATGGGTGCTCCTTCAATTAGCCTCACCCTGAGGAGCACGCCGCAGGCGTGCGTCTCGAAGGGTGGGCAACAACACGACTGATGCCCATCCTTCGAGACGCGCCCCTGCGGGCCGCTCCTCAGGATGAGGTGGGTATATTTCGGCGGTCTTCTTACCGGCTGATGAACAGTGCCGCCACCACCAGGAAGGCGATCTCGGCCGCCTGCTGGACGGCGCCCAGCGTGTCGCCGGTGTAGCCGCCGATGCGCTCGGCGACCCAGCGCGACGCGAACCAGGCGGCGGCCATGGCGGCGATGGGCGCCAGAAGGGCGACGAAGAAGCCCTTGCCCAGAAGCAGCAGGAAGGCCAGCACGGCGCCGATGCCGATGGCGAGCCAGACGTCGTTGTCGGAGGGCTTGCCGACCTGCGAGCCCAGCCCGTCGGCATGCACCGGCGAATAGGTGAGCAATGGATAGGCGAGAGTCGCACGCGACAGCGCGTGCGCGGCGATCAGCACGACCAGGCCAGTGGCGCCGCTGAACGACGCCAGGCAGGCGACCTTGACCAGCACCGAGAGAGCGAGCGCCAGCACGCCGAAGGTGCCGTTGCGGCTGTCGCGCATGATCTCCAGCCGCCGGTCGGCATCGAGCCCGTGCGGCCCCAATCCATCGGCGGTGTCGGCCAAGCCATCTTCATGCAGGGCGCGCGTAAACAGGATCGCCGCACCCACGGCCACGACGGCGGCGAGCCAGCCCGGACCGAGGCCGCGCATGATGGCGAACACCAGTCCGGCCGCGAGGCCGACGCCCGCTCCGACGAAGGGCAGCACCGGCAGCACATCGGCGAGCTGCCAGCGCGGCGCGCCGACATCGAGCTTCAGGCCGGTGAAGAACGTGGCCTGCTCCTTGAAGGCTTGCAGCCATTCGTCGAAGGAGGACGGCCGGGAGACCGGCGGCTCGGTGGGACTGGTCATGATGGGGCAAATATAGGATGGTCCGCGCCCGCTATGAACGCCCCCACCGCTCCTTCTTTCGACGAAATGCGCAGGATCCTGCGCGAGTTGCCTGGTCCCGATCAGGAGGCGCAGACCAAGGTCGTGCAGCGCCAGACCGAGCTCACCAAGCCGCCGGGATCGCTCGGCCGGCTGGAGGAGATCGCCGAATGGCTGGCCGCCTGGCAGGGCCGCGCCAGCCCGAGGATCGAACGGCCGCGCATCGCGGTGTTCGCCGGCACGCACGGCGTGGCGGCGCGCGGCGTGTCGGCCTATCCGCCGGAAGTCACCGGCCAGATGGTGAAGAACTTCCTGAACGGCGGCGCGGCGATCAACCAGCTCGCCGGCAGCATCGACGCCGACCTGCGCATCTACGAGCTCGACCTCGAGCATCCGACCGACGACTTCACCAAAGGCGCGGCGATGAGCGAGGCGCGCACGGCCAACGCCATGGCCTACGGCATGATGGCGGCCGAGCCCGGCATCGACGTGCTGTGCCTGGGCGAGATGGGCATCGCCAACACGACGACGGCGGCGACTCTGTGCGCGGCGCTGTTCGGCGGCGCCGGCGCCGATTGGGCAGGGCCGGGCACCGGCGTGCAGGGCAAGGCGCTGGCGCACAAGATCGCCGTCATCGACGAGGCTCTGGCGCATCATCGCGCGCTGATCGAGCAACGCGATCCGCTCGCGCTCCTGGCCGCGGTCGGCGGCGAGGAGTTCGCAGCCATCGCCGGCGCAGTTTTAGCCGCTCGCATGGGCCGCATCCCCGTGCTGCTGGACGGCTATGCCTGCACGACAGCCGCCGCCGTTCTGTACGCGATCGACCGGCACGCGCTCGACCATTGCCTGGTGGCGCATCGCTCGGCCGAGCCCGGCCACACGCGGCTCCTCGAAGCGATCGGCCAGCGTCCCCTGCTCGACTTCGGGATGCGCCTGGGCGAGGCCTCGGCCGCGGCGCTGGCGGTGCCGCTCCTGAAAGCGGCGGCCGCCTGCCACAACGGCATGGCGACCTTTGCCCAGGCGGGCGTAAGCTCGAAGACCTAGAACTCTTCCAGACCACCGGCCTCCGGCCTGCGGTCCAGAAAAGGACGACGGATGCGTCGACGTTTGCTGCTAGCGGCCGCACCACTTCTCATCACGCTGCCCGCGCTCGCCCATCCGCCGCGCCAGCCCGACAAAGCAGAATCGCAGAGCATCATCGAAGAGATCAAGGTCGTCCGCGACAAGCTCGCCAAGGCGGTGACGACCAAGGACGCCCGAACACTGCGCGCGATCTATGCAGACGCCTTCACGCACACCCACGAGTCGGGGAAGATGGACGACAGGGAAGCGCGGGTCGCTTCGGCGATGGCGGGCGCACCCATGATCGAGAACGCGCCGGCCGCCGACTTGAGCTACCGCGTCTTTGCCGGCCCGACCGTCGTCGTCACCGGCAAGAGCACCCTGCCGGACGCCGCTGAACAGAAGCCCCGCGATGTCCGCTGGGTCGTCGTATACGTCACTGGCCGCGACGGCTGGCTGCTCGCCGTCAGCCAGGCGACGCAACTGCCTTAGTCTTCTGGACTATGAGGTCACCTCGATGACACCGGGCTTGTCGGCGGCGGTGACAGTGCCGATGACTGCCTGTGCCAGCGTCGCGCGCTTCTTGAGGTCGGCGACGAGTCCCGCAAGCCTCTCCTGAGGCACCGCGATCAGCAGGCCACCCGAGGTCTGCGCGTCGGCGAGCAGCAAACGCTGCGGCTCGGCAAGTTCGTCCGCAAAGCGCGCATGCGGCGCGGCGTATTCGAGGTTGCGCCGGGTGCCGCCAGGGCAGAGGCCGTCCTTGAGGAAGCCAGTGACGCGATCGAACACCGGCACGGCGGCGTAGGAGAGCTTCGCCCCGATCGGCGTACCTGCGGTGGTCGAGGCCGCGCGCAGCATGTTGCCGAGATGGCCTAAAAGGCCGAAGCCGGTGATGTCGGTCGCCGCCGTTGCGCCGGCGGCGTTCATCGCTTCGGCCGCATGGCGATTGAGCGTCGTCATCGACTTGATCGCATCGGCGAGCGCGCTCTCGGGTGCGGCGTTGCGCTTCACCGCAGTGGTCAGCACGCCGGTGCCGATCGGCTTGGTCAGCACCAGCGCATCGCCCGGCCGGGCGCCGGCATTAGAGACGACCTTGCGCGGATCGATGGTGCCGGTGACGAACAGGCCGAACTTCGGCTCCTCGTCGACGATCGAATGGCCGCCGGAAATGGCGATGCCGGCTTCCTTGCAGATCGCGGCGGCGCCGTCGAGCACCTGGCGCAGCGGCGTGGTGCCGAGCGTATCGACCGGCCAGGCGACGAAGCTCAGCGCGTTCAGCGGCGTGCCGCCCATGGCGTAGATGTCGCTGAGCGCGTTGGCGGCGGCGATTCGACCGTAGTCGTAGGCGTCGTCGACGATCGGCGGGAAGATGTCGACGGTCTCGACCAGCGCGAGATCGTCGCGCAGCTTGATGATGGCCGCGTCATCCGAGGTGTCGTGGCCGACAAGGACGCGCGGATCGGCGGCGACGGGCAGGCCCGCCAGCGCCTTGTGCAAGTCGGCCTGGCTGATCTTGGCGGCGCAGCCGGCAAAGCGGGCGAGTTCAGTGAGGCGTGGTGCGGCGCTTTCGGCGGATGCCGGTTTCGGTGGGGTCGCGACGTTCATGGGAACCTCCGGTGTTGGACCGGATGATCGGACTCGCGGGCGACGGGGGCAAGGTCATTTGCCGTCGCGGCGAACGATGCTGATGGAGCCATCGGCTTCCATGTACGCGGCCTTCACGTCCCTACAGTCCTCGAGACCATTTTCACGCAGCTGGGCCATCAGTTCCTCGACGGTTATGAACTCCTCGCGCATGTTCCGACGCAGCATGCGCCCGTTGTCGACAAGCTTCAGCTTGCGGTCGCGCACTAGCCGCTCGAATGCGGGGAAGCGCGACTGTGCCCATTCGATCAGCGTGCTCCAGCACAGCACCGTCAGGACCAGCACCAAGCTCTCGCCGATCGACTGGAAGTTCTCGGAAATGCCATTGCCTGCGACTTCGGCAATCAGCACGATCACGAGGATGTCCGTCATGCCGATGCCGCCCAAATGACGGCGCACGACCATGCGCAGCAGCACGAAGATCGCGAGATACATGACAGTGCCGCGCAGGAAGAGCTCGAACAGTCCGTGCTTCGGCACGAAGATGCCCGCCCAATCGACCGTCCAGAGCCACTCCATGGCGACCGCAACGATTCATGGGGCCTGAAGTTCCCGAATTTGATAATGACTATCACTTGCATATCTTCGCCGTTCGACCGATATTGGCGCAATGGACCATGCCATCGCCTCACCTGCGGCCCAGCGCGATGAGCGCCTGCGCGCCGTCGAGCTGCTGCTGTCGCGGCAGTCTGCAAACCTCCTGCAGGGGCCGGCGCCGGAAGGCGCCGAGCTCGACCTCATTCTCGATGCCGGCCTGCGCGCGCCCGACCACGGACGCCTCAGGCCCTGGCGCTTCGTGCTGATCCGCGGCGCGCAGCGCCAGGCCTGGGCCGACCGCCTCGCCGAGGCGGCAATGGCGCGCGATCCGGAGAACGGTCTGGCGATGGCCGAGAAGGCCCGTGCCTGGGTGGCGCGCACGCCACTCATCATCGCCGTCGGCGTCGAGATGAAGGAAGGCAAGATCCCCGAGATCGAGCAGCTTCTGTCGGCGGGCGCCGCCGCCATGAACATGCTGAACGCCATCCACCTGCTGGGCTACGGCGGCATGTGGGTGACGGGCGCCAACAGCTACGATCCGCAGGTCAACAAGGCCTTGGGCTTCGAAGCGCCGAGCCGCCTGGTCGGCTTCTTGGGCGTCGGCACGCCGAGGCCGATGCCGGCGGACGCACCGAAGTTCGCGCGTCCCGCGCGCGATCGGCATACCACAGAGTGGATGGGCTGATCTTGCCGGAGCGCGGACCTCCAGGCCCGCGCTCCGGCAAGAGCGTCAGGCGGTCTTGATCCACACCGCCTTGACGTTGAGGTACTCCTCGACGTGCTGCAGGCCGCTCTCGCGGCCGTAGCCGCTCATCTTGTAGCCGCCGAACGGCACGGCCGGATCCATCGCCTGGTAGCAGTTGATCCAGACCGAGCCGGCGCGGATCGCCCGCGCGAGCTTGTGCGCCTTGCTGACGTCGCGCGTCCACACGCCGCTGCCCAGGCCGAAGGTCGTGGCGTTGCCGCGCTGGATCACCTCCTCGATGTCGGTGAAGGGGATGGCCGAGATCACCGGACCGAAGATCTCCTCCTGGGCGATGCGCATCTCGTCCTTCACGTCGGCGAACACCGTGGGCGGCACGAAGTAGCCCTTCTTGTAGTCGCCGTCGGTCAGCTGTTCGCCGCCGCTGAGACGGCGCGCGCCTTCCTGGCGGCCGATGCTGAGATAGGTGGTGACGCGATCGAGCTGCTCGGGCGACACCAGCGGGCCGACCTGGGTCTCCGGATGGGCACCGTTGCCGACGCGCAATGCCTTGGCGAACGCCGCCACCTTGTGGGTGAACTCCTCGTAGACCTTCTGCTCGACGAACAGGCGCGTGCCGGCGCTGCAGATCTGCCCGGAGTTGGCGAACACCGCCATGCTGGCGCCCGGCACCGCGGCGTCGAGATCGGCGTCGGCGAACACGATGTCGGGCGACTTGCCGCCGAGCTCGAGCGACACGCGCTTGAGGTTGCCGGCCGAAGCCTGGACGATCTTCTGGCCGGTCAGGTGCGAGCCGGTGAAGGCGACCTTGTCGACGTCGGGGTGCGAGGAGAGTGCCGCACCCGCGGTCTCGCCATAGCCCGGCACGACATTGACGACGCCCGGGGGCACGCCCGCCTCCAGGCAGAGCTCCCCCAGCCTGAGCGGGGTCAGCGGCGCCTCTTCGGCAGGCTTCAGCACGACGGTGCAGCCCGTCGCCAGCGCCGGTCCGATCTTCCAGATCGATGCCGTGAGCGGGCCGTTCCACGGGATGATGGCGCCGACCACGCCGATCGGCTCCTTGAGCGTGAAGGAGAAGATCTCGCCGGGCAGCGAGTTGTCGATGGTCTCGCCGTGGATCGACGTCGCCATGCCGGCGTAATAGCGCAGCATGCCGACGGCGCGCTGGCGGTTGTTACGCGTGCGGCTGATCGGGGCGCCCATGTCGTAGGTATCGAGCGCCGCCAGTTCCTCGATGTGCCGCTCGACCAGGTCGGCGAGCTTCAGCAGCACGGCCTGCCGCTCGGCCGGCTTCCACTTGCTCCACGGGCCGGTGAAGGCCTTGCGCGCCGCGGCGACGGCGCGGTTGATGTCCTCGCGATCGCCCTCGGCGACGTGCGCCAGCAGTTCGCCGGTCGCGGGATTGCGGCTTTCGAAGGTCTTGCCGGACGCCGCGGCCACCCACCGGCCGTCGATCAGCATCAGCTTGGTCTTGCCGTCGGCATAGGCCGGACGCTGGGCCGGACCCTTTTCAAGGACTGTCATCGCGCTTCTCCTGAACGGATGAGGAGACGGCACGCGGGGTAGCGTGCCGCGAAAACTCGATCGATATATTCAATCATATATAACGACTCGCAAGCGCGTCAAACCTCCCGGGGCACGCTATTTCGCTCGCACCGTCAGGATCTTGCCCTGCTGCACGAGATCCCGGCAGACCTCCTTCAGCGCTGCGACGGCTTCGCGCGTGGCACGGCTCGTCGGACGGCCGCGAGGCAGCGCGAGCACGCGATCGGCGCTCATCCACGGCAGTCGGGCAGCCGAGAGCGTGCCGTCGGCGACCTCCTGGTGGATTCCCGAGAAGGGCAGCAGGCCATAGCCGAGGCCCGACGCCACCATCTGCTTGAGCGGCGTCATGCTTTCGACCCGGAGCGAGGAGCGAACGCCCGAGGGAAAGGCGCTGCGGCTGAGCGGCAGCACCGCCGCCGGCAGTTGGCGGAAGTCCTTGCGCGTCAGCGAGCCGCGACCGAGCAGCGGATCCCGCGGCGGACCGATCAGGAAGACCTGCTCGACCACGAGGGTTTCGTAGTCGAGATGGTCGTTGGGCTGCGGGGCGGTGACGACGGCGAGATCGAGCTCGCCCTTCAACAGGCGGTCGGTCATCTCCTCGGTCAGTCCGTCGCTCAGCTCGAGGCGCACCCGCGGAAAACGGCGGGCGAACAGCCGGGCCAGCGGAGCATAGAAATTGTCGGCCAGACTCGATGGCGCGCCCAGCCGTACCGTGCCGCCGGGCTCGCGGTTCTCGGTCAGTACCTCGGCCTTGATGTCGTCGACGGCGCCCAAAAGCCAGCGGCCGCGCTCCAGCAGGACCTTGCCGGCCTCGGTCACCGCCACGCCGCGCGCGCCGCGTTCGAGCAACGGGCCGCCCAGCTCGTGCTCCAGCAGCTTGATGTGCCGGCTGAGCGCGGACTGGGCGACGTTCAGCGCGCTCGCCGCCGCACCGAAGCCGCCGCGCTCGGCGACCGCCACGAAGTAGCGCAGCTGGCGCAGGTCCAACGATGCCTCCCATCTCGAATGGAGATCGAGATCATATCAAACATATTCTTGTGAGATAGGCGACGGCGCGCAAACTCCCGCGAACAACGAGGAGGAAACCAGATGGGCGACGTTTCGCCTGGACCGCGTCGCACGTCGGTCTTCATCGTCGGCGGCGGGCCGGTCGGCCTGGCGATGGGCCTGTTGCTCGACCGCTTCGGCATCGATGCCGTGATCGTCGAGAAGAGCCCGACGACGACCGATCATCCCAAGTCGCGCGGCTGCTGGGTGCGCACCATGGAGATCTTCCGCCAGTGGGGCATCGAGCAGGCGATCCGCGATCGCGGCCTGCAGGACAACTCCGACATGTTCGTGCAGGTCGAGAGCATCGCCGGACGCGAGATCGGCCGCTCGCGACCCGAGCCCAATCTCGGCCAGACGCCCGCCTGGAAATGCCTGGTGGCACAGGACGCGGTCGAGGAGGAGATCTACCGCGTCATCGAGCATTCCAATCTCGTGCAGGTGCGCTTCTCCACCGAGTTCGTGGGCTTCGAGGAAGGGGAGGACGGTGTCGTCTGCGAGATCCGCGATGTCGCGACGGGCCAGAGCGAACGCTGGCAGGCGCGCTATCTGCTGGCCTGCGACGGCGCCGGCAGCCAGACCCGCCGCGCCGCCGGCATCGACATGGCGGGGCCTGCGACGCTCGCCGTGCTGCTGAACGAATACTGGCGCGCCGACCTCTCCCGCTTCCCGTTGGCGCGCGAGGCGGCGGGCTACCAGGTCTATTCCAGGACGCCCGGCGTGCCGCGCGCCAGCATCCTCAACACCAATGGTCGCGACCGCTGGCTCAGCATCATCCAGATCGGCGAGCAGAAGGACGAGCGGCCGCGGCCATGGAGCGATGCGGAGATGATCGAGATCATCCGCGCCCATGTCGGCGTGCCCGATCTCGACGTCACGCTGCTCAACCGCTCGGTCTGGCGCATGAGCAAGCAGGTCGCGGAGTGCTTCCGCCGCGGCCGCGTCCTGCTGGTCGGCGACGCCGCCCATCGCTTCCCGCCGACCGGCGGCTTCGGCCTGAACTCAGGCGTGCAGGACGCGCACAACCTCGCCTGGAAGCTCGCCTATGTGCTGCGCGGCTGGGCATCCGAACGGCTGCTCGACAGCTACGACGTCGAGCGGAGGCCTGTGGCGCAGTCCAACGCCGATTTCAGCTTCGGCAACCGCACCCGCTTCCTGCGCATGGACCAGGCGATCCGCTCCGGCAACGAGGACCACATCCGCTTCTGGATCAACGACCTCGACAACCATCTGCACAGCATCGGCCAGGCACTGGGCTTCACCTACGAAGAGGGCGCGGTGATCCCCGACGGCACGCCCAAGGGCGGCCACCTGACGCGCATCTATGCGCCGTCCGACCGGCCAGGCGGGCGCTTCCCACACCTCTGGCTCGATCCGGCGCGCAAGCAGTCGACGCTCGATTGGTTCGACCAGGATTTCACGCTGGTCGCGGGACCGATGGGCGAGGCCTGGATGGAGGCCGGCCGCGACGTCGCAGCCAAGCTCGGCCTGCCGCTCGGCCTAAAACTGCTGCCCAATGCCCATCCGGCCGACGGCATCCAGATGGGCTTGCGCGGCGCGGCGCTGGTGCGGCCCGACGGCCATGTCGCCTGGCGCATGCCCTATGTCCCGGGCGATCCGGCGCGAGAGCTTTCCGGCGCGCTCGGCACGCTGCTGCACTGACCATGCCCACGGTGCAGGCCAACGGCACGACGATCGCCTTCGCGCGGCGCGGCAACGGCGCGCCGCTGCTGCTGATCCACGGCGCCGAGGCCGATCATTCGATGTTCGACGCCCTCGGCGCGCTGCTGGCCGAGCACTTCACGGTGATCGCCTACGATCAACGCGACTCCGGCGCCACACGCAATCCCGACACGCCCTACGGCCTCACGGAGCTCGCCGACGACGCGGCGGCCCTGATCGAGGCGCTGGGCTTCGAGCGGACCCATGTCTTCGGCACGTCGCTGGGCGGCGTCATCGCCCAGGTGCTGGCCCAACGCCATCCGCAGAGGATCGACCGGCTGGTGCTGTCCAGCACCTTCCGGGCCGGTGTGGCGCCGGCTTCGATCAATCCCGAGGTCTTCACCAGGCTTGCGGCCCTGCGCGCGAGCCTGCCCGGCAGCGCATCGGAGATCGCCCGCTACTTCTTCACGGAGCAATACCTCGCACTGCATCCGGAGGTCGCCGCCCTCTTCGCCGGCAACCGGCGTGACGCCGCGCAGAAGCAACGGCGCGCCGCCATCCTGGCCCGAGCCGTCACCGTCGATCTCGGCGCAATTTCGTGCCCGACCCTGGTGCTGGCCGCCGCCGACGACCGGCTGATCCCGCCCGCCCACACGCTTTCGCTCGCCAACGAGCTGCCTGACGCGCGCACCGCGACGATCGCCGGCGCCGGCCATGTCGCCGCCATCCAGGATCCGAAGGCGGTCGCCCGCGAGGTGCTGGCCTTCCTGCAAGCAAGAACAACGATTGGAGGAAATCGCGATGACCATAGGGGAGAGCAGCCTTAGGCGCCGACCGCTGCTGGGCGGGCTCGTCGGTTCGGCCGGCCTCGTCCTGGCGGGCGCCGCACCGGTGCGCGCCACCGACTGGCCGACCAAGCCGGTGCGCGTCGTGTCGCCGTCCACCGGCGGCATCACCGACACCCATTCGCGCATCGTCTTCGACGCCCTGTCGGAACGACTGGGCCAGCGCTTCTACATCGACGGCAAGCCGGGGGCGGGCGGCGGCATCTCGGCGCAGGTCGCCGCGCGCGCGCCGGCCGACGGCTACACGCTCCTGTTCTGCATCGCCAGCCTCATCGTCACCAACCCGTTCGTCTACGAGAACCAGCTCTATGACGTCGATCGCGACTTCGATCCGGTCGCCATGCTGGCCAAGGCGCCGTTCGCCATCCTGGTGCGCGAGAGCCTGCCGGTACGCTCCATGGCCGAGCTCGCCGCCTATATTCGTGCCCAGCCCGGCAAGGTCACCTTCGCCAACGTCTCGCCGGGCAGCCTCGCCCATCTGGTGGGCGAGCTCTACCTGCAGCGCATCGACGGCAAGGCCGAGATGATCCCTTACCGCAGCGTGCCGCAGACCATCCTGGCGCTCTCGAGCGGCGAGATGGACGTGTTCGTCTCGCCGATCGGTGAGGCGAAGGCGGGCATCGCCGGCGGCAAGATCCGAGGCCTGGCAGTGACGACGCCGGCGCGTCTTGCGACCTTGCCCGACGTGCCGACCATGGCCGAGCAGGGCTTCGACGGCTTCGACATCGCCGGATGGTACGGCGTGCTGGCGCCCAAGGGCATGTCGCGCGCGATCGTCGACAAGGCGAATCGCGAGCTCAATGACGTCACCCAGAGCGACGCCTATCGTGCGCGGATTGCCGAGCTCGGCGCCTATATGGGGCCACCGCTCAGCCCCGAGGCTTTCCGCGACGAGTGGCGGGCCGAGGCCGCGCAATGGGGCGCCTTGATCCGCAAGATCGGTTTGAAGCTCGACTAGAGCCGCCTGACCTTCAACGGTCGGCGTCCACGGCTCGCCGTGATCTCGTCCGAGCAGGGGCTGCCGTCAAGGTGATCACATGAAGAGCATCGCCGTCATACAGGGCGAGGCGATCGAGCCCTACACCGAGGTGAAGGCGGTCGCCGCGATGCTGTAGCGCACATAGTCGTGCCCACTTGGTGGACGAAGGGGTCATGGGCAGCAGGGCCGGTGCCATGACCCCATTGCGCTACCCGGAGTCCATCCCGCCCGGCTGAACGCAGCCGGGCGGGATGACCGGCTCCAGGGAGGGAGCGGTCCGGCTTACGGTCGGATAAACGATGCATAGAGCGACAGACGCTCGCATCCTAATGAGGACCACCGTCATTGTCAATAACTTCAGTTCCCTCCGTCGCCCAGCAGCCATCGGCAAGGCTGGGTTCTTTTATTGCGACTTTTGAGGCTCCAGGAGGGGCCATATCTGGGCGCCGCCACCGCCGTCATACCACGGCTTGCGTCGCTCAACCGACGTGCAAGCAATGCTGTCACTGCATCGGATCGATGTCGATCACCGCCGAAAACCTCTGTGCAGAGCTACCAGGCGGGGCCGCTTGGCACCCGGGCGAGCGCCGATACGAACGACCCGGTGGCGCTGCTGCGCAGCGGCACGTAAGGCTTTGCCATCTGACGGCACAGGCGCTTCACGATCGCCACCGCCTCGTGGCTGACGCACTCGACCGGGAACATGACGATGTCGGCGCGGCTGACGAGGCCAGCCAGAAGCCCGCTGCGATCATCGACGCCGCCGTCGTGGTGCAGGAACGTCGCCCCGCGCTGCTCGCTCAGTGCGCGCAAATGACCGAGGCGATCGGGCCGGCCGCCGACATAGAGCACGGACAGGCCGGCCAGTGAGGTCGGCGCCGCCTCTGCTTCGGCCGTCTGCGGAACAAGGTCCGACTCGATCGCTTCAAGCTCATCACGCAGCACCGCCTCGTGCCGGCGCGCAGCGGCGAGCTGCTCGCGTTCGCGGGCAAGCTCGCCGGTGAGGCGCGCCAGTCGTTCCTCGACCGCGATGCGGCGATTGCTCTCCGAGCGCAGCCGCTGTTCCAGGCTTGCAACCAGCCCATCGAGAGCGGCGCGTTCGGAGCCGTCGTCGGGCTGTCCGGCCATTGCTTCCTCGCCGATGCGGCGGGCCAGCAGGTCGTTCAATTCCTGGATCCTGGCGTCGCGCCGGGTGAGGCCGTCGCGCAGCTGGTCCTGCTGGCGGGCGAGCTTGGCGCGCAGGCGGTCGTTCTCCGCCTCGAGCTCGGCGAGCTTGCGGATGTCGGCGCGGTTGGCTGCTCCCACCAGGTGGGAGAGCATGTGGACCTCGCCGAAGATCTCGCGGACCAGCGCATCGCTCGCCGCCGGATGCGTCATCGCCGCCCAATAGCCGCCGGGGATGTCGCCGCGCTTGACGGCCTCGCGCCACTCGGCGCGCACCTCGTCGACCGTGCCCGCCTTGTCGAAGCGCGCGACGGCGACGCGATGCTTGCGATCCAGCGCCTTGTGCAGGACCTTGGCCGCCCCGTCGCGCTGGCCGGCCAGCGTGACGCCGCGGCCGTGCAGATCGTGCTCGGAGCAATCGTCCGCCACCTGGCCCAGCTTGGCCAGCACCTGGCGCAGCTCCCCGGTCGACAGGCAGGTGCCGACGATCGAGCAATGGAGATGGTGCGACAGCTCCCAGATCTTGGTGCGGCGCGACCGGCCGTCGCGCCGCTCTTCCAGTTCGGGAACGATCATGCGCGGCGGCAGCGGCGACAGGCGCATGCCGCGCAATCCGGCCCCGGCGCCATTGTTGACGCGCACCGCCAGCGGGTCGAAGCGGGGAATGGCTGTCATGAACGAGGATCCGAGCGATATAGCCGATTGGATATAGCGATGGTGTCAGAAGCGGCGTTTGGCGGCAAGCCTGCCCTTCACGCCGAGGGCGCCGCCCCCTGCCCCTGCAGCTCGACGATGACGCGGCCGACCTCGGCCATGCTGCCGCGCGACAATGAGAAGGACAGCACGGTGGCGCCGACCGGCGGCTGCAAGCAGTCGGGCAACGGCCGCGAATACGGCAAGTGGGGTCTCGAGGAATTCCTCGAGACCAAGGCCGCTATCGGCTACCAGGCGGCCTGACGACATCTGGCTTCCCACCGCCCGCCAACGCATAATCCCGGCAAGACAACTGCCGGGATGGGGTGATGGGAAAGATCACCGTCAAGAAGACGACAAAGACGGCCGCGAAGACGTCGCTGCATCTGCGCATCGACTTCGGCGGCGAACGCTCGATCGGGCCGGGCAAGGTGCGCCTGCTCGAGCTCATAAACGAAACCGGGTCGATCTCGGCGGCCGGCCGGGCGCTCGCCATGTCCTACCGGCAGGCCTGGCTCCTGATCGACGAGTTGAACCACATGTTCCGCGAGCCGGTGGTCACCGCCCAGACCGGCGGCGGCGGGGGCGGCGGGGCGGTCGTCACCGAGACCGGCAACGACATCGTGCGCCTGTATCGCGAGATGGAACGCCGCGCCTACGGCGCCTCGACCCCGGAAATGCGCACGCTGTCGCGCCTGCTTTCGGCGCCGGCCGGCCAGAAGCTGCACTGACTGGCGGCCCGCCCGGCGCCGTTGTATCCTATGGGATATAGCGAGCCGACAGTGTCCCTGGACGACGACCCCGAAAGCCCGATCGACCTGGCGCAGGCCAGCGAGGTGACCGGCGAATCCGACCCCGACCTGAACACGGTCTCCATCACCGTGCTGCGTCGCAACGGCCGGCGCGCGACGCTCAGCATTCCCGGCGCCGATCTGCAGCGGCTCGTGCCCCTGCTGTTGTTGCTCGGGCGTACCCTGCCGCGCAGTCCAACGATGGAAGACGCGCCGCTGTCGTTGGTGCCGACCGATTCCCTGCATGTCGGCCCCCTGCCCTCCGGCGAGACGCTGCTCGCCGTCGGCATCGGGCCCGCCACCGTCGGTCTGTCGTTGCCGGCGAGCGCGGTCGAGAAGCTTGCCCATTCGCTGC
The DNA here is from genome assembly GCA_016185145.1 of Rhodospirillales bacterium. Classification (GTDB taxonomy): domain Bacteria; phylum Pseudomonadota; class Alphaproteobacteria; order Reyranellales; family Reyranellaceae; genus Reyranella. Next base: position 44,094 of record JACPOB010000141.1, on the reverse strand, counting down.
TCGCGGCAGCAGCCAGGTCCGAGCGGATTCAGTAGCGCGGCGCCACGACGTGACGGCCGCTCTCGGTACGCTCGACGACGACATCGACGCCATAGACCGCCGACAGGATGGGGCCGGTCACCGTGTCCTGCGGCGGGCCGTAGGCTGCGAGCCTGCCGCCGGCGATGACCGCGACCGTGGTCGCAAGCTCGCGCGCCTGGTCGGGATCGTGGGTCGAGAAGACGACGCCGTAATTCTGCGCCTTGAGCGCGCGGACGCGTTCCAGCACCAGCAGGCGGTTGCCGAGATCGAGGCTGGCGGTCGGCTCGTCCATCACCAGCAACGGCGCATCCTGGGCGAGCGCGCGCGCCACCAGGCAGAGCTGGCGCTGGCCGCCCGAGATGCGGTTGGCCTCGGCGTCGGCGAGATCGGCGATGCCGAGATCGGCGAGGGCCGCGTGCGCACGCTCATGATCGCGCCGGCCCGGCGCCGAGAACGGCCCGAGATGCGCGGTGCGGCCCATCAGCACCAGGTCGAGGACGGTGTAGGCGAACTCCATGACCTGGGCTTGCGGGACATAGGCCATCGACTTCGCGAGCTCGGCGCGCGTGAGGAAGGCGAGCGGCCGCCCGCCGACCGTGACGTCACCCGCGAGCGGCGGGATCAGGCCAAGCAGCGTCTTGAACAACGTGGTCTTGCCCGCGCCGTTGGGGCCGAGCAGGCACAAAACCTCGCCGCGCGCCACCGCGAGGTCGATGCCGCTGGCGACGGTGCGACCGTCGTAGCCGATCGAGAGGCCGTGGGCGCCGAGCACGCTCAGCTCCACATGCGCCGGCCGCGCGCCAACAGCCAGACGAAGACCGGCGCGCCGAACAGCGCCGTCAGCAGGCCGAGCGGGATTTCTATGCGCGCCGCCGTGCGCGCCACGGTGTCGATCAGGACCAGGAATGCCGCGCCCATCAGCACGGCCGCAGGCAGCACGCGGTCGTAGCGCGGGCCAACCAGCAGGCGGGCCATGTGCGGGATCACGAGTCCGATCCAGCCGATGACACCCGACACCGAGACGGCGGTGGCAGTGACCAAGGTCGCCGCCGCGATCACCACGCCGCGCACCAAGCGCACGTTGACGCCCAGCGCCTTGGCCTCGTCGTCGCCCAGCGACAGCACGCCGATGCGCCAGCGCAGCAGCGCCAGGGGCACCAGCCCCAGGACCACCAGCGGCGCCACGGTCTGCATGTCGACGACCTTGATGCCCGACAGGCTGCCCAGCAGCCAGAAGGTGATGGCGGGAAGCTGGTTGTAGGGATCGGCTAAAATCTTCACCAGCGAGATGCCGGCGCCGGCCAGCGCGCCGACGACGATGCCGGCCAGCACCAGCACCAAGATCTCGTTCTGGCTGCGCAATGCGCGGGCGAGCGTATAGACGACGCCGACAGTGATCAGTCCAGTGATGAAGCCCAGTCCCTGGATGGCGAACACCGGCAGCGACAGCAGGATGCCGAGCACGGCGCCGAAGCCCGCGCCGGCCGATACGCCCAGGATGTCGGGCGAGACCAATGGATTGCGGAACAGCGTCTGGAAGCTCGCTCCGGCGGCGGCCAATGCCGCACCGACGAGCAGCGCCGCCGCCACGCGCGGCAGGCGGATCTGGAACAGGACGGTGTCGACCGGCCCCGGCTGCGCGGCGCCGATCGCGCGTCTCGCGATCGCGGCGATGACTTCGCCGGGCGCCAGCGGATAGGGGCCGAGCATGGCCGAGAGCAGCACGGCCAGCAGCAGGATGACCAGAAGGCCGCCGATGACGATGGCGCTGCGGCGCGCGTCAGCGTGCGACCGCACCACCGAGGAGTCGATCGAGCTGGGCATCGTCGAGCTTAACGCCGTAGAACAAGGCGTAGAAGGCGCGCGTGTCGGCCTTGAGGTCGATGCCGGCGTCGGCCGGATAGAAGGTGGCCAGCAGCCAGCGCAAGCCGATCAGGCGATTGAGCGACGGCGGCGCATCGATCCAGCCCCACGGCAGGCTGGGCGCCAGGAAGACCTTGTTCTCGGCGGCGGCGCGCACCTGGCCCCATCCGGGCTTGCTCTTCACGTCCTGGAAGAAGGCGCGATCGAGGGTGACGATGACGTCGGGCTGCCAGGCGATGATCTGCTCGAGCGAGGCGTTGGCGGTATTGCCGCGCCCGCCCAGGCCCTCGGCGACGTTGAGGCCGCCAACGCGTTCGATGATCTCGGTGTTGATGGAGCCGCGCCCGCCCGTCTCCAGGCCTTCGGGACCGCGCGCCAGGTACACGCGCGGCCGCTTGTCCGTCGGAACACGCGCCAGCACGGCATCGACGGCGGCAAAGGTTTTGTCGGCATAGTCAGCGAGTTCGACGCCGCGCGGCGGCCGCCCGAGCACATCTCCGGCAAGACGCAGCGATGTCGGCGTGGCGGCAAAGGTGCCGTCGATCAGGACATAAGGAATGCCCGTCTGCTCCTGCACACGATTGGCAAGCGACACGTAGGTGCCCGTCACTGAACCGAAATCGACCACGAGGTCGGGCTTGGCCGCGACCAGGCGCTCCAGGCTCACCGTGTCGCCTCGGCCGGTGAGCCGGCCTGTCTCAGGCAGATCGCGCGCCGGCGCGGTCAGGAACTCCTTCTCCGCCGGCGTCGGCAGGCGAATCCAGCCCGCCAATGTCTCGGGGGCGAGTATGTAGACCAGCACCGATGCCGGCGGTCCGGCAACGAAGACGCGGCCGATGCGATCGGGCAGGACGACCTTGCGTCCGGCCGAATCGGTGATCGTGCGCCCTTGCGCCCATGACGGCCTCGCCAGCAGGCCGGCGCCCAGCAGCGCCAGAACCGTGCGGCGGCCGGCGTTCACGGATCGCCGACCTGGAAATCGCCGGCCTGTGCCGGCGCCAATGGCGCGAACAGGCTGCGGTCCGGCTTGAGGTCGATCAATGGGGTGCCGTCCAGGCAATCGAGCCCGCGCACGAACAGCGCCGGCCCCTCGACCTTGAGGAGCTGCACGATCGACGTGCCGATGGGATTGGGCCTGACCGGCGTGCGCAGCGAGAACACGCCCCGCGCATTGCCGTCGCTCTTCGGGCTCTGCAGGGCGAGGTCACGCCGCGATTCGTGCAGCCAGTACAAGACCTCCAGCCGCTCGAATTCGGTGACGCTGTCGAGTCCCTTGTCCCAGGGCGCGAACACTTCAATGCGGCAGGTCGGACCGTCGGCGCGGCCCTGGCGCGGACAGGTCAGCCGGTCGGTCCACGGCGTGTGGATGCGGCCGATGAAATAGAGCTCGGCGTCAGTGCGCCCCGGCAGGTCGATCGCGACCTCGCCGGAGCGGACCTCGTTCAGCCGGACCATCAGCCGTCGAGACCGACCATGACGTCCGAGGCCTTGATGATGGCGTAGGCGTCCTGGCCGACCTTGAGACCCAGCTCGTCGACCGCCTCGTTGGTGATCGAAGCCGTGACGATGGTGCCGTTCACGTCCAGCCGCACATGGGCGGTGGTGGCGCCCTTCTTGACCTCGACGATGCGGCCCTTCAGGCGATTCCTGGCGCTGATCTGCACGGCGGCCTCCTCTCGGTGCCAAAGGCGTAATATCCAAATGCCTATAGCGCTGCGGCGGCTGCAAGGCAAACCAGCGGCCGGCCTTCGGCTCCCAGCTCAATGCACACCGGTTGCGGCGGCAGATACTTCCAACCCGCCGATCATCTCCGCCAATACCGCACACTGCCGGCGAATATCGGGAACAGCCGTCGTTTCCCAGAGGACGCCGCGAAGCGGCGGGCCGATGGCGAACAGCCGCGGCGAGGCCACGCCCGCCGCATCGATCAAGCGGTAGTGGTCGTCGACATCGAGGCCGAGCAGGAGCGGGCCGTGCCGCACCCGGCCCGCCTTGAACATCGACCGCATCAAGGGATCGCCGACGCGCTCGTAGTCGAGTGCCGGGCCCGAGCAATTGACGATCCAGCCGGCGTCGATCCTTCGCACCAGCCTGCTGCCTCGCTCGCGTATCTTCACCTGCACTCCTTGCGCAGCAGCGACAACCTCGCGGACATGAGCCGCCACGACCTGGAGACGACCGTCGCGACGCAGCCGCTCGATCTGGCTTGCGACCAAGGGCGCCAGCCGATGACGATGGACCTCCCAATAAGGCTTGAGATGACGCAGGAACCGACGGCGCTCCGCAATCGACAGGCCTTGCCACAAGGTCTGCGTGTACGGCCGCAGCGAATCGACGATGCTGCGCCAGTTGCCTCCGAGTCGCGCCTCTTCGGCGACCGTCGATCGAACGGCGCAAAGCAGGGCCATGGCCGACGCGGGAACCTCCGGCCATCCGATGCGGGTTCTCGGCCGTCCCGCCGGGCTGTGGTCATTGGGCAGGAGACCATGGCGCGACAGCGCCACGAGCCTCCCGCGATGGCCGCGCGACTGCAGGTCGAGGACGACGTCGATCATCGTCAGGCCGCTGCCGATCAGCACCACGGTCTCCTCGGCGCCCACCGCAGCCAGTTCCCGCCCATTCCAGGGATTGGCGAGGTATCGTGGCCGGCTTGCCCTGGCCATGCGCCGCTCGACGGGTGACGCGGGCAGGAAATTGCCGATGCACAAGACGGCCTGATCGACCCTGATTCTCCTGCCCCGTGCCGAACGCAACACGACAGCATCGGCGTCGAGATCGAGGCGAACCACCTCCGTGGTCACCTTCGTGATGCGACGGCATCTGTCGAGGAGATCCTTGAGATACGAGCCATACAGGCCGCGCTTCACGAACGTCTCCGGACCGCCAGGGTATCCCGCCTCCTTCAGCCAGCGCAAAAAGTGGCCCGTATCGCCCTCAACGGCGCTCATGTTGCCGGCGGGTACGTTGAGCAGATGCCGGTCGTTGGTCGTGGCGTAGGCGACACCCTGGCCGAACTCGCCGCTGCGCTCGAACAGAAAAATGTCGGCAGTCGCGCCGAAACGCTCGGCGAGTTGGACGGCGAGCGTTGTGCCCGTGAAGCCGGCGCCGATCACGGCGATGCGTCTGCCGGCCTTCTCGGGACGCGAGGATGTCGTCGTCATCCCGCTCATTGTATCGCGTTGTATCCCGATAGATACAACCGGAGAGCCGCTAGTACCCGCTTTTATTGGATACTGATACAGCCCAACCTCACCCTGAGGAGGCCCGTAGGGCCGTCTCGAAGGGTGGGCAACATCGCCTTTGTTGCCATCCTTCGAGACGCCTACGCGCATCTGAATGCGCTCAGCTGCGCGCGGCTCCTCAGGATGAGGTCATCCGTGAATCACCATTTAATGAAAGCAGGTACTAGATTTCATTGTCATTCCACAGTCGCATCGGCGTCCTGCCCTGCGCGATTTCCTGCTGGTCGGAGATGGCCGCCATATAGAGATCCCAGTTCAGCACGCGATTCGGGCAGCTCCCGTGTGTCGTGCCGGGATCGACTTCCGAGTGCCCGGATATGTGATACCTGTCCGCGGCAAAGCCGAGCATCCTGCACAGCCACAGGACCAGCTCCGCCGACTTCATGTACTGCGCGGCGGTGAGCTTCGTGTCCTTGGTGCCCCCGCCCGCGCGCGTATTGTGCTCGATGCCGATCGTCCATTCGTTTGCGGCTCCGGCGTGAAACGCGACGTCCTTGTGGCGCACGCACTGCACGACGGTTCCGTCCCGCCCGACGATGTAGTGGGCGGCCTGTTGCATCCATTTCCCGCCCTGCAGGTACTTCGGGCCACCGAATGCGTTGTGGGCCGTTATTTCGGCCTTGTCCGTTCCGCCTTCCGTGATGTGAAGGACGATCTCGTCGATGGTACGGGAGTCCCTGCGGGCGTAGCGGTCGGTGTGTGCGGGGATCCAGATCGCTCCAGGAAAACCGTCGCTGCTCATGGCTCGACCTCATCGGTTGCGAGAGAAGCGCCCCAAGCCATTTGACAGCGCTGGCGCCGCCATGACTGTGGCGTTTCCCACGCAAGGAGAGGCGACCCGCTCCCGGGATCGAGTCCCCGGCAAGAAGTCGTCACGTCGCGCACGCGACCACTGCATGCGCGCCTTCCGTCAGCTCAAATCCGAGCCCTGTGGAGACCACAGGGCGGCTTCAGCCTCCGTGGCTCCCGAAGATCGGAGCCCTTGGCGGTTTTCTACTGTTAGCCGCGGACGCGCGACGGCGGCGGCGGCGGGGGCGGCGGCGGAGCGGCGGCCGGTTGCGGCGGGGGCGGCGGCGGAGCCGGCTGCGAGCAAGCTGCGAGCAGCGCCACCGGAATCAAGGCGGCGAGCGCCGCGGCCTTACGCAGACGAGCCATTTTGTCGGACATCCGTTCCTCCACAGTTGAAGTACTCATGTACAGTACAACAATCGGAAACAATCGGTAAGTGACTGTCAGTAACGCCGAAGTCGGGTTCCGGTTCCCGCCCTGCTCACAAAAGACGTCGGCATTACCCGTCGGTATTCTCTAGACTGGCCCCGGCAGCGGGGCGCGTTGAGTGAAAATCTTGCTTTTCCTGCGACTTAAAGCAAGCTGGTTCTCCAGGGCACGGTTGTTCCAGGGGTCATTGGTGTGAAAGCTTTGTATCAGCGAGGCCTTCTGGCACGCGTCGGACCGATTGCAGTCGCCGCGATCGCCCTCGTCACGGCGTGTTCATCGACCGAGCCGACAGCGCCCAAGGCGGGAAAGGAGCCGCCCCTGGCCTTGGTGTCGGCGCCATCGCGCCCGACGGCGGCGCATGGCGACGCTAAGTTGAGTGAACTGATCGAGAACGCGCCCAAGTCAGTCATCGCGGGGGAACGGCTGAATGTCGAATTGCTGAAACGTTTCTACGCGCGCCATGGCTTTGCGCCCGTCTGGACGACACGGCAGGGCCAGGCGAATTCACTGATCGACGCCGTGTCGCGCGCCGGCGAACACGGCCTCTCCCCAGACCTGTTCCACGCAAGTCTGCTGCAGTCGCCGTCAGTGTCGGCGCTCGATCGCGAGCTGTTGCTGTCCGACGCCTTCCTTTCCTATGCCGACGCACTGGCGCGCGGGTTCATGCCGCTCGAGCGGCGAAGAGATGACCACGCCTTGACGCCGGATTCGGTCGACGTCGCCGTCGTTCTCGACACCGCTATCGGCAGCCCCGATCCCGCCGCAGTGATCGACGCCCTGGCACCGACGACACCGACCTACCGGCTGTTGCGCCAGGCCCTGAAGGATGCGCGCGCGAGCGGCGCCACGGCTCGCTTGCGCGAGATTGCGGTAAACCTCGAACGCGAACGCTGGCTGCCGCGGCGCCTGCCGGCGGACCGGGTCTGGGTCAACGCTGCCGATGAGCGGCTGGTCCTGTACCGTGACGATCGGCCGGTCTTCTCGACCCGGGTCATTGTCGGCCAGGACGACGTCCGCAATCAGAGCCCGGAATTCGAAGTCCCGATCACGGCGGTCTGGTTCAACCCGCCCTGGAACATCCCGAACGACATCGCCACAAACGAAATCATGCCCAAGGCCCGCCTCGACCCGACTTACCTGGCGAAGCGGAACATCGTCATGCTGCCTGATGGCAGCCTGCAGCAGAAGGCCGGCGCCAACTCGGGGCTCGGGCAATTGATCTTCGAAATGACGAACCGGTTCGACGTCTACCTGCACGATACGCCGGGAAAGCATCTGTTCAGCCTCACCGGCCGTCGCATCAGCCATGGATGCATCCGGGTGGAGAATCCGCAGCAGCTGGCGGCTCTGCTGATGCGGCAACCGATCGATGACATCAATGAAACGATCAAGACCGGCGATACCATCCGACGCACTCTGCCACGGCCCGTGCCGGTCTTCGTGGTGTACGAGACCGCGTTCGCGGACGCCGATGGCAAGCTGCAGTATCGCGCCGATTCATACCGGCGCGATGCCGCAATCTGGAAGTACCTGGATCCGAAGGCGCGAGCGGTGACGGTGGCGGAACGTTAAGGCTTGCTCTGCGGCAAGAAATCGTCGAGCGGCACGCCGAAGGAATTGAGCGCCCACGATACGAGATTGTACTGGCCGACGGTGAAGACAGCGTCCATCAGCTGCTCGGTTGAGTACTTCTTCGATAGCGTTGCCCAGGTCGCGTCGGACACCACGGCGTTCTCATGGAGATCGTCGGCGACCTGCAGCAGCGCCGATTCGTGCTCGCTCCAGCCCTTGGCCTTCGGTCCTTCCTTGAGTCGCGCGATGTCCTCGTCGGTGACGCCGCCGCGCTTGGCGATGAGCTCGTGCTGGGCGAACTCGTACTCGGCCTGGTTCAGCCAGCCGATGCGCAGGATCAGAAGCTCGCGGTCGCGGAACGGCAGGGTCTGCTTGCTGAGGATGTGCCCGGCGAACGGCGTCCAGCGCTTCACGAGCTGCGGATGATGCGCCAGCACCTTGAAGATGTTGAAGACCTGGCCGTTCATGGCGTTCTTCTCGACATTGACCCGGTCCTCCGCCGTCATGGTCGACAGATCGCGCATGGGAATGCGCTGCTTACGCTTGATCACCGGACTCCTCCTTCGGCAAGGAGCCCAATCTAGTCGGTTGCCGGGGATGCGCCACGGCGACGGTGTGCGCCGTACTGAGCAGCGAAAAGGTCCCCGAACACCGCGCCCAGCACGATCGCGCCGCCGAGGGCGGTCATGACGGCCGGCACTTCGCCCAGGACGACCCAGACGATGGCCGGCGCCAGGGGCGTCTCGAGCGCACCGATCAGGGCCGAGCGCGTGGCCGACACGGAGCGCAGGCCGATCGTGAGCAGGAGCTGGCCGAGCCCGAACTGCGTCGTGCCGAACAGGACCAACCAGCCGAAGTCGACGGCGGTCACCGCCGAGGGCGACGCCCACGGCCAGACGACCAGGGAACACAGGAAGGCCGACAGTGACGCCGCGGGCAGCATGTCGACATCGCGATGATGTCGCATCACCACCATCATGCCCGAGATCAGGACAGTCATGGCGAACGCCAGCAGGTTGCCCAGCAACCGGCCGGTCCCGAGCGTTGGCACGACCATGACGACGACACCCAACAGCGCCACGCCGCTTGCCAGCAACGTGGTGCGCCGCTCGCACGCGCCGGTCCACGCCCAGGCCATGGCCGCGGTGATGAAGGGCGCCGTGGCGTTGATCACCAGCACGTCGGCCACCGACGTCTCGCGCAGGGCATTGATGAAACAGATCGTCGCCGCGGTCGAACAGCCGGCTGCGATCAGGCCTGGCCGGCCGATGCGACGGACGGCGACCAGGGTGGCCGCACCGTCGCGCCAGACGACATAGGCTGCGATCAGCAGGCCGCCGAACAGGCCGCGCCAGAACAGCATCGTCCAGACGTCGGTCTCGATCAGGCGGGTGAACAGGCCGGCCGTGCTGAAGGCGAAAGCGGATAGGAGGATAAGAGCGAGGCCGCGCAACGAACCCACCTCACCCTGAGGAGCGGCCCGCAGGGCCGCGTCTCGAAGGGTGGGCAACGAGCGTCCGTCGGTGGCCCACCCTTCGAGACGCGCGCTGCGCGCGCTCCTCAGGGTGAGGTGGGTACGTTGTCCGATCGCCATGGTCGGACACTAGCGATCGCCTCCTGACAGCGTTATGTCAGGAGCCATGCGCCGCGCCGACCGCCTGTTCGACGTCATCCAGGTCCTCCGCACCGCCCGGAGGCCGGTGACGGCGGCGGCCCTTGCCGAGGAGCTCGAGGTCACGGTGCGCACGATCTACCGCGACGTGGCGACCCTGCAGGCGCGCCGCGTGCCGATCGAAGGCGCGCCGGGCCTGGGCTACGTGCTGCGCAAGGGCTTCGACCTGCCGCCCCTGATGTTCACCATCGACGAGATCGAGGCGATCGCGGTGGGCGCGCGCATGGTGCAGCGCGTGCGCGACTCCGAGCTGCAGCATGCGGCGGCCCGGGTGCTCGACAAGGTGACGGTCGTGTTGCCGGAGAGCCTGCGCGGACATGTCGCCGACGCACCGATCTACGTCTCGCGCGGTGACGCCGTGGCGCCCAAGGTCGACATGGCCCAGATGCGTGCCGCCATCCGCGACCGGCGCAAGCTGCGCATCGCCTATGTCGACGAGAAGGGCCATCGCACGCGGCGCACGATCTGGCCGCTGGCCATGGCCTACTACGTCGATGTCAGCCTGATCGGCGCCTGGTGCGAACTGCGAAAGGACCTGCGCAACTTCCGGGTCGAGCGCATCGCCAGCTCACGCCTGCTGGCGGCGCGCTTCCAGGATCACAACGGCAAGCTGCTGGCAGAATGGCTGGCCCTGCCCAAGGAACGTCCGCCATCAAGGGTATGAAGGGCGCGGGTGTGAGGATCGAGCCGCGCCGCCGCCAGCCGGGCAAGACCCGGTATGGCAAACTCCGCGCCGTCGAGCTCGCGGAACGGCGGAGCGACGGCATGGAAACGGAACGCACCGCCCTCCTTCAGGACGACACCGGCGAGCTTGCCCCACACTTCAACGACGAACGGTTCGGCGATGGGCTGCATCATAGGCTGAACCTCCTGCTCGATCTCTAGATGGTCACGATGCGACGATCAGGCAATGGCGAAGGCTGCCGAATCTCTCGGTACTTCGAGCAAATAACGCGCGTACGGCATCAATATGGCGGTCGAAATTTTTATGCGCTGGCGTCGGCATCGACATGACGAAACAATGAAAATGGGATGACCCTTCGATTGACCCGGGCAATGTTCTTACGCACCGCCGCTGCAGCGGGTGCGGGTGCATTGCCGTCGTCAGTGCACGCACGCGGCGAGGAGCTGTTCGAAATCACCGACAATGAGACCGCGACCATCGACGGCCGCGAATGGGACACGCCGATCGTGGGCGGCCGCACTGTCGATGCCGTGCATCGCTCGGTGCTGCTGCGCTTTCCTGACGCGGCCGACACCATCGCCATCCTGCTGCGCAGAGGCAGGATCCTGCTCAAGGCCGAGCTGTCTTTGCAGTACGACGGCTATGAGGTCGTCCCGACCGGCTACACCTGCCGCGACGGGCTGGGCCGGAAGCTTTGGACCGAGAACCCGCCGACCTGGTACGTCCATGCTTGGCCGTTGCGTCAGCCCTGGATCGCCGACAAGGCGACCGGACCGACCTTCAACGCCAGCGTCAACGGCCGCCGCTACTGGACACGCTACGGCGCCACCGACCTCGAGCGCGACCGCTACCTCGACCTGATCGAACCGCAGGAGCTGTCGTTGACGGCACGCGAGGCGCGCTTCGACATCACCCGCCTTCTCGCGACCGACGTCCTGGCCAAGGAAGCCGGCGCACGTTTGCTGATGCTCGAACAGTGCGGCTTCTTGCTGCACAAGGTCGAGACCTACGATTCGCGCTATCGGCAGGCCGACGCCTACGAATGGGCGATGCCGACCGGCGGCCATGGGCTCAGCTTCACCAATCCGCGCCTGGTGCTGACCTGCCGGCCGATCACGGGCGGCGGCACCGTCGCCGTCACCGTGCCGGCGCGCCTCGACCGCAAGACGTTGCTGACGGCTGACGGCTCGCGGCCGACTGCGGTGATGTTCACGCCGCAGGAGATCGTCGAGCGGGCGACGCGCGCCCTTGCATCCGGCCTGCAGGGACGGCCCGCCGCGCAGCTCGACTGGCAGCACGCACGCATCGGCGAGCTGCACAAGGTCGGCGGCGATCGGGTCGGCAACTGGGCCAACGTCGCAGGCGAGGAAGGCTACAAGGCTTACCAGGGCCGGCTGCGCGAGGTGCTGGCGATGCCGCCGCGCTACTGGCTGGGCTGGGCCATCGCCGACGAGCTTCTGGTCTGGCACATGTTCCGCGACCTGCTGCCGGCGCCGGTGCAGGACCACATGAAGAACTACTGGCGGGCCTGGCTGCAGCCCGATCTCGAGACCAGCGCCTTCGTCCATCCGCAGAGCCGCGACGCCATCGACTATTACCGGCGCAATCACGATTGGCGCGGCCGCGCCTCGTTCTTCCGCGACGGCTACAACTTCGCGGTCAGCACCCAGAACTTCAACCACACCGCCGCCATGGGCGCGCTGCTGGGCGGCTCCATGATCGACGGCGCCTGGCCCATGGCCGACGGCCGGCATGGGCTCGAGCATCTGCCGCTGCGCTTCTGGGCATTCCTGGACGGCACGACGCAGGAGATGCTCGACCACTATTATCTTTCGATCACCCTCAGCGCGCAGAAGATGTTCGCCGACTTCGCGCCGCTGCCGATCGACCGGTTGATGGGCCGCATCCTGGTCGACCGCACCATGGAGATGCTTGTAAGCGTCCATCATCCCAGGCTGCGCCGCTTCGTCTCCTCGTCGGGCCGCGCGCGCATCAGCGGCGTGCTGGTCGAGCAGGACGGCATCTATGGCGCGGTGCACGCGTCGTCGCGAAAGGGAGCGGCGAACCACCTCGACAAGCCGGCGAACGCGACCGTCGAGGGCATGCCGGTATGGGGCTACGACTTCCCGCCGGGACGCGTCGCCATCCAGAGCCTGCAGGCGCCGTGGACGCCGGACTGGGTGGCGGGGCTGATCGACGACAAGCCGCTGCCGTTCGAGGAGACGTCGGCCGAGACGGTGCGCGGCAACTTCAAGCCGCCGCTGTGGCGGCGCGCCTGGCTCGGCGTCTGGCACGGGCTTGCCAGCACCGACATCCGCGGCCGCACGGTCGATGTTTTAGCCCAATGGGTGCGCGAGCCCAGGGTGGCGACGAACCTGAATGATCTCGGCACGCTCACGGTGCGCTATGCGGCCAACGGGCCGGACCTCACGACGACAAGCGATGGCATCGCCGGCGCGGCCGGGCTGACGCTCACCTTCCAGAGTCGCAACCGCGCCATCATCTTCGCCAAGCCGCACACCAACCGCGACAAATTCTTGGCAACACTGGGCGACCAGAGCGTGACGCGGCTGGCGACCGTCGTCGGGCTCTGGAACTTCTCGCAGCCCAGGACCTGGGCGCTCTATGCCGACGGCAAGAGGATCGGGTCCTTCCCGCACCGCCTGAAGGCGGGCCAGCGCATCCTCGTGCAGGACGGCGTGAGCTATCTCGCGATCCTGCCGCTGCCCGCGTCCGATCTCGGCCGCGACGTCGACATCGAGATCGCGGCGGGCATCCCGGGCAAGGCCGAGCCGACCGGCGCGATGGTCGCGCCGGCGCTCACGATCTCGCTGTTCAATCTTCGGCGCGAGCAGCCGCTCGCGCCGAAAAGCCTCGACCTCAGGGCGGTCACCACGCGGACCTATGGCGGCCTGGTGCTGGAGATGGGCGATGCCGAGCAGCATGGCAGCTTCGAGGGCTTCGTGCGCCACATCGAGGCGGCCACGCTCAAGGCCGACTGGCACCAGGGGCAAGCGCCAGCTCGACGTCGCCTATCGCAGCGGCGGCGACCTTTTGGAGGCGGGCTTCACCACGGATTTCGCCCAGTCCAACTCCGATCACTTTGCGATCGATCCCGGCGCGCAGGAGCGCGCCATTCCCTATCGGCGGCTGAACGGCGCTTGGCCCTACCTGCCGGCCGGGCTGGAGCGCGACACGAGCTGGGCCCAGCAGGGCACGAGCGGACGACTGGAGAAGGCGGGCGCCGTGTTGGCCACCGAGCCCGGCCGCAAGGCCTATCTGATCGCCGATCCGGTGAGCGGCGCGGTGGTGGGCTACAACCCGCTGCCCGATCTGCAGGCCTTCGCCCTCACCGCACGCGATGGCGCTGTCTTCCGCGCCGACGGAAAGGTGGGACTACTGCGCGTCGAATACCGGCCGTGGGAGAAGGCTTGCGACATCAGCCATGCGCTGAAACCCGGACAGGAGGGCGATGCCGCCCGCTCCTTCACGATCTCGGGACTTGCCGAGCCCCCGCGCGTGACCCTGAATGGGCGCCCCGCCGACGTCCGGATTGCCGGACAGGCCTATCAGATCTCGCTGGCATGACATGACCTTGACGCGTTCCGCCCTGCTGGGACTTGCCGGCGCCGCCGTCCTGACGGCCGGACGCGCCGTCAGACCAGTTGGCGCACAGACAGGAGCCCGCATGCATCAGCGCAAGATCCCCTCCTCCGGCGAGATGCTGCCCGTGGTCGGCTGCGGCACCTGGCGCACCTTCGATGTCGGCAACCACGCCGAGGAGCGACGGCCGCTGGCCGAGGTGCTGGAGATCCTGTTCGCGGCCGGCGGCTCGGTGATCGACACCTCGCCGATGTACGGCGCGGCCGAGGCCGTGGTCGGCGACCTGCTGGCGGCCGCCGGCACGCGCAACAAGGCCTTCATCGCCACCAAGGTGTGGACCTCCGGTCGCAACAACGGCATCGAGCAGATGACCCGCTCGCTGTTGCTGCTCAAGACCGACCATGTCGAGCTGATGCAGATCCACAACCTGCTCGACTGGCGCGCCCATCTGCCGACCTTGCGCGCCTGGAAGGCGGAGAAGCGCATCCGCTATCTCGGCATCACGCACTACACGCAGAGCGCCCACGACGAGCTGGAAGCGGTGATGCGCGCCGAGAAGTGGGACTTCGTGCAGTTGAACTACGCGCTCGACGACCGCGCCGTCGAACGCCGCCTGCTGCCGCTCGCCGCCGAGCGCGGCATCGCCGTGATCGTCAACCAGCCGTTCGGCGGCGGCGGACTCTTGCGCAAGCTTTCGGCGCGCAAGCTGCCGGACTGGGCTTCGGAGATCGGCTGCACCAGCTGGGCGCAATTGCTGCTGAAGTTCGTGCTGGCCAATCCCGCCGTGACCTGCGTCATCCCCGGCACCGGCAAGCCCGAGCACATGCGCGACAACGTGCAGGCGGGGCTGGGCGTCTATCCCGACGCCAATCTGCTGAAGAAGATGGTCGCGGAAGTCGGGGTCTAATCTTCCGGACCGCGCGCTTCCAGCGCGCTCAAGCTCATGAGCGAGCTGGAAGCTCGCGGTCCGGAAGAGCATGAGGTCCAGCGTCAGAACTCCAGCGTCATCTGCGGCTCGGCGACGGGCTCGCCGCGGACTTGCAGGTTGTGCAGCGAGACGCCGAGCAGGCGGACGCGCTTCTCCAGCGGATAGATGGAACGCACCAGCTCGACGCTGGTGCGCTCCAGCACCTCGCGGCTGGTGACGGGCTCGTTGAGAGTGCGGCTGCGGGTGACGATCTGGAAATCGGCATACTTGATCTTCACCGTCACCGTGCGGCCGAGCACGCCGGTGCGCTCGCAGTACGACCAGACGTCATCGAGCACCGAGGCCACCCCCTGCTCGATCTCGGACGGCCGGCCGAGGTCCTCCATGAACGTCGTCTCCGAACCGACCGACTTGCGCGGCCGGTTGGGCACGACTCGCCGGTCGTCCTGGCCGCGGGCGATGGCGAAGTACCAGGTTCCGGCCTTGCCGAAGTACTGCTCCAGGAACTCCAGCGACTGCTCCCTGAGATCGGCGCCGGTATGGATGCCCAGCCGATTCATCTTCTCCGCGGTCTTGGGGCCGATGCCGTGGAACTTGCCCACCACCAGACCCTCGACGAAGGCCGGGCCCTTCGCGGGCGGGATCACGGTCTGGCCGTTGGGCTTGCGATGATCGGAAGCGAGCTTGGCCAGAAACTTGTTGTAGGAGATGCCGGCCGAGGCGGTGAGGCCGGTGCGCTCCAGGATACGGGCGCGGATCTCGCGGGCGATGTCGCTCGCCAGCGGCATGTTCTTGAGGTTGGTGGTGACGTCGAGATAGGCCTCGTCGAGCGACAGCGGTTCGACCAGCGGCGTGTATTCCAGGAAGATCTCGCGGATCTGGCGCGACACCTCCTTGTAGACGTCGAAGCGCGGTTTCACGAGCAACAGGTCGGAACAGAGCCGCCTCGCCGTCGCCGTCGGCATGGCCGAGCGCACGCCGAACTTGCGCGCCTCGTAGGAGGCCGCCATGACCACGCCGCGCTGGCGACCGCCGACGGCGACGGGCTTGCCGCGCAATTCGGGATCGTCGCGCTGCTCGACGGACGCATAGAAGGCGTCCATGTCGATATGGATGATCTTGCGGATCTCCGGGTCGGCCATCGCCGCCACATTATCCCTCCCCCGTCATACGGGGGAGGGTATGGGAGGGGGCAAGCTTCACCGGCGATCTTCGAATTTCAGATCTGAAACTTTCAGTGTCCGTCCTGCGGCTCTCCCCCCCTCCCTGCCTCCCCCGTATGACGGGGGAGGTGAACGAGGGCGCGTCACCAGAACCTCCACCACGGCTTCTCCGGCGTGAGGCTCTGGGCCGTCGGCATCGGCGGCTGCGGCTTCTGGTCGATGCCGCCGACCGGATAAGGCGCCGGCAGGTCGGTGTCGCGCCAGCCGCCGCCCAGCGCCAGCACGAGGTTGGCGCTGGCGGTGAGCCGGTTGAGGCGGATCGTGAGCAGGGTCTGCTCGGCCGAGAGCGCTGCGGTCTGGGTCTGCACCACCGTGGTGTAGGGCACGGTGCCCAGGCGATACTGGTTCAGCGACAGGCGCTCGGCGTCACGCGCCGCGGCGACGGCGGCGCGCTGCACCTTTTCCTGCTGCTCCAGCACGCGCTGCTGCACCAGGGCGTCCTCGACCTGCTGGAAAGCCACCAGGATGGTCTGGCGATAGAGCGCCACCTGCGAGTCGTAGCGCGCACGCGCGCCCTCGACCTGCGCCTTGAGCGCGCCGCCGTCGATCAGCGTCGCCGCAATCTGCGGGCCGACAGACCACACCGCGTTGCTGAGGGTGAGCAGCGCATTGAGGCTGCTGCCGACCAGGGTCACGGTGCTGGCGAGCGAGATGTTGGGATAGTACGCCGCGACGGCGACGCCGATCTGCGCATTGGCGGCCGCCATCTGCCGCTCGGCCGCGGCGATGTCGGGCCGCCGCTCGAGCAGGGTCGAGGGCACGCCGGGCTCGACGGTCGGAATCTCCGGCGGCAACGGGCCGGGCTCGACGCTGAGCTCGGACGGCGCCTTGCCGGCCAGCACCGCGACGGCATGCTCGAAGGTGGCGCGGGTGATGTTCTCGGCGACCAGTTGGGCGCGCGTCTGCTCGAGCTGGGTCTGCGCCTGAGCGAGGTCGACGCGGCTCACGATGCCGGCGTCGAGCTGGTTCTGCACGATCTCGACCGAGCGCGTATAGGCCGCCACCGACGCCTGGTAGACCCTCATGCGCTGCTCGGAAATGCGCATGGAGAAGTAGTTGATCGCCATGTTGGCCTGCGCCGACAGGCGCGCATTGGCGAGGTCCGCCGCGGAGGCCTGGGCCGCCGCCGAATCGCTCTCGATCTGGCGACGGATGCGGCCCCACAGGTCGATTTCCCAGCTGAGCGATGGCCCCGCGCTGAACTGGCCGACGCTGCCCGAGCTGGCGTTGACCACGGTGCCCTGGATGGCGCGGCTCGAGCCCGAGCCGCTGCCGCTCTGGGTGTAGCCGCCGCTGCCGCTGACCGTGGGATAGAGACCGGACGCGTCCTGCCGCACCAGCGCGCGCGCCTGGCGGTAGGCCGCCTCGGCCTGCATCAGGGTCTGGTTGGAGATGTCGATCTGCGCCGCCAGCCGGTCGAGCGTCGGATCGGCGTACATCCCCCACCACGGGCCGCGATCGATGGCGTCGCGCGGCATGGCGGGCTGGAAGTTCGCCGCCGCCCCCACCACCGGCCCCGTCGTCTCCTTGAAGGCGAGCGACGGCGGATCGGCCGGCGGCGGCCTCTTGTAGTCGGGGCCGACCGTGCAGCCGCTGGCCGCAAGGCCTGCGGAAAACGCCAGAACGTAACGCGATGAGATCATGCAGTTGCCGGACCCGGTGTTCCCATAGCACGGGCGACGCGGCTGGGGCGATCACGGTCGCGCTTCCGGAAGCGGTCGAGATAGAGGTAGATCACCGGTGTCGTATAGAGCGTGAGGATCTGGCTGACGAACAGGCCGCCGATGATCGAGATGCCGAGCGGCTGGCGCAACTCCGCGCCGTCGCCGAAGCCGATGGCGAGCGGCAGGGCGCCCAGCATCGCGGCCATCGTCGTCATCAAGATGGGACGGAAGCGCAGCACGGCCGCCTGATGGATCGCCTCGGCGGGATCGAGCCCTTCGCTGCGCTCGCGATCCAGCGCCACGTCGATCATCATGATGGCGTTCTTCTTGACGATGCCGATCAGGAGCAGCACGCCGATCATGGCGATGATGCTGAACTCCACGTTGGTGATCTTGAGAGCCAGCAGCGCGCCGATGCCGGCCGACGGCAGGGTCGACAGGATCGTGATCGGGTGGATGTAGCTCTCGTAGAGGATGCCGAGCACGATATAGACGGCGGCCAGCGCCGCCAGCACCAGGAGGAGCTGGCTGCTCAAATTCTGCTGGAAGGCGCGCGCCGTGCCCTGGAACGAGCCGTGGATGGTCGCCGGCATGCCGACCTCGTGCATGGTGGCGTTGATGTAGGACACCGCATCGCTCAGCGTCTTGCCCGGCACGAGATTGAACGAGATCGTGCTGGCGACGAACAGGCCCTGGTGATTGACGGCCAGCGGCGTCGTGTTGAACTCGTACCTGGTGAGCTGCGACAGGGGAATCATCGTCTCGGGCATGGTGCTGACGGCCGCTCCCGTCGAGGCCGAGCCGCGGCCCGCGACGGCGATCTGGTTGGTGCGCTGGTTGCGCACTGCCGCGGTGGGATCGACGGCGCCCGCCGCCAGGGGCGTGGTCGCGACCGTCGCGGCGGTCGCCTGAGCGCCGCTGATCGCGCCGCCCGTGGTGCTGACATAGATGTCCTTCAGCCGCTCGGGGTTCTCCCAGTACTCGGGCGCCACCTCCATGACGACGTGATACTGGTTCAGGCCGAAGGCGTCGTACAAGGTCGACGAGATCGAGCGTGTCGACACGCCGAGCCGCGCCGCCGCGTCGCGGTCGATGGTGAGGTTGACCTGCAGGCCGCGCTGCTGCTGGTCGGAATCGACGTCGGTGATGACCGACTGGTCCTGGCGCAGGGCCTCGGTGAGCTTCGGCGCCCAGGTATAGAGATCGGGCAGCGAATCGGCCTGCAGGGTGAACTGGTACTGGGCGTTGCTCTGGCGGCCGCCGACCCGGATGTCCTGCACCGCCGCCATGAACAGGTTGGCGCCCGGCACCTGGGCGAGCTTGGGGCGCAGGCGGGCGATCACCTGGTCGGCCGATATCTTGCGCTCGCTGAGCGGCTTCAGCGTCGCGAAGATGAAGCCCGAGTTGGTCGAGAAGCCGCCGGTGAAGCCGGCCACGTTTTCGATCGCCGGATCCTGGCGCACGATCTCCATGAACTGCCGGAACTTCCGCCGCATCGCCTGGAAGGAGATGCTCTGGTCGGCGCGGATGCCGCCGACGATGCGGCCAGTGTCCTGCTGCGGGAAGAAGCCTTTCGGGATGGTGACGTAGAGGTCGACGTTCAGGATCACCGTCGCCAGGAACACCAGCATGGTCGCCAGCGGATGGCGCAGCACGAAGCGCAGGCTGCCGCCATACCAGCGCTGCAGGGCGGCAAAGCCCTGCTCGCTCCAGCGGAAGAAGCGGCCCGGCGGCCGCGTGTTGTCGTGCGCCCGCAGCACGTAGGCGCACATCATCGGCGTGGTGGTGAGCGAGACCACCATCGAGATCAGGATGGCGATCGACAGCGTGACGGCGAACTCGCGGAACAGGCGGCCGACGATGCCCTGCATCAGCAGGATGGGGATGAACACCGCGATCAGCGACAAGCTCATCGACACCACGGTGAAGCCGACCTCGCGCGCTCCCTGCAGGGCGGCATCGATGCGCGACATGCCGGCCTCGATGTGCCGCGAGACGTTCTCCAGCACGATGATGGCGTCGTCGACCACGAAGCCCGCGGCGATCGCCATGGCCATCAGCGACAGGTTGTTGATGCTGTAGCCCAGGAGGTACATGCCGCCGAAGGTGGCGATCAGCGACACCGGGACGGCAACCGCCGCGACGAATCCGGCGCGGGCCGAGCGCAGGAAGGCAAAGGTCACCAGCACCACCAGGATGATGCTGACGATCAGGGCATGCTCGACCTCCGTCAGCGAGGCGCGGATGGTGACGGTGCGGTCGCTGACGACCTGCAGCTCGACATCGTTGGGCAACGCCGCCTGCAATTGCGGCAGCAGTCCCCTGATCTCGTCGACCGTCTCGATGACGTTGGCGTTGGGCTGCAGGTAGATGATCACCAGCACCGAGCGCTTGCCGTTGGCCTGGCCCTCGTTGCGGATGTTCTCGGTGGCGTCGATGACCTCGGCGACGTCCGACAGCCGGACCGGCGCGCCGTTGCGCCAGGCGATGATCAGCGGCCGGTATTCGGCCGCCGTGGTCGCCTGGTCGTTGGAATAGATCTGGAAGCGCCGCTCGCCGTCCTCGAGCGCGCCCTTGGGCGAGTTGGCATTGGCGGCGGCAAGGGCGGCGCGCACGCTCTCCAGGCCGATCTGATACTTGTTGAGCGCCGTCGGATTGATCTCGACGCGCACCGCCGGCAACGAACTGCCGCCCAGCACCACCTGGCCGACGCCGGTCACCTGGCTGAGCTTCTGTTGCAGGATGTTCGACGCCGCGTCGAACAGGCGGCCTTGGCCGACGATATCCGAGGTGACCGCCAGCACCACGGCCGGCGCATCGGCCGGATTGATCTTGCGGTACTGCGGGTTGGTCGGCAGGTCGCTCGGCATCTCCATGCGGGCGGCGTTGATGGCCGCCTGCACGTCGCGCGCCGCGCCGTCGATGCTCCTGGACAGGTCGAACTGCAGGGTGATGCGCGAATTGCCGACCGTGCTCATCGAGGTGATCTCGGTGACGCCGGCGATGGCGCCCAGCGCCCGCTCGAGCGGCGTGGTCAGGCTGGTGGCCACGGTTTCGGGCGACGCGCCGGGCAGGCTGGCGATGACCTGGATGGTCGGGAAATCGACCCTGGGCAGCGGCGACACCGGCAGCTTCAGGAACGCGACCAGGCCCGCCAGCGCGATGCCGATGGTCAGCAGCGTCGTGGCGACCGGCCGGGCGATGAAGGGCGCCGACAGGTTCATGTCAGCGGTCTCTCACCGGCGGTCGGATCGACGCCCGGGTCCGAACTCGTGCGCACCACCGGATTGGCCGGGGTGTCGAGCGGCGCGCCGCGCAGGCGACGGCCGAGGCGATCGAAGGCAAGATAGATCACCGGCGTGGTGAAGAGCGTCAGGACCTGGCTCACGATCAGGCCGCCGACGATGGTGATGCCGAGCGGCGAGCGCAGCTCAGAGCCGGTGCCGCTGCCCAGCATCAGCGGCAGGGCGCCCACGAGGGCGGCCACGGTGGTCATGAGGATCGGCCGGAAGCGCAGCAGGCAGGCCTGGTGGATGGCCTCCTGCGGCGTCTTGCCTTCGTGGCGCTCCGCATCGAGAGCGAAGTCGATCATCATGATCGCGTTCTTCTTGACGATGCCGATCAGCAGCACGATGCCGATGATGGCGACGACGCTGAGATCGGCGCCGGCCATCATCAGCGCCAGCAGCGCGCCGATGCCGGCCGACGGCAGGGTCGACAGGATCGTGATGGGATGGATGTAGCTCTCGTAGAGCACGCCCAGCACGATGTAGACCGTGACGATGGCGGCCAGGATCAGCAGGAGCTGGCTGTCGAGCGACTTCTGGAAGGCGAGCGCGGCGCCCTGGAAGTGCGTGGTCATCGACAAGGGCATGCCGATCTCGCGCTGCGCCGCCTGGATGGCGTCGACCGCCTGGCCCAACGCATAGCCCGGCGCCAGGTTGAACGAGATGGTGGTGGCCGGGAACTGGCCGAGCCGATCCTGGCGCAGCGGCGCGGTGCGCTCCTCGAAGGTGGCGATGGCCGATATCGGCACCTGCTTGCCGCCGGCGCCCGGCAGATAGAGGTTGCTGAGCGAATCGATGGACCGGCCCATCGACGGCTCGACCTCGTAGATCACGCGGTACTGGTTGGACTGGCCGTAGACCGTCGAGACGATGCGCTGGCCGAAGGCGTCGTACAGCACGTTGTTGACCGAGGCGGCGGTGATGCCGAAGCGCGCGGCGGCGTCGCGATCGATCTTGATGAACAGCGACAGGCCCTTGGCCTGCATGTCAGTGGTGACGTCGACGAGCTCGGGCAGGTGCTGCAGGCGATCCATCAGGCGCGGCACCCAGGTGTCGAAGTCCTCGGACTTGGGGCTCTGCAGGACGAACTGGTACTGCGTGCGGCTCACCGTCGAATCGATGGTGAGGTCCTGCGCCGGCTGCATGAAGAGCGAGATGCCCTGCACCGACGCCGTGTCGCGCTGGAGGCGGCGGATGATCTGGCTGGCCGTCAGGCTGCGCTCGCTGCGCGGCTTGAGGTTGATCAGCATGCGGCCCGAATTGAGGGTCGCGTTGGTGCCGTCGACGCCGATGAAGGAGCTGAGGCTCTCGACATCGGGATCCTCCAGGACGGCCGTGGCCAGCGCGTTCTGGCGCTTGGCCATGGCCTCGAAGGAGATGCTCTGCGGCGCCTCGGTCACGGCCTGGATGAGGCCGGTGTCCTGCACCGGGAAGAAGCCTTTCGGGACCACGACATAGAGCAGCACGGTCAGCACGATCGTGCCGACCGCGATCAGCAAGGTCAGCGGCTGGTGGCGGAACACCACGACCAGGCAGCGGTCGTAGACGCCGATCAGGCGGCCGAACCAGCCCGCCCCCATTACCTCGTCATGAGGGGCCTCTGCCTCGGGATGCGGATGCGCCATCGTCGCCGCGGCATGCTCCGCCCTCTGGCGCAGGAGCTGGGCGCACATCATCGGCACCAGGGTCAGCGACACGACGGCCGAGATCAGGATGGTGACCGACAGCGTGACGGCGAACTCGCTGAACAGGCGGCCGACCACGTCGCTCATGAACAGCAGCGGGATCAGCACGGCGATCAGCGACACGGTGAGCGAGACCACGGTGAAGGCGATCTGCTTGCTGCCGCGGAGCGAGGCCTCCTTGGGATCGTCGCCGCGCTCGATGTAGCGGGCGATGTTCTCGATCATGACGATGGCGTCGTCGACCACGAAGCCGGTGGCGATGGTGAGGGCCATGATCGAAAGGTTGTTGAGGCTGAAGCCCGCGAGATACATCACCGCCAAGGTGCCGACGAGCGACAAGGGCACCGACAGGCTGGGGATCAGCGTCGCCCGCCAGTCGCCCAGGAACAGGAAGATCACGGCCACGACCAGGATCACGGCGAAGGTGAGCTCGATCTGCACGTCGCGCACCGAGGCGCGGATCGTGGTCGTGCGGTCGGTCAGGACGGCGACGTCGATCGAGGCGGGCAACGTCTCGCGCAGCTGCGGCAGCAGCCGCTTGATGCTGTCGACCACCTCGATGACGTTGGCGCCGGGCTGGCGGCGGACGTTGATGATCACCGCCTGGGTGGTGTTCGTCCAGGCGGCCAGGCGGTTGTTCTCCTGCGCCTCCTCGACGGTGGCGACGTCGCGCAGCCGCACCGGCGCGCCGTTGCGGTAGGCGACGACGACATCGCCGAACAGCTTGGGATCGGTGATCTGGTCGTTGGCGTTGATGGTGTAGGAGCGCGCCGGACCGTCGAAATTGCCCTTGGGCGTGTTGACGTTGGCGTTGGCGATCGTCGTGCGCAGGTCGTCGATGTTCAGGCCATAGGCCGCGAGCGCCGTCGGATTGGCCCGGATGCGGACGCCGGGCTTCATGCCGCCGTCGAGGCTGACCAGGCCGACACCGGGCAGCTGCGAGATCTTCTGGGCCAGCCGCGTATCGACGTAGTCGTAGACCTTGGTCAGCGGCTCGGTCTTGGACGTGACGGCGAGCGTCAGCACCGGCGCGTCGGCCGGGTTGATCTTGGCGTAGACCGGCGGCGACGGCAGGTCCGAGGGCAAGAGGTTGCTGGCGGCGTTGATGGCGGCCTGCACCTGCTGCTCGGCGACGTCCAGACCGAGCTTGAGGTCGAACTGCAGGGTGATCGACGAGGCGCCCGCCGAGCTGGTCGACGTCATCTGGCTGAGGCCCGGCATCTGGCCGAACTGGCGCTCGAGCGGCGCGGTGACCGACGAGGTCATGACCTCGGGGCTGGCGCCGGGATAGAGCGTCAGCACGCGGATGGTCGGATAGTCGACCTGCGGCAGCGCCGACAATGGCAGGAACCGGTAGGCGATCGCGCCCACGAGCATGATGGCGACCATCAGCAGCGAGGTCGCCACCGGACGCTCGATGAAGATCCGCGACGGGTTCATGTCGCGGCGGGGATTA
Source organism: Rhodospirillales bacterium (assembly GCA_016185145.1). Classification (GTDB taxonomy): domain Bacteria; phylum Pseudomonadota; class Alphaproteobacteria; order Reyranellales; family Reyranellaceae; genus Reyranella. The sequence goes on along the minus strand of JACPOB010000141.1, from coordinate 19,975 downwards.
CTGGTTGGGCTGGGCGGCGGCGGCGCCGCCAGGGGCGCTACCCGGGCTGCCGCCGTTGGCCTGGCGACGCCTTTGCTGCCTCTGATCACTGCCCTGCTGGGACGCCCCTTCAGGCGCGTTGGCGATCGGCGGGCCCGACGCGGCGCGCGGCTGGCCGCCGCCCGGCCGCCGGATCTTGGCGCCGTCGCGCAGGCGGTCGGTGCCGTCGGTCACGACCTGGTCGCCGGGCTGCAGCCCCTTGACGATCTGCACCTTGTCGCCGTCGGTGGCGCCGAGCTCGACGACGCGGATCTCGACCGTGTCGTCGGCTTTCACCAGGTAGACGAAGGTGCCGGGCTGGCCGCGCTGGATGGCGGCGACGGGCACGACGGTGGCGTCCTTCACCGTGTCGACCAGCAGGCGGACATTGACGAACTGGTTGGGGAACAGCGTGTCGTCCTTGTTGTCGAACACGGCGCGCAGCTTCACCGTGCCGGTCGTGATGTCGATCAGGTTGTCGTGGGTGTCGAGCCGGCCGATGGCGAGCTCGTTCTTCTGCGAGCGGTCGAGCACGCGCACTTCAAGCTTGGCGCCGGCCTTCAGGCGGTCGCGCACCTGCGGCAGCGTGTCCTCGGGGATGGTGAACAGCACCGAGATCGGCTGGATCTGGATGATGATGCAGATCCGACTGCTGGGTGTCGAGCTGCTGGCGGGCGATCGAATCCTGGGCGACCAGCTTGCGATAGCGCTCGAGGTCGGTCTGGGCGTTCTTGAGCAGCGCCTCGTCCTTCTGCTGCTGGCCGATCGCCTGCTGCAGGGCGACGTCATAAGGCCGCGGATCGACCAGGGCGAGCATGTCGCCCTGCTTCACCATCTGGCCTTCCTTGAAGTCGACCTTGAGCAGCTGGCCGGTGATCTGCGTCTTGACGTTGACGGTATTCAGCGGGGTCACCGTGCCCAGCGCGCGGATCACCACCGGGACCTCACCCTTGGCAGCGGTCGCGATGCCCACGGGCGTCGGCATGCCGGCACCGAACCGGCCGGCCTGCCGGGGGGCAGGCGTCGTCCCGGTTTGTGAAATATACCAGCCGGCACCAGCCACGATGGCGAGCCCTAGGCCGATCCCGAGCAGGGTCCGCAACCTTTTCATCGTGTTCCTATATGCCCCCAGTACGCGCTAGCTGCCTACCAGTACGGACCAATTCGCAAGAGTCTCCCCGCGGATCCGATGGGCGCAGGATTAACGCCTGAACACGGCCAAATGGTGTAACGCAGGACATTCCAGAAGGTCGCACGGGGAGTTTTTTCGCACCATATGGCGACCGCTACCCCAGACATATGGTGGGTCGCCCTCCCTCCCGCCACAAAATTCGCCCTTCTTACTCAAAGGGCATGTAGCGCAGGTTGAGCATGAACAGGTCCTCGACGGCGCTGGGCGTGCCGCCGACGCCGTAGTAGGCGGTGCGGATGATGTTGCCGTACTGCAGCCCGCTGCGCAGGGTGCCGTAGCGACCACGCAGCATGTTCCAGTTGAGACCGACCGTCAGTTCGCTGAGCGTCTGGCTGTTGCCCGCGCAGCCCGAGCCGCCGGCATTCGGATTGAAGCAGCCGGTGTTGTCGAAGGTCGGATTACCGTAGCCGCCACCCGGGAAGTAGCTCGCGCCGACCCAGTTCCAGCCATAGAAGCCGTAGAGATCGAGGACCTTCGGGATGACATGCACGACCGCGCCGGCCGTACCCATGCCCTGCGGCAATGTGGCGAGGCCGCCGTTGGCCGTGAAGGTGACGTCGGGCAGGCCGGCGGCGCCATAGCGGCCGATGCCGCTGCCGTACATGACGCTGCCCATCAGGTCGACCCAATCGCCGATGGGAACGTAGGCGCTGGCGCCGATGCCGCCGCCGAAGGCGTCGTAGTTCACGCTTGTCGTCCCGAAGGAGACTTGGTCGCGAAACCAGCGCGCCACGCCGAAGACGTCGAGGTGGCCGAACTTGGTGTCGACGGCGAGCTTGGCGACGACATCCGGTGCGACGTTGACGCTGTAGTTGACCTGCGGATTGAGGCCGGTCGCGCCGGGATAGCCCGTGAACACGGTGCCGCCGGGCGGAGCTGCGGCCGTGCCGCCGAACACCGTCTGCGGCGTGTTGGCCTCGATGCCCATCCAGAAATTGCCGAAGCCTTTCACGGCGCGCACCATCGGCACGCGCAGGTAGTTGTAGCCGACCATGTAGTTGTGATCGATCACCGGCGGCTGCCACGTGCTGAGGGGATCGAGGCCTTTCCTGAACGGCGTCGCCAGGGTCCACGCCTGGCCTGCCAGGAAATAGGCCTGCCATGAATCGTCTTCGTACTGGCCGTAGGCCTGGCGCAGACGCGGCGTGTAACCGTTCGACTGCGTGGAGTTGGCGCCGCCGGCCCCGTTGTTGAAGTCCATTTCGCCGTAGCCGATGATTCGCGAGTCCGCGCCGACCGGCGCCTCGGCCTTCAGCGACAGGCGTGTCTGCTGGGCGCTCATGCCGAACTCGTCGGAATTGCCCTGCGGCGTCGGCCCGTAGAAGGGAATGGTGGCGTAGCCGGTGCCGGTGCCGCGATTCTCGTTCCGGCTGCGGTAGTAGCCGGTCAGATCGATGAAGCCGCCGAGCGTCAGCTTCACCGAGCCCAGCATGAAGGTGCCGTTGGGCTTGTCCGGGTCGGCGGGAGGCGGCGCGGGAGCAGCCGTCGACGGAGCTGTCGTCTCCGCCCTGGCCGGCCTCTGCGCCGCCGGCGGTTGGGCTGCCGCCGGTTGGACCGCCGCGCGGGCTCTCGTGTCGGCCGCCTGCCGCTGCTTCTCGGCCGCTTCGAGCTGCTCGATCCGTTTCTGCAGCAAGCGGATCTGATCGAGCAGCTCCTGGGTCGACGGCGCCTGAGCCTGGGCAAGAGCTGGCCCCGCCAGGGCCAGCGCGATGGCGGCAGTCGCCACCGGCAGGACCAGCCGGCGCGCCGAGGCTTCGAACGACATGTGACGATCCCCCCTCGGCGCCAGTGTTCGGCCCGACGGCTGAGGAATCGCTACGGCTCCGCGAAGGTTTTTTGACAGCGACCGGGCGGCGTCGCCGCTAACACTTCCTCCCCACGCTTCGCGTGGGGAGGTGTCGCCGTCATACGGCGACGGAGGGGTCAAGAGGCTCAAGACGGTTGATCATGACCCCTCCGTCCGCTTCGCGGACACCTCCCCAGCTTCGCTGGGGAGGAAGGCTGATCAGTCCGCCGCCTTGTCCGGCACGTAGAGCGCGTTGCCGCCGGCTTTGAACTTGGCGCTCATCTCGTCCATGCCCTTCTTCGCATAGTCACGGATGTCCTGGGTGATGCGCATCGAGCAGAACTTGGGCCCGCACATCGAACAGAAATGCGCGGTCTTGTGCGCCTCCTTGGGCATCGTCTCGTCGTGGAACTTTTCAGCCGTCGCCGGGTCGAGCGACAGGTTGAACTGGTCCTTCCAACGGAAGTCGAAGCGCGCCTTCGAAAGCGCATCGTCGCGCAGCCGCGCCGCGGGATGGCCCTTGGCAAGGTCGGCGGCGTGGGCGGCGATCTTGTAGGTGATCACGCCCACCTTCACGTCGTCGCGGTCGGGCAGGCCGAGATGCTCCTTGGGCGTGACGTAGCAGAGCATCGCGGTGCCGAACCAGCCGATCATGGCGGCGCCGATGCCGGAGGTGATGTGGTCGTAGCCCGGCGCGATGTCGGTGACGAGCGGCCCGAGCGTATAGAACGGCGCCTCGCCGCATTCGCGCAGCTGCTTGTCCATGTTGGCCTTGATCTTGTGCATTGGCACATGGCCCGGCCCCTCGATCATGACCTGGCAGCCCTTGTCCCAGGCCACCTTCGTCAGCTCGCCCAAAGTCTCGAGCTCGGCGAACTGCGCGGCGTCGTTGGCGTCGGCGTTGCAGCCGGGCCGCAGCCCGTCTCCCAGCGAGAACGACACGTCGTACTTGCGCATGATGTCGCAGATGTCGCCGAAGCGCTCGTAGAGGAAGCTCTCGCGATGCTCGGTCAGGCACCACTGCGCCATCATCGAGCCGCCGCGGCTCACGATGCCGGTGACGCGCTTCGCGGTCAGCGGCACGTGCGCCAACCTCACGCCGGCATGGATGGTGAAGTAGTCGACGCCCTGCTCACACTGCTCGATCAGGGTGTCACGATAGACTTCCCAGGAGAGCTTCGTCGGATCGCCGCCGACCTTCTCCAGCGCCTGGTAGATCGGCACGGTGCCGATCGGCACCGGCGAATTGCGCACGATCCACTCGCGCGTGTCGTGGATGTTGCGGCCGGTCGAGAGGTCCATGACCGTGTCGGCGCCCCAGCGGATCGCCCACACCATCTTCTCGACCTCCTCCTCCATCGACGACGTCACCGCCGAGTTGCCGATGTTGGCGTTGATCTTGACCAGGAAGTTGCGGCCGATCGCCATCGGCTCGAGCTCGCCGTGGTTGATGTTGGCCGGGATGATGGCGCGGCCCAGCGCCACCTCCTGGCGCACGAACTCCGGCGTGATGAACTCGGGCAGCGCGGCGCCGAAGCTCTCGCCGTCGGCCAGACGTTCCTTGGCCAGCTCGTGCGCGACCTTGCGGCCGAGGTTCTCTCGCTCGGCGACGTAGATCATCTCCTTGGTGATGACGCCGGCGCGCGCCCATTCGAACTGGGTGATCGGCGCGGTCCCGACGCCGCGCAGCGGCCGCGGCGTGTTGGGGAACGGCTGCAGCGCCGTGGTCTTCACATTGCCGTTGTCGACGGCCTGGATCGGACGACCATCGTATTCCTCGACGCCGCCGCGCTCGAGCACCCAGGCGCGGCGCGTGCGCGCCAAGCCCTTGCGCACATCGATGACGACGTTGGGATCGGTGTAGGGGCCGGTCGTGTCGTAGACGCGCACGCGCGGCTCGGACGGCTCCGACAATTCGATCTCGCGCAAAGGCACGCGCAGATCGGGCGCGGCGTCGGGCGTGACATAGACCTTGCCGGAAGCCGGCAGCGGTCCCGTGGTCACCTTGGGGGTCGGTGTGACGATGTTGTCCATGACGAGGATCTCCCGTGGCTGGTGGCTAACGGAGATCCGGCGTGTAGCTGTGCAAAGGAGGCATCCAGTCCCTTCGCCGGCATGACCCGGATCAGGTTCAAAGGGTCACCGCGCTGCCTGGATGGCCGTCGGTATCTCAGCCCCTTGTCGGGACCCCCCTTGGACGGAACGGAGTCTATACCCAACGCAGCGCGAGGCAACCCAGAACGGCTTCAGCCAAACTGCGCTACTGGCGCATGAAATGTGAAAGGAAACGGGTGGGGCCACACGGCTCAGTGGGCAAGCCTACGTCGAATTGTCGACCTCGCTGTCGCTCCTGCGCCCGCGAGCCGTGGGCCCTACAAGGCGAGCATCAGCCTGAACTCTCCCGTATTCGCCTATGCCCTGGGACAGCATGCGGCCGACTGGCTGGAGGGCCGCAGCGTCCCGCAGGCGATGGACATCCTGCCGAGCGCAATCTCGGCCGCCAACGTCGCTCAATACGAAGCCGACCTCGCCGATCCTGCAGCGGTGTGGCGCGACGCTGCACGTCGGGCTTCCTATCTCATGATGTACGGCAACATCTGCCACGACACCCGCGACAAGTACCTCAACTTTCTCTGGTCGTCCGAGCGACGCCCGACAGCGCCAGTGCGACAGGTCCTGGCCCCCCGCTACCCCAAAGGACGGCGCTGAGCGGACGCGCATAGCGTCCGACCCGCCACATTGATATTTTTTTGACGTCACCCGTGCGGGAAATCAGCTAACGTGCAGGTCGATTGGGGAGTAGCGCGTGGTGTGACGGGTGGCTTGGGATGGCCCCGTCTTGGTGCCTGTGTCTCCCGATGGTTGAAGGGGAGATAAGGTGAGCACAGCATCGGAACGGGTGCGGGTGGCCGTGTCGTCGCCAGTCCTGCGTCGGCTGACGGCCAGCCTGCTTGTGGGAACCTGCCTGTCGCCGGCGGCGGCATGGGCCGTCAACGTCAGCAACGAGACCCAGCTGCGCAACGCGATCTTCGCCGCCAACGCCGGCGGCGACGCCAACATCAACATCACGGGCAACATCACGTTGACCCAGTCGCTGCCGATGATCACGACCAACGTGACCGTCGCCGGCAACAACAACACCATCGACGCCAACAACGCGGGCCGCGCCTTCTTCGTGCAGGCGGGAGCCGTGTCGATCTCGAACCTCACCATCAACAACGCCGTGGCCCAGGGGGGCAACGGCGGCAATGGCGCCACCATCGCCAGCGCCACGGGCGGCGGTGGCGGCGGCGGCCTGGGCGCGGGCGCCGCCGTGTTCGTCAACCAGGGGGCGGCGGTCGCCCTGACGAACGTCTCGGTCGGCAATGCTTCGGCAACCGGCGGCTCCGGTGGCATCGGCGGTAATGCCGCGACGGGGTTTGGCGGCACCGGCGGCGGCGGCGGCGGCGGCTTGGGCGGGAATGGCGGCAGTGCAACGGCGACTGCCGGCGCTGGCGGCGGCGGCTATGAAGGCAACGGCGGCAACAGCGACGGCCTCGGCGGTGGCGGTGGTGGCGGCGAATTCGGCAACGGCGGAAACGCACCGGCGGGCGCCAGTAGCGGCGGCGGCGGCGGCGGGCAGCAGGGCAATGGGGGGTCCGGGTTCGCCAGTGCCGGCGGCGGTGGCGGCGGCGGCGGCGGCGGTGCCGCCCTGGGCGCGAACGGCAGCACCGGCTCGGCCGCCGGCGGCGGTGCGGGAGGTGGTGCCCAGGGAGGTGCCGGCGGCAATTCCGGCTCGGGCGGCGCCGGTGCGGTGGCCGTAGGAGGAGGCGGCGGTGGCAGCGGAACCGACGGCGCGGGGGGTGGCGCTGGCCAGTTTTCGGGCGGGGGCGGCGGCAGCAGCACCAACGGAGGCAACTCTGCTGGCGGTGCCGGCGGTGTCGGTGGCGGTGGCGGCGGCGGCAAAGGAAATGTTGCCGGCGGCGCTGGCGGAGATTTCGGCGGCGGCGGCGGCGGCGGCAATAGCAACGACGGTCCGGGTGGCGCCGGCGGGTTCGGCGGCGGCGGCGGCGGCACCCGCACCCTCGGACCTGGAAGCATGGGCGGCGCCGGCGGCTTCGGCGGCGGCGGCGGCGGTGGCTCCGCCACCCCCCCGGCAACGAATGCCCCGAGCGGAGGCCTCGGCGGCCAAGGCGGCGTGGGCCGAGATGCCGACGGCGGCGGCGGCGCGGCGCTGGGCGGCGCCTTCTTCGTTCGCGACGGCGGCAACCTCACCATCACCGGCGGCAACCTTGCCGGCACCTATGGCGTGACCGGAGGCACGACCGGCGGCACCGGCGGCGCGACGGCGGGCCAGGCCCAGGGCACGGTGATGTACCTGCACGGCGCCGGCACGACCGCCATGAACATCGCCAGCGGCACGCAGACGCTGGCAGGCAACAACGCCCTGGCCGGCACGGGCGGGCTCTCCAAGAGCGGCGCGGGAACGCTGGCGCTGACCGGCGGCAACGCCAACTTCAGCGGCACGCTTTCGGCGACCGCCGGCACGATCGCCATCTCAGCGAACGACAGCCTCGGCACCGGGACCGTCACGCTGGATGGCAGCACCCTGCGGGCCGACGCCAACAACCTCAACGTCGCCAATGCGGTGACGCTGGCGGGTCCCGGCACGGTCGACACCCAGGCCAACACGCTGACGCTGAGCGGCGTGATCGGCAGCACCGGTTCGCTGACCAAGATCGGCGCCGGCACCCTGGCGCTCACCGGCAACAACACCTACAGCGGCGCCACCACCATCGACGCCGGCGTGCTGGAGCTCGGCACCGGCGGCACCCTGGGCAACGGCGCCGGCGGCGTCACCAACAACGCCATCCTGTCGTTCAACAGCACCGGCGCGCTGTCGGTGGGCAACGCGATCACCGGCGCCGGCCAGATCCGGCAGATCGGCAGCGGCACCACGACCCTCACCGGCACCAACAGCGCCACCGGCAGCACCCTCGTCAGCGCCGGCACGCTTCGGCTCGGCGCCGGCTCGTCGATCGGGACCGGCACGCTTTCCGTCAACGGCGGCACCCTGGACCTCAACGGCAATGCACAGACCGTGTCCGAGCTCGCCGGCATCGGCGGCACCATCAACCTGGGCAGCGGCGGCAGCCTGACCACGGGTACGGTTAGTGGCGGCGCCGGCACGGACACCGTCATCACCGGCGACGGCAACTTCACCCTGAACGGCACCCTGTCGTTCACGCTGCGGGGCAACAACACCTATACCGGCACCACCACCATCACCGCCGGCAACCTGATCGTCGGCAACGGCCTCACGAGCGGCACTCTCGGCACTGGCAACGTCGTCAACAACGACCGGCTCACCTTCAACCGCAGCGACACGGTCACGGTCGCCAATGCGATCAGCGGCAGCGGTTCGCTCATCAATGCCGGCGGCACCACCATCCTCACCGGGACCAACAGCTACGGCGGCACCACCATCATCGGCGCCGGCACCCTGCAGATCGGCGACGGCGGCGCCACCGGCACGCTGGGCGGCGGCACCGTGACCAACAACGGCACGCTGGCGTTCAATCGCACCGGCACGCTCACCGTCGGCAACGTCATCGAGGGCACCGGCGGCCTGACCAAGTCGGGCTCCGGCACGGTGACGCTCTCCGGCACCAACACATATCAGGGCGGCACGACGATCAACGCCGGCACGCTGTCCGTATCGGCCGACAACAATCTGGGCAACGCCAGCGGCGGCCTCAGCCTGAACGGCGGCACGCTGCAGACGACGGCCACGTTCACGACCTCACGCGTCACGACGCTCAATGCCGGCGGCGGCACCTTCGAGACGGCCAGCGGCACGACGCTGACCCACAACGGCGCCATCGGCGGCGGCGGCGGGCTGACCAAGACCGGCGACGGCACGCTGATCCTTGGCGGCGCCAACACCTATGCCGGCGGCACGACGGTATCGGCCGGCACGCTGCAGGGCACGACGACGAGCCTGCAGGGCGCCATCACCAACAACGCCGCTGTGACGTTTAACCAGGCTGGCACCGGCACCTATACCGGCAACATGTCCGGTACGGGTGCCGTCACCGTTCAGGGCGGCGGCACGGTGACGTTCAGCGGCACGAACTCCTATGGTGGCGGCACGACGGTGTCGGGCGCCGGCACCACGCTGGTCGGCACGACGACCAGCCTGCAGGGTGCCATCACCAACAACGCCAACGTCCGCTTCGATCAGGCGGGTGCCGGGACCTATGCCGGCAACATGTCGGGCACCGGAGCGGTCACGGTGCAGGGCGGCGGCACGATGACGTTCAGCGGGACCAACTCCTATGGCGGCGGCACGACGGTGTCGGGCGCCGGCACCACGCTGGTCGGCACGACGACCAGCCTGCAGGGTGCCATCACCAACAACGCCAACGTCCGCTTCGACCAGGCCAGCACCGGCACCTACGCCGGCAACATGTCGGGCACGGGCGCGGTCACGGTGCAGGGCGGCGGCACGGTGACGTTCAGCGGGAGCAACTCCTATGGCGGCGGCACGACGGTGTCGGGTGCCAGCACCACGTTGGTCGGCACGACGACCAGCCTGCAGGGCGCCATCACCAACAACGCCAATGTGCGCTTCGACCAGGCTGGCACCGGCACCTATGCCGGCAACATGTCCGGAACGGGTGCCGTCACGGTGCAGGGTGGCGGCACGGTGACGTTCAGCGGGACCAACAGCTATGGCGGCGGCACGACGGTGTCGGGCGCCGGCACCACGCTGGTCGGCACGACGACGAGCCTGCAAGGCGCCATCATCAACAATGCCGCCGTCACCTTCGACCAGAGCACCTACGGCACCTATGCCGGCGCCATGTCGGGCAGCGGCAGCTTTACCAAGTCGGGCACTGGCACGGTGACGCTCACCGGCAGCAACAGCTACTCGGGCGGCACGACAGTGTCGGGCGGCGTGCTGCAAGGCACGACGGCGAGCCTGCAAGGCAACATCGTCAACAACGCCGCCGTCACCTTCGACCAGAGCACCAACGGCACCTATGCCGGCGCGATGTCGGGCAGCGGCAGCCTGACCAAGTCGGGCACCGGCACGGTGATCCTGACCGGCGACAACAGCCACGCCGGCGGCACGACGATCTCGGGCGGCATCCTGCAGGTCGGCAACGGCGGCACCACCGGGTCGATCAGCGGCGACGTGCTGAACAACGGCACGCTCGCCTTCAACCGCTCCGACAACGTCACCTTCGGCGGCACGATCTCGGGCAGCGGCGCGCTCGACAAGCTCGGCACCGGCACGCTCATCTTCACGGCCGATAACAGCTACAGCGGCCTCACGACCATCGCCGCCGGCACGCTGCAACTCGGCAACGGCGGCACGACCGGCTCGATCGCGGGTAACGTGCTGAACAACGGCATCCTGGCCTTCAACCGCTCCGATGACATCGTCTTCGCCGGCAACGTCGACGGCTCGGGCGCGATCGCCTACATGGGGCCGGGCAAGGTGACGCTCACCGGCACGATCACCAACACCGGCGGCACGGTGCTGGCGGGCGGCATCGTCGAGGCGGGCTCCGACGCTTCGCTGGGCGCGGCGGGTGCGACGCTGACCTTCGCCGGCGGCACCTTGCAGGCGACGGCGAGCTTCTCGGTCGACCGGCCGGTCAGCCTGATCACCGGCGGCGGCACGATCGACACGGCGGGCAATACGCTGACGGTCACCGGCAACATGACGGGCGTCGGCGGGCTCACCAAGACCGGCACCGGCACGCTGATCCTGGAAGGCGCCAACACCTACAGCGGCGGCACGACGGTGTCGGGCGGCACGCTGGCCGGCACGACGTCGAGCCTGCAGGGCGCCATCACCAACAACGCCAACGTCCGCTTCGACCAGGCCGGCACCGGCACCTATGCCGGCAACATGTCGGGCACCGGCGCCGTCACGGTACAGGGCGGCGGCACGGTGACGTTCAGCGGGACCAACAGCTACGGCGGCGGCACGACGGTGTCGGGCGTCGGCACCACATTAGTCGGCACGACCACCAGCCTGCAGGGCAACATCCTCAACAACGCCGCCGTCGTCTTCGACCAGGCCGGCAACGGCACCTATGCCGGCACCATGACCGGCACCGGTGCGCTCGCGGTGCAGGGTGGCGGCACGGTGACGCTTACAGGCGCCAACAGCTACAGCGGCGGCACGACGGTGACCGGCGGCAGCACGTTGGCCGGCACGACGACCAGCCTGCAGGGCAACATCCTCAACAACGCTGCCGTCGTCTTCAACCAGGCGACCGGCGGCAGCTACGCCGGCAACATGTCCGGCACGGGCAGCTTGCTGGTGAGCGGCACCGGCATCGTGTTGCTCACCGGCACCAACACCTACACCGGCGGCACGACGGTGACCGGCGGCAGCCTCGTCGGCACGACGCAGAGCCTGCAGGGCAACATCCTCAACAACGCCAGCGTCACCTTCAACCAGGCGGGCAACGGAACCTATGGCGGCAACATGTCGGGCACCGGCGCGCTGACGCTGGGCGGCGGCGGAACGTTCACCCTGACGGGGACCAACAGCTACAGCGGCGGGACCACGGTGACCGGCGGCAGCAGCCTGGTCGGCAACACGTCGAGCCTGCAGGGCAACATCCTGATCAACACCGGCACCGTGTCGTTCGTCCAGTCGACCAACGGCACCTACGCCGGCACCATGTCGGGCACGGGCGGCGTCGGCATCCAGGGCGGCGGCACGGTCACCTTCACCGGGACCAACACCTATACGGGCGCCACCACGGTCAATGGCAGCACGCTGGTCGTCAACGGCACCCTCGCGAGCCCCGTCTCGCTCGCCAACGGCGGCACTCTGGGCGGCACCGGCAGCATCGGCACGCTCATCATCAACGGCGGCGTCCTGGCGCCGGGCAACTCGATCGGCACCATGACGGTGAACGGCAACCTGGTGCACAACGGCGGTGTCTATCAGGTCGAGGTCAATGCCGCGGGCCAGAACGACCGCGTCAACGTTGCCGGCACCGCCACCATCAACGGCGCCAGCGTCCAGGTACTGGCCGCACCGGGCAACTACGGCAACAGCACGACCTACACCATCCTCAACGCTGTCGGCGGCGTCAGCGGCGTCTACGCCGGCGTCACCAGCAACTTCGCCTTCCTGACGCCGAGCCTCAGCTACAACGCCAACAACGTGTTCCTGACGCTCGCCCTGCAGGGCGCTGCGTTCTCGGGCTTCGGCGGCAACACCGGCAACCAGCGCGGCGTCGGCGCCGCGCTCGACCAAGCCTACGCGACGGCAACCGGCGACTTCGCCACGGTGATCGGTGCGCTCGCCGGCCTGAACACCCAGCAGGGCCCGTACACGCTGAACCAGATCAGCGGCCAACCCTATGCCGACTTCGGCACGGCGAACCTCGCCTCCAACACCTTGTTCATGAACGCGCTCGGCCAGCAGATGGCGGTGGCGCGCGGCGGCCAGGGCAGCGGCCAACGCCAGGCCCTGGCCCAAGCCTGCGAGGTCGAGGCCTGTGATGGCGCGAGCCCGTTCAGCGTATGGGGCAGTGCGCTCGGCGGCTTCGGCTCGGTGCAGGGCGACAGCAACTCGAACACCTTCACCTACAATCTCGGCGGTGCGGCGGCCGGCATCGACTATCGCGTGCTGCCGAGCCTTCTCTTGGGTATCGGCGCCGGCTACACCAGCGGCACTCAGTGGACCGATACCTTCCAGGGCAAGGGCTGGACCAACGCCGTCAGCGTCGCGGCCTACGCCAGCTTCACGCAGTCAGGCTTCTACGCCGACCTGCTGGCAGGCTACGCCTATTCCAACAATCAGCTGCAACGTCAGATCTCGATCCCCAACCTGCAGCCGCGCACGGCCAACGGCAGCACCGGCGCCAACCAGTTCCTGGGCCAGGTCGAGCTCGGCTATCAGATACCGGTCTATGCGCCTGCACAAGCCAGCATCACGCCGTTTGCGCGCCTGCAGGTGATGAGCGTGAATCAGGCCGCGTTCTCGGAGTGGGGCGCCAACTCCTTGAGCCTGAACGTGCAGCAGCAGACCACCAACTCCGTGCGCTCGACCCTGGGGGCGCAGCTGAACGGCGCCATCGGGCTCGGCGATACGCGCACCCTGGACTTGGCGCTTCGGCTCGGCTGGCTGCACGACTACAGCTACACCGGCCGGCCGATGACGGCCGCCTTCGCCGGCGCGCCGGCCAACGCCTTCACCGTCTATGGCGCGGCGCCGCAGCGCGACGCGGCGGCAATCGGCTTCCAGGCCAGCACCAATGTCGCGGCCGCCACCCAGATCTATCTCCGCTATGACGGCGACATCGGCTCGGGCACCGACAACCACACGCTGAACGTCGGCCTGCGGTTGAGCTGGTAGGTCCGCCGGCCGATGTTCGCGTCGCAGAACTGCCGAGAGTAGGCATTGGCCGCTTTCCACCACCGGATGTAGCCTCCTGTCAAAGCGCCCAGATGGACTGCAAGTCCGCGACGTGGCGCAGTGGAGGAAGCATCATGAGATTTTCGCGCCGCACATTCGTGCATCTGGCCGCGGGTGCGGCTGCATCGCCGGCCCTATCCAGCGTCGCACAGGCACAAGCCTATCCGTCACGGACGGCACGCATCATCGTCGGCTTTCCGCCCGGCGGGGCTACCGACATCCAGGCCCGCCTGATGGGTGAATGGCTGACGGAGCGGCTCGGCCAGCAATTCATCGTCGAGAACAAACCCGGCGCCAGCGGCAACATCGGAACCGACACGGTCGCCAAGGCGCCCGCGGACGGCTACACGCTGCTGCAGGTCGTGACCCCGGCCGCGATCAATGCCGCGCTCTACAGCAATCTTCCCTTCGACTTCAGCCGGGACATCGCACCGATCGCCTACGTCGCGCGGCTGGCCTACGTCGTCGTGGTGAACCCGTCGGTGCCCGCCAAGACGATCCCCGAGTTCATCGCCTACGCCAAGGCGAACCCGGGCAAGATCAATTACGGGTCGGCCGGACAGGGCACGCCGCAGAACATCGCCTGCGAACTCTTCAAGATGATGACCGGGGTGAACTTGGTCCACGTCCCGTACCGGGGCGGCGCGCCTGCGGTCGCCGATCTGATCAGCGGCCAGGTGCAGGTGATCTTCGCGCCGGTGTCGGAAGCGATCCAGCACATCAAGGCCGGCAAGCTGCGCGCGCTCGCGGTGACGACAGAGAAACGATTGGACGTGTTCCCGGACGTTCCCACAGTCGGAGACTTCGTGCCTGGTTACGAGGCCAGCGGCTTCGCCGGCATCGGCGCACCCAAGAACACTTCGGCCGACATCATCAATCTGCTGAACAAGGAGATCAACGCCGGCCTTGCCGATGCCAGGATCAAGGCACGGATCGTCGATCTGGGCGGCACAGTGGTCGGGGGCTCGCCGGCGGAATTCGCGACGCTCATCTCCGATGCCACCGAAAAGTGGGCGAAGGTGATCAAGTTCGCAGGCATCAAGGCTGAATAGGCAGCTGCCGCTGGATCAACCCTCTGCCTCGACGTCCTCGGACAGCGTCTTCAGTTTCCGGATCGCGACGTTAACCGACATGCCGCGGTAGTCGCCGGCGTTGCCGAACCAGGAGCCCTGCAGGGGGATCGCCTGCGCCGGATGGCGGGCGATGGCCACCGGGATGAGGTCGGTGCCGCCGGAGATACGATTGGTCGGGTCGTAGTGCAGCCAGCCGGCGCCGGGCAGGTAGACTTGGACCCAGGCATGCGTGGCGCCCGATCCCGTCATGCCGGCCGCGCCTCCGCCATCGAGCGCGCCGTCATAGATGTAGCCGGTGATGAAACGGCAGGCGAAGCCGATGCGGCGCAGCGCCTCGATCATCAGCCAGGCATAGTCGCGGCAGGTGCCCGAGCGCGTACGCAGGGTCTCGGCCGGCGGCTGGGTCCCTTCGGCCTCGCGGGCCTGGTAGCTGAAGGTGCCGCCGATGGTGTCGAGCATGCGCCGGATCACGTCGGTACTGTGATGCTGCTCCTGGACGATGAAGGACTTGGCCCAGGTTGCCACGCTGCCGTCGGGATCCTCGGCGTGCGGCCGGAGGTAGCCCGCGAGGTCGTTCCATTCGTCGGGCGTGTACTGCACCGGCACCACTTCGGCGCGCGGATCGACCGGGAAGGCCTCGGCCTCGGCGACACCGTAGTGGATGCCGCGCAGCCGGAAGGCGAAGCGGAGCTCCGTGCCCGGTTCGTCGACGTCGATCAGGGTCACCACATTGGACAGCGCGTCGATGATCCACCGCACGCGCGAGCGCAGGTTGGTGGTCGCCGAGTAGCTCAGGATGCGGCCGTAGGGCCCCGACCTCGGTAGGAACATGGCGCGGTGGGCGCCGAAGCTGACGCGCGAGGCGTAGCGATACGTCGTGACGTGCTCGACTTCATAGAGGATCGCCATGGGTCGGCCGCCGCAGGTTTTAAGCTCAGGCGACCTTTTCGGCACGCATGGCGGCGATGTCGGCCTCGGAGTAGCCGGCCTCGCGCAGGATCTCGTCGGTGTGCTGGCCGAGCGTCGCCGGCGGGCGCTCGACCGAGCCGCCGCCATGCTCGAGGCGGAAACCCGAGCCCACGACTTTGATCGGGCCGTGCGGCGTGTCGACGGTCTGCAGGATCGTGCGCCGCTCGAAGTGGTCGAGCTGCACGGCCTCGGGAATCGAGAGCACGCGGCCCGCCGGCACGTCGGCCTTGGCGAAGCGTTCGGCCCAGGTCGCGGAGGCCTCCTTCACCAGCTCGGCCTCGATGATCTCATGCAACGCCTTGTCGTTGGCGATGCGCGTCGGCCAGTCGACGAAGCGCGGGTCGGCGGCTGCGTCGGCGCGGCCGATGTCCTTCATCAGGCGCTGGAACTGCGGCTCGGTCATGACGGCGAGCACGATCCAGCCGTCCTTGGTCCTGTAGAGATCGCCGGTCGGCTTGCGCGTTACCGAGCGGTTGGCCGCCTGCTCGTGCACGCGACCGGTCATCAGGTGCTCGGTGAACTGCTGCGCGAGATAGCCCATCACCGCGTCGATCATGGCGACGTCGACCAACTGGCCCTTGCCGGTGTGGGTACGCTGGAACAGCGCCGAGGCGACGCCGAGCGCCGCGGTGGCGCCCGACATGACGTCGGCGCCGGCAAAGCCCACGCGCGTCGGGCCGTTGGTCGGAAAGCCGGTGATCGACATCAGGCCGGACATCGCCTGGATCATGCCGTCGAACGCCGCGGTCTCGCGGTCGGGGCCGACCTGGCCGAAGCCCGAGACGGCGCAGTAGATCAGGCGCGGGTTGATCGCCTTCAGCACGTCGTAGCCGATGCCGAGCTTGTCCATGACGCCGGGACGGAAATTCTCCATCACCACGTCGGCCGTGGCGGCGAGCTTCTTCACCACCTCGATCGCCTTGGGCTTCTTGAGGTCGAGCGTGATCGAGCGCTTGCCCGAGTTGACCGCGACCCAGGGGGCGGCGAGCCCGCGCTTCTCCCAGTCGTTGGCGCGGCTGCCGAAGCGCATGTCGTCGCCTTCGCGGGATTCGACCTTGATGACGTCGGCGCCCAGGAGGGCGAGCTGGTAGGAGCCGTAGGGCCCCGCGAGCACGCGCGTGAAATCGAGGACTTTTACGCCGGAGAAGGGTTTGCTCATGGCTGCGTGAAACTCCAAGCCACCTCACCCTGAGGAGCGGCCCGTAGGGCCGCGTCTCGAAGGGTGGGATACATCACCGTTGGTGCCCATCCTTCGAGACGCCGCGCTTCGCGCGGCTCCTCAGGATGAGGCCTGTACGTGATTGAATGCCGCCCTTCACTACGCCACGCCCGCCTTCTTGCGCTGGTCGAGCGCCGTCTGCTTCACCTTGTCGAACTCGGCGCGGCGCTTGGCGACTTCCTCGGGCGGCATGCGCTCGAGGTTGTTGTAGTCGCGCTTCCAGTCGCCGTCGTCGTTCCAGCGCAGCGGCGACTGCACCGTGGTGCGCGGACCCACCGCGCTCTCCAGCACCTTCAACGCGAGATCGAGCGTGAAGCGCTGCGTGTCGGGCTCGTGCGGCTTGCCGCAGGAATTGCCCAGCGGGAAGTCGCTGAACAGGAAGCGCGGCACGCCGACATGCTCGACGATGTCCTTGGCCGCCCCCATGATCACCGTGGGGATGCCGTTCCTCTCCAGATATCGGGCGACCAGACTCACGGTCTGGTGGCAGACGGGTCAAGTCGGGACCAGGAGCGCCGCATCGACCTGGTCCTGCCGGCAGCGCGCCAGGATCTCCGGCGCATCGGTCTCGAGCGTTACGCGCTGGCTGCGATTGGTCGGCGCGCCATGGAAGCGCTTGGCGAGCTTGAAGCGGCCCTGGTTTGCGAACTCGCGCATCAGCGGCAGCGGGAACCAGGTGTTGGAATCCTTGGCCGTGGTGTGCTTGCGGTCGTAGCCGATGTGGGAGATGCGCGTGTCGTGGTCGACCGCGGTGTCGCCCGAATAGACCGTATAGAACTTGGCGCCGGCATTGTAGGCCGCACCCGGTCCCTGGTCGCCCTTGTCGGGCTGATAGGGCGCCGCCGTCGAGATCAGCGCCAGGGTCGAGTCCTCGAGCGGCTTCTTCAGCGGCTGGAACGGCGCATCGACGTAATGCGCCCAGCGATAGGGATTGTCGTAACCCAGCGCGAGATAATACTCGCGGGTGCGGCGCATGTACTCGATCGGCGCGTCGTAATCGGGCGCGAATTGGGCGGTGTCGGCCATGGCGCCAACCTGCGGCCGCCCTGCCGCGATGTCAATTTTGGCCAGGATGACAATTTCGCAGGCACCCCTTAGCTTTTGGCAAAGACAGGGGACGAAGGGACAATGAACAGCATCACCCGGCGCCGCGCCGTCGGCGCGATCGGCAGCGCCGCTGCGCTGGCGGCCGCGCCCCATGCTTGGGCGCAGGCCTTTCCGGCCAAGCCGATGCGCATCCTGGTGCCCTTCCCGGTGGGCGGCATCGTCGACATCGTGACGCGCGCGGTAGTCGAGCCCATGCAGGCCGACCTCGGCCAGCCCGTGGTGGTCGAGCCCAAGCCCGGCGCCAACGGCACGCTGGCCACGTCGATGATCCCGCAGGCGCCGGCCGACGGCTATAATTGGGTGATGGCCACGATCAGCCATGTCGTGGCGCCACATCTGCAATCGGTGCCCTACGACGCGCTCGCCGACTTCCAGCCGGTGGCGATGGTCGCGGTGGCGACGTCGGTCGCGACCGTCAATCCCGCCGTGCCGGTGAAGACACTGAAGGAACTGATCGACTACGCGAAAGCCAGCCCCGGCAAACTCAACTACCTCAACCCCGGCAATGGCACGTCGCTCCATCTTTCGGCCGAGCTGCTGAAGAACCAGTACAAGGTCGACATGGCCGGGGTGCCCTATCGCGGCGTACCGCCGGGAATCCCCGACCTGCTGGAGGGCCGCCTGCAGGTTGGCTTCCTGCCCGGGCCGCTCAGCATTCAACACGTCCAGAGCGGCAAACTGCGCGCACTGGCCGTGCTGGCCGACAAGCGGCTGGCAACCCTGCCCGACGTGCCGACGTTCGCCGAGGCGGGCTTCGCCGATGCCAACGTGGTGAGCTGGTACGTGATCGCCGTTCGGGCCGGCACGCCCGCTCCGGTCGTCGAGCGGATTCATGCCTCGGCCATGAAGGCGCTGCAGGATGGCGAGACCCGCGACCGATTGACCAAGGCCGGCTGCGAGGTGCCGGCGCCGCGTTCGCCGGCCGACATTCTGGCCATGTGGAAGGCCGATTACGCGCGCTACGGCAAGCTGGTGAAGGAAGCCGGGATCAAGGGCGAAACCTGACACCGAGTTGACCCAGCGGCCATAGTGCGGCCCAACTCCGCCGCGCTATATATGAAGCGAAACGCTTGCTTCGGGGACCTGCATGGCGATCAGACGGAGAGGCTTGTTGCTGGGCACCACGGCCCTGTGCCTGGGCGCGCCGGCCATCGTGCGGGCGCAAGCTCAGCAAGCATCCAAGAAGATCAATGTCAGCCATGGCTTTGCCATGCACGGCGCGCCGAAATATCCGGCCGACGCCGGTCCGCCGGACTACCTCAATCCCAACGCGCCCAAAGGCGGCTCGGTGCGGCTGGGCGCCCGCGGTACCTTCGATTCGCTGCATCCCTTCATCATCAAGAGCGTGCCCGCCGCCGGCATCACGCAGATCTGGGACACGCTCTGCTGGAGTTCGCGCGACGAGGCCTCGACCGAGTACGGCCTGATCGCCGAGACCATCGAATGGCCCGACGATCGCTCGTGGACAGCCTTCACTCTCCGATCGCAGGCGCGCTTTCATGACGGCTCGCCGATCACCGTCGAGGACGTGATCTGGACCTTCGATACGCTCAAGGCCAAGGGCCTGCCCAACTACGCCTTCTACTACGGCGACGTGCTGAAGGCCGAGAAGGTCGGCGACCGCAAGGTGCTGTTCACGTTCCGCGACAACACCAACAAGGAGCTGCCGCTGATCATCGGTCAGCTGCCGGTGCTGTCGTCGAAGTGGTGGGCGAGCCGCGACTTCGAGAAGGTATCGCTCGAGATCCCGCTGGGCAGCGGCGCCTACAAGGTCGATTCCTTCGACGTCGGCCGCTCGATCAGCTATCGCCGCGTCGACGACTGGTGGGCCAAGGATCTCTGGATGAATCGCGGGCGCAACAACTTCGAGGTCTTGCGCTACGAGTACTATCGCGACGTCACCGTCCAGTTCGAGGCCTTCAAGGCGGGCGAGATCGACATCCGCCAGGAGAACATCGCGCGCAACTGGGCGACCGCCTACGACATCCCGGCAGTGCGCGACGGCCGCATCCAGCGCGCCGAAATCCCGCACGAGCTGCCGACCGGCATGCAGTGCTTCGCCTTCAACACGCGGCGCGACTTCTTCAAGGACAGGCGGGTGCGCGAGGCGATCGCCACCATGTTCGACTTCGCCTGGACCAACAAGAACCTGTTCTACGGGATGTACAAGCGCAAC
>JACPOB010000077.1 GCA_016185145.1 Rhodospirillales bacterium | reverse complement strand
GCGGGCCTGCAGGTCCGCTCATGGTCATGATCTTCCGGACCGCGAGCCTCCGGCTCGCTCATGAATCTTGAGCGAGCCGGAGGCTCGCGGTCCGGAAGACCATGAGCGGACCTGGAGGTCCGCGCTCCGGCAAGACTATCCGCGCAGGATCGACGTGCCGGCGTAGCGCGCCTGCGGGCCGAGCTGCTCTTCGATGCGCAGGAGCTGGTTGTACTTGGCGAGGCGATCGGAGCGCGACAGCGAGCCGGTCTTGATCTGCCCGCAGCCGGTGGCGACGGCCAGGTCGGCGATGGTCGAATCCTCGGTCTCGCCCGAGCGATGCGACATCACCGCGCCGTACGACGCATGGCGCGCCATCGACACGGCTTCCATCGTCTCGGTGAGCGTGCCGATCTGGTTGACCTTCACCAGGATGGCGTTGGCGAGCCCGTCCTTGATGCCCTGGGCGAGCCGCTTGGGATTGGTGACGAAGAGATCGTCGCCCACGAGCTGGATCTTCCTGCCAAGCTTGTCGGTGATCGCCTTCCAGCCGGCCATGTCGTCCTCGGCCATGCCGTCCTCGATCGAGACGATCGGATAGCGCTTCACGAGGTCGGCG
This sequence comes from Rhodospirillales bacterium, assembly GCA_016185145.1. Classification (GTDB taxonomy): domain Bacteria; phylum Pseudomonadota; class Alphaproteobacteria; order Reyranellales; family Reyranellaceae; genus Reyranella. The sequence continues at coordinate 12,217 of JACPOB010000077.1, read as the reverse complement.
TAGTACTCGACCATGCCCGCCTGATCGAGCGACTTCTTCTCGCCTTCGAGCTCGTACTTGCCCTTCTTGAAGAACTCGGTCGAAGCCGGGTCGAGCGCCAGCATGACGTCCTCGCCGGGCTTGTAGCCCGCCTGCTCGATCGACTTCATGATGAAGCCCAGCGCCTCGTCTGCCGAAGCGAGGTTGGGCGCGAAGCCGCCCTCGTCGCCGACGTTGGTGTTGTGGCCGGCATCGTGGAGCTGGCTTTTCAGGGCGTGGAAGACCTCCGAACCCATGCGCAGCGCTTCGGCGAACCGCTCGGCCTTCACCGGCATGATCATGAATTCCTGGATGTCGATCGGATTGTCGGCGTGAACGCCGCCGTTGATGATGTTCATCATCGGCACCGGCAGGATCGACGCCTGGCTGCCGCCGACATAGCGGTAGAGCGGCAGGCCGGAGTCCATCGCCGCGGCCTTGGCCACGGCCAGCGACACGCCGAGGATGGCGTTGGCGCCGATGCGCCCCTTGTTGGGCGTGCCATCGAGCTCGATCAGGGCGCGATCGATCTTGATCTGCTCATGTGCGTCGAGGCCCGCCAGCAGATCCATGATCTCGGCGTTGACCGCGGCGACCGCCCTCAGGACGCCCTTGCCGCCGTAGCGCTTCTTGTCGCCGTCGCGCAATTCGACCGCCTCGTGCGCACCGGTCGAGGCGCCGGACGGCACCGCCGCACGGCCCATGGCGCCGCTGTCGAGCTCGACTTCGACCTCGACCGTGGGATTGCCGCGGCTGTCCAGGATTTCGCGGGCGCGGACATCGGCGATGACGCTCATCGGGCAAAAACTCCTTCTTGGCGCGGCCTGTCTAGCGGCCCGACCCGGAAGGAGCAAGTGACCTCGCCGTCATCCCGACCGAAGCCGAGCGCAGCGAGGCGCAGTGGAGGGACCCGTTCTGTCGATGCGTCGACAAGAGGAGGTCCCTCGACTACGCCGCCCTTCGGGCGGCTCCGCTCGGGATGACGGAAATGGTGTAGCTAACGCCAGGCGCTCTTGAGCGACTGGTCGGTCTTCCACTTCTCGACGCCGGCGACGTCGTCGCAGGAGAAGACCTGCGGGTTCTTGCGCGGATTGCCTTCGATCCAGGCGAACACCAGGCACTGCGACTGGTTGCTCGCGCCCTTCTTGGTCTCGAGCAGTACTTCGCTCGCCACCGCGGCGCCGGCCTTCGCGTCGCCGTAGTCGTCGATCACCGGCGCGATCTCGCCGACCGCGCGGCCGTCGGCCCTGGTGTCGGCGTACCACTTGGCGAAGCCCGCAAACTGCTCTCCCGCCGCGCCCTTGCCGTCGGCGGCGACATAGGCCTTGAGGTCTCGGATCAGCGACTGCGTCGCCGCCTCGGCCTTGGGTTCGGCCGCCTTGCGCCGTTCGGCCAGGCGGGCCTGCAGTTCCTTCAGCGCGTCGGCATTGGACTTCGACGGCGGCTGCACCGGCGTCGGCGCTGCCGGCGCGGTCGCCGTCTGTGTCGCGGGATCGACGCGCCGGATCGGCGTGCGCGCCGCCTCGGCATTGAGCTGCTGCGCCTCCTGCGGTGTCAGCTTGCCGACCGGATTGGTGCCGCGGCCCTTCTGCCACTCCTGGATCGCCTTGACCGTCGCGTCGGACTGCAGGTTGCCGTCGATCGGTCCGTTGTACTTGTCGAGCGTGCGCAGAGATTCCTGGATCTTGCGGCGATCGGGCTCGGCACTCTGCAGCACGGTCGTGTAGTCCGGCGCCGGCGCGGCTGGTCGGGTCGCCGCATGTCCTCCGCCGGAGGGTGCGGGTGCGGGCGCTGGCGCAGGGGCCTGAGCCGCAGCCCCGCCTCCGCCCCCATGGCTGCAGGCTGCCGGGTTCTGGAAGCAGCGCTCGACTTCGCCGGCGCTCTGGGCGAGCGACACCACGGGCGCGAAGGCGGCGATGGCGAGGACGGCGAGGATCCGCATGTCAGATGCCACCATAGAGGCCGCCGGCGAGTTGTGCCGGCAGGCCGATCACCATGGACACAGGCTGCCCCTGTCCAGTGTGGCCGCGTGCAACGATGTGGTCGTTGGGCGAGCCGGTCTTGCTCTGGTAGGTGCCGTTGCTGCTGAACTTGCCGCCGAAACACGACATCGAGTAGCGGCCGCTGGCCGGCGAGTCGTTGGTGAAGGTGCCCTCGCAGACTGATTCGCCGCGCGGGTTGTCGACCTTGAAGGTGACCGAGCGATCGCGGCCGATCAGGGCGCCGTAGCGGGCAAGGCCGTTCAGGCGGGCGACGTTGCCGCCGGCATCGCGATAGAAGATCGAGACCGGGCCATAGGATTCGGTCGGCAGCGTGTTGCGCGGCACGACGTAACGCTCGTCGCTGATCACGACCTGGCACCGGCAATCGACGCTGTAGTTCTCGCCCAGCGGCCCGAGCTCGGCGAGCTTGCGGTTGCAGTTGGAGACTGCGAGCTGTTGCACTTCGCGCTCGCTCATCAGCCCCTTCGAGTAGGAATCGGCATAGAGGAAGGTGCACTGGCGCGGCATCGGCACGGCCACGACCTTGTGGCTGGCGGCGTTGGTTTCGGGGTTTTCCCAGTACCGTTGCGACATCTCCGGGAAGCGCAGGAAGATCGCATCGCGACGTTCTGCCTTGCCCTGCGATTGCGCAAACGACTCCGCCCAGATGGCCGAAGCCAATGTCGCGGCCGCGAGGATGAATAGCGCAAAGAGACGGTTCATGAGCGAAGATTCCAGCCGAAGAACATGACCGAAATACGTCCTGACAAGGACTTCCTCCCCATCGCGGAACCCGCGATGGGGAGGTGTCGCCGTCTTACGGCGACGGAGGGGTCGAGAGCAACGGTCGGTGGCCCATGACCCCTCCGCCCGCTGCGCGGGCACCTCCCCTTCGCGGTTTCCGCGAAGGGGAGGCATGATGACTACACCAGCCGGCTCTGCGCCTTGGCCGCCCCGATGAAGGACGAGAACAGCGGATGGGGCGCGAATGGCCGCGACTTCAGCTCCGGATGGTATTGCACGCCGATGAACCAGGGATGGCCTGGGATCTCGACGATCTCGGGCAGCACGCCGTCCGGCGACATGCCGGAGAAACGCAAGCCCACCTGCTCCAAGCGGTCCTTGTAGTTGACGTTGACCTCGTAGCGATGACGATGACGCTCGCTGATGATGTCGGCGCCGTAGATCTCGTGCACCTTGGTACCCGGCCGCAGATGAGCGGGATAGGCGCCGAGCCGCATCGTGCCGCCGAGATCACCGTTGGCCGAACGCGTCTCGAGCTGATTGCCCTTGATCCATTCGGTCATCAAGCCGACCACAGGATGCTCACAGGGGCCGAACTCGGTCGACGACGCGCCCTCGAGGCCAAGCAGGTTGCGGGCCGCCTCGATCACGGCCATCTGCATGCCGAAACAGATACCGAGGAACGGCACGTTGCGCTCGCGCGCGAACTGCACCGCATGGATCTTGCCCTCGGTGCCGCGCTCGCCGAAGCCGCCCGGCACCAGGATGCCGTGCACATGCTCGAGATGGCTGACGGCGTCGTCGCGCTCGAAGATCTCGGAGTCCATCCACTCCAGGCCGACCTTCACGTTGCTGCCGAAGCCGCCGTGGGTCAGCGCCTCGCTGAGCGACTTGTAGGCATCGAGCAGGACCGTGTACTTGCCGACGACGGCGATGGTCACCTTGCCCTCGGGCTCGCGCACCGAGCGCACGACGCCGCGCCAGCGCTCGAGGTTGGGCTCCTTGTCCGCTTCGAGGCCGAAATAACGGCAGACCTCGGCGTCGAAGCCCTGATCGTGATAGGCGATCGGCACCTGGTAGATCGTGTCGACATCGCGCGCCTCGATGACGCGCTCCGGCTTGACGTTGCAGAACAGGGCGATCTTGCGCCGCTCGTTGGCCGGAATCTCCTTGTCGCCCGAGCGGCAGACCAGGAGGTCGGGCTGGATACCGACACTCAGCAGCTCCTTCACCGAGTGCTGTGTCGGCTTGGTCTTGAGCTCGCCCGCCGTCGGCACCCAGGGTAGCAGCGTGAGATGCACGAACATCGTGCGTTCGCGGCCCAGCTCGTTGCCGAGCTGACGGATCGCCTCGAGGAACGGCAGGCCTTCGATGTCGCCGACCGTGCCGCCGATCTCGACCAGCACGAAGTCCTCGTTCTCCGTGCCGGCAACGACGAATTCCTTGATGGCGTCGGTGATGTGCGGGATCACCTGCACCGTGGCGCCGAGATATTCGCCGCGGCGCTCCTTGGCGATCACCGTCGAATAGATGCGGCCGGTCGTGACGTTGTCGCTCTGGCGGGCGTCGACGCCGGTGAAGCGCTCGTAATGGCCGAGGTCGAGGTCGGCTTCGGCGCCGTCGTCGGTGACGAAGACCTCGCCGTGCTGATACGGGCTCATCGTGCCTGGATCGACGTTGAGATAGGGGTCGAGCTTGCGCAGCCGTACGCGATGGCCGCGCGCCTGCAGCAGCGCGCCCAGCGCCGCGGATGACAGACCCTTACCAAGCGAGGAGACCACGCCGCCCGTTATGAAAATAAAGCGCGTCATGGGCCTACAGCATACAAAACGTTACGGCGCACGGCCATGGGGATATCCCTCCGCCGGAGGACCTTCGGCGGAGTGAACGGCTCTGCATTCCGGTTGTTCCTAACGCGTGGGGGCGGAAGGCGCCGCCGGAGCGGCAGGAGCAGCGGGAGCAACGGGCGCCGGAGCCGCACCGCCGGTCGCGGGCGTGCCCGGCGCCGTCGGCGCCGCCGGCACGCGATCCATGATCGAACGCGCGCTGCGCTGCGTGTCGGTCATGCTCCACGCCATCACCAGGCTGAGGAAGAAGAAGCAGCCGGCGAAGATCGCCGTCATGCGCGACAGCACATTGGCCTGGCCGCGCACCGAGAACAGCGCGTCGGTGCGGCCCATGCCCAAGCCGCCGCCTTCGCTGCGCTGGAGCAGGATGACGACGATCATCGCGGCGGTGACGCCGACATGGATGATCAGCAACACCAGCCGCCAATCGTGCAGAAAGCCTCGAACCGCGTCCATTTCGTCCTACAACATCGCCTCATCCTGTGGAGCGTCGCGTAGCGACGCGTCTCGAAGGATGGGCAACAGCATGGCAGGTTGCCACCCTTCGAGACGCGTCGCTACGCGACGCTCCTCAGGGTGAGGTAAAGGTCAAGCGCGCGCTTCTAGCCGCTTTAGGCGGCCTTGGCGATAGCCAAAAATTCGTCCGCCTTGAGGCTCGCCCCGCCGACCAGGGCACCGTCGACGTCGCCCGCCGTCAGCAGCTCGGCGGCGTTGCTGCCCTTCACCGAGCCGCCATATAGAAGTCGGACCTGGGCCGCCTCACCCATCAGGCTGCCCAGCACCTTGCGAATATGCGCGTGGGCTGCGGCCACTTCCGATGTGGTCGGCGTCTTGCCGGTGCCGATGGCCCAGACCGGTTCATAGGCCACGACCAGCTTGGCTGCCGTCGAGCCGGCCGGAACGCTGCCCTCGAGCTGGGTCTCCAGCACCGCCAGCGTCTTGCCGGCCTCGCGCTCGGCCAGGGTCTCGCCGATGCAGACGATAGGCACCAGCCCGGCTCGCCATGCCGCTTCGGCCTTGGCCCGCACGATGGCATCGGTCTCGCCGCAGTCGGCGCGCCGCTCGGAATGGCCGACGATCACATAAGTGGCGCCGCAGTCGCGCAGCATCTCGGCCGCGATCTCGCCGGTATGGGCACCGTTGGCTTTGGCGTGGCAATTCTCGCCGCCGACCAGCACGCCGCTGCCCTTCACCGCGTCCGCCACAGCGAGAACCAGCGTCGCGGGCGGGCAGACCAGCACGTCACGGTCGCTCCAGCCTGCCTGCTTCACGCCATCGGCTACGCCCTTTGCCAGAGCGATGCCGTCGGCCCGAAGACCGTTCATCTTCCAGTTGCCGGCAATCAGCGGCCGCCTTGTTCGCGCCATGGAAATCCCCGATTTGTGTCGTTGCTGTCTAGCAGGCCCATTAGTTGCCTGCCACAGAGTCGGGTGGTAGGCATGCCCGCCAGTCAAAACCTCTTCGCCAATGGCGTGAATTCCCCGAACATGTTCCGCAAGTACGCCCGCTTCGTCATCCTGTTCATCCTGTTCGGCATGCTGATCGTCAGCTTTGCCTTCTGGGGCGTCGGCGACATGCTGCGCATGGGCGGTCACAGCACCTCGGTCGCCCATGTCGGCGGCACCCATGTTCCTCGAGGAAGTCATCCAGCGCGCCGTGCTCGACTACACCATCCAGCAGTTCGGCCTGGTGGTCAGCGACGCCGAGGTGCGCGCCGCGATCGCGCGCAATCCGGCCTTCGCCGGCACCGGCGGCTCGTTCGATCCCCTGCTCTACCGCAACCGCCTGCAACAGGCGCGCATCAGCGAAGCGCAGTACGTCGCCGACATCCGTCGCGAGATTGCCGCCAGCCAGCTCTTCGGCGCGGTGCGTCCCGACGGGCTCGCGCCGAAGTCGCTGCGTGACGACATCTTCAAGATGGAAGCCGAGCGGCGCATCGCCGAGACGATCTACGTCCCCGATGCCATCGTCGTCGATGTGCCCAAACCGACGGCCGAGCAGCTCAACGCCTTCTTCGAGGCCAACAAGACCCGGTTCCAGATCCCCGAGTTCCGCGCCTTCTCCTACGTCATGATGACGGCTGACGATGTCATGCCGCAGGTCGGCGTGACCGCCGACATGATCAAGCAGGAGTATGACGCCCGCTCGGCTGAGTTCGGCACGGCCGAGAAGCGCGACGTCGACCAGGCGATGGCCGACAGCGAGGACAAGGCCAAGGCGATCATCGCCGCCGTCACCGCCGGCAAGACCCTCGAGGACGCGGCCAGGGAGGTGCTGGGCAGCAGCGACGGCGTCATCAAGCTCGGACCGGTCACCAAGAAGGACCTGCCGCCCGGCCCGCTGGCCGACGGCGTGTTCAACCTACCGGTCGGCGTGGCGCCGGCGCCGATCCAGTCGCCGCTCGGCTGGCACATCGTGCGCATCAACAGCATCGCGCCGGGCAAGTCGGTGCCCTTCGACGAGGTCAAGGAGAAGCTCGAGAAGGAACTGCGTGCCCAGCTGGCGCCCGACCTCCTGATCAAGCAGGTCACCGACTTCGAGCGCGTGCTGGCCAAGACGCAGTCGATGAAGGCCGCTGCCGAGGACTTGGCGCTCAAGGTCAAGACCTACGAGAACGTCGATGCGCGCGGCCAGGACGCCGAAGGCAAGCAGGTCGTCATCGGTCCGGCCGCCAACGAGCTGGTCCAGGCGGCGTTCGCTACGCGCGAGAGCGCCGAGAGCGAGCTTCTGGAGACCCCGCGCGGCGAATATTTCATGGTGCGCGTCGATCGCATCACGCCCGCCCGCACCCCCGCCCTCACCGAGGTCGAGGCCAAGGTGATCGAAGCCTGGCAGGCCGAGGAACGCCGCAAGCTCGCCGACGCCAAGGTCAAGGCAGCGCTCGAGAAGGCGAATGCCGGCACGGGCTTCGAGGCGCTCGCCAAGGAGCTTGGCCTGGAGATGCGCACGGCCAAGGCCGTCACGCGCTTCGAGGCCGACCAGGGGAACTACCTGACGCAGCCCGTGGTCCAGGAGCTGTTCAAGCTCCAGGAAGGCAAGACCCAGTCGGTGCGCACCGCCGAAGGCAGCGTGCTGGTCCGCCTGAAACAGATCGAGCCGGTCGATCTCGCCAAGGACAAGGAGGCGATCGATCGCTTCGGGAAGCAGCTCGACGGCATGATCGCCAACGACCTGATCCTGCAGCTGATCGCCGCCATGCGCGCGAAGTACGGCGTGACGGTCGACGAGGCCGTGTTCACCGCCGCCTTCCGGCCGCAGAACCAGCCGTAGTCCAATGTCGCTCTCTCCTGAATTCGACGCCTTCGCCGGCGTCTACGATGCCGGCAAGCCGCAGCTCGTCTCGACCAAGCTGGTCGCCGACCTCGAGACGCCGGTCTCCGCCTACCTCAAGCTCTGCGACGGCCGCGCCAACTCTTTCCTGCTGGAATCGGTGGAAGGCGGCTCGGTGCGCGGGCGCTATTCGATCATCGGCTTCAAGCCGGACGTGATCTGGCGCTGCCGCAAGGGCCAGGCCGAGATCAACCGGCGCGCCCGCAGCGATGCCCAGGCCTTCGAGAAGCTCGACGGTCGCCCGCTCGAGACGCTGCGCCACCTGATCCGCGAATGCCAGATGGACCTGCCGCCCGGCCTGCCGCCGATGGCGTCGGGGCTGTTCGGCTTCCTGGGCTACGACATGGTCCGCGACATGGAGCGGCTGCCCGACAAGAACCCCGATCCGATCGGCCTGCCCGACGCGATCATGGTGCGGCCGACCATCATCTGCATCTTCGACCGGCTCGAGGACAACGTCACGCTGGTGACGCCGGCCTGGCCGCAGGCCGGCACCAGCGCACGGGCGGCCTACGAGGCCGCACAGGAGCGCCTGGCCGACGCGGCGTCGGATTTCGAACGGGCCCTGCCCTTCCGCCGCGACAGCGCCGACGAGCTCGACAAGCTGCCTGAGCCCGCGGCCAACATGTCGAAGGAAGACTTCAAGAAGATGGTGGCGACCTGCAAGGAGTACATCCGCGCGGGCGACGCCTTCCAGATCGTGCCGTCGCAGCGCTTCTCGCTGCCCTTCCAGCTGCCGCCGCTGTCGCTCTATCGGGCGCTCCGCCGCACCAACCCCTCGCCGTTCCTGATCTACTTCGACTACGGCGACTTCTCGATCGTGGGCTCCAGCCCCGAGATCCTGGTCCGCCTGCGCGACAACATCGTCACCATCCGGCCGCTCGCCGGCACCATCCGGCGCGGCGCCCCGCCGGACGAGGACACGCAGCTCGCCGACAAACTGCTCGCCGATCCCAAGGAGCACGCCGAGCACCTGATGCTGCTCGACCTGGCGCGCAACGACGTCGGCCGTGTCGCCAAGATCGGCTCGGTGAAGGTGGTCGAGCAGTTCACCATCGAGAAGTACAGTCGCGTCCAGCACATCTCGAGCCACGTCGAGGGCACGCTGGAGGACGGGCTGGAGGCGATCGATGCACTGAAAGCGGGCTTCCCGGCCGGCACGTTGTCGGGCGCGCCCAAGGTCCGCGCCATGGAGATCATCGACGAGGTCGAGCCGGTGCGCCGCGGCATCTATGCCGGCTGCGCCGGCTACTTCGCGGCCAACGGCTCGATGGACACCTGCATCATGCTGCGCACGGCGCTGGTGAAGGACGAGACGCTCTACGTGCAGGCAGGCGTCGGCGTCGTGGCCGATTCCGACCTCGAGGCCGAGTTCCAGGAGAGCGTGCTCAAGGCGCGCGGCTTGGTCGACGCGGCGGAAGAAGCCGTGCGCTTCGCCAACGCCGGCCAATGGAGCGCCGGCAACATCCGGCGCTAGGCCGCCAAGCGGCTCTTTCGCGAGTTGCGCTGAACCCCGGGTTCGCGGGAAGATATCGGGCCGGCTTGGCGATCAACGCGCTATGACGCCTCAACTCCGGTCGCGGCGCACAGCCACGCGCGCGCTCTTCTCGATCGCCAATCCGGCAAGGAGGCGGCCATGAGCAAGTCTGCGAAGAATGCGTCCCGATCCACGACGGCGTTGCACGAGCAGCTCGACCAGCTGTCGGCGGCCCTTCGGGATGTGGCGAAGGCGGAAGGAGACGAAGCGATCAAGGCCACCAGCGAGGCCGCGCGTCGCATCGCCGAGCGTGCCAGCGCGATCGCCGAGGAGCTTGCCGAGAAGGCCGATGCCGTCGCCGCGGCAACGGCCAAGGGTCGAGGCCAGCTCGAACAGGCCATCCGCGACCAGCCGCTGATGGCGGTTTCCCTGGCGGCGGCGGCCGGCTTCGTCCTGGCCTTGCTGGTGCGGCGATGAGCACGGAAGGACCGTCCCTGCTGAGGGATCTGGTGAAATCTCTGGCTGCCGTGGGGGCCCTCTCTGCCGGCGCTGCCGTAAGGCGCACCGCATCGACGGCGGCCGGCTATCTCGTGGTCGGAATCCTGCTCGCCGTCAGCCTCTGCTTCCTCACCTTTGCCGGCTATCGCGCGCTGTCGTTGGCGATGGGGTCCATTCACGCCGCGCTGATCGTCGGTTGCGCCTATCTCTTTGCCGCCCTGGTCGCGGCCCTCGTCCTGCAGGTGCGCCGACGCTGAGTCCGCGGTGCCGCATAACACCTTCGCGAAAGGAAGAATGCCATGCATGCCAAGGACGTCATGATCGGAAGCGTCGTCTGCATCAATGTCGGGGACTCGATCTTTGACGCCGCCGAGCTGCTTCTGGGCGCGCGAGTCAGCGCCGTCCCGGTCGTCGACGACAAGGGTGCGGTCGTCGGCATCGTGAGCGAAGCCGATCTCCTCCGGCGCGCCGAGATCGGCACGGCGCCAAGGAAGGGCTGGCTGGCGCGCCTGCTGGACAGCGACGTCTCGGCCGCCAACGACTTCGTCGCCGCCCATACGCGACGGGTGTCCGACGTCATGACCAAGGAGGTGGTGACGGCAGGTCCGGACGCCACGCTGCGCGAGCTGGTCGAGCTGATGGAACGGCACAGCGTCAAGCGCATCCCGATCGTTCACGACGGCAGGCTGGTGGGGATCGTGAGTCGCGCCGACCTGCTGTGTGCGCTGCTGTCGCGTGAGCCGGAGCGGCCGCTGCCGCAGCCGAGCGACACGGCTCTGAGGCAAGCGGTCATCGAAACACTGGAGAAGCGCCCGTGGACCTCGCGGTGGCCGACCCACGTCTTCGTCAGCGGCGGCATCGTCGATCTCTGGGGCTTCGTCGACGATGCGGCGGGGCGCAAGGCCTACGGCGTCGCGGCCGAGAACGTGCCGGGCGTCCGTCAGGTGAACAACCATCTGCGGCAGATGCCGGCGTCGACCAAGATGGGCCTGTGACCGCTGTTGCTGAGCCAGTCGTAACGATTTGCCTCACCCTGAGGAGCGGCCCAACGGGCCGCGTCTCGAAGGGTGGCAACAATCGTGTCGTGGCCCACCCTTCGAGACGCATCGCTACGCGATGCTCCTCAGGGCGAGGCGGGTGTGTTTCACCGTCCCCGAATCTGCTCTAGGTTCCTCCGGAAACGGAGGAGCCTATGTCCGACTGGCAAAAACGCTACCAGCGCCTGCTGTTCGATCGCCCGCATCCCAAGGTGCTGCGGGTGACCATGAACCGGCCCGACAAGTACAACGCGACCGACGCGATCATGCACACCGAGCTGGTGAACGTGTGGCGCGACATCGATGGCGACGACACGGTCAACTGCGTGATCATCCAGGGCGCCGGCGGCAAGGTGTTCTCGGCCGGCGGCGACTTCGATCTCATCGAAAACAACATGAAGGACCACAACGCGCTGCTGCGTACCTGGAAGGAGGCGCGCGACATCGTCTACAACGTCATCAACTGCTCCAAGCCGATCGTCAGCACCATGCGCGGCCCCGCCGTCGGCGCGGGCCTGGTCGCGGGCATTTTAGCCGACGTCTCGATCGCCTCGAAGAAGGCCAAGATCATCGACGGCCACACAAGGCTCGGCGTCGCCGCCGGCGACCACGCGGTGATCGTATGGCCGCTGCTCTGCGGCATGGCCAAGGCCAAGTACTATCTGCTGCTCTGCGAGGCGGTCGACGGCGAGGAGGCCGAGCGCATCGGGCTCGTCTCGCTGTGCGTCGAGGACGACCAGCTCGAGGCCAAGGGCCTGGAGGTCGCGACCAAGCTCGCCGAGGGCGCACAGACCTCGATCCGCTTCACCAAGTACGCGCTGAACAACTGGCTGCGCATGATGGGCCCCTCGTTCGACGCCTCGACGGCGCTCGAGATGCTGGGCTTCCTGGGCCCCGACGTGAAGGAAGGCCTCGCCTCGCACCTCGAGAAGCGCAAGCCCAAGTTCGATCCCTACTCGCCGATCTGAGGACCCAGTCATGCGCGGACTTTCAGGCAAGAACGTCATCGTCACCGGCGGCGGCGGCGCGATCGGCGGCGCCATCTGCAAGCGCTTCGCCGGATACGGCTGCAAGGTCGGCGTATTCGACAAGAACCGCGACGGCGCCAACCGGATCGCCGACGAGATCTCGGAGACCGGCGGCAAGGCCTTCGTCTCGAGCGTCGACATCGCCGACTACGCCGCGGTCGGCAAGGCCATCGCCCAGTTCGAGGACGAGATGGGGCCGACCGACGTGCTGGTGAACAACGCCGGCTGGGACCGCTTCATCAACTTCGTCGACACC
>JACPOB010000072.1 GCA_016185145.1 Rhodospirillales bacterium | reverse complement strand
TTCGACTTCGATGTGGCAAAGGCCACAGAACAGTCACGCGATAACATGGTCTGGTACGTCCAATATGGCCATGCACGGACTCGCTCCGTGCTGCGGCAGGCAGCCGCCGCCGGCGTCGCGATCGATGGACTGGACAGCGCTCCATTGGATCGTCTGGGCGACGCCGGCGAGCTGGCCCTCATCCGCCTGATCGCCCAGTGGCCGCGCCAGGTCGAGGCCGCCGCCGCCGCCCACGAACCGCATCGTATTGCCTTCTATCTCTATGAACTTGCCGCCGCCTTCCATGCCCATTGGACGCGCGGCCGCGAGGAGCCCGGCCTGCGTTTCGTCGTCGAGGGCGACCCCGAATTGACGCGGGCGCGACTGGCGTTGGTACAGGGAATCGGATTTGTGATAGGATCGGGATTAAAGGTCTTCGGCGTAACACCCGTCGAAGAGATGAGATAAGGAAAATGCACATCCGCCGGTCCCCCTCCGGCGACGGTCCAACCATCTACCGGCCAGCCGAGTCGGTAGCTTCCGTACGGCTCGATCCGCCGGCCAGGCCCGTCGCGCACGAACCCGATTCGATCCCGCCGCCGCCGCGCGATTCCCTGCTCATGCGCGTCAACCGGCGGCGTGGCCAGATCCTCACTGTCATGGTCTCGATCGCCGCCATCGCGAGCTTCGGCTCGGTCGTGTGGTGGGCGCATAACCAGGACGTGAAGGCAGGCGGCAGGGGCCTCGAGCCCCTGGTCGTCCAGGCGCCCGCCACGCCCTCTCGGGTCAAACCTGAGAATGCCGGCGGCCTCACCGTCCCGAACCAGGACAAGGAAGTCTTCAACCGCCTGCAGCCCAACACCGTGCCGGCCCAGCCGGAGAAGCTGCTGCCCGGTCCGACCAATCCCAAGCTGCCGGCGGGTGGGATCCTGCCCACGCCGGCCGCACCCAAGCCGCCCGACACCGAGGTCGCGACCAAGACGCCGACGCCGTTGCAGGCGGCGACGCCGGCTTCGGTGACGCCGGGCAGTGGCTCGACGCCCGCACCCGCACAAGCGCCGGCAGTGACCGAGACCAAGCCCGCGACAACCGAGAGCGGCCCCAGCATCGCCAGCCTGATCGACAACATGTCAGGACCGGCCGGCGGCTGGCGCGTACAGGTCGCGTCGGTCAAGAACGAGGACGTCGCCAAGTCGACCTGGGCGCGCCTGCAAAGCGCGCACGGCGACGTGATGGCCAACCTGCGCATGACGGCCGTGCGCGTCGATCTCGGCGACAAGGGCGTATGGTATCGCGTCCAGGGCGGCCCGCTCGACGAGAAGCAGGCGCAGAGCGTCTGCAGCACGCTCAAGACCCGCAAGGCCGACTGCGTGCTGATCCCGCCGGCGCGGTGATCATGCTCTTGTGGACCGCGCGCATCCTGCACGCTCATGGCCATGAGCGCGCAGGATGCGCGCGGTCCGGAAGATGATGACATGACCGCCAGAGCCGTCATCTTCGGCTGCGCCGGCCCTGACCTCACCCCCGACGAGCGCGCGTTCTTTCGGGATGCCGATCCGCTGGGCTTCATCCTGTTCGCGCGCAATGTCGATACGCCCGAGCGCACGCATCGGCTGGTCGACGAGCTGCGCGCGTCGGTGGCGCGCGCCGATGCGCCGGTCCTGATCGACCAGGAGGGCGGTCGTGTCGCGCGACTGCGTCCGCCGCAGTGGCGCAAGGCGCCGCCGGCGCGCGTCTTCGGCGAGCTCTATGCCTGCGATCCCGAGCGCGGGCTGGAGGCGGCCCGCCTGAACTCGCGCCTGCTCGCGGCCGACGTCGCCTCGATCGGCGTCGACGTCGACTGCCTGCCCGTCCTCGACATCGCCTTCCCCGAGACCCACGCCGTGATCGGCGATCGCGCCTATGCCGACCGGCCCGAGCCGGTCGCGGCCCTCGGTCGCGCCGTCGCGGAAGGCCTCTTGGCCGAGGGCGTCATGCCGGTGATCAAGCATATCCCCGGCCACGGCCGCGCCACCGTCGACAGTCACGAATCGCTGCCGCGCGTGACAGCCTCGCGCGCCGAGCTGGAGCGTACCGACTTCCTGCCCTTCAAGCTTCTGGCCGACCTGCCCTGGGCCATGACCGGCCATCTGCTGTTCGACGCCATCGATCCCTCGGCCGCCATCACGGTATCGGCACGGGGCGTGAAGGAGATCATCCGCGACCATATCGGCTTCGATGGCCTGCTGTTGTCCGACGACCTTTCGATGCAGGCGCTGGGCGGCTCGCTGGCGGAGCGTGCCGAACGCTCGCTGGCGGCGGGCTGCGACATCGCCCTGCACTGCAACGGCAGTATGGCCGAGATGACGGCGATCGCGGCCCGCACCGGCGCCATGACCGAAAAAGCAGCAGCCCGGTTCGCTGCCGGCCGTTCATTGCTCGCCCGCCATCGCGATCCGGCCGGCAAGGCAGGTCTTGCCGACGCCGCCCGGAACCTCGCAACCATGTTGGGGGAATGGGGATAAGGCGGGGTCAAATCCTGTGGCGGTGCCCGGCATCGATGGCATAAACGGGTCTCACATGAGTGACGCTCAAAGCCCTCCCAACGACAATTTCGCCGCCGCCGGTCCCGACGTGATCGCGCCGGGCGAGGGTGAGCTGATCGTCAATCTGGAGGGCTTCGAGGGCCCGCTCGACCTGCTGCTCAGCCTGGCGCGCGACCAGAAGGTCGATCTGCGCCGCATCTCCATGGTGGCCCTGGTCGACCAGTACCTCGCCCATGTGGCCCAGGCCCGCCGGATGCGGCTGGAACTCGCCGCCGACTATCTCGTCATGGCGGCCTGGCTCGCCTACCTGAAGTCGCGCCTGCTGCTGCCCGAGCCGCCGGCCGGTGAGGAGCCGTCGGGCCAGGAGATGGCCGACGCCCTGCAATGGCAGCTGCGTCGCCTCGAGGCCATGCAGGAGGCGGGCGTGCGCCTGATGGCCCGTCCGCAGCTCGGCAAGGACATCTTCTCCCGCGGGCAGCCCGAGGGCGTGGTCGTCGTGCGCCGAGCCGTGTGGGACGTGAAGCTCTACGACTTGCTGGCGGCTTACGGCCACCAGGTGCGGCCCAAGGACGCCGACACCTATCAGATCCAGCCGATGCAGTTCTTCTCGGTCGAGGAAGCGGCCGAGCGGCTGGGCCGCATGCTGGGCATCGCCATCGACTGGCAGACGCTCGAAGCCTTCCTGCCGGCAGGCCTCACCGATCCGACCAAGCGCCGCTCGGCGATGGCCTCGACCTTCGTCGCGGGCCTGCAGCTTGCCAAGGATGGCCAGCTCGAGCTGCGCCAGACCGAGCGCTTCGGCCCCATCTATTTGCGTAAACGTACCGAGCAACGGTGACAGGGCTCTCCATGTCAGATCAAGAGAAGCCGAACTCCGAGACCGCCGAGATCCTCGAGCCCGATACGGCCGAGGTCGCCGCCGTCGACGCCGCCAAGGAGAAGTCCGAGGAGGCCGAGACCGAGTCTGCCAAGTCGCAGGCCGACGAAGAGGCAGCCGACGAAGAAGAGGCTGATGACGAAGAGGCCGACGACGAGGACGACGAAGAAGATGACGACGTCGACGACGACGATGTCGACGACGAAGAGGAGACCGAAGAGCAGGCCGCGGCGGAGCAGCCGGACGCAGCGCAGCTCGTTGCCGAGGCAGCCGACGACGAAAAGCCTGACGAGGCCGGCGACGAAGACGACGAAGAAGATGATGACGACGTCGACGACGACGACGACGACGACGACGACGATGATGTCGACGACGAAGAGGAGACCGAAGAGCAGGCCGCGGACGAGCAGCCGGCCACGGCGCTGCCCGTCGCCGAGGCCGTGGCGGCCGGAGCTGCGGCGGCGAAGGCGGCCGAAGGCGCCGTCACCGACGTCGTTTCGCCCGATCACGCCCAGCATCTGCGGCTCCTCGAAGCGCTGGTCTTCGCCGGCACCCAGGCGCTCGACGAGAAGGAGCTGGCCGACCGCCTGCCCAACGATGCGGACGTGAAGCGCCTGATCGCCGACCTCGCCGAGATGTATGCCGGCCGCGGCGTCAATCTGGTGCAGGTCGCGGGCGGCTGGGCCTTCCGCACGGCTCCCGACCTGTCGGAGAAGCTCAAGATCGAGCGTCCGGTCACGCGCAAGCTATCGCGCGCCGCTGTCGAGACGCTGGCCATCATCGCCTATCACCAGCCGGTGACGCGCGCCGAGATCGAGCAGGTGCGCGGTGTCGGCTTGAGCAAGGGCACCCTCGATCTCCTGTTCGAGCAGAACTGGATCAAGCCGATGGGGCGCCGTCGCGCGCCGGGCAAGCCCGTGACGTGGGGCACGAGCGAGTTCTTCCTGGAGCATTTCGGCCTGCCCAGCCTCGACGACCTGCCGGGCCACGAGGAGCTTAAAGCCGCAGGCCTCTTGGACCCGCGCTCGCAACCCCCCATATTCCGCCCTGAAGAGCCCGACCTGCCGCTCGAACCGGGCGAGGACGAGGCCGACGAGCCGCTGGCGGTCGACGAAACGGGGCGCTGACGGCCATCGAGGCCCACAAAGAGCCTTATTCGACTTGTTGCCGGGCCTTCCGGCGGGATGCCATAATCAGCGTCACGCCGATCGCAAACGATTTGGGAGCATTGGGATATGGGTAGCCTCAGCGTATGGCACTGGCTAATCGTGCTGGCCGTCGTGCTGCTGCTGTTCGGCGGTCGCGGCAAGATCTCGTCGCTCATGGGCGACTTCGGCAAGGGCCTGTCTGCCTTCAAGAAGGGCGTGGGCGGCCAGGGTGAAGAGACGCCGCCGGCCCAGACTGCGGGCCAGCCGGGCGACGCCGCCAAGCCGATCTCGGCCCAGGCCACCACCACGCCGCCGGGCGGCAGCCAGGTCCACCAGGACAGCGCCGCCAAGGTCTAGTACCGGCGGTCGCGTCGGTTCGCGTCAAGGCCTAGCCGATGTTTGGTATCGACAGTCCCGAGCTTCTGGTCATCGCGATCGTCGCACTGGTCGTGATCGGGCCCAAGGAGCTGCCGGGCATGTTGCGCAGCTGGGGCAAATGGATGGCCCAGATGCGCGGCATGGCCTCGGAGTTCCGCGGCCATGTCGACGAAATGGTACGCCAGTCCGAGCTCGACGAGGTCAAGAAGCAGCTGGAGGGAGCGTCGGGGCTGGACCTGCAGTCGCTCGATCCCACCAAGCAGATCAAGAGCGCCATCCAGGAAGGCATGGCCGAGGGCGAGAAGGCCATAGCCGAGGCCAAGACTTCCTTCGACAATCCGCTGGCCGAACCCGAATCCACGCCGCAGATCGCGGCCGAGGCGCAGCCGGCGTCCATCGCCAGCGAACCGCTGCCCGAGCCGCTACCCGAGCCGGCGCCTTCGACGGTCGCTGAATCGTCGCCTCCTGCACAGGAAGAGAAGCCGGCCAAGGCCGCTGCGGCTGGCTGACTCTTGTTTCCTCCCCCGTCATACGGGGGAGGGTAGGGAGGGGGCATGCTTCAACGGCGATCTCGAAAATTTTGACTTCATGATCTTATCTCGGCGCGTACCACGACTGGTGCTTTCCCCCTCCCTGCCTCCCCCGTGTGACGGGGGAGGTGAAGGATCGGCCCCAATTAGCGCTTTGAATTGCCTGCCAAAGGGCGGCATAACGCGGCACCGACGGTGCGAAGACCTCCCTTGACCCAAGTTCACGACGGACCAGAAGACGACAAGCCGATGCCGCTGCTCGATCACCTGATCGAGCTGCGCAAGCGCCTGATCTATGCGCTCGTCGGCTTCATGCTGGTGTTCTTCATCACCTTCTACTTCGCCAAGCCGATCTTCTCGTTCCTGATCCAGCCGGCGACGCAGGACGGCTACAAGGTCGTCGTCCTCGACATCTTCGAGTTCTTCTTCGTCACGGTGAAGCTCTCGGCGATGGTGTCGCTGATCGTGGGTTTCCCGCTGATCGCGGTGCAGATCTGGCTGTTCGTGGCGCCTGGCCTCTACCGGCACGAGAAGAAGGCGTTCATGCCCTTCCTGATCGCCACGCCGTTCATGTTCTATCTCGGCTGCCTGGCGATGTACTACGTCGTCATGCCGTACGTGATCAACTTCATGCTGACGCAGTACGTGCCGCCCGACATCGAAAAGACGCTGCGCTCGTCGGACTATCTCGAGCGCGTCCTGCAGCTCGTCTTCGCCTTCGGCTTCGCCTTCGAGGTGCCGGTGCTGCTGACCCTGCTGGTGCGTGTCGGCATCGTCAGCACCGACGCGCTGCGGGCCAA
Organism: Rhodospirillales bacterium; assembly: GCA_016185145.1. Lineage (GTDB taxonomy): Bacteria > Pseudomonadota > Alphaproteobacteria > Reyranellales > Reyranellaceae > Reyranella. The sequence continues at coordinate 97,322 of JACPOB010000072.1, read as the reverse complement.
ACGGCGCTACGCCATCGTCGTCGCCTTCATCGTCGCCGCGGTCCTGACGCCGCCCGACGTCGTGAGCCAGCTGGCTCTCGCCACGCCGCTGATCGCCTTCTACGAGATCAGCATCCTGATCGGCCGCTGGATCGAGAAGAAGCGCGACGAAGAGGACAAGAAGGCCGAGGAAGCCGAGAACAAGGGCGACGCAGCCGGTAGCTGATCATGACCGATCTTCTTTCATCCTCTTCCGGACCGCGCGCTTTCAGCGCGCTCATGAGCGCGCTGGAAGCGCGCGGTCCGGAAAACCATGAGTCAGGAACTGCGCTGTAGCCCATGCACGACATCCGTTTCATCCGGGAGAATCCCGCTGCGTTCGACGCCGGCCTGAAGAAGCGCAACCTGACGCCGCTGTCGGCCGAGCTGCTCGAGATCGACAAGCGCCGCCGCGCCGCCATCTCCGAGAGCGAGGCGGCGCAGGCCCAGCGCAAGGCGCTCAGCCGCCAGATCGGCATCGCCAAGGGCAAGGGCGAGCCGGCCGACGCCCTGATGGCCGAGGTCGCTTCCCTCGAGGCCACCCTGAAGAAGGGTGAGGCCGAGGCCGCCCGTCTCGACGAGGAGCTGACGCATCGCCTGGAGGTGCTGCCCAACCTGCCGTTCGACGACGTGCCCGACGGCACGGACGAGACCGGCAACGTGGAAATCCGCCGCATCGGCAGCCAGCGCAACTTCCCGTTCCAGCCCAAGGACCACGTGGCGCTGGGCGAGGCGACCGGCGAGATGGACTTCGCCGCCGCGAGCAAGATCTCCGGCGCGCGTTTCGTGTTCCTGAAGAAGCATCTCGCCCGGTTGGAGCGCGCCATCGCGCAGTTCATGCTCGACCTGCACACGTCGGAAGAGGGCGGCTACACCGAGGTCAATCCGCCGCTCCTGGTGCGCGACAACGCCGCCTACGGTGTCGGCCAGTTGCCCAAGTTCGCCGAGGACATGTTCCATACCGACAACGGCTTCTGGCTGGTGCCGACCGCCGAGGTGCCGCTCACCAACCTGGTGAACGACACCATCCTCGACGAGAAGGACCTGCCGCTGCGCTTCACCGCCTTCACGCCGTGCTTCCGCTCCGAAGCGGGCTCGGCCGGCAAGGACACGCGCGGCATGATCCGCCAGCACCAGTTCCCCAAGGTCGAGCTGGTGAGCATCACCACGCCCGAACAGTCGGACGCCGAGCACCAGCGGATGACCGGCCGAGCGGAAGAAGTCCTGAAGCGTCTGGAGATCCCGTTCCGCACCATCGTGCTGTGCGGCGGCGACATGGGGGCGGCCTCGCGCAAGACCTTCGACATAGAAGTCTGGCTGCCCGGGCAGAACGCCTATCGCGAGATCTCCAGCTGCTCGAACTGCGGCGAGTACCAGGCGCGCCGCATGAACGCGCGCTTCCGGCCCAAGGAAGGCAAGGGAACGCGCTTCGTGCACACCCTGAACGGTTCGGGCCTGGCGGTCGGCCGCACCCTGATCGCGATCCTGGAGAACTATCAAAACGAGGACGGTTCGGTGACGATTCCAGAGACGCTGCGGCCCTACATGGGCGGCCTCACCGCGCTGCCGGCACCTGCGGCGAAGCGCAAGTGACGCCGCAGGACATCGCGCGCAAGCGCATCCTCGTCACCAACGACGACGGCATCAATGCGCCCGGCCTGGAGGCGATGATCGACATCGCCACCCAGCTCTCCAACGACGTCTGGGTGGTCTCGCCCGAGCACAACCAGAGCGGCGCGGGCCATTCGCTGTCGCTCACCCATCCGGTGCGCGCCCGCCAGCTCAGCGAGACCAAGTACGCGCTGGAAGGCACGCCGACCGACTGCGTTCTGTTCGCCGTCAAGCACCTGCTCAAGGACCACAAGCCCGACATCGTGCTCTCCGGCGTCAACCGCGGCGGCAACATGTCCGACGACGTCACCTACTCGGGCACCATCGCCGGCGCCATGGAAGGCTGCCTGCTCGGCATCCCCTCGATCGCGTTCAGCCAGACCTACACCCATCCCCATCCGGTGAAGTGGGACACCGCCACGCAGTTCGGCGCCGACGTGGCCCGCCGCGTCCTGGACATGGAGATACCGCGCAACGTCCTCGTCAACGTCAACTTCCCCGACGTTGTCCCGTCGGCCGTCAAGGGCGTGCGCGTGACGCGCCAGGGCGTGCGTGGCTTCGGCGGCCACATCGTCGAGCGCACCGATCCGCGCGGCGGCACCTACTACTGGATCGCCTATGCGCCGGGCGCGCACGAGCACGACGACGAAAGCGACCTCACTTCGGTGCGCTCGGGCTACGTGTCGGTGACGCCGCTGCATCTCGACCTCACCCACGAGGCGACGCGCCGCAAGCTCGCGGCGCACTTCGCCAAGGGCTGAGAGGGGCCGGCCGTGAACGCCCCGGCCATGCAGCGCCTGATCGCCGAATTGCGGCAGTCAGGGATTTCGGACGAGCGGGTGCTTGCCGCCATTGCCGCCGTCGACCGCGAGCGCTTCGTCACCCCGGCCTTCGCCGAGCGCGCCTGGGAGAACACCGCGCTCCCCATCGCCTTCGGCCAGACCATCAGCCAGCCATTGGTGGTCGCCGCCATGACCGAGGCTCTGAACGTCGGCCCGCGCATGAAGGTGCTCGAGATCGGCACCGGCTCGGGCTACCAGGCCGCTGTGCTCGCCAAGCTGGCGCGCCGCGTCTACTCCATGGAGCGCTTCAAGCCGTTGTCGCGCGAAGCCGAGAAGCTTCTGATCAATCTCGGCATCTACAACGTCGTGTTCGACGTCGGCGACGGCACCAGGGGCTGGGCAGGCCAGGCGCCGTTCGACCGCATCATCGTCACTGCCGCCGCCGAGGAGCGCCCGCAGGCGCTGATCGACCAGCTCGCCCTGGGCGGCATCCTGATCGTGCCCGTCGGCCGCGATCCGACGGCCCAGGTGGTCGAGCGCATCGTCAAGAGCGAAAGCGGTCTGCAGCGCGATACGCTGATGCCGGTGCGGTTCGTTCCGCTGGTGGCCGGCGCCCTGCCGGTGCTGGGGCAGGGCTAGTCTTTGCTGGGGGCGCGCCACTAGAGGCGGAGTAAACTCCGCCGTAAGTGGCGCGTCATAGGGCGCTTGCCCCAACCACTACCTCACCCTGAGGAGCCACGCGAAGCGTGGCGTCTCGAAGGGTGGGCATCAGTGGTGTTGCCCATCCTTCGAGACGCGCCCTGCGGGCGCTCCTCAGGATGAGGTTATCGGGTTGTTCGGTTCTCGATGAAGCGCCACTGGAGTGGCGCGCCCCCAGCGCTTAGGATTTCGTCGCCTCAACGGGGAGACCACGCAATGCCAGCAGCAGCCCGCATCCACGAGGTGTCGGACGACCTGCTCGCCGCCATCGACTACTGCTATGACCAGGGCTGGACCGACGGCCTGCCGGTCGTGCCGCCGCAGGTCGATCGTGTGCACGCGATGCTGGCTGCCGACGATCGCCCGGCCGAGACCGTCATCGCCAGGCATCCGGCGACCGGCCTCGAACTCTCCCTGCATGCCGCCGCCGTCAACGCCGTGATGGCGGGCTGCCTGCCGTCGTATTTTCCGGTGTTGGTCGCGGCCTTCGAGGCCATGGACCGCGAGCCGTTCAACTTCCACGGCTCTACCGCCAGCACCGGCGGCTCCGCACCGCTGGTGCTGGTGAGCGGCCCGATCGCCGACGAGATCGGCATGAATTCCGACGTCAACCTGTTCGGCCCTGGCAACCGGCCCAATGCCACGATCGGCCGCGCGACCCGCCTTATTCTGCGTAATGTCTTCCAGATGCTGCCCGGCATCTCCGACAAATCCACGCAAGGCAACCCGGGCAAGTACAGCCTGTGCATCGCCGAGCGTACCCGCGGCAATCCCTGGCCGCCGCTCTGCCAGGAGCAGGGCTATGCCGAGGGCGTCTCCAGCGTCACGGTCTATGCCGCCGGTGGCTTCTGCAATGTCGAGAACCATGGCGGCAACACGCCCGAACAGGTCCTGGGCTCGGTGGCCGACGCCATGGCCAACTACGGCTGCATCACGCTCGGCCAGAGCGTGGTGATCCTGGCGCCCGAGCACCTGCAGATCGTGGCCGGCGCCGGCTGGACACGGAGGCAGGCGCAGGAGTTCCTGTTCACCCACGCCAAGCGCTCCATCGAAGGCATGAAGGGCGTCGGCAAGTTCCGTGATCGCGAGTACGACGCGCAGCACGGCGAGGGCGCCCACGCGCTCACCGAGGCGGGCTTCGTTCATCGCGGCCTCGGGCCCAACGACATATTGATCACGCTCGGCGGCGGCGACGCCGGCGGCCATTCGTGCTTTCTGCCGTCATGGAGCCGCGGTCGCGGCTCGATCATGCAGCACGCCCCGATCCGCCCGCTCAGCGCTCATGTTCCTCTCCCCCTTGGGGGGAGAGGCTAGGTGAGGGGGCAACTCGAAGACTGCCTCCTGCAACACCCCCTCACCCAACCTCTCCCCCAAGGGGGAGAGGAGCATGATGGGAATGAGACCAACTTGAGGAATCCGCCATGCAGCTCTACGCCCCCACCTCGACCACGGCCACGAAGAAGCGGACACGCGCGCCCAGGCTCGCCAAGCTCGACGGCATGCGCATCGGCATCCTGGAGAACGGTAAGCTCAACGCCGAGGAGATGCTGAACGAGGTCGCCCAGCTCTTCGTGCAGCGTCACGGCTGCACGGTGGTCAAGCTCGCCTCCAAGAGGAACGCCAGTGCGCCGGCGCCCGCCAACACGCTGACGCAGGTGGCGCCGGAGGTCGACTTCCTGATAACCGGCCTCGGGGATTGAGGGTCCTGCTCGACGTGCAGTCTGCACGACGGCATCTCCTTCGAGCAGCTCGGCAAGCGGGCGGTGGTGATCTGCACGACACCCTTCGAGGTGACGGCCAAGAACATCGCGCGGGTGCTGGGGCTACCCGACTATCCCTTCACCAAGGTCCAGCACCCGATCGGCAGCTGCACCTTGCCCGAGCTCAAGGCCCGCGCCGAAGTAGCCTACCAGCAGGCCCTGGCCATACTGCTCAAGGAGTGAATTAGCCCGATTCCCGCCGGAATCGTGATGCAGTACAATGGGTCCATGAAAAGAGCCCCTCGCTACCCCTCGCGATGGGCCGGCTGGATGCGCACGCTGGGTACAACGGCGGCGCTCTCGGTCGCGCTCGGCGCCTGCTCGAACATCTTCGGTCCCAAAGGCGGGACCATGGAATATCCCGGCTCCGGCGCTGGTCCCAATGCCGTTGCCGTCTATGTCGTGAACGAAAAGGACACGGTCGACGGCATCTCGCAGCGCTACGGCGTGCCCTCGCAGACCATCATCGACCGCAACAAGCTCAAGGCGCCCTACACGCTGAAGGTCGGCCAGTATCTCGAACTGCCGGGCGCCCGGTTCGTGGCCGACAGCACGGGCGGCGCCACCCAGGCTGCCGCGCCTACGCCGCCTGGCCCGGTCAAGCGCGATAACCTGCCGCCGCCCACGGAGCACAAGACGGCCGCCGGTCAGCCGACGCCGCTCAGTCCGCCCGCCGCCGAGTCTAGCAAGGTCGAGAGCAAGACCGCGAGCAAGACCGAAGCGACGGTCGCCGCCACGCCGCCGCCGCCGCGCTTCGCGTGGCCTCTGAACGGCAAGGTGCTGACGCCCTACGGCACCGGCCAGGGCGGCCAGAAGAATGACGGCATCGACATCCAGGCCACCACCGGCGACCCCGTGAAGGCGGCCGACGGCGGCACCGTGATCTATGCCGGCAGCGACGTCGCCCATCTCGGCAACCTGCTCCTGGTGCAACACCCGGGCGGTTACATCACCGCCTACGGCAACAACGAGGCGTTGCTGGTCAAGAAGGGCGACACCGTGAAGAAGGGCCAGACCATCGCCAAGGCCGGCAATTCCGGCGGCGCCGCAAGCCCGCGGCTCCACTTCGAAGTCCGCCGCGGCGGCAGCAAGACCGTCGATCCGATGACGGTGCTGCCGGCTCAGTGATGGTGCGCTTGCCGGAGCGCGGACCTCCAGGTCCGCTCATGAGAATGATGCGGACCTGGAGGTCCGCGCTCCGGCAAGATCAAGCAACCTTGCCATCGAGCGCCTCGTCGATCCGCCGGACCGAGAGCTGCTTGCCCGTCGCATCGATCAGCACGGTGACGCCGCTCGCCAGCGGCTGCAGCTCCTCCGCGGGGATGGTCTCATCGAGCAGCTCGTCGGGATCGTAGCGCAGCAGCACGACCCGCTGCCGGCTGCCGCCGCTGCCGCTGCGGGCAGCGGCCTGGACATCGAACATCGCCATCTCCAGGCGAATCGCATCCTCGACCGGACCGCCCGACAGCCGGCGCGCGGCGATGCGTTCCTCCAGCCATAGGCCGAAGCGCCACGATTCCCAACGGTACTGCAGGGTGGCGTGACGTGACGCTGCCCAGAACGCGTCGAGCGCCTCCATCAGCCGGTTGCCGAGCAGGCGGCAGGAGTGCGGCAGCACCGAGTAGACCGGGATCAGCCGGTTGACGCGATAGAGCGAGCAGTTCACCGACATCGCCTCGTGATGGACCATCGCCTCGAGCCGCTTGCGTTCTCGCCGGGTGATGTCGTAGCCCGCGAGCACGTCCCCGGCGCCCTCGCGCAGGGCGACGCAGCGCTCGGGCGAGGCGATCAGGTCGGCGAAGGCGCGCTGGAATTCCGCGATCGACATGGCGTTTCCTCTCAGGCCTCGAGCGCGGTGCGCATCCGTTGCAACTGCCCGAGCACGCCGTCGTCACCCAGCCCCGGGAAGTAGGTCTCGTGGAACTCGAAGGTCACGCCCGCAAGGTTGCGGCAGCGCGGCACGGTGCGTTCGAGCAGGCCCCAGACGGCGGACGGGCAGGCTCCGGCATGCGAATCGAGATAGGCGCCGAACAGGCTGTTGCCGCCGGCGACGTGGATCTCGCCGATGGCGTCGAGGTCGAGGCCGTTGATGAAGCGGTCGGCGTCGAGCCCGAGATTGACGGCGTTGACGTGGAGGTTGTGCAGGTCGAGCAGCAGGCCGCAGCCGGTACGCCGCACCAGCGCGTTCATGAAATCCTCCTCGCTCATGTCCGAGCCGGGCACCGGCGTGTGCACCACGCCGTTCTCGAGCAGCAGCCGAGTGCCCAGCATGTCCTGCACCCGGCTGACGCGCTCGCTGAGCATGTCGAGCAGGTCGTGATCCCAGGCGAGCGGCAGGGCGAGGCCGGCGTGATGATCGGGCGTCACTTCGGTCTGCACGCGTACCGCCGCGAGATGCTCGCTGATCCAGGCGAAGCGGTAGCGCCGATGCCACTCGGCGAGCTGGCACACGTGGTCGACGTCGAAGGTCGAGCCGCTCGCGATCGACAGGCCGACGCCGTGCGCGATCAGCGTGTGGCGCTGGGCGAGTTCGTCGAGCAGGGCGACTTCGTCGGGCAGCGGGGCGAAGCGCTCGCCGCGATCGCGGCCGAAGTCCTGCCAGAACCGCTCCGGGATGATCGACAGGAAATCGACGGCATCGGGCCGGACGTCCAGGAGATCGGTCAGCGCGCCGTTGAACAGCAGTCCAACGCCGGGCTGGCCGGCTCCCAGGCGTCCGATCCCGGCATGCCCGATCTCGGGTCGCGTGAGTTCGAGCATGGCTGCCTCCGCGTTACATACGCTTCATCGTGCCGAGGTCGATCTTCACCAGGTTCTCGATCTCCTCGCGCTCCTGGAACCAGATCGGAACGCCGGAGTTGCACGGCAGGCAGCCCTTGAGCTTGCCGAGGATGTCCGAGAGCTGGGGCTGAAGCTTGAGCGTATCGGAAAGCTTGGTGCCCTTCGGCACGGTGACCTTCAGGACCGGCTGCACGCCGTCGCGAACGAGCTGAATTTCCGCAATCTTGTCTTTGGACATGTGACGCTCCGTTGTTGAAGTGCCTGCGCCCCTGCCAAGCGACAACGATGCTCGAGATGCATTTCACAATGCTGCAAGCGCTCTTTGCCGCATTGGTGCGCAGCGTAGACCTACACGCCCGGGCCGGCTGCAATCTGTGGCAAAGCCCACCTTGAAGGTCTGGGTGGTTGCATATCTGTCGGCGTCTTAAACCACCTTGCCGTCGAGCTGGTACTGCCCCTTGCGGTCCTCGATCTCGAGGACCCACACGTCGGGATCGCGCGCGACCTGGCGGGCGATGTAGGCATCGGCCTCGGCTTCGGGCACCGGGCTGGGGCCGGTGCCGCGGCTCCACGCCGGACCGTCATCCATCGAGCTTGCCTGGGTGTAGACCGTGACGCCTGCCTCGAAGCGGTTGATCTTGAGCAGCACCGTGCCGGCATCGGGATCGCCGCGCCGCACCACGGTGGCCGGGATGAAGGCGCGGTCGCACAGGCGCACCTGCGCGCTCACCCACAGTCCGGTCGTCAGGCCCATCACCATGTTACTTCCTCCCCACGCTACGCGTGGGGAGGTGGCCCGTAAGGGCCGGAGGGGTCAAGGGCAACAGTGCGGGTGCCCATGACCCCTCCGCCCGCTGCGCGGGCACCTCCCCATCGCGCGACGCGCGATGGGGAGGAAGTCATTCCAGCGCGTCGTCCAGTCCATCGAACACCGCCCGGGCGCCGCGCCAGCGGAAGCGCACGAAGGCGAAGGGCAGGGCCTGCAAGGCGTCGGAATCGGGATCGGCCAGCGCCGCCGGCGCCACCAGGATCGGCCGCACGTCGGGTCCGCCGCGCGCCGAGGCGAGCGACAGCGAACCCACCGCCATGGCGAGCTCTTCGGGCCGGCCGTTGGCCACCAGGGCGAACAGCGGCTGCGGCCGCTCGCCGCGCAGCGAGAAGAGATCTTCCACGCCGCCGAACAGCCCGCGCTTGGCGAGCTCCTCGTGCAGCGCCACGTCGACCAGCCGCCGGTCGCACGCCGCCATCGCCGAATCGACGATCGCGGGTTCGACGCAGAGGCCGGTGCGCGCCGTCGGCGGCTCACCCGCCTTGAAACGGCGCACCGCATCGACGAACTGGCCCAGCAGTCGCGTGAGGCGCGGACTGTCGAGCGGGGCGATGACCAGCGCCTCGGTCTCCTCGCCGTCCGGCCAGCCGAGCTTGCGCCACACGCCGTCGCCCAGAAACTCGCGGAAGCCCGACTTGCGCTGGCCCGGCCGCGAACCGCCCATGCGGCCGGAGTGGCAGAGATAGAGTGCGCCGCGTTCGTCGGCGGCAATGATGCCTGCGACCCTCCGGTCGGCGCCGGCGCGCGGCAGGTTGATCTCGCAGGTGATGCTCTCGCGCTTGGTCGGTGCATCGGGCGCATGGCCCAGCAGCAGCGCGTCGCGCGCCGGCCTGGGCTCGAATGCCCACCAGTAGGCGTCGTCGCGCGCCCAGTGGATGGTGGTGCGCAGTTCGCCGCCGCGCCAGGTGAGCCGCACGCCCCGTGAGGGAATACCCTTCAACGCGCCCTGCAGGCGCTTGATGGCGCGTTCGATCCGTCTCGGCTCCCCCACCGCCCGTAGCATGACGCAATCCTACCCCTGTGAGTTATCCTTGCCGATGTGGACAGCTTCGGCCATTTAGCGCGCTGCAGATCAAATCAAGAATGGCCGAACCACCCCTCCTGGCCCTCGCCGGCATCCGCTACCACCTGGGCGACCAGACCATCCTCGACGGCGTCGAGCTCGGCATCGCGCCGGGCGAGCGGTTGAGCCTGGTCGGCCGCAACGGGGCGGGCAAGTCGACCCTGCTGAAGATCCTGGCGGGCGAACCGATCGCCGATTCCGGCACGCGATTCGCCCAGCCCGGCGCCACCGTGGCGACTCTGCCGCAGGAGCCGGATTTCACCGGCCATCCGACCGTCGGCCACTACGTCGCTGCCGCCCTCGCCGACGCGCTGGGACCGTCCGATTATCGCGTCGCCGCGTTGCTGGCCGAGGTGAAGCTCGACGGCGGCAAGAACCCAGCCGAGCTGTCGGGCGGCGAGGCGCGCCGCGCCGCGATCGCCCGCGCCTTGGTGGCCGAGCCCGACGTGCTGCTGCTCGACGAGCCCACCAACCATCTCGACCTGCCGACCATCGAATGGCTGGAGGAGAAGCTTTCCGCGTGGAAGGGCGCCTATGTGCTGGTGAGCCACGACCGGCGCTTCCTCGCGAACCTCAGCCGCGCCGTGCTGTGGCTCGACCGCGGCATCGTGCGTCGCCTCGACAGGGGCTATGCCGAGTTCGAGGCTTGGTCGACAGGCATCCTCGAGCGCGAGGCGACCGAGAGGCACAAGCTCGATCGCCTGATCGAGCGCGAGACGGAATGGGCGGGCAAGAGCATTCGCGCCCGGCGCACGCGCAACGAAGGCCGCCTGCGCCAGCTGGGCGAGCTCCGCAAGCAGCGTCGCCAGCAGATCGGCCCGACCGGCCGCGCCACCATCGAGGTCGGCCAGGCCGAGCAATCGGGCGCCCTCGCCATCACTGCGCGCAACATCTCCAAGCGTTTTGGCGAGCGCACCATCGTCGAGAACTTCTCGACCCGCATCTTCCGCCGCGACCGCATCGGCCTGATCGGCCCCAACGGCGCCGGCAAGACGACGCTCTTGCGCATGCTGATCGGCGAGCTTTTGCCCGATACCGGCTCGGTGAAGCTCGGCGCCAACCTCGTGCCCGTGGTGATCGACCAGCGCCGCGCCGCGCTCGATCCCGACAAGACGCCGTGGGAGATTCTGGCCGACCGCAACGACCACCTGCTGGTGCGCGGCCGGCAGATGCACGTCATGAGCTACCTGCGCGAATACCTGTTCCGCGACGAGCAGGCGCGCCAGCCGGTGCGTACCCTCTCGGGTGGCGAGCGCAACCGCCTGCTGCTCGCCAAGGCGCTTGCCGCGCCGTCCAACCTCTTGGTGCTCGACGAGCCGACCAACGACCTCGATGCCGATACGCTCGACCTGCTGCAGGAGGCGCTGTCGGACTACGACGGCACCGTCCTGCTGGTCAGCCACGACCGCGACTTCCTCGACCGGCTGGTGACCTCGACCATCGCCATGGAGGGCGACGGTACGGCGATCGAGTATGCCGGCGGCTACAGCGACTACGTCGTGCAGCGTGGGCCGCGTGAGACAGCGGCCGATGCCGCGGCGCCCGTCCGCAAGGAGAAGGCGGCGGTGCGGGAGAGCGCTCCGCGGCAGCGGCTGGGCTACAAGCGCGAACGCGCGCTGGCCGGGCTGCCGAAGAAGATTGAGGCCTTGCAGGCGGAGATCGCGAACCTGCAGCAGGCGCTGGCCGATCCCGACCTCTATCGCCGCGACCCGGCAGCCTTCGCGGCCAGGACGGCGCGGCTCACCGCCGCTCAGGCGGAGGTCGAAGCAGCGGAGACCGAGTGGCTGGAACTCGAGATGCTGCGTGAAGAGCTCGAGCGCTACGCCGCGAGCTGATAGTCGATGATGTCGTCGTCAAAGAGGACGCGATCGTCGGCCGCCGCGATCGTGAACTCGCGGTAGAGGCGGTTGCGATCCACGATGTTCGTCGCCTGCGACTGCTCGTAGATCCGCAGCAATGCCCTGGCCGTCGCGGCGTCGTGGCCGCATTGTTCGAGCTCACGGATCTGGACACGCTGTTCCAGCACGGCGCGCTGCCCGGCCACCACCCGCTCGCACGCTTCGCGCAGACCGCCTTCAAGGGCAAACCGATCCATGACACACGCTCCGGTTCTGTTCACACCAGGCATTTCAATGCCATCTGCCTGTCAACGCAGCTCGAGGATGAGTGTTGCGCTGTAAGCCATTGGTTGAATTATCGGATGCGCTCTTGGCATTTTTTTCGACTGGATTTGGGCTTTTTGGCCACGTGGGGTCGCGTTTCAAGGCCGAAATGCGGCGCAACCGTGGCGTCATTCATTCGGCGTGAGCCCCGTCACGGTGGCCGAGCATCAATTGCCACATCGCCTTGGCGGTCGCGTATGTCGGCAACTGCAGGTCGCCTTCCAGGTCGCACTCGCCGGCCGCGCACGTCGTATCGCACTCGTGGGCCGTCGCCTGGCGCATACTGTCCGTGTCGAGGCGCCACGAGAAAACGCCCGCCGCGTTGCTGCTGATCGCCTTCTGCCAGCTGGATCGGGGGTCGTCCGGCACCTGAAGAGGATCCCACGTGGGAGGGTTTACGTAGCCTTCTCCGTTTATGCCGTAGACGATGTTGCTGTACCCGCCCAACTTAAGTGCGTAGTCGTCAGCTCTCGTGCCGATGCCGCCGTGCTGATAGGTCTGCGGCATGACGTAGGTGAATTTGCCGAGGACTGTGCGGTCCATCAAAGGGTCGGTCGCGCTCCCTGCGTAGACGATGGCCGGACAGATCGTGAGGATCGGCTGAGCTACGACCTTGCGGAGCGCGGCGGTCACATGGTCCATCAAAGTCGCAAAGTGGGAGGACGTGAAACCATCGAGATCCAGCTTGCCTTGCTGCTCCCAATCGATGTCGAAGCCGTCCAGACCGTACTTCTGCACAATTGCCGCCAGGCCATTGGCAAATGCTTCCGGCGATTTCGATGCCATGATCACTTCGTTGCAATACCCGAATGAGATCAGGATCTTGACGTCGCGGTTGGCAGCCCGCGCCGTGTCCATAACCAGCTTGATGCGATCCTCATCCGTATCGCCGGCCTTTGCCCGTCCGCCGTTGAAGCAGTTGTCCCGTCCGTTCGTCAAGACAGGGACCCACGCGCCATCGGCCCTCTGGTTTATGCCGAGAAAGGCGAGGATCAGCAGGTTGCAACGGTCGAAGGGCGCGCTGGCGACGATCTTCTGGAAATGCTGCTGGGTGCAGCCGTGGAACAGGCCGAAGAAGTGACCCATGACCTTGCCCTGGATGGCGCCACCACGGGGATTGATCTCAGCCATGACGAGCTCCTGTCGAAGGTTGTTTTTCCAGATCAGCCGCGCGGCGGCTCGACGATCAGTGGCGGCACCTCGGTGTCCTGCGAGCGGAACCACAGGCGAAGCTGGCGGCGCGGCGACTGCCTTCCGTCGGCCGTGCGCGCCTCGAGCTGGCCGATGTGTGTCTTCATGTCGGTGAAGCGATAGGCGCCACGGGCGTCGGTCGTCGCCCGCTGCTTTTCCTCGTAATAGATGAAGTTGCGCTCGAAGAAGATGACCGTGGCGCCTGCTACCGGGGCGCCCGAGCGGTCGCGCACCTCGCCCTCGATGACGCCATGGTCGTTGAAGGCGATGTAGACGTTCCACGCCACCACGACGACGGCCAGCGCCAGCGGCACGGCGACGAAGCGGTGGGTGAGGAAGCGCAAGCTCATCCTCCAACTCATCCTTTGGTCGCCCCCGAGGTCAGGCCGCGGATGAATTCCTTTTGCGCCATCAGGAAGATGGCGAGCCCCGGGATCAGCACCAGCACGACGAAAGCGTAGAGCGCACCGGTCGTGTCCTCCATCACCGACAGGAAGCGCGCCAGCCCCAGCGGCAGGGTCTGCATGTCCGGCGTGCGGATGGCGATCAGCGGCCAGAGGAAGGAATTCCACGACCAGATGAAAGTCAGGATCACGTTGGTGGCGATCGCCGACTTCGACAGCGGCAGCAGGATCCGGGTGACGATGCGCCATTCGCCCAGCCCGTCGACCCGAGCCGCGTCGATCAGCGAGGGCGGCACCGCCTCGAAGCTCGCCTTGAAGATGAAGATGCAGATGATGGTCGAGAGCAGCGGCAGGGCGACGCCCAGCCAGGTGTCGAGTACGCCCAGCCACGAGGTGATCAGGTAGGCCGGGATGATGGTCGCCTGGAAGGGGATCAGCATGCACGACAGCAACAGCAGAACGATCCAGCGCCGGCCGGGGAAGTGCTTGGTGAGCGCATAGCCGGCCGCGACGTTGAACAGCAGGCTGCCGGCGATCGCCATGGCCGTGACGATGACGCTGTTCAGCAGGTAGCGCGCGAACGGGATCATGTACCAGACGTCGACATAGTTGAAGAGATGCGGGTCGACCGGGACGATGCGCGGCGGCCAGGCGTAGATGTTCTCGCCGGTCAGCGAGGTTTTCAGCACCCAGTAGAACGGGATCAGCATCAGGATCGACACGACGATCATGATGGCGTGGCGCGGCCAGTGGCGGCGGCGCATGGCTAGAAAGCTCCGCTGGGGGCGCGCCACTCCAGTGGCGCGTCATGATCTTCCGGAGCGCGGCCCTCTCGGGCCGCATCATGATCATGAGCGGACCTGGAGGTCCGCGCTCCGACATGACGCGCCACTGGAGTGGCGTGCCCCCAGCGAACAGCGGTCTTGTGCGAGAACATCGGCTATCGCTCCAGGCTGCCGGCGTTGCCGCCGCTCAGCTTGTTGGCCAGCACCGTCAGCACCACCAGCAGCAGGAACTGCACCACGGTGAGCGCCGCGGCATAGTCGAAGCGCGTCTGCCCGAAGCCCGCCTTGTAGATGTAGGTGATCAGGAGCTCTGTGGCGTGGCCCGGGCCGCCGTTGGTCATGACGTAGATCAGGTCGAAGCTGGTGAAGGAATTGAGGATGCCGACCACGATGCAGAGGAAGATCGACGGCTTCAGCAGCGGCAGGGTGATGCGGAAGAAGCGGGCGCTCGGCGGCACGCCGTCGACGCGCGCCGCCTCGTAGAGATGCTGCGGGATGGTCTGCAGCCCGGTCAGCAGGATGATCATGTAGAAGCCCAGCACCTGCCAGAAATCGGCCAGGATCACGCAGGGCAGGGCCAAGTCGAAGCTCTGCAGGAACTTCATCGGCTGGTCGATCACGCCGGTCGAGCGCAGCACGTAGTTGAAGAAGCCGCCGCGCTCGTCGTAGAGCCAGCGCCAGATGATGCCGACCGCCACCGTCATCAGCGGATAGGAAAGAAAGACGATGGTGCGGTAGACGGCGGCGCCCCTGAGATCGCTGTTGACCAGCAGCGCGATGCCCAGCGCCGCGGCGATGGCGAGCGGCGAGGAGGCGATGAAGATCAGCGTGTTGGCCAGCGCCTGCCAGAACACGTCGTCGTCCAGGAGCATCTCCTCGTAGTGCTCCAGGCCGATGAACTGCGCGGCCTTGAGCGGCGACCAGGCATGCACCGACAGCCAGGCGTTCCAGCCCAGCGGCAGGATGCGATAGAGGAAGAAGATCGCGAGCGACGGCAGCAGGAAGCAGACGACCAGCGCCAGCTCCCGGGTGCGTTTCCTGTGGAACCAGCTCATGGTCTTCCGGACCGCGAGCCTCCGGCTCGCTCATGAGCTTGAGCGAGCCGGAGGCTCGCGGTCCGGAAGACGAAGACCATGAGCGTCACGCCCGCCGCAGCTCGCGGCTGACCCGCCGCTCGGCGTCGCCGAGCGCGGTCTTGGCGTCCTTGCGGCCCAGCATGGCGCTCTGGAACTCCGGCCAGAAGCCGTCCTTGACGCGGCTGTCGTTGCCGAGCCGCCAGTTGCCGCACATCTTGTCGGTATGCTCGAGCTGGGTGCTCAGCACCTGGAAGGCGAGCGGGTCTTCCTTCTGGAAGCGCGCCAGCTGCGCCTTGTCGACCTCCTTCGATCCAGTGAGCAGGCTGGCGGCGCGGGCGAACGCGGTCGCCACCTCTGTGTCGGTCATGTACTTCACGAAGTCCCAGGCGAGGTCGGGATTCTTCGAGCCCTTGGAGATGCCGAGGCCGTGGCTGTTGGGCGTCGCCCAGTTGCCCGGCATCTGCGCCGCGCCCAGCGTTTCGCCGTTGATCCACGGCCCCTTGCCCTTGATCCAGAAGAAAGCCGGCGCATGGGCATGCAGCATACCGACATTGCCGGTGGCGAAGGCGTCGTTGGGCTCGACCCAGCGGCCGGTCCACGAGATCGGGTTGATGGCGCCGCTCTTGGTCGCCTCGGCGAGCTTGCTCATGACCTCGGCTGCCTTGGGCGTGTTGAAGGTCGCCTTCTTGAGATCGGGCGAGAGCAGGTCGACGCCGTTCATCTGCATCAAGGGCCAATACAGCCAGTCGAAGTTCAAGGTCAGCAATCCGGTCTTCTCGCCACCCTTGATCTTGTCGGCCGCGCTCAGGATCTCGTCGAAGCTCGCCGGCGGCTTGTCGAGGCCCGCCTCCTTGAAGCGCGTCTTGTTCCAGAACAGCAGGGTCTTGGAGACGTAATAGGGCACCATGTAGTTCTTGCCCTCGAACACCCAGTTCGAGAGATAGGCGGGCTCGTAGCGCGCCTTGACCGCGGCTTCCGCGCCGAGCCGCGGCGTCAGGTCGAGCAGCGCGCCCTGGGCTGCGTATTCCAGGCCGAGCGCGCCCTGTATGTCGATGACGTCGGGTGGCGTGCTGGCGGCGAGCTGGGTCTGGTAGTAGGCCGGCAGCTCCGGCCCCTTCTTGTCGACCCATTCGACCTCGACGCCGGGCCGGCTCCTGGTGAAGCCCGCGATCCATCCCTTCAGCGGCGCCTCGAGATGCACCAGGTTCCAGGTCAGGAACGTGATCTTCTTGGGCGCCTGCGCGATCGCCGGTGCGCCCAGCACGGACGCGGCGGAAAAGGCTGCAGTGGACTTGAGAAGCTGCCGGCGTTGCATGTCTGTCCTCCCATCGTTCGCTTACATTGTCTGGCGAAGCCCCGTTGACCTGTCGAAGAAGTGCAGATTGGCCGGATCGGCGGTGAGCCTGACGGCCTCGCCCTTGCGGCGGACGATGCGCGGCGGCAGGCGCGCGACAACGGCGGTGCCGGCGACGTCGAGCGACACCAGCGTGTCGGAGCCCAAGGGCTCGACGACACTGGCGGTGCCCTCGACCAGCGGCTCAGCGCCGGCCGCCCACACCAGGTGTTCGGGCCGCACGCCCAGCAACAACGTGTCGGATGAGTGACCGGCGGCAGGGAGGGCGGCCGCCGGCACGATATTCATCGGCGGTGCGCCGATGAAGCCCGCGACGAAGGTCGAGGCCGGCCGGTCGTAGACGTCCTCCGGCGTGCCGATCTGCTCGATGCGGCCGTGGTTCAGGATCACGATGCGGTCGGCCAAGGTCATGGCCTCGATCTGGTCGTGCGTCACGTAGATCGTGGTCGTGGCCACGCGCTCGCGCAGGCGCTTGATCTCGCTGCGCATCTGTACGCGCAGCTTGGCGTCGAGGTTGCTGAGCGGCTCGTCGAACAGGAAGACCTTGGGATCGCGCACGATGGCGCGGCCCATGGCGACGCGCTGGCGCTGGCCGCCCGAGAGCTGGCGCGGCATGCGCGCGAGATAGGGCTCGATGTCGAGGATGCGCGCCGCCTCGTCGACGCGACGGTGGATTTCCTGGCGGTCGATGCCGCGGTAGCGCAGCGAGAATGCCATGTTCTCGAACACCGTCATGTGCGGATAGAGCGCGTAATCCTGGAACACCATGGCGATGTCGCGGTCCTTGGGATCGAGCTCGTTGACGACGCGGCCGTCGATGGCGATCTCGCCCGCGCTGATGTCTTCCAGCCCGGCGATCATGCGCAGCAGGGTGCTCTTGCCGCAGCCCGAGGGGCCGACGAAGACCACGAACTCGCGGTCGGCGATCTCCAGGTCGACCCCGTGCACGACCTCGACCTCGCCGAACGACTTTTTAACGTTGCGAAGGCTGAGGCCCGCCACGTCTTTGTTTCCCCCTTGCGCGAAACCTTAACATACTGCCTGCTCAGGAATAGGTGAGGAAACGGAATGCGCATCGGGCTGGTCGGGTATGGCGGCTGGGGTCGCGTGCATGCGGGCGTGATCGGGCGCGTCGTGGGACTTTCGCTGGGCGGCGTGGTGGCCGGCGACGACGCCTCGGCGCGCGACGCAGCGCGTGATCTGCCCGGCGTGCCGGTCCATCGCACCCTCGATGCACTGCTCGCGGATCCGGCCATAGACCTCGTCGATATCGTCAGCCCCAATCATCTGCATGCCGATACGGCCGTGAAGGCATTCGAGGCCGGCAAGCATGTGCTGCTGGAGAAACCGATGGCGACCACGCTCGCCGATGCCGAGCGCGTGGTCGCGGCCGCCGAACGATCGGGTCGCTATTGCGACAGCGTTCTCCAGCTGCGCGCCTCCCGGCAATGGGCCAAGGTGCGCTCGCTGATCGAGGAGGGTGCGTTGGGCCGGATGCGCGCCGCCAACTTCACGCTGTTCCGGCGGCCCTTTCGCGGCGGCGCCGGCGATTGGCGTTTCGCCGGCGACGAGGTCGGCTCGTGGATCCTCGAAGAGCCGATCCACTACATCGACCTGCTGCTGTGGTACTTCCGCGAGCGCGGCCTGCCCGTCGAGGTGGCGGCAAGCGGCGTCGCCTCGCCGCGCGGCTCCGGCATGTTCGATGCCTTCACTGCGACCATGACGTTCGCCGACGGCAGCTACGCGGTGTTCTCGCAATGCCTGGCGGGCTTCGAGCATTCCCTCGTCCTCGAGCTCGCCGGCGATCAGGGGGCGATCCGTACCTGGTGGGCCGGCGCCATGGACCGCACCGAGACGCCCGACTTCGAGCTCAAGCTGCGGCGCGCCGGCGCTGAGGCCGCCGAAACCGTCGCCGTCGAGAAATCCGGGGAGGTCTTCGAACTGGAGGAGCAGCTGCGCCGCCTGCTGGTCGAAGCGCCGTCGGGAACGCCTCTGGTTTCGGCTCGCGAGGCCCTGCCGAGCTTGAAGATCTGCCTCGAGATCGAGCGCGCGCTCGTCGAAAGGCGGCCGATTGCCTTGAGGTGGTCGTGATGGCTCGACGTTTCGGCGATCTCGCGGACGACATCGCGGCCCGCCTGCCCGACCGCGAAGGGCTGGTGTTCGGCGCCTCGCGCTACACGTTTCGCGAGGTCGCCCAGCGCATCGACGAGGCGGCGCGCCGCCTGATCGCGGCCGGGGTGCGGCGCGGCGAGCATGTCGCCCTGTGGCTCAACAACAGCGACGACTGGATCTTCATTTCCTTCGCCGTCCAGAAGATCGGCGCCGTGCTGGTGCCGATCAACACGCGGTTCCGCTCGCGCGATCTCGCCTACGTGCTGGCCCAGTCCGACTCGAGCTTCCTGATCACGCACGATCGCTCGGGGCCGATCGACTACGCGGCGCTCGTGCGCGAAGCCGTGGAGCTGCCGGCGTCCGGCGAGGAGGTGAGCGATTCGCGCTTTCCCAGGCTGCGCCGCGTGATCCTGGTCGGCGAGGCGCCACAAGGCGGAACAATCGACTGGGCGGCGCTCGCCGAACCGGCAGCGAATGTCTCCGCCGACGACCTGGCCGCGCGCGCCCGCGCCGTCGATCCCGCCGCCATCGCCTTCATCATGTACACCTCGGGCACGACCGGCTTTCCCAAGGGCGTGGTGCGTACCCACGAGCTCGTCAGCAACGTCGAGGAGCGGGCGGCGCTGATGGCCATTACCGCCGCCGACACGATCCTGAACTACCTGCCGCTGTTCCATGCCTTCGGTCTGTCGGAGGGCGCGTGGATGTCGCTGGTCACCGGCGCCCGGCAGATCGTGACCGTGGGCTTCGATCCCGGCGAGAGCCTCGACCTGATCGAGAAGGAGCGGGTCAGCGTCATCCACGGCTTCGAGGCGCACATGAAGGGTCTCGCCGAGGCGCAGGAAGCGCGGCCGCGCGATCTTTCGAGCCTGCGCACCGGCATCTTCGCCGCCGGCATGCTGAGCGCCACGCCGGTCGTGCGCCGCGGCATGCAGGCGCTGGCGCCGCTCAAGAACCTGTCGGGGTTCGGCATGACCGAGACCTGGCTGGGCGTGTCGCTGTCCTCGCTGGACGACGACGAGGTGCATCGCAGCGAGGCGTCGGGCTGGCCAGGGCCGGGCTTCGAATTGCGCATCGTCGATGACGGCAGCGGCGCGGTGCTGGGGCCGGGCGTCGCGGGCGAGCTGCAGGTACGCGGCCGCACGGTGCTGAAGGAGTATTACCGCAAGCCGGCCGAGACCACGGCCGCCTTCACACCCGACGGCTGGTTCCGCACCGGCGACGCGGCGATGTGGCTGGCCAACGGCTGCCTGCGCTTCCTAGGCCGCTACAAGGACATGCTGAAGGTCGGCGGCGAGAACGTCGATCCGATGGAGACCGAGGGCCTGCTGCTGGAGCATCCCGCCGTGCAGCAGGTCGCCGTCGTCGGCCTTCCCGACGAGCGCCTGGGCGAGGTCGCGGTGGCCTATGTCCAGCGCAAGCCGGAGGCGGCGATCGAGACCGAGGACGTGCTGGCCCACTGCCGCGGCAAGCTCGCGAGCTTCAAGCTGCCGCGCCATGTGGTGTTCATCGACGCCTTCCCGATGACCGAGTCGGGCAAGATCCGCAAGGCCGAGCTGCGCGAGGACGCGAAGAGGCGGTTTGCCTAACCTTCCTCCCCAACGCAGTTGGTTAGGTGTCGGCGTCGTACGCCGACGGAGGGGTCATAGGCATCGTCATTGTTGCCCATGACCCCTCCGTCCGCTTCGCGGCCACCTCCCCAAGCTTCGCTTGGGGAGGAAAGCTTGCTGCTCTAGGCTGATGCGTCATGCCGGTTAAAACCCTGACGCTCTACATCGACTACAAGAGCCCCTACGCCTATCTCGCCAAGGACCCGGCCTATCGGCTGGAGCGCGAGACCGGGGTGGCGATCGACTGGCTACCCTATGTCCTGGACATTCCCGCCTATCTCGGCAGCGCCAAGGTCGATGCCGAGGGCCGCGTCCTGGAGCAGGACCGCAACGCCCATCAGTGGCGCCGCGTCAGGTACAGCTACATGGACGTGCGGCGTGAAGCGAACCGGGTCGGGCTCACCATCCGCGGCACGCGCAAGATCTGGAACTCGTCGCTGGCCGGCATCGGGCTGCTCTACGCCAAGCGCCACGGCGCCTTTCGCGCCTACAATGACGAGGTGTTCGACCGCTTCTGGAAGCACGACCTCGACATCGAGGATCCTGTCGCCCTCGCCGACGTATTGAAGCGCGCCGGCGCCGACGCGGCGGGCTTCGCCTCCTTCGCGGCCGGCGAGGGGGCGCGCGAGCTGAAAGCGGTGCAGGACGCTGCCGAGGCCAAGGGCGTGTTCGGCGTGCCGAGCTTCCTCTTTCCCGACGGTGACCTTTACTGGGGACGCGAGCATCTGCCGCACATCCGCGAGATCCTGGCGGCGCAAAGCGCGTCAGGGCGCGGCTGACGAATCAAATATGGCCCTGGCTCATGCTGGCCGGCAGTTCGGGATCGGATCGCGTCAGCAGGATCCAGCACCGCGTCTCCGCCGTCCGCCGGAAGTGCTCTTCCAGATAGTCGCCGTACTGGCGGACCATGTCGTCGGTCCATTGCGGGCTGGTCGAGAATTTCGGGATCAGGACATAGCGTGCGCCGGCAAGAAACTCGCTGGCCTGCCGCTTCGGCGCGCTCCATGTCGACCAGAGATTGCCGCCGCGCACGGGTTCGACGCCCAGCATGAAGGGCAGGGGGTTGACGCTGTCGAGGAGGACGATGCCGCCGGGCGGGCGGGCGGCAAGCAGGTCCGCTGCGTCCAGGAGCACCAGGACGTACTCGTAGTCGGAAAGTTGGTAGAGCGGCTGGGCCGGTGCATCCTCGGTGCGCGACGGGTAGTCGAAGCTGTACGAGAAGCTCAGGAACGTGCCGCGCGGGCCTGACGGCACGGCAAGGCCGCGGAGGTTGGTGCGCTCGACGACCTGCACGTCGCGACCGCCGTGGGCGTAGGCGCGGTAGCCCGCGATGCTGGTCGCATAGCCGCCGACGGCGAACAGCGGGAAGAGCAGCAGCGTCAGCAGCCACGGCGCCATGTCGCGATTGCCGAGGGAGGCGAAGGTGGTGCGCAGCCGGTCATAGAGGATGAACAGCGCGACCATGGCCGACGGCATGCCTGCGGCCTGAGAGTTCTGCGACAGCAGCAGCAGCGACATGACCAGCAGGAAGAGGAGCGTGAGCGGCAACCGGTACGTCGCGCGGCCCGACCACCACAACCATGCGGCCACGGCGACGGCGGCGAGATACGGGCCGTACTGACCGATCGCGGCGACGAAGTTGTTGAAGTGCAGCATCGCCGCCCGGCGCACGGCGCCGCTGGTCGCCCAGGCCAGGATGTCGGCCAGGTATGCCTGGTTGTGCGGGGCGAGCGCGTTCAGCACCAGCAGGACGCCGACCACCAGCCACGGCCGCCAGTACCGTCCGACATGGGGATGGAACAGCAGGGCAAACCCGACTGTCGCGAGGCCCGCGGCGAAGTAGGTGATCTTGAGATAGAACATTGCCGCCAGCAGGCCGCCGGCGACGACGATGTCGATCCAGGTATGGTCGCGCTCCTCGCGCGGTGGCACGAACAGGATCAGCGCCAGGATGCTGTAGGCGCTCCAGCCGTAGCGATTGTAGGACATCGCGAAGGTGTACTGCTCCGGCCGGTCGCCGACGTTGGCCGGCATCAGCGCGAGCAGGCTCGCGAACAACACGAAGATCGCCGCCGGCAGCAGCGGCAGGCGCCGCATCGCCACCAGGAGGGCCGCCGCGAACAGGGCGCCGCTCATGATCGCGACGTTGACCAGGAAGGCGAAGGGAACAGGCCCCAGCAGGTGGAAGCCGAGCGCCGTCAGCAGGAAGCTCAGCCGGCCCGAGGCGTCATGGAAGTCGACATGCGCCACATGCCCCGAGTAGACGTGCCAGGCACCGCTCAGGTTGAACAGCAGGTCCTGCGTCATCGTCTTGCTGAGCATGACCGGCGGCGACAGCACGGCCCACCCCGCCGCCAGCACGGGCAGCCCGGCCAGCACCAGCAATTGCACAGCCGATGGTCGCCCCTCGCGGACCGATGCCGCGAGCAGCCGGCGCACGGTTGCGCCCGACACCGAGGCCGATTCCGCCAAGGGAATAGCCATCACCCGTCCCACACGTTTCGACCCACGGCCGATCGCTAGCACGCGCCGCGCCGCCCCGGTGTGACATTGGTGGGATTTGAGGGCGTGGCGGCCTCCTTTAACGATCGTCCTCGCGATGGACGCCGTGGATGACGATGCCGGCCCCCTGCGGCGGCATGGTCAGCCAGTCCTTGCGCCGCAGCGTACGTTTGGTGTCCTCGTAGCCGCTCTGCCAATGCTCGCGCATCGACATGCCCGAGAACTCGTAGTCCTCGGCGTGGCCCTCGTAGGCCTTCTGCTGATAGATGAGCTGCAGGATGGTGACGTCGGGCAGGTCGGACAGCTCGTCGCGCAACCGGCGTTTCTCGTCGGTCATCAGCTCGTCGGGCATTTTCGCCAGCGTGAGCTGGAGCCGCTTCTTCCATTCGTGGATGCGGCGATAGACGTCCGTGTTGTAGCGCGTGCGCGAGGAATACATGATGTCCTTGTGGCGGCCCAGCGGCAACGGCCTGCTCACCACCGCCACGCTTTCCAAGACGCAGATCAACCTGAAGCTCATTCCCGGCGTCGACGGCCGGCCCGCCTAAGCCCGGGCGCCGCCGGCGTGATGCCGGCGGCGCCCGTTCTCGATCGTTCAGGTGTAGTAGAACCGTATCAACCAAGTCCCTTGCTGGATGAGTCGCGGCGACTCCGCCAGCGTCCAGTCGCCTGCATGTGGACCGCTCTTCGAGGGGACGATCTGAAGTCCCATCGGGCCATTGAGGCTGACGCTGAAATTCAGAAGGGTTTGGCCGCCATCCGGCGTATAGGTCCAGAGGACCTGGTAGGGCGTGCTGGAGGCTGGCGTGCCGATGCCGCCGTAGGTGCCCGTCCCGAGAGTCTGCGGGCAATCGACCTTGTTGGTGCTGCTCGAACCGATGACCTTGGCCGAGACAAGCGACAAGGCCTGGTTCTTTCCGTTCGTCAGGAGCATCCAGAGTTCTGCTGTATTGGCCATGGGAACCTCCCCGCATCGATGTTCAAGGAAAGCCGGAGGATTGAAGCGCGAAGCCCGAACGGGTGTCGCCGAGTCGTACTCGTATAGATTGCTTTCTGTACAAGTATGCTCGCAAAAATAATCGCGCAGTTGCACGGGATTGCGAACAACCAAAAGCGCATATCTCGGCGGTCATCTGCAACCGCAGGTGACTCCGTCGAGAAACCCACATCATGTTCGGGCGAGGTGTCGGTTCTGTCGCTGGACCTTCTCTTGGGATCGAGCGCGGTTGACGCCGCGTGGCGCGTCCGCTACCCGCATGCCGCCGACCCGACCCGTCGGCGCCGCCCCCTCCCGGAACCCGAAAAGTGCCCGATTCCGCCGTCGTCTCCGATCTCGATGCCCGCCTGGCCGGCCACCCGGCCGGGCTGCGTCGTACGTTCGCCATCATTTCCCATCCCGACGCCGGCAAGACGACGCTGACCGAGAAGCTCCTGCTGTTCGGCGGCGCCATCCATGTCGCGGGTGCGGTGAAGGCGCGCGGCGAGGCGCGGCGCGCGCGCTCGGACTGGATGAAGATCGAGCAGCAGCGCGGCATCTCGGTCACTACCTCGGTGATGCACTTCGAGTACGGCGGCGCGGTGTTCAATCTTCTGGACACGCCGGGCCACGAGGACTTTTCCGAGGACACCTACCGCACGCTGACGGCCGTCGATTCGGCGGTGATGGTGATCGACGCCGCCAAGGGCATCGAGGCGCGCACCCGCAAGCTGTTCGAGATCTGCCGCCTGCGCGACGTGCCGATCGTGACTTTCATCAACAAGCTCGACCGCGAAGCCAAGGACCCGATCGAGCTTTTAGACGAAATCGCCTCGACCCTGGCGCTCGACGTGGCCCCCATGACCTGGCCGACCGGCTCGGGCCAGGCCTTCAAGGGCACCTACGATCTCACCAACAGCCGCATGCTGGTATTCGACACCAACGACCGCAGCCGCATCGGCGAGGTGATCGAGAACTACGCCATCGACGATCCCCGGCTGGCCGAGGAGGTCGATCTGGTGCGCGCGGGCTACCCGGAATTCGACATGGAGTCCTACCGCGCCGGGCATCTCACGCCGGTGTTCTTCGGCAGCGCCTACAACAATTTCGGCGTCCGCGAGCTGCTGGACGCGCTCGCCGCCTGGGCGCCGCCGCCTCGGCCGCAGCCGGCCGAGCCGCGGCCCATCGAGCCGACCGAGCCCAAGGTCGCGGGCTTCGTCTTCAAGGTCCAAGCCAACATGGACCCCAACCATCGCGACCGCATCGCCTTCCTGCGGCTGTGCAGCGGCAAGTTCCGCCGCGGCATGAAGCTGACGCAGATGGGCACCGGCAAGACGCTGTCGGTGAACTCGCCGATCCTGTTCTTCGCCCGCGAGCGCGAGATCGTCGACGAAGCCTGGCCGGGCGACATCATCGGCGTGCCCAACCACGGCGTGCTGCGCGTCGGCGACACGCTGACCGAGGGCGAGGCGATCAAGATCGTTGGCATTCCCAACTTCGCGCCCGAGATCCTGCGTCGCGTGCGGCTGGAGGATCCGATGAAGTCCAAGCAGCTCAAGCGCGCGCTCGACGATCTCGCCGAGGAGGGCGTGACCCAGGTGTTCCGCCGCGTCATCGGCGGCGATCACATCGTGGGCGTGGTCGGCGAGCTGCAGCTCGACGTGCTGAAGACCCGCGTCGAGGCCGAGTACCAGGTCAAGATCGACCTCGAGCCCGCACCCTTCGAGACCGCGCGCTGGATCTCCGCCGACAACAAGGCCGACCTGGAAGCGTTCATGTCCGCCAATCGCGGCGGCATGTCCGAGGACCGCGACGGCGCGCCGGTGTTCCTGGCCCGCAACGCCTGGGAACTGGGCTACATCGCCGAGAAGTCCCCGAAGATAAAATTCTCCGACATCAGGGAACGCTCATAGCTGGGGGCGCAGCTCGGCGAGCTCGGCGGCTTTCAGCCCCAAAAGCTCGGCCAGCACCTTCTCTGTATGCTGCCCCAGCGTCGGCGCGGGGCTCCTGATCTCGGGCTTGCCGCCGGTATGGAGGCGGATCGGCGAGATCGGCACGCGCGTGCGGCCGCGGCGCGGATGGTCGACGTCGACCCAGAAGCCGCGCGCCTCGAGATGCGGATCGCGCGAGACCTCGCGCGCGGTCTTCACGGGCGCGCACGGCACGTGCGCCTCGTTCAGGAGCCGCACCACCTCGTCCTTGGAGCGGCCGATCGTCCAGGCGCCGACGATGTCGTCGATCTCGGCCATGTTCTTGGCCCGGCCCACCGTGCTGGCGAACTCGGGATTGGTGGCGAGGTCGGGCCGGTTCAGCATCTTGCACATCGATTGCCAGTGCCGCTCGGCCGCGGTGAAGATCGCGACGTAGCCGTCACTGCAGGGATAGGTGTTGTAGGGCGCCATGGCGAGCGCGGGATGGCGGTTGCCGGTGCGCTCGGGGACGTTGGTGTCGCCGTCCATGACGGCGCCCAGCGCCGAGGCGAGAGCAATCGTGCCGGCCTCATGCATGGCGACCTCGACGCGCTGGCCCCGGCCGGTGCGCTCGCGCTGCACCAGCGCGCCTAAAATGCCGGCGCAGAGGTGGATGCCGGCCAGGAAATCGCACACCGCCGCGCCGGCCTTGGTCGGCGGGCCGTCCGGCTGGCCGGTCGAGTTCATGATGCCGGTCATCGCCTGGACGGTGACGTCCATGGCGGCGAGGTCGCGATACGGCCCGTCGAGCCCGAAGCCCGAGCTGCCGCCGTAGACCAGGCGCGGATTGAGCTTGCTCAGCACGTCGTAGCCCAGCCCCAGCCGGTCCATGACACCGACCGCGAAGTTCTCGATCACGACGTCGGCCTTCTTGACCAGCCCGAGGAAGATCTCCTTGCCGCGCGGCTGCTTGAGGTCGAGGACCACCGATTCCTTGTTGGAGTTCAGCATCACCAGCGGCCACGGCTCGACCTCGCGCTTGCGCCGGCGCACGACGTCGCCCTCCGGCGGCTCGATCTTGAGCACGCGCGCGCCCATGAAGCCCAGGGTCAAGCCGCAATAGGGACCGTTGTAGATCTGCCCGAGATCGAGGACGAGAAAGCCATCGAGCGGGCGGCGGATGGTCATGATTAACTCCCTTTCCTCGTCATCCCGAGCGAAGCCGCCCGCAGGGCGGCGTAGTCGAGGGACCGGGTCTTCCACGGCGTTGGACACATGAAAAGGTCCCTCCACTCCGCTTCGCTCCGGTCGGGATGACGGTTATTTCGCAGGGTGCACCTGCTTGAAATGCCGCGCGATGTCGACGCGGCGCGTGATCCAGACGCGCGGCTGGGCGGCCAGCCAGTCGAGCACCCGCGCCAGCCCCAGCGCGCGGCCGGGATGGCCGATGATGCGGTTGTGCAGGCCGAAGCTCAGCATGCGCGGCGGATCCTCTTCCAGCACGCATTGCACGGCGTTCTTGATGTAGGCGAGGTACTCGTCGCCGCTGGTCATGCCCTGGCGCTGGAACCGCACGTCGTTGTGGGTGATGGAGTAGGGCACGATGAGCTGGCGGCGCGACCCGACCTTCAGCCAGTAGGGCAATTCGTCGTCGTAGGTGTCGCTGTCGTACTCGTAGCCGGCGTCGAGCAGGAGGTTGCGCGTCTGCATCGAGGGCGCATAGCGGCTGTACCAGCCGGCTGGCCGCGTGCCGATGGTCCGGGTGATGCTCTCGGTCGCCATCTCGATCTGCTTCTTCTCGTAGTCCGGCGCCATGGTGGCGTGCATCTCCCACTTGTAGCCGTGGCCGGCCACGTCCCAGCCCGCCTCGCGCATGGCCGCGCAGGCCTCGGGATTGCGCTCCAGCGCACGGGCGATGGCGAACACCGTGCAAGGCAGCTTGCGCCGCGTGAAGATGCGGTGCAGGCGCCAGAAGCCGGCGCGGCTGCCGTACTCGAACATGCTCTCGGCGCCGAGGTCGCGGCCGGTGAAGCTGGCCGTCGAGCCCTCGGTCAGCGCGGCTTCGCTCGCACCGTCGCCGTCCGGCACGGAGCGCTCGCCGCCTTCCTCGTAGTTGATGACGAAATTGACCGCGACGTGCGCTCCGCCCGGCCACCTGGGATCGGGCGGATTGCGTCCGTACCCCACGAAATCGCGGACGCGGCCGGCTTCTTCATCGGTCATCGATCACCTCTCAGCCGGCGACTTTATCGCGAAGCGGCGGGAAGTGGGGAAAGAAGCGCCCGCCAAACCGTCCTGCAAAGCGGAAGTTCGTACTGCAGCAGCTGGAGCGATTCCCTCTAGGGGTGCGCCCGCGCAAGGTATCGTTTCGCCACGACGTAGGCCGCCCGCAGGTGGAAGCCGACCAGCACGCCGATGAGCGTCACGATGGCCGCCCCTACCGGCATGGCATATCCGCGGTCGGGAGAGGCAAGGATCCCCTGGGCGACGAAGAGGCCGATGAAGACGAGTGCTGCTCCTTCCACCAGACTGCCTTGGGGGAATCCGACCTTCGACCAGAGATCGAATTTCTTCGCCACGAGGAAGTGGCAGAGCCCGACGAGCAGGACGACGCCCAGAGGCGGACCGGGCTCGAGGACCGGGTCGGAAAGGAGCAGTCGCGCTTTCTCGAAGTAGATACGCGCCACTTCGGCAGGATCGGTGAGCAGCTTGTCCAGGTAGAGGCCCCACATGATCCTGTAGAAGTCCGGCGAGCAATGCACGACGTCGGGATCGACCTTCTGGGCGGCGGCCAGCGCCACCCAGTCGCTGTAGGTGATGCCGAACGAATTCGGGACGGAGCCGAGCCCCATGTAGAGAATGTCGGAGAACCCGTGGCGTTCGACGAGTTGTCCAGGCTCGATGTCGAACATCACGTCGCGCGCCGCTATGGCGGCGTAGGGCACCGAGGCGGCCGCCACGATCAGGACCGCGACGACGACGAGGTCGCGCACGCCCTCGCCGGTACGTCGGCGGCGGAGCGCGATGAAGGCGATGGCGGAGAACGCCGTGACGATTCCCATCAGGGCGATCGCTTCCCGGACGAGCGCCGCCGAGGCGAGGCCGAGCAGGCCCAGTCCGATGAACCATTGGCCGAGCCGCGACGAAAGAAATCGGTACTCCTTTGCCAGGATTGCCATGGGAAGCACGGCGGCCATGCTCGCGACGCCAAGCAGGGCCCAATGCGGTGCGACGCCGATCCATTTCAGGTAGACGATCGGCCCCATGTACATGAACAGCAGGAAACAGGGATAGGCGCGGAGGGCGAACAGGAAGCCGGCCAGCAGCAGGAAACCAAGGCTGTTGAGAGCGATGTTGAGCCCGGCGACGTCAACGAGATCGGCGTCATCGTCGCCGCTGATGATCGTCCACACGGCCAGCAGGAACGCATGGCCCGGATCGTCGCCGATCGCCTCCTCGGAGATGGGCTTCAGCTTGCCGTCGTCGGCACACAGGGCGAGCCACGCTCCGGTCTCGCGCGCGCAGTCCGCGCTCTTCAGCCAATAGTTCGTGTGGACCCAATCCGACGTGCTGACCTCACCGTAATTGCGCTCGGCGTCCTCGAACGAGGTCATCATCGGGCCCACGCCAAAGCCCAACAGGATGACGACGAACAGCAGCCACCTTATCTTTCCCAGAATCCATACAGTCCTGGCGAGCGACATGGCGCCATCCGGCACCGTGCTCCCATCGTCGCGCTGCATGCTGTCCCCCCAGCCGTCTTGGACGGACTCCCATACCCATCCGCCATTGCAGATATTCTGCAGTAGCGGGCGCTCGAGAGCAAATATCTGGGGAAGCGATGAAAGTCCGGATCTTCCTCCGAACCGCGCATCTATCGCGCGCCGTTCTTGAGCCGCGCCACCGGATCGGCGCGGACGGCAATCATGAGGAAGCGTCCCGCGAGAAAGCCGGCGCATAACGCTCCGCCCGTGGCGACCAGAGCCGGCGCCAGGACGGCCTCGCGCAAGGTGGCCGAGGCGAAGTCCGTCCCGGCGATCGCGACCAGCGCGACCGCTGCCGCCAGGTGGTCCGCCGTCTGCGCCACGCGGACCAATCCGGGAGCGGGCAGCAGCTCCATCGGGAGCGTGCGGCCACGCAGGCGACCGAGGACGAAGCCGACGATCGCTCCACCGACCCAAAGGGCATCGTTGATCAGGCCGGCGTCGAACACACTGCTGAGCAAGATCAGGGCGACGACGACAGCCAGTACCGGCGGAACGAGGAGACGGGATATCCTTTGAACTCGATCGGATCTCTGATTCAGCACCATCGTCAGGCAGGTGATGGCAAAGATCAAAGTGAGGGCGTTGGAAAGGCTGAGTGGTGCGATCATAGCTGCGGGATTGCGCGCTTCCGCGCGCTCAATGGCGCTCTCGACGAGGCATGCCGCAGTCTCTCGCCTTCCTGTCGATGCAGGCAAGAGTCGTTAGCTTACATGATCATGGCACCGCACACGCTGTGAGACGCGACAGTCGGCGTGCAATTCATCGCCGCAGTCGCGATGAGTCGTGCCACTTCGTGGCGCTCATGGTCTTCCGGACCGCGCGCGAGGACGCGCGCGGTCCGGAAGGCGAAGACGATGAGCGGACGCGCCCCCAGCAGGTCGACTTCAGAGGTTCTTCGGATTGCCCTGCAGGACCTTGAGCCGGTATCCGCTCTTGTCCTTGCGCTTGAAGGTGACCTCGTCGCCGGTACGGCTGATCGTCTGGCAGTCCTTGTCCTCGTCGGGATACTTGAAGCAGACCCGCTCGCCCTCGAGCGACCACTTGCCCTTGGTGAGGGAGCTGCCTTCCATCAGCGTGAGCGTGCCGTCCTTGCGGTAGTGCTCGAAGATCTCCTCGCCGTCGACCTTGCCGGTCACGGTATTGCCGATGATCGTGAGCCAGGCCTCGGCGCCGGTCATCGTCTTGTCGGCCGGCGGCGCCGCTGCGGCGGCGGACTGACCGCCGGTCGAGGGGGCAACGCCGCCTGCCGCGCCGGCCCGCATGCCGGCATACTCGATCTTGAGGCCGAAGATGTCGGTCAGCGCGTTGGGCTCCTCGATCTTGTCGAGGTCGTTGATCGAGGCGCTCTTGGCCGGCGTGACCGAGATGGTGATCGGGCCCTTCGGCTTCTTCCAGTCGGCGATGAAGGAGGCCAGCGCGTCCAGCGCCTTGACCGTGCCCGGCCCCTTGTTGGCGGCGAAAGCGCCGATCGGCGCCACTGCCATGGCGACCATCGCGTCGGCCGCCATGCCCTGCTGCTTGGCGACGGCGGGAATGAGCTGCGACAGCAGGCCGACATCCGTGTAGACCAGCGACGCCGAGCGCAGGCTGGCGGTGTCCTTGGCGCCGGCCGCTTCGCTCGCCTTGTCGCTCACCCCGTCCAGAACCAGGCTGAGCGAGAGGCTGCCCTGTCCCTGCAGGCCCATTTCGAGCTTCGAGATGGTCAGCACCTTGTTGGCCGGGTTGAGCCGGTAATCCAGCACCAGGTCGACCGGCGCCTTGGGCACCCCGAAGCTCTCGAGCATGCCGCTCAGCTCATCGTCGCCCGTCATGCCCTCGATCCTGAGCTTGGCGAACAGCGGCATGTCGTCCTTCTTGCCGGTGTCCTTCAGGCGGTCGAAGTCGATCTCCTCGACGGTGACCTTCTCGATCTTGATCGTGCTGTCCTTGCCGCCCGTCGCCTCAGCCGGCACGACGGCAACGACGTTGCTCAGCGTGAAGCCCTTGTCACCCACAGGCGCCGCCTTGTCGTAGGTCAGCGACTTGAACTCGAGTTGCGGCTTGATGTCTTTCTCGAAGCGCTGAAGCCCGTTCTGGCCCTGCGCCGGCATCGCTGCGAACAACGACAGGCCCAGCAGGAGAACCAACGTTCTCCAGAATCCACGTTTCGCCATGTTGGCTTCTCCCCCAATCACCAGGAACGAGGCTGGCACGGTATGAGGGCGCCGGCTACGGGGCTGTGGCGATTGCCACACTCGGCAAGCCTCCTTTAGGGTCCGCCCGTGACAGACGAATCCATGCGCCCGCAACGCAATGTGCCGCCCGGCTGGCTGCAGCGGCTGCACGAGGAAGAGCTGTCGGGCTTCGCCTTCGCCTTCAAGGCGCGCGCCATCGCGCTCGGCGTCGTCTTCATCTGGGTGGTGTTCTCCTCGTCCTGGACGCGCCTGCCGGTCATGATCGCGGCCGTGGCGGTATTCTTCGGCGTCGGCTGGATCGGCTACGCCACCCGCCGCAGCCGCTACATGCTCGCCATCCAGGGCGCATGCGCCCTGGTCGACGTGGCGATCATCGTGCTGGCCAGCCACTATCCCGAGAACGACTGGTACGAATGGGCGCTGCAGTCGTGGCTGCGACGCTCCGCCTTCCTCTATCTCGTGGCCTATGTGGCGGCGAGCGCGCTCACCTTTTCCGTCCAGATCGTGCTGGTCGCCGGTGCGGCTGCCTTCGTCGGCCAGCTCGCCTCCTTTGCCTTCGTGCTCCATTCCGCCGAGCACGTCGATTCGTTCCGCGGCTTCACCGCAGCCGGCGCCCTCGACCTCCTGCGCCAGCTCATCGAGGTACAGGGCGTCGATAGTCCGGTCGTGTTCATGCTGAACCAGCTCGTGCTGCTGGCCATCACCATCGGCCTGATCGCCGGCGCCATCTGGCGCGCCCGCCGCCATGTCGAGCGCGCCGTCATGGCCGAGACCGAGCGCGCCAACCTCGGCCGCTATTTCTCGCCCAGTGTCGTCGAGCATCTGGCGGCAGCCGACGTGCGCGGCCTCGAGGCCGGCCGCGCCCAGGACGCCGCCGTGATGTTCGTCGACGTCATCGGCTCGACGCGGCGCATGGAGGCGATCACGCCGGAGGAGGTCATCGCCATCATCCGCGCCTTCCACCGCCGCATCGTGCCCATCGTCTTCCGCCACTACGGCTCGGTCGACAAGTTTTTAGGCGACGGGCTGATGGCGGTATTCGGGGCGCCGGAGGAGACGCCCGACGCGGCGCGCGGCGCCCTGCTGTGCGCCGTCGAGATCGTCGACACGATCGACCAGTGGCGCGACCAGCGCATTGCCGTCGGCAAGGTCGCGACCACCGTCGGCATTGGCATCCACTACGGCCCGGTCATCCAGGGCAATGTCGGCATCGCCGACCGGCTGGAGTTCACGACCTTGGGCGACACCGTCAACGTGGCGAGCCGGCTGGAGAGCATGACGCGCCAGTTCGATGCCGGCATCCTGCTCAGCCAGGAGGCGCTGGCCGCCGCCGAACGGTCGAGCCCCCTGCCGAGCGACCTCGAGGCGCGCTGCCGCGATCTTGGCTTGCAGGCAGTCGTCGGCCATACACCCATCCACATCATCGCCATCGACCGGAGACCCGCAGCATGAGCAACGTCGTTCGCATCGATCCCGGCCCGCGCATGAGCGAGGCCAGCGTCTTCGGCGACCGCATGTATCTTTCGGGCATGATCCCGGAAGACACCTCGGCCGACATCACCGGCCAGGTGACGCAGGCGCTGGCTGAAATCGATGCGCTCCTGAAGAAGGGCGGCAGCGACAAGTCGAAGATCCTGTCGGCCGTGATCTGGCTCGCCGACATCGGCGACTTCGCCGCCATGAATGCCGTGTGGGACGCCTGGGTCGTGCCAGGTTCGACGCCCGCGCGCGCCACCGTTCAGGCCAGGCTGAACGACCCGAAGATGAAGATCGAGATCATGGTGGTGGCTGCGATCTGATGGGAGCGCCTCATGGTCTTCCGGACCGCGAGCCTCCCGGCTCGCTCAAGAATCATGAGCGAGCCGGAGGCTCGCGGTCCGGAAGAGGAAGACCATGACCGGTGAACCATACGACGTCGCCGTGGTCGGCGGCGGCAGCGCCGGCACGGCGGCCGCCATCGCCGCCGCGCGATGCGGGGCGCGCACCATCCTGCTCGAGAAGGGCCCGTGCCTCGGCGGCGCAGCGACGCTGCGCAACGTGCTCACCTATTGCGGCCTCTACACCCTGGGCGACGAGCCGCGGCGCGCGGTGATGGGCGTCGCCGAGGAGGTGATGAGCGGATTGCGCCGGCTCGGCGCCGTCACCGGCCCGCAGCGCCATCGCGGCGTCTTCGTCGTGTTCGAGCCGGAGGCGGTGAAGCTGGTGCTCGATTCCTTGTGCGCCGAGGCCGGCGTGAAGGTGATGTTCAACGCCTTCGTCTGCGGCGCCACCCGGACCGACGGCCGCATCGTCAATCTGCGCTGGCACGACCATGGCGGCCGGCACACGATTGCCGCCCGCGCCTTCGTCGATGCCAGCGGCGAAGGCGATCTTGCCCAGTTCGCCGGCGCGGCGACTCGTTACGGCAACGACGGCGCGGTCAATCTCGGTACGCTCGCCACGCGCTTCGGCGGCATCCCGCGCGATGTCGTCGTCACCGCCGAGCAGCTCACCGCCGCCGTGCAGGCAGCGAAGGCGGCAGGTCGCGGGCCCTTCAGCAAGGACCGCAGCGTGCTGACGCGCCTGCCGATCTCGGGCGACATGGTCTGCTATCTCGCCTCCGAGGACTACGATCCGCGCGATGCGGCGAGCCAGAGCGCCGCCGAGCGGCGCGGCCGGCAACAGGCCTGGGCCTATCTCGACGTCGTCCGCAGCCTGCCGGGCTGCGCCAACGCCTTTCTCGCGTCGACCGGTCCCGAGTTCGGCACGCGCGAGGCGCGCCACATCGAGGCGGCCCATCGGCTCGCTTGGCAGGACGTGGTCGAGAGGCGGTCCCAGCCCGACGGCATCGCGCTCGGCGCCTGGGGCGTGGAGTGGCACGATCGCACGACGCTGCAGAGCAGCTTCATCTATCCGCCGGACAAGACGGCCTATGAAATTCCGCTGCGCTGCCTGATGAGCCGCGACACCGAAAACCTCTTCGCCGCTGGCCGCGTCGTCGATGCCGATCGCCAGGCCGGCGCCAGCCTGCGCGTCATGGGCACGGCCTTCGCAACGGGGCAGGCGGCGGGTGTCGCAGCGGCGATGCTTGCCGACCAGGGCAGGGTGGACAGCGACCGCGTACGTCGTGTCCTGCGCGAGCAAGGAGCGCTGATCGCGGCCGGAGAGATCGTCTAGACCTATTGCGAGGTGCGTTGCGTCGTCGGTCCCGCGGCGCCGGGCGTGCTCGCAGGCTTGTCCTTCAGGAAATACGCGGCCGCCGCCAGGATCACGATGCACAGGCCTAAAAGCATTCCGCGCACTTCTCGGCTCATTTGCCCTCCATCCGCTCAATGTAAGCCCAAGGTTTGCTCGGTTCCACCTCGAGGGAAACTGCTCTATGGTCGGCGCCGTTTTTGAGGAGGAGAGACAATGAGCATCCAGCGCATCAACGCCGGCCCCCGCATGTCGAGCGCGGTCGTCCATGGCAACACGGTCTATCTCGCGGGCCTCACGGCCGACGACACCAAGGCCGACGTCAAGGGCCAGACCAAGCAGATCCTCGACAAGATCGACAAGTTCCTGAAGGACGCCGGCACCGACAAGTCGAAGATCCTGTCGGCCAACATCTGGCTGACCGACATCGGCACCTGGAGCCAGATGAACGAAGTGTGGGATGCCTGGGTCGCCCCCGGTTCGACGCCGGCGCGCGCCACCGTCGAGGCCAAGCTCGCCAACCCGGCGCTCAAGGTCGAGATCATGGTGCAGGCCGCCAAATAAAACCGTATCCGCTGCATGGGAAAGGGCCGGCAATCGCCGGCCCTTTTCGCTTGCGTGGGCCTCGGGACGTGCCCACCTCTTCAACGCACCGGCAGAGGAGCGGACGATGGCAGATACCAACAAACCGCGAGTCGTGGGCTTCAACCATGTGGCGCTGGAGGTCGGCGACATCGAGGAGGCCCTGGCCTTCTATGGCCGGTTGTTCGAGTTCGAACTGCGCGGCAAGAGCGCCGACATGGCTTTCATCGATCTCGGCGACCAGTTCATCGCCCTCCAGAAGGGCCGCAAGCAGGCGGCCGACGATGGCCGCCATTTCGGCCTGGTGGTCGACGACAAGGAGGCGGCACGCCAGGCGTTGAAGGCCGCCGGCGTGGAGGCCTTGCCCGGCCCGTTCCTCGACTTCCGCGATCCCTGGGGCAACCGCATCGAGATCGTGGGTTACGACAACATCCAGTTCACCAAGGCGCCCAACGTGCTGCGCGGCATGGGGCTCGAGCGGCTCACCAAGAACGAGAATGCCCGCAAGGAGCTCGCCGAAAAGGGCATGGCGGTCGACCACGGCGTCTGAGCGATGCCGACGCCCTTCGAGGACAAGGAGGCCATCCGCGAGCTTTTCAGCGAATACTGCTTTCGCATGGACGAGTTCCGGTTCACCGAGCTCGGCGCGCTGTTCACCGCGGACGGCGAGTGGATCGCGCCCTATGCGCGGGCGCGCGGGCCAGCCGAGATCGCGGCGCTGATGGCGCGCAACATCCCTGCCGAGCCCAAGCGCAAGCATTTCATCATGAACAGCCTGATCCGGCTCGACGGCGATCGCGCCACTGCCCGCACCAGTTATCTGGTCGTCCTCCAGGCCGCGGGCGCCGGCCTGGTGCCGTCGGTCGCCGGCACCTACAGGGACGTGCTGGTGCGAACGCCGGCCGGCTGGCGCTTCCACGAGCGCCGTCTGGTCCATGATCTTGCGGCGGCGCTGGGGCTGAACGTGCCGGATGGGACGATAAACGGCGAATGAAGTGGCCCCGTCACGAGGACCACTGGAATCGGCGCGAAGAATATCGTGCAGCTTGTCTGATCAGAACCCCGCGAACAGGCCGGGGTCGTATTGCTTGTTCTTGGTGTAGGTCTGCATCAGCGAATCGACGTTGTTCAGCTGCTTCTTCAGATCCTCGAGAAACGGAGCGAGGTCGCGGTATTTTGCCTTGGCCGAGCCGGTGATCGAGCTGGGGCGGAAATCCTGCGAGTGGGCCGACTGGTACTTGATCATCGCCTTGTAGACGTCGTCGATCATGGCGAGGATGTCCTGCTCGGACTGTCTGAGCTGATTGGCGGTGTGGGCGTAGCAGTCGTCCACGTTCGTCTTGCGCTTGCACTCGGCCATGATGAGCTTGAAGGGATAGACGCGCCAGGGGTCGCCACCCCAGTAGCCGTCGAACGGCGGCGGCTTGCCGGCGGTCATCTCCTTCCGCTTGTGCTCGAACTGGACCTGGACATAGAGGGCGACGAGCTTGCGGTTGTAATGCCAGAGCTCGAGGAATTTGGGATAGCCGAGGCGGCGCGCGATGGCAGCCCAATCGGCGATGCGCTTCTTGCGGTCGCCGCTCCATTTTGGCTCGTCGCCAGCCTGCTCGACCCAGTCAAGCACGCGGTTCGCGAGGTTCTCCTCCGACTGCTGGGTGACCGCAGGCGAGGCCTCGACGACCTCCGCATCGCCGGTAATCGGGATATGGGCGAACTGAACGGCCATCATGTAGCGCTTGGTCGGATCGGCGTGCTTGCGGCGAAAGAGTGCGGCGGCGAGGCGCACCTTCGCGCCCTCCTGGATGCCGAGATCGCGGAGGTCCTTGTGGATCTTCTGAAGATCGCCGGTCGAGCGCACGAGGCCGCGGGCGAATACGCCGCCGTCGCTGCGATAGACGATGTAGTGCCTGAGCTCATGAGCGCCCGACCAGGCGAACTTCTCGAAGCTTCCCGAGAAGGCGGGATTTATCATGATTTCCTGGTGCGGCAGGACGGGCTGCCAGCCTTGGGCGATCTGCATTCGCATGCGCCGCCGGAATTCTTCCAGCGGCATGAAATCGGTGCGCTGCGGAGGCGCCATGGTTCACTCCGTCGTTGTTCCCCGCTCTTCCAGCCCGCTTCCCAGCGGGCGCTGTGATGGTCACTCGAAACGCGCAGGCGAAGAGAACGGCCGCGTGGCGTCGACGACGAACATCACGAGCTGGTCGAGATCGACGGTGCCGGCGCTGAACACTTCCATCGGCATGTCGGCGCCGTGGCCGTTCATCGCGGCGCCGGCGTCGGCATGGACGGTGCCGTGCGGCGTGCGCTGCCCAAGGCGCCCCTTCAGCACATAGAAGGCCTCCGACCCGGGATGGGAATGCGGCGCCGTGCGCGCGCCCGGCGGGCCGCTCGCATGATTGATGCGCAGCAGATACTCCGAGGCCTGCACCGGCGGCACGGGGCCGATCTCGGCAACCTTGGTCGCACCCGCGGTCGCACCGCCCTGGGCGCCGAGGGTGAACAGCCAGACCTTGCCGGATATCTCGGCGGCCAGCGCCGTCGGCCCGGCGGCGGCCTGGGCATCCTTCAGGGTCGCGAACGTCTCGATGCGCCAGAACAACGGCCCGGCCGGTAGTTCCTTCAGCTTCTTCTCGACCACCGGCTTGACGCTGAGCACCGGCGGTTGCTGGGCCGTCGATGACGCCGAGCCCAGGGCCACCATCGAACACGCAGCCATCGCTCGAAGGAAGAGTGCCAGCGCAGCCTTCATCGTCTTCGCCTCCTCGGACATCGGGGTGCCGCCGTAGGCTGGCACAGGATTGCCCTGCGGGCCTCACCCGGCGCCTCAAGCTTCCCTCCATTTTTCCTCAAGAAGCGCCGTGCTAGTGTGGCGTCGGCCTCGTCGCCGCGGGCGGAACTGTTTGCGTTACCTTTTCGACGACTGTGCGCTCGACATGGACCGCCGCGAGCTTCATCGCGGTGACGGAGAGGTTGCGGTCGAGCCGCAGGTCTTCGACTTGCTCGTCCATCTCATCCGCCATCGCGACCGCGTGGTGAGCAAGGACGACCTCCTGGCGACGATCTGGAAGGGACGCGTCGTCTCCGAATCGGTGCTGTTCAACCGCATCAACGCCGCCCGCAAGGCCATCGGGGATGCCGGCGACCGTCAGCGCCTGATCAAGACGTTGCCGCGCAAGGGCCTGCGCTTTGTCGGCGAGGTGCGCGAGGACGGCAGCCGGTCCCTGTCGCCGTCCGAGCTGTCGCTGCCGGATCGTCCGTCGATCGCCGTCCTGCCCTTCGCCGACATGAGCGGCGATGCCGGCCGGGAGGCGCATTTCGCCGACGGAATCTCCGAGGATCTGATCACCGGCCTGGCGCGCATCCGCTGGCTGTTCGTCATCGCCCGCAACTCGACCTTTGCCTACAAGCACCGCGTCGTCGTCGCCAAGCAGGTCTCCCGCGAGCTCGGCGTGCGCTACATCCTGGAAGGCAGCGTGCGCCGCGCCGGCAACCGCCTGCGCATCACCGCCCAGCTGGTCGATGCGACGACCGGCGGCCATCTCTGGGCGGACCGCTACGAGCGCCAGCTCGGCGACATCTTCGCCGTGCAGGACGACATCACGCGCAGCGTCGCCGCCGCCATCGAGCCTCGCCTGCTGGCCGCCGAAGGCATTCGCGCGCTGGCCCGCTCGCCGCAGCACCTCGGCGCCTGGGAGCTGGTGGCCCAGGCGCAGACGCACTTCTGGAGGATGTCGCGGGCCGATCATCAGGCGGCGATCAAGCCGTTGCGGCAGGCGATCGATTCCCATCCCGATCATGCGCCGGCGCATGGCCGGCTGGGTTTCTGCCTGGTGTTCGCGGCCCACATGGGATGGATCGGCGCCGCTCAGGGCCTGCTGGCCGGCCGCGACCACGCGATACGCGCGATCGCGCTCGACGATTGCGATCCCTGGGGACACATCGCGCTCGGCTACTGGGCCATGATGGAAAGGCGCACCGAGGAATCGCTGGCGGCGTTCAGGCAGGCGGTGACCCTCAATCCCAATTCCGCGGCGGCCCACTCCCATCTCAGCCGCGGGTTCGCCTTCGCCGGTCGCGATCGCGAGGCGATCGAGCACGGCAACGACGCGATCCGGCTGAGCCCGCTCGATCCGGAGATGTCCCTGTTCCTGGGCGCCATCGCCGTCGCCCACTACACGGCCGGCCGCTACGACCAGGCGGTGCACTTCACGACCGAGGCGCTACGTCTGCGTCCGGGCTTCCAGGGCGCTCAGCGCCTGCGTTGCGCCAGCCTTGCCAGGTCCGGACGCGTGGGCGAAGCGCGCACCTTCCTGGCCGACGTGCGCCGCGAGCAGCCGCTTCTGTCGCTCGACTGGGTACGCGGCAACGTTCCCTATCAGACGCGCGAGCTGATGGATCAGTTCGTCGAAGACCGGAGCGCCCCTCGACTTCGCTCGGGATAAACTACGCGCGGAGCGGAGGGACCTTCTTTCAGCGAAAAGCGGCTTGTCGCGGAGAGAAGGTCCCTCCGCTCCGCCTCGCTGCGCTCGGCTCCGGTCGGGACGACGGAATCAACTTGAACTCATCACGCTCTAGCTATGAGCGGAATGACAAGTGCCTGATACGGGTCGGCTGTCATCCCGCGCAGCGAGGGACCTTTCCTGCGGCTTCAAAGGCCCCTCGCTGCGGTTAGCGCGGAGTAACCTCCGTGCCGGGTGACAACTGCGACTCACCTTTCAGCGATAGTCGGTACTATTGCATGATCACTTTGGTGGAGTGCCGTTCGCCGAGGTTGTCGGTTAGCCACAGGGTGACGTGAAACGGTTCATCAGCCGACCGGGATTGCCCGTCGATCAGGAAGTGGAGCGACACGACGGCGATCCGCTGCGGCGGGAGAGGGTGGTTCGGGGCGAACTTGCCGGTGCTGGCGTCTCGCACTCCAATGACGACGGTCGCGTGGACCGGCATGCCTTCGAATTCGGCACTGGTGATCCCACGGGGCTCGTTGGTCATGTTGCTCGCCTCCAGATAGATCTGGATCTCCATTTGCGGCATCCGTTGGGATGCGTCGCTCGGACGCCAGAACGACTGGTACTCCGGATGGCGATGCACCGAGAAGCGCAAACGGCCTTGCGGTTGGCCACCGAGGCGCGCTGACAGCCAACCCCAAGCTTTGCCGAGCATAGGACGGTAACTCCGAGCAGTGCCGGAAACGTGGGTGTCCGCTGCGCCCCGCGACATGTGCCATTTCATCGCGCAAGGGGATCTTTCTTTGGGAGCGCGGGCCACGTCTTCGGAGCGCGGACCTCCAGGTCCGCATCATGATCATGAGCGGACCTGGAGATCCGCGCTCCGATGAGCACGAGCGGGCGGTAGCCCGCGCTCCCGTTGGCCGTCAGTTGAGCGGCCCCATGATCTTGCCCGGGTTCATGATGTTGTCCGGGTCGAGCGCCTTCTTGATCGAGCGCATCAGCGACATGGCCTCGCCGTGCTCCTCGTAGAGGAACTTGATCTTGCCGAGGCCCACGCCGTGCTCGCCGGTGCAGGTGCCGCCGAGCGACAGCGCCCGCGCCACCATGCGGTCGTTCAGCCCCTCGGCGCGCTTCAGGTACGTCGGATCGTCGGGGTTCACCATCATGGTGAGGTGAAAGTTGCCGTCGCCGACATGGCCGACGATCGGGGCGTAAAGACCGCTCGCCACGATGTCCTTCTGCGTCTCGAGGATGCATTCGGCGAGCCGCGAGATCGGCACGCAGACGTCGGTCGCCCACATGCCCCAGCCGGGCTTGGCGGCCTTGGCCGCCCATGCCGCGTCGTGACGGGCCTGCCACATCTTGGTGCGCTCCTCGGCCTGGCCGGTCCAGGCGAAGTGGCCGCCGCCGTTCTCCTCGGC
The DNA here is from genome assembly GCA_016185145.1 of Rhodospirillales bacterium. Lineage (GTDB taxonomy): Bacteria > Pseudomonadota > Alphaproteobacteria > Reyranellales > Reyranellaceae > Reyranella. The sequence goes on along the minus strand of JACPOB010000072.1, from coordinate 56,125 downwards.
CAGCGCCTGCACCATCTCGGCCTGCTCCTTGGTGCTGGCCTCGGTGCCGTGGAACTCCAGCATCAGCGTGCTCTTCAGGGGCAGGCCGAGCTTGGAGTACTTGTTCACGGTGTCGACCGTCTCGGTATCCATCAATTCGATGCGCGCCACCGGGATGCCTGACTGGATGGTCTGGATCACGGTGTTGACGGCGCCCTCCAGCGTGTCGAAGGCGCAGGTCGCCGAGACCATGGATTCGGGGATGCCGTAGAGGCGCAGCGTGATCTCGGTGATGATGCCGAGCGTGCCCTCCGAGCCCACGAACAGTTTCACCAGGTCGTAGCCCGCGGAGGACTTGCGCGAGCGCCGGCCGAGCCGCATCAGCCTGCCGTCGGGCGTGACCACCTGCAGCGCCAGCACGTTCTCGCGCATGGTGCCGTAGCGCACCGCGTTGGTGCCCGAGGCGCGGGTGCTGGTCATGCCGCCGATCGAGGCGTCCGCGCCGGGATCGATCGGGAAGAAGAGGCCGGTGGCGCGGATGTATTCGTTCAGCTGCTTGCGCGTGACGCCGGGCTGGACCACGACGTCGAGGTCGGCCTCGTTGACCTGCAGCACCTTGTTCATGCGGCTCAAGTCGAGCGAGATGCCGCCGTTGGGCGCGCTGATATGGCCTTCCAGCGAGGTGCCGGTGCCGAAGGCGATGATCGGCGTCTTGTACCGGGCGCAGATCTGCACGACCCGCTGGGCTTCTTCGGCCGATTCGACGAACACCACGGCGTCGGGCAGGTGGGCCTCGTGGAAGGAGATATCCTTGCCGTGTTGCTCGCGCACGGCGTGCGCCGTGCTGACCCGGTCGCCGAACAGCTTCTTCAGCTCGGCGATGGTGTCGTCGACGTGAGGGGGCTTTACCTGGGCCGTGGCGGCCATGTCGGTTCTCCTAGTCCCCCTTCGCTCCTGCGGAGCTTCGGGCGACATGTATTAATTCGTTGCTCCATGCCGCCCGAAGCTCCAGAGGAGCGAAGGGTGGCTAGATCAGACCGGTTGGATACGCTCAAATGCGGCCAAAGCCAACCGAGGGGACGACCATGCGCGATGTCTATGTAATTGGCTCCTATACCACCGCCTTCAAGAAGCATCCGGGCATGAGCTGGGGCGACCTGGCGCGCGAGGCCTATCTCGGCACGCTTTCGGATGCCGGCATGAAGACCGGCGCCGACATCGAGGCGGGCTGGATGGGCAATTGCGGCATGGGCTTCTGGGGCCAGAACTCAATCCGCGCCCAGGCACTGTTCCAGCCGCTGGTCGAGGAGGGGCTGTTCCCCGAGCGCGTGCCCATGTTCAACGTCGAGAATGCCTGCGCCACGGCCTCGACCGCCTTCATGGGCGCCTGGAAGGACATCCTGGCCGGCACGCACGAGCTTTCCTTCTGCATCGGCATCGAGAAGCTCTTCAGCCCCGACGCCCCGGAGCGCACTGCCGGCCTGTTCAACCAGGGCTACATAACCAGCCAGCACGATCGGCTGGTCGAGGAGATGAACCGGGTGGGCGAGATGGTCGGTTCCAAGTTCGCGCCGGGCGACGACCGCACCATCTTCATGGACACTTACGCCATGCAGGCCAAGTGGCACATGTGGAAGTACGGCACGACCCAGCAGCAGATCGCCGTCGGCGCGGCCAAGAACCACAATTATGGCGCCCTGAACGACAAGGCGCAGTATCGCTTCCAGATGACGCCGCAGTCCGTCCTGGAGGACCGCCCGGTGTCCTATCCGCTGACCCGCGCCATGTGCGCACCGATCGGCGACGGCGCCGCGGCGGCATTGCTCTGCTCGAAGGAATACCTCGAGAAGCTGCCGGCGAACGTTCGGGAGCGTGCCGTGCGTATCGCGGGCGTGGGCTTCTCTGGCGGCATGTACCGCAAGCTCGATGACCCCGGCCTGACACGCGCCGCCGCCGACAAGGCCTACAAGATGGCGGGACTCGGCCCCGAGGACATCGACGTCGCAGAGGTGCACGACGCCACCAGCTTCTGCGAGATCTACCAGTGCGAGATGCTGCGCTTCTGCCCCGAGGGCGAGGGCGGCAAGTTCATCGAGTCCGGCGCGACCGGGCCGGACGGCAAGCTGCCGGTCAACACGTCGGGCGGGCTCGTTTCGAAGGGCCATCCCGTCGGCGCGACGGGCCTTTCGATGCTGGCCGAGCTCACTACGCAGCTGCGCGGGGAGGCCGGCGCGCGGCAGGTGAAGGGTGCTGAAATCGCACTGGCCGAGAACGGCGGCGGCGTCATTGGCATGGAAGAAGCCGTCGCATCTGTGGTGATTCTACAACGAGGCTGAGGAGTCGTTCTTGATGGTATACCGGGATGCGGTATAGTTGATGACATGATCAGGTCGTTTGGCGACCGCAGAACCCGGGCCTTGTTTGACGATGAACTGGTTCGGGCGTTTCACGGATTCGCCGACAGGGCAAAGCGGAAGCTGGTAGCGATCCACGCGGCGTCACGACTTGAAGACCTGCGCGTACCGCCAGCGAATCGACTGGAGAAGCTGAGAGGCGATCTCGATGGTTTTCACTCGATTCGGGTCAACGACCAATGGCGAGTCGTATTTCGATGGATCGATGGTGATGCACACGACGTGCGGATCATCGACTATCACTGAGGTTTGAGATGACGAAGTCCGAATACGCCCCCGTAACGCCAGGCGATATGCTGAAGCATGAATTTCTCGCCGAGTATGGCCTGTCGCAAAACGAGCTGGCTCAGGCCATCGGTGTTTCTCCCAATCGCATTGCGGAGATCGTCAACAATCGACGGCGGATCACGGCCGACACAGCGGTGCGGTTGGCCTTGTTCTTCGGCAATAGCGCGGAATTCTGGATGAACCTGCAGAGTTGGTACGACCTCAAGATGGCTACCAAGGAACTGTCGCCGGCGCAGCGTCGCAAGATCATCGCAGCTCGAGCAGCCTAAGAGAGTTGAAACCGGCGCTCCGCGAACAAACATGGGTAGCTATATGAACAAGGGACATTGGGGAGACCAAGGAATGACAATCCGCTTCGATAATCGCGTCGCCATCGTCACCGGTGCCGGCAACGGGCTCGGCCGCGCGCATGCGCTGCTGCTGGCCAGCCGCGGCGCCAAGGTGGTGGTGAACGATCCCGGCGGCGCGGTCGACGGTAAAGGCGGCGATCACGCGGCGGCCGACAAGGTCGTGGCGGAGATCAAGAAGGCCGGCGGGCAGGCGGTGCCGAACTACGATTCGGTGGCCGATCCCAAGAGCGCCGCCAGCCGACAAGACCTTCCACAACATGACGGTCGAGGATTTCGACTTCGTGGTGAAGGTCCACTTCCTCGGGACCGCCTACGTAACCCACGCCGCCTGGCCGATCATGCGCGCCAAGGCCTATGGCCGCGTCGTCGTCACCTCGTCGAACTCGGGCATCTACGGCAATTTCGGCCAGTCCAACTATGGTGGTGCCAAGCTCGCCGTCGTGGGCTTCATGAACGCGCTGCGGCTCGAGGGCCAGAAGTACAATATCTTCGTCAACGCGCTGGCGCCGGTCGCCGGCACGCGCATGACCGAGAGCCTGATGACGCCCGAGATGCTGGCCAAGCTCGATCCGTCGTTCGTCTCGCCCATGGTCGCCTATCTCTGCAGCGAGCAGTGCCAGCGCACCGGCGAAATTTTTAGCGCCGGCGCCGGCAACTTCGCGCGCATCGAATATCGCGAGGCGCCGGGCGTGCGCATCACCGGCCGCGCGCCCACCGTGGAGGACGTGGCCGACAACATCGAGAAGATCGCCGACCTCTCGACCAACAAGGTCTATCGGACCTCGACCGAGGAGGTGGCGGCGGTGGTGGGCTCCTGAACGCCGGCGTCTCCACGGGTGATCGCCTGGCGCCGGTCGCCGAATGGCTGGCGCATGACGGGCGGCTGATCGCGCGGCCGGCCGGCTTCGTCGAACAGCTGATGAAGCACGTCCTCCAGACCGGTATCCCGATATGGCGCGCCTATATCGGTCTGCAGCTCGTCCATCCGCAACTCCAGGCCATGGGTTACGTGTGGCGGCGCGGCGAGAGGGTGCAGGAGATCGCCCGCGCCTGGGGCATCCAGTTCACGCCGGCCTATATCGGCAGCCCCTTGCAGGCGGCGCGCGAGCAGGGCCGCTTGGTGCGTCATCGGCTGGCCGATCTCACCGAGCACGATCACGTCTTGCTGCACGAATTGAAGGCCGACGGTGGCGTCGACTACGTGGCGATGCCCATGCACATCCGTCGCGAGGGGCCGCTGCCCGTGGTCACCTTCGCCACCGACAATCGCCTGGGATTCTCCGACGAGGATGTCGCCGACCTGACGCGGCTGGTCGACATGATGGGTGCGGTGACCGAGATGCACATCGAGCGCTCCGTCGCCGAGACCGTGGCCAACACCTATCTCGGCCCCGAGGTCGGCCAGCGCGTGCTGAACGGCGCCATTCGCCGCGGCGAGGGCGAGGAGATCCGCGCCGTGCTGTGGTTCTCCGACCTGCGCGACTTCACCGGCATGAACGAGCGGCTGCCGGCGGCCGAGGTGCTGGAGCTCCTGAACAACTACCTGCAGCTCGTCGGCGATGCGCTCAAGGCCCATGGCGGAGAGATCCTGAAGTTCATCGGCGACGGCGTCATGGCCTACTTCCCGGCCGAAGATGCATTGTTCCTGCCGATGGTGACGAGCGAGGCGCTTGGCGCCGCGCGCCGTCTGATCGCCGACATCGAGGCGGCCAACGAGGCGCGCGCCACGGGCGGCCGCGAGCCGGTGCGGTTCGGCGTCGGCCTGCATGTCGGCGACGTGACCTTCGGCAATGTCGGCACCGAGGACCGGCTCGACTTCACCGTCATCGGCCCGGCCGTCAACCGCGCGTCGCGATTGGAGGGCATGACCAAGGCGCTGGGCGTGAAGGTCTGCGCCTCGGCCGAATTCAACGAAGTCTGCACCGTGCCGATGAAGTCGCTCGGCAAGCACCGGCTGCGCGGCGTGCCCGCGCCGGTCGAGATCTTCACCCTGCCGGATTGACGCGCTAATACCTGCTTTCATTGATGGTGATTCACGGATGACCTCATCCTGAGGAGGCCCGCAGGGCCGTCTCGAAGGATGGCAACAAAGGCGATGTAGCCCACCCTTCGAGACGGCCCTTCGGGCCTCCTCAGGGTGAGGTTGTACTGGCTAGACCAAGACCTTCCAGCCCTCGACCCAGCCCAACGCTTCCTCGTCGGGCAGGGGCTGGCTCGAGGCGTCGACCTCCAGCCGGTCGCCGAGCTTTCGCGCACCACAGAGCTCGAGCACCTTGTCGAGCTTCTTGCCGCCGCCGCAGAACGTGTCCTGGTAGGTCATGTCGCCGAGCGCGATGACGCCGTAGCGATGGCCCGACAGGTCGGGACGCTCGCGCTTCAAGGTCTCGGCGAGCGGCAGGATGTTGGTCGGGATGTCGCCCGAGCCGTGGGTCGCACAGACCACCAGCAGCACGTCGTGCGCCATCAGGTCGGCGGTCGTCGCCGCCTTGTCGGTGAGGTCGACGGCGTGGCCCGCCGCATCGAGCACCGGCTTCAACGCATCGGCCACCATCTGGGCGTTGCCCGATTCGGTGCCGACCAGAATCAGGATCGTCGCCATCGCGCAGGGGATAGGCCAGCACGTGCCGCGATGCGACGCGACCGGATGGCGCGGGTGGCGATCAGAGGGGTGTCGTGCCAGTCTGCTGCGCCATGGAGAGAACCCCCGTCATCGCCGCCCTCGAAGGCGGCGTCCTCACCCTCACGCTCAATCGCCCGCAACGGCTCAATGCCATGAGCGATGCTTTGATCGAGGCGATGAACCACGAGTTGGCGCGTGCGCGCGACGATGCCGATATCCGCGCCGTCCTGCTGACCGGCATCGGCCGCGGCTTCTGCGCCGGCGCCGACCTTTCCGGTGGCGGGACGGTCGATGCGTCGGCCAATACGCCGCCGGACCTCGGTGCCGGCATGGACCGTCTTTTCAACCCGATGATCCGCGCCATGCGCGACCTGCCCAAGCCGATCGTGGGTGCCATCAACGGCGTGGCGGCGGGCGGCGGCGCCAATCTCGCGCTCGCCTGCGACATCGTCCTGGCGGCGCGTTCGGCGCGCTTCGACCAGGCCTTCGTGCGCATCTCGCTGATGCCCGACCTCGGCGGTACATATTTCCTGCCGCGCACTGTGGGCGACGCCCGTGCGCGCGGGCTTGCCATGCTGGGCAAGTCGGTGCCGGCGGAGGAAGCCGAGCGCATGGGGATGATCTGGCAGACCGTCGACGACGGTGCGCTGATGGCCGAGGCGACCAGGCTCGCGCGCCAGCTCGCCAGCGGGCCGACGCTCTCCTATGCCGCGATCAAGAAGGCGATCAACGCGGCCGCCACCAACACGCTCGACCAGCAGCTCGACCTCGAGCGCGACAGCCAGCGCGAACTCGGTCGCAGCGCCGATTTCCGCGAGGGCGTGACGGCCTTCCTGGCCAAGCGGCCGGCTGAGTTCGCGGGGCGCTGAAGACCATGAGCTACAACACCATCACCGTCGCCCACGACCAGGGCCTCGCCACGCTGACGCTCAATGCGCCCGACAAGCTGAACGCCGTGTCGCGCAAGATGATCGCCGAGCTGAAGGACTGCTGGGAGAAGCTTGCCGCCGACGGCTCGGTCCGCGCCGTGCTGCTGACCGGCGCCGGGCGAGGCTTCTGCGCCGGCGCCGATCTCAGCGATCCCGATCGCGACAACAGCGCGACCGCCGATTCGGGGGCCGCCCTGGACAAGTACTTCAATCCCGTGATCCGCCTGATGCGGTCCGTGCCCAAGCCGATCGTGGCGGCGGTGAACGGACCGGCCGCCGGCGTGGGCATGAGCTTCGCGCTCGCCGCCGACATCGCGATCGCCGGAAAGTCGGCGAGCTTCCTGCAGGCGTTCGCCCGCATCGGCCTGCTGCCCGACGGCGGCAGCACCTGGTTCCTGCCGCGCCTGGTCGGCGAGCAGCGGGCGCGCGCGCTCGCCATGCTGGCGCCCAAGATCAGCGCCGAGCAGGCCAGGGAGTGGGGCCTGATCTGGGACGTTGTCGAGGACGGCGAGCTGATGAAGACCGCGACCGAGGTGGCGCGCGGCCTGGCCGATGGGCCGACCTTGTCGCTCGCGCGCATCAAGGAGGCGATGAACCGCGCCTCGGGCAATCCGCTCGGCCAGCAGCTCGACCTCGAACGCGACTTTCAGCGCGAGCTCGGCCGCAGCGAGGATTTCAAGGAGGGCGTCATGGCCTTCCTCGCCAAGCGCAAGCCTCAGTTCAAGGGCAAGTAGGGGGAAGCATGACGACGCCGCACAAGGAGATCACGTCGGGCCTGAAATTCCCGGAAGGGCCCGTCGCCATGCCCGACGGCTCGGTGATCCTGGTCGAGATCGCGCGCCAGACGCTGACCCGCGTCATGCCCGACGGCAAGCAGCACGTCATCGCCGAGCTGGGCGGCGGTCCCAACGGCGCGGCCATGGGGCCCAAGGGCAAGATCTACGTGACCAACAACGGCGGCTTCACCTGGATCGAGCGACCGGACGGCCGCGTGTTCCCGGGCGTGGCGCCGGCCGACTACAAGGGCGGCTCGATCCAGGTGGTCGATCCGGAGACCGGCAAGTTCGAGACGCTTTACGATTCGTGCGACGGCCGCAAGCTGAACGGACCCAACGACCTGGTGTTCGACGATGCCGGCGGCTTCTGGTTCACCGACCTCGGCAAGACGCATGAGCGACAGACCGATCGCGGCGCCGTCTACTACGCCAAGGCCGACGGCTCGAAGATCGAGGAGAAGATCTTTCCGTTGGAGCGGCCCAACGGCTGCGGCCTCTCGCCCGACGGCAAGACGCTCTATGTCGTCGAGACGCCGACGGCGCGCTGCTGGTCGTTCGAGCTTTCGTCGCCCGGCGAGATCAAGTCGGCCAACGGGCCGTTCCGCGGCGAGAAGGGCCGCGTGATCGCGGGCCTCGGCGGCTATCAGATGTTCGATTCGCTGGCCGTCGATTCGGCGGGCCACATCTGTGTCGCCACGCTGATCACCGGCGCGGTATCCGACATCTCGCCCGACGGCAAGTCGGTGACGCAGTACAAGCTGCCCGACCCGATGGTCACCAACGTCTGTTTCGGCGGCAAGGATCTCCGCACGGCCTTCGCCACGCTGTCGCTCACCGGCAAGCTGGTGAGCTTCGAATGGCCACGGCCGGGGCTGAAGCTCGAGTACCTGAACAAGTAGGCCGCTCATGGCGCGCGGTCGACGGAAGAACGCTACGCCCAATCGCGGCGGCATGGCGTTCGGCCGTAACCTGATGGTGCTGGCCGCGGTGATCCTGGCCGTCGGCGCCTACGGTGCGGTGAGAGGCGCGCTGACGCTGAAATGGCCGCGCGCCAATGCCACCATCACCAGCGCCGAGCTGCTGCGCCAGACCACGACCAGCCGCGGCCTCGACAGCCGCTCGATCGAGGAAGGCTGGAACAGCTTCCATGTGCTCTACCAGTATCGCGTCGGCGACCGCGATTACGTCGCGGGCGGCGTCGAGCCTTACGACTTCGGAATGCAGAACTCCGCGGGCGCCGCGAAGATGAGGGAGCGCCATCCCATCGGTTCGGAGGCCAAGGTCGCCTACGACCCCGGCAACCCGGCCGTGGCCTATCTCGAGCCGGGACCGAGCTCGTTCGCGCTCGCGCTGTCGGGCATCGGCGCGTTCATGCTGCTGGCCGGCTGGTGGGTGCGAACCAAGGCCGCGCAGGGCATCGGCGCCATGAACGAGGAGGGTGCCGCCGAACGCATCGCCAAGTCGCAACGCGAGGGCGATACTCTCTAGAGGCCGGTGACAGCACTGCTGGCACTCGAGACCAACGACACAACGAATGGCGTGGTCGCCGATTGGACCCGCCACAGGTGGCCCTCTACGGTACGCAAAAATTCGCGAAAACGAAATTGACCCGCCGGCACCATAGTTATTGACAAGAATTGGAACTAGAGTTATATTGGCCCTGCCGCTGCGCTTTCAGGCGGCATCGCTCTATGCATCGTTCATCCGATCACCATCGCGCGCGGCAGGGGCCGGCAGCCGTCACGCCGACACGAAAACCGGTAGCGATAATTGCGGGAATAGCGGAAATGTAACGATCTTGCGCGATTGGGGTTGTCGCTTCTGTCCCTGCCGCGCGAACGCGATCCCGTCAGGCCTTCGCCAGCGCCCGGACCTCGCGGCTGGCGACGATCTTGCCGGTGGCGTAGGCCTCGTGATTGGCGTCGACGTCACCCAGTTTGTAGCGGTAGTTCACCATCATGGCGTAGGACTGCTTCAGTCCGTTGGCGCTGGTGTCGGCGAGCCAGTTCAGCCGCTCGACCACTGCGCCGTTGCCGAGATGGAAATGCGCGACGCGATCGAGCGCGCGGCCCCGCTCGCCCGTCGTGGTGAGATAGCGCGCGGCGAGCCGCGACAGGATGGGCCGGAGCGCCTTGTCGATGGCGGGCGTCTCCCACCAGATCGGGCGGTCGAGCAGCTTGCGCACGGCGGCGGCACCGGCGGCCTCGTTGGTCACAGGCACCAGCGAGGCGATCTCCGAGGGCGTCAGCGCGGCGTCGCCTTCGTTCTTCAGCCGGCCGTCGACGTGCTGGCGCAGGCCGGGAATCGGCGAGAGGGTGGCGAAGTCCTTGATGTTGGGCAGGTCGCGGGCGAGCTGCTCGGCCACGCGCTTGATCAGGAAGTTGCCGAAGCTGATGCCGGCCAGTCCCTGCTGGCAATTGGAGATCGAGTAGAAGATCGCCGTATTGGCGTGCTTGGGATCGCTGGTCTCGGCGCGGGCGTCGAGCAGGCGCTGAACGTTGCCGGCCATGCCGTTGACCAGCGCCACCTCGACGAAGATCAATGGCTCGTCCGGCATGCGCGGATGGAAGAAGGCAAAGCAGCGGCGGTCCGAGTCCAGCCGGTTCTTGAGATCGCGCCACGAGCGGATGGCGTGCACGGCCTCGTAGTCGACGAGCTTCTCGAGCAGGGCCGCCGAGGCCTTCCAGTCGATGCGCACCAGGTCGAGGAAGCCGACGTCGAACCAGGCGCTGAGCAGGGGCCGCAGGTCCTCGCTCAGCGCCCGCGCGGCAGCATCGCTCTTGCCCAGGATCAAAAGCTCGGCGCGCAGGTCGACCACGAACTTCACGCCTTGCGGGACGCCGACGAACTCGCGCAGCAGACGCACCGCCGGCGGCTCGAGCGCGCGCACCAGTGCGCGCGCCGGATCCTTGGAGCCGCGCCATTTCTCGACGGTCGCCAACGCCGCCTCGCGCGGCAGGCCGTAGTCATTGGCAAGCGTCACCAGGAACTTCCTGCGGCCCGCCGGCGACAGCGAGAGATACGCTTGGCCCAACTCCGCCGCGCGTCCGCGCCGCGCCGTCTCGCCGCCCCTGCCTTCCAGGCAGGCATCGATTCGGCTCTTCAGCCGCGGGATGTCGTCATCGGGAAGGTCGGGCCTGAGCGGCAGGCCGGCGACTTCGCGGGCGCCGCGGGCGGTTTCGACGAAGGCGTGACGCAGGCGTTCGAGGGTACGGTCGACGGTGTTGGAGAAGAGAAGTGCCATGCGCCGATTATGTCACGGCGAACGTGTCACTCCAGTGGCATGCATGAACGAAGCTTCACTTGTTCAAAGTCTGCCACAGATACCAGCTCGCCACCGTGCGGAAAGGCCGCCATTTCTCGCCTGCCTTGGCCAGCGCCTCGGGCGAGGGCGGCTTGCGCTTGCGAAATGCTGTCGCATAGGCCTTGCGCAGGCTGTAGTCGTCGACCGGCAGCACGTCGGGCCGGCCGAGCCGGAACATCAGGAACATCTCCGCGCTCCAGCGACCGATGCCGCGCACCTCGATCAGGCGTTCGACCAGAGCGGCGTCGTCGAGCAGAAGCGCCTCGTCAAGCGTCGGCAAGCGGTTCGTCGCGACCTTGTCGGCGAGATCGCGCAGCGCCAGCACCTTGGCGCGCGACAGGCCGACGCCGCGCAGCTTCTCGTCCGCCGTGCGCCGGATGTGCAGCGGCGTGAAACCCAGCCTGGCGCGCGGATAGAGCGCTTCGATGCGGCCGTAGATCGTTGCCGCCGCCTTGTTGGAGAGCTGCTGATAGACGATCGCTTCGGCGAGCGCGCCGAACAGGCTGCGCGAGGCCTTGAGCTGCATGGCGAAGGGCCCGACGGCGTCGATCACCGCGGCCAGGCCCGGATCGGCCTCGCTGAGATGGGCGACGGCGCGCTTGGGATCGAAGGCGAAGTCGGTCATCGCCGCTCGAACAGGGGGCCTGCCGAAAGTGCCGATGCTCCCTCGATCTCGAGGATGCGGCGCTTGGTGGCGACGCCGCCCGAAGCCGAGAAGCCGCCCATCTTGCCGTCGGCGCCCAGCACGCGATGGCAGGGCACGATGATGGCGATGGGATTGCGGCCGAGCGCCTGGCCGACCTCGCGCGATTCATGGGGCGCACCGAGGCGCCTGGCGATCTCGCCGTAGGTCATGGTCCGTCCGGGCGGAATGGTGCGTGCGACCTCGTAGACGCGGCGATGGAACTCGGGCGCGTCAGCGAGGTCGACCGGTATGTCGCTGAGATCGATTGCCTCGCCATCCAGGAGCGCCAGCACGCGATCGATGACGCGCTGCACGCCGGCGGGCGGCGTGCTCTCGATCGCTCCCGACCAACGCTGCCGCAGGCGCGAGCGCGTGGCGTCGGCGGTCGCCAAGGGCAGGTGGAAGCCGGCGATACCCTTGGCATTCCAGGCGATGCCGCAGGTCCCGATCGGCGTGTCGAAGAGGGCGAACGCTTGCGCGGCCATGGCCGCACGGTCCGCCTAACCGGTCATCCCGTCAAGTGGGTGATTTCAAGCCGCCTGGCGCAGGCGCGCCACCTCGCTCTCGACCATGGCGCGATAGGGCCCGCGGCGGCGCATCAGCTCGTCGGGCGGACCGTCCTGGAGGACGCGCCCACGGTCGAGGAAGACGATGCGGTCGAAGCCGCGCAGCGTCGACAGGCGGTGGGCGATGGCGATCACGGTGCGGCCCTGCATCAGCCGGTCGAGCGCCTGGCGGATCATCTCCTCGGCCTCGACGTCGAGCGACGACGTCGCCTCGTCGAGCAGCACGATCGGCGAATCCTTGAGGAGCGCGCGGGCGATGGCGATGCGCTGGCGCTGTCCGCCCGACAGGCGCGTGCCGCGGTCGCCGACGATGGTCGAGTAGCCGCTGGGCAGCGCCTCGATGAAATCGCAACGTGCCGCCTCGGCCGCCGCCTTGACCTCGCGGTCGGAGGCCTCGGGACGGCCGTAGCGGATGTTCTCCAGGATCGAGCGGTGCAGCAGCGAGATGTCCTGCGGCACGAAGGAGATGGCGCGGCGCAGGCTTTCCTGGGTGATGTGGGCGATGTCCTGGCCGTCGATCAGGATGCGCCCGCGATCGAGGTCGTGGAAGCGCTGCAGCAGGGCGAGCGCCGTCGACTTGCCGCCGCCCGAAGGCCCGACCAGGCCGGTGCGACGACCGGCGGCGATGTCGAGCGTGAAGTCCTCGAACACCCGACGGCCGCCGGGATAGCTGAAAGCGACGCTGTCGAACGCGGCGTGAGGCATGCGCTCGTGGCGCCATGCCAGCGGCACCGCCATGGGATGCTCGCGCATCTCGTGCTCCTGCAGCAGCGTGCCGATGGCCTCGGCAAGGCGCGCCATGTGCTGCGTGACGTCGACCAGCGCCACGGCGAGATCGCGCGTGGCATGCAGGATGGTGAAGCCCAGCGTGCAGACCAGCACGACGTCGCCTGCGCTCGCCTGGCCACGCTGCCACAGCGTGATCGCCCAAGCGAGCACCGCCACGGTCAGCACGATGGTCAGCGCCGCATGCAGCAGGCGCACCCGCTCCAGGTATTGGATGCTGCGGCGCCGCGCGGTCATCTCGCGCCCCACGGTGCGGTCGAACCGGCTGTGCTCGCGATGGATGGCGCCGAAGGTGCGCACTAGCGGCATGTTGCCGATGACGTCGGCAAGCTCGCCTTCGACCTTGGCGGCGCGATTGGCGAAGCCGTGGTGCAAGGGCGCGCCGCGCGCCGCCAGCTTGAACAGCATCAGCATGACGATGGCCGCGGTCCCGGTGAGGGCCGCCGCCATGGGTACGCTGACGACGGCGAGGAAGGCGATGGCGCACAGCGTCGCCAGGCACGGCGGCAGGACGTTCCAGATGAAAAGATTCTCCACTGCGAATGCGGCATTCGACGTCGCCGTGATGCGGCCCGTCAGCGTCCCCGCCAATCGTTGGGAGAAATAGTTCGGCGCGTGGCCCGTGAGATGTCGGAAGAGCTCGCTGCGCAGGTCGCCGGTGACGCCGACAAACGCATGGCTGGTGATCCAGCCCGCCAGACGCCACAAGAGGTTGTCTGCGGCGATCAATGACACCAGCAAGGCGAAGGCGAGCCAGATCGAGCCTTCGGGCGCGGTCCCCGACAGCACGTCGACCAGGAACTTCACGCCGTACTGGGAGCTCACCGAGCAGGCGACGGCGCCGATCACCGCCGCGAGGATCGCGGCATGCGACAGCGACCGTCGACGCACGTAGCGCAGCAGAAAAGCAATCGGTCGTTTGGCGTAGGAGCTGAGTCGATCCATTCCGCTCGTCACGATGTTTTGGGGTTCGTTGTCGTTACCGAAGATTCGCCGGACGCGCTGTGACAAAAAAAGGGCTGCCGCCCGCCGACCATATTTCGCCGCCAACTCCGGGCTACGTTCATTTGCTGAACCCCGGTCCAAGCCGGGGTTTGTCGTGTCCGGCCACAGCGTTCACAAGGAGGCGGGTTTCATGCGAATTGCGCAAATTGCACCGTTGACCGAGGCGATCCCACCGGAACTGTACGGAGGCACCGAGCGCGTCGTTTCCTGGCTCACCGAGGAGCTGGTGGCCCTCGGTCATGACGTCACGCTGTTCGCCAGCGGCAACTCGCGCACCGCGGCCAAGCTCGAAGCGATGTGGCCGCGCGCGCTGCGTCTCGACGACACGGTGCGCGACCCGATGGCGCTGCACATCGCCATGCTGGAGCGCGTGCGCCGGCTCGCGAGCCGGTTCGACGTCCTGCACTTCCATCTCGACTACCTGCCCTTTTCGGTATTCTCGCGGCAGGGCACTCCGTTCATCACCACGATGCACGGCCGCCTCGACCTGCCCGAACATCAAACGGTGTTCAACGCGTTTGGCTCCGTGCCGGTCATCTCGATCTCCGACATGCAGCGCAAGCCCGTGCCGCAGGCGCGTTGGATGAAGACAATCTACCACGGCCTGCCTGCAGACCTGCTGACGCCGGGCAAGGCGGAGCCTGCATACCTCGCCTTCCTGGGCCGCATTGCGCCGGAGAAGTCGGTCGATCGTGCGATCCGCATCGCGGTGGAGGCGGGGCTGCCGCTGAAGATCGCCGCCAAGGTCGACCGCGTCGATCGCGACTATTTCGAACGCGACATTCGGCCGATGCTCGACCTGCCGGGTATCGACTATATCGGCGAGATCGACGACGCGCAGAAGTCGGCGTTCCTGAGCGGCGCGCTGGCGCTGCTCATGCCGATCGACTGGCCCGAGCCATTCGGTCTGGTGATGATCGAGGCGATGGCCTGCGGCACGCCCGTCATCGCCTTCCCCAGCGGCTCGGTGCCCGAGGTCATCGAGCATGGCGTGACCGGCCTGATCGTCGACAGCGAAGCCTCTGCCGTCCAGGCCATCAGGAACGAGCTCGCGCAGCTGTCGCGTCCCGGCATACGTGCCCGCTTCGAGGAGCGCTTCACCGCGCGCCGGATGGCCGAGGAGTATCTCGAAGTCTATGGCGACTTGATCGCCGGCAATCGGCGCCGGCGTCCGAAAACGATCAACGGAGCGAAGCCCGCCGATCAACATGTCGACGACCGTCATCAAATTGGAACGGATCGCGGGCTATATATAGCGGATTGAGCTGAATTCGGAGTTGCTTGGAGTGGCTGATCCGCGAGGCGAGAGCCGTGTCCGCCTGAAGCAAGCGGTGCGCCGCCACCGAGCACTGTCCCGGGAAGGCCTTCTCGAACGCCTGTTCGAGCGGCTGTTCCGCGGCCTGGTCTACACGCAGATTTGGGAAGACCCGGAGATCGACCTCGAGGCGCTGGCGCTCGGCCCCGACTGCCATGTCGTGGCCATCGCCTCGGGCGGCTGCAACGTGCTGTCCTACCTGACGGCCGATCCGGCGCGCATAACGGCCGTCGATCTCAGCGTGGCCCACGTGGCGCTCAACCGCCTGAAGCTCACGGCGGCCCGCCGCCTGCCGACGTGGCAGGCGTTCTACCGCTTCTTCGGCGAGGCCGACGATGCGACCAACATCGAGGCCTACGACCGGCTGATCGCGCCGTATCTCGACCTCGAGAGTCGCGCCTACTGGCAGGGCCGCAGCCTGCACCAGGGCGGCCGGCGGCGGATCTCGATCTTCGCGCGCAATGCCTACCGGCACGGCGTGCTCGGCCGCTTCATCGGCGTCAGCCACGTGGCGGCGCGCCTCTATGGCGTCGACCTGCGCCAGCTTCTGACCGCCCGTTCGATCGAGGAGCAGCGGCGCTTCTTCGAGACCATGCTGGCGCCCTTGTTCGACAAGCCGGCGGTGCGTTGGGCGACAGCCAATCGCCTGTCGCTCTACGGCCTCGGCATTCCGCCGGCGCAGTACGAAGCGCTGGCCGGCGGCAGCGACATGCGCCAGGTGCTGCGCTCGCGCGTCGAGCGGCTGGCCTGCGGCTTCAGCCTCGACGACAACTACTTCGCCTGGCAGGCCTTCGGCCGCTCCTACGCTGGCGAGGCGAACGGCCCGCTGCCGCCCTATCTCAGGCGCGAGCACTTCCATGCCGTGCGCAGCCGTGCCAGCCGCGTCGAGGTGCTGAACCGCTCGATCACGGAGTACCTTGCGGGCTGTCCCGACGCTTCGCGCGACCGCTATGTCCTGCTCGATGCGCAGGACTGGATGACCGACGTGCAGCTCGATGCCCTGTGGCGGCAGATCACGCGCACCGCCCGCCCCGGCGCGCGCGTCATCTTCCGGACCGCCGCCGAGCCGTCGCTGCTGCCGGGACGACTCGCTCCCGACCTGCTGGGCCGCTGGCGCTATGAGGAGACGATGTCGCGCGAATTCACCGAGCGCGATCGTTCGGCGATCTATGGCGGCTTCCATCTCTATGTCCTCGAGGGCTGACGTGGCGGATGAGGCAGCCCTGATGGACCGCATCTATCGGCGGCAGCGCCACGTCTACGACCTCACGCGCAAATACTACCTGCTGGGCCGCGACGAGCTGATCGACCGGCTGGCGCCGCCGGCCGATGGCCGCGTGCTCGAGATCGGCTGCGGCACGGCGCGCAACCTGATCGCCGCCGCGCGGCGCTGGCCGCAGGCGCGTTTCTACGGCATCGACATCTCGGGAGAGATGCTCGGCACCGCACGACAGGTCGTGGGACGCACCGAGGTTGCCGATCGCATCACGCTGGCCCGCGCCGACGCCACCGCCTTCGATCCCGCCTGGCTGTTCGGCGTGCCCTCTTTCTCGCGTGTCTTCTTTTCCTACAGCCTGTCGATGATCCCCGGCTGGACCTCGGCACTGGCCCAGGCGACGGCCTGGCTGGCGCCGGATGGCGAGTTGCATATCGTCGATTTCGGCGGCCAGGAGCGATTGCCGGTGCTGTTCCGCGCCGGCCTGCGGCGATGGCTGCGGCATTTCCACGTCAGCCCGCGCGATGCGCTGCAAGCCGAGCTGGCGGCGCTCGCCGGGCAGTGCGGCACCGTGGTGCGCTTCGAGCGGCCCTACGGCGGCTACGCCCAGTACGCCCAGTTCCGACGGTAGGGTTGTCGCCCGCCTCTGCGTGATAGACTTGGAGTCCAATGGACTCCCTGATCACGGCCGCCGCGCGCGCCCTCGCAACGGGTGATCTTCTAGGCGCCTTGAAGCGGGTCGCCCTGCGCGACGATCCGCCGGCTCTCGCCCTTCGCGGCATCGCGATGGCTCAGCTCGGGGATTTCGAGCGCGCCAAGGCGCTTCTGCGACGCGCCGCGCGCGCCTTCGGTCCGAGGGAAACGGTGGCCCGAGCGCGTTGCGTCGTCGCCGAGGCCGAGATCGCCCTGGTGTCGCGCGATCTCGGCTGGCCCGCGAAGACGCTCGATGCCGCGCGCGCGACGCTCGAAGCGCACGGCGACCCCATCAACGCTGCCCATGCCCGGATCCTCGAAGTCCGACGCCTGCTCCTGATCGGCCATCTCGACGAGGCCGAGCAGGTGCTCGCCGGTTTCGACTCTGCGCCGTTGCCGCCGGCATTGAAGGCCAACCACGAGCTGGTCGCGGCCGGAATCGCGCTGCGGCGCCTGCATACCGAGACGGCGCGCGCGGCTCTCGCCCGGGCGGCGCAGGCGGCGCACGACGCCGGCATTCCGGCGCTGATCGCCGAAGTCGAAAGCGCGTCACGGGTATTGACGACGCCCGCGGCGCGGCTGGTGGCGCGTGGCGACCGACGGCTCCTGCTGCTCGAGGACGTCGAGGCCTTGCTGCGCTCGAAGGCTCTGGTCGTCGATGCGTGCCGTCACGCCGTGCGTGACGCAGACACGGTGGTCTCGCTGGCCCGGCGTCCGGTTCTGTTCGCGCTCGCCCAGGCATTGGCCGAGGCGTGGCCTGCGGACGTGCCGAGGGCCACGCTCATCACGCGGGCCTTCCGGGGAAAGCATGCCGATGACTCGCATCGTGCGCGCCTGCGGGTCGAGATCGGCCGACTCCGCACGGCGCTTCGCACGCTGGCCGATATCAGCGCGACCAGCCAGGGCTTTGCGCTGGCGCCACGGCGCGCTCGCGAGGTCGTCGTGCTGGCGCGACCGGTCGAGGAGGAGCATGCGGCGGTGCTGGCCTTCCTGGCCGATGGCGAGTCGTGGTCGAGCTCGGCCCTGGCGCTTGCCCTGGGGGCCAGCCAGCGGACCGTGCAGCGCGCCCTCGATGCGCTGGCCGAGGCGGGCAAGGTGCAATCATTCGGTCTCGGGCGAGCACGCCGATGGCTGACGCGGCCAGTGCCGGGTTTCACGACAACCTTGTTACTCCCCGGTCCACTGCCGAGTGATTAGATCAAGGACGCCGTCGCCGGTTGCAGGAGAAGGACATGAAACGATCGCCCGCAGAAATCCTCCATGAATACGGACCGTTCCAGGGTGTCGATCACGTGGCCGGCGTCACGTTCGACGGCGACCACGTGTGGTTTGCCGCCGGAGACACGCTAAAGGCCTTCGATCCGGCAAACGGCAACGTCGAGCGCTCGATCGATGTCGCGGCACATGCGGGTACGGCCTTCGACGGCCGACACTTGTTCCAGATCTCCGAGGATCGCATCCAGAAGATCGATCCCAAGACCGGCCAGGTGCTGGCGACGATCCCGGCTCCCGGCAAGGGCGGCGATTCGGGCCTGGCGTGGGCCGAAGGCACGCTCTGGGTCGGACAGCACCGCGGCCGCAAGATCCATCAGATCGATCCCGAGACCGGGGCGATCCTGCGCACCATCGAGTCCAACCGGGTCGTCACGGGGGTCACCTGGGTCGACGGCGAGCTCTGGCACGGCACCTGGGAAGGCGAGGCGAGCGACGTGCGGCGGATCGATCCCAAGACGGGAGAGGTCCTCGAGAGCCTGGAAATGCCGGCCGGAACGGGCGTGTCGGGCCTCGAATCCGACGGCGGCGACCGGTTCTTCTGCGGCGGCGGCGGCAGCGGGAAGGTGAGGGCCATCCGCCGGCCAAAGCGGAAGGCGGCCCGCTAGTCGGTTCCGCCCTGCGGGAACTATTCGGCGCTTGGCCATGGGTTAGGCACTGGCGAGGCTTGGGGCGCAGTGCTAACCGGGCAGACGCAAAGTGTCGGGAGTACCCCAGGATGACCGAAGCCTTTATCTGCGATGCCATTCGCACCCCTGTCGGGCGCTACAACGGCGGCCTCGCCGCCATGCGCGTCGACGATCTCGCGGCCCATCCCATCAAGACGCTGATGCAACGCAACGCCAACGTCGACTGGGGCGCGGTCGACGACGTGATCTTTGGCTGCGTCAATCAGGCGGGCGAGGACAATCGCAATGTCGCGCGCATGGCGGGCCTCCTGGCCGGCCTGCCGGTCGAGGTGGCGGGCGCCACGGTCAACCGCCTGTGCGGCTCGGGCCTGGAGGCGGCCGGTCACGCGGCGCGCGCGGTGAAGCTCGGCGAGGCCGACATGATGATCGCGGGCGGCGTCGAGGGCATGACGCGTTCGCCCTACGTCATGGGCAAGCCCGAGGGTCCGTTCGACCGCAGCATGAAGCTCGAGGACACGGTGCTGGGCTGGCGCTTCGTCAATCCGCGCATGAAGGCCGCTTACGGCATCGACCCGATGGGCCAGACCGCCGAGAACGTCGCCGGCGAGCACCAGATCAGCCGCACCGACCAGGACGCCTTCGCCTATCGCAGCCAGCGTCGCTGCAAGGCGGCCCAGGATCGCGGCTTCTTCGACAAGGAGATCGTCAAGGTCTGCGTCAAGAAGGGCAAGACCGAGATCATCGTCGACAAGGACGAGCATCCGCGCGGCGACACCACGATGGAGATCCTGTCCAAGCTGCCGGCGGCGTTCCGCGAAGGCGGCTCGGTGACGGCGGGCAACTCGTCGGGCATCAACGACGGCGCCTGCGCCATGATCGTGGCCTCCGAAGCCGCCGCCAAGGCCAATGGCCTGACGCCGCGGGCGCGCATTCTGGCCGCGGTGTCGGCCGGCGTGCCGCCGCGCGTCATGGGCATCGGGCCGCTGCCGGCGACGCAGAAGCTCCTGGCCAAGCTCGGCATGACCATCCGCGACTTCGACGTGGTCGAGTTGAACGAGGCCTTTGCCGCGCAGGCGCTGGCCGTGCTGCGCCAGCTCGGCCTGCCCGACGACGCCGAGAACGTGAATCCCAACGGCGGCGCGATCGCGCTCGGCCATCCGCTCGGCGCGTCGGGCGGTCGGTTGATGATCACGGCGCTGAACCAGCTCGAGGTCACCGGCGGCAAGCGCGCGCTCTGCACCATGTGCATCGGCGTCGGCCAGGGCATCGCGCTCGCGCTGGAACGCGTCTGACGCGGCGGGCGCTTACTGCAGCGAGCTCGACAAGAAGCTGCGTTACGAGAAGACGCTGACCGGTCCCGTCCACGTCATTGCGGAGGGCCGCTCGACGCTCGAGGTGCTGGCGACCGGAGCTTGTGCCTCACAGCGTTACGATGCCTGGAGCCGCTTCGCCGGGCGGTAAGCCCGCTCGGATTTCGGCTCAAAAATTTCGAATTTTCTATATATTTTCGATATTATTATTGACCCACAATTTCCATTTGATCATGGTCCGGCGGCCGACGGCGATCAGATCAGGAGCACCGAGGATGAAGATCGAAGACAAGTTGCGGGCCTTGAACCTCGAACTGCCGCAGCCGCCCAAGCCGGTGGGCAATTACCGCCCCGCCCGCCAGGTCGGCAATCTCGTCTTCACCTCCGGCCAGACGGCCCGCCTCAACGGCGTGCGGCGCTATGTCGGCAAGGTCGGCAAGGAGGTCTCGCCGGAGGATGCGTATCTCTCTGCGCGCGACTCGGCGCTGAATTGCCTGGCCTGCGTGAAATGGGCGGTCGGCGACCTCGATCGGGTGCGCGGCGTCGTCAAGGCGCTGGGCTTCGTGAACTGCGTCGACGGCTTCGAGCACCAGCCCGCCGTCATCAACGGCGCGTCCGACCTCATCGAGAAACTGTGGGGCGAAGCCGGCGCGCACGCACGCTCCGCGATCGGCGTCAACGCGCTGCCTTCCAACGTGTCGGTCGAACTCGAGATGATCTTCGAGGTCGAGTGACGGCGCTTCCGCAGATTTCCTAGGTCTAGCTTAGGTGGCGGACCACAGGTCGGAAATCGCCGCCACCATCTCCGCGGTCTTCTCGAGATGACGCTTGAGGAGACGCGTGGCCGTCTTCTTGTCGCGCGCCACGGTCGCGGCGGCCATCGCCTGATGGTCCTGCGCCGAATTCAGCATCCCGGACAGATAGGACGTCTGCAGTCGGCGGTAGCGCTCCGAATGGTCGTAGAGAACGTCGATGACGCGCAGGCGCCAGATCGAGGGCGTCGCGTTCACGAGCGACATATGGAACTTCTTGTGCAGGAGCGCCCCCTTCTCGGTGAGAAGGGCGGGCGTCGCATTGAGAGGATCCTCCAGCTTCAGGAGCCGATGCAGCGCCGACAGGATGTCGGCCTCCCAGTCGGCCGTGCCGGCATCGATCGATTCGCCCAGCGCCGCTGCCTCGATCTCGGCGCGGATCCGAGTGATGTCCCAAAGTTCGTTCAAGGAGATCGGCGCCACACGAAAGCCGCGCTGGCTCTCGGCGATGACCAGGCGATCCGCGTTGAGCCGGGACAGCGATTCGCGCAACGTCCCCATCGCCGCATCGTAGCGATTGGTCAGGTCGGCGAAACGCAGCTTCGATCCCGGCTTGAGCTGGCCGCTCAGTATGTCGTGACGCAAGCGCAGATAGACCGCCTCCGACAGGGTCTTCGGCGCATCGTCCGCTCCCGGAAGGTCGGACGGCTTGGCCTTGGCTTGCAGCAATTCCATCGTTTCACCCTTGCGATGCCTCATATCGTCGAGGACACCGCCCGCATCTCGTCGTAGTTCCTGATGATAGCATCGCCGATGACGACACGCTCGGCGATCGGGTCGATGTCCTTGAAGCCCGACCCGGTCAGGACGCAGACGACCTTCTCTGCCGGGTCGACCCGCTTCTCGGCGACCAGCCGGCGCAAGCCCGCGATGGCGACCGCGCCGCTCGGTTCCACGAAGAGCCCCTCCTTGCCGAGCATCTCCATGGCGCGCAGGGCCTCGTCGTCGGACACGCCCATGGCGTCGCCGCCGCTTTCGTAGAGAGCCTTCAGTGTCCGATCGCCGAGCAGGCCGGGATCTGCGCCGGCGATGGCGCTGGAGATCGTCGGCCCCTTTTTGACCGGCGCCACCCGCTGCTCGCCGGCCAGGAAGGACTGCACGATGGGCGCGCACTCGGCCGCCTGCACGGCGACCAGGGTAGGAAGGCGGTCGATCCATCCCAGCTCCTTCAATTCCTTGAAGCCCTTCCACGACTTGGCCAGCGCCATGCCGCCATTGACCGGCAGGACCACCCTGTCTGGAACCTTCCAGCCGAAATCCTGCGCGATCTCGTAGGCGTAGCTCTTCTTGCCCTCGTAGCGGAACGGATTGTCGGTGCCGCAATCGTACCACTTCACCTCGCCGCTCTTGATCAGGCGCCGATACATGGCGTTGACCTCGGAATAGTGGCCATCCACGCGCATCAGCCGGGCGCCGAAGAAGACCGCCTGCGTGACCTTGGGCAGAGGCGTGTCCTGTGGGCAGAAAACCACGCTCGACAGGCCGGCGCGCGCGGCATAGGCGGCCACCGACGACGCCTTGTTGCCGGTCGAATCGCAGGACAGGACAGAATAGCCGAACTCCACTGCCTTCGTGGCCGCCACGGTGACGGAGCGATCCTTGAGCGAGCCGGTGGGATTCGACCCGTCCGACTTCACCCACAGTTCACGCACGCCCGCGTACTCCGCGAGGCGGTTGCAGCGCAGGATCGGCGTGTCGCCTTCGCCCAGCGTCACGATCGCGTCGCGGTCGAGGATGGGCAGCAACTCGTGCCAGCGCCAGACGCCGTGCGGCCGCGCCGCCACGGCATCGCGATCGATGCGATGGCGCATGCCCTCGTAGTCGTAGATCGCGTCGAGGAGATTGTCGCAGGCCGGGCAGAGCAGAAGATCCCGGTCGGGCTGATGGGTCTCGCCGCAGCCGACGCAACGAAGTCCGGTGAAAAACATGATGACCTTTGGTTCTCGGAGGATGATCGAATGACGAACGGGCAGCGGACGCGGCGCTAGACGTAGGCCGGCCCATCGATCAGCGGATGGGCGGCCAGGAAGCCCTCGTCCACCTCGATGCCCAGCCCCGGCCCTTCGGGCGGATGGACGCAGCCCTCGGCATCGAGCCGGTCGGGCCGGCTGGTCAGCAGGTCGCGGAACAGATTCTCCCGCGCGACGTCCGCCTCGAAGTAGCCGGGATTGTCGATGGCGCAGAGGAAATGGATGCTGGCCGCCATGTTGAGGCCGCTCGCCAGCGTGTGCGGATTGATCGACAGCTTATCGGCCGAGGCCATGGCGGCGATGCGCTGCACCTCGGTGATGCCACCGGCCTTCGAGAGGTCGGGCTGCATGACCTGCACCGCGCCCTCCGCGATCAGCCGGTTGAACTCGAAGCGCGTGAAGTGGTTCTCGCCGGCGGCGAGCGGCACTTGGCCGAGGCCCGCCGCTGCGCGGTAGCTTCGATAGTCGTGCGGCGCGAACGGCTCCTCCAACCACAGCACGCGATGCTCCTGCAGGGCCGGCATCACCGCGCGCACGTCGGACACGGTGTAGCTGGTGTTCGCATCGACCATGATGCCGAGCGAATCGCCGAACGCCCTGCGCACGGCGGCGAGGCGCTCGATGTCGCGCGCCGGGCCGTCGCCGAACCGCAGCTTGACGGCGCGATATCCCTGCTCGCGCAGCGCATGGGCCTCCTCGACGAGCTCCGCGGGCGGCTGGAAGCCGAGCGAGATCCCGCCGGCATAGGCGGGCACCGGCCTGGCGCTTCCTCCCAGCAGCCTGTGGAGCGGCCAGCCCACCGCCTTGCCGCGTATGTCCCACAGCGCCTGGTCGAGGCCGCTCATGGCGAGCGCGCAGGCCTGGCCCATGCCGTGGCTCATCAGCTGCCGCGTATAGATCCGGCTCCAGACGCCGACGACGTCCGCCGCATCCATGCCGATCACGAGTTGGCGCAGGGTGGTGTTGATGAGCTGGGCGACCGCGCCGGGCGCCCGGCCGTGATGCGATTCGCCCCAGCCGATCAGGCCGCTCTCGGTCGTGACCTTGACCAGCAGCGCGTCGCGCTTGACGGCGCGGCCGATCCCCAAGGTGACGCCCTGTCGGACCGGGAAGGAGGTGGCGATGCCCTCGACCTTGGCGATCTTCAGGCTGGACGCGTCATTGACCATGATGCACTCGACCGTTTCTCTATTGCAGCCGCACGGGTGCGCGATAAGGCCATGCCGCCCAGACTTCCGGGTTGACGAGGTCGATCGGCGGCTCGCCGCGCATGAGCTGCAGGATCCGTCGCGCCGTGCCGACGCTCATCCGCCGCGCGCTCTCCTGCGACAGCGAGGCGGCGTGGGGCGTGAGAAGGATGTTGTCGAGGCCGAGGAAGGGATGTGAAGGCGTCAGCGGCTGTGTGGCGTAGACGTCCACGGCCGCGCCGGCGATCGCGCCCTCGCGCAGCGCGCGGGCCAGCGCCAGCTCGTCCACCACCTCGCCGCGCGCGGCATTGACGAGGAAGGCCGTCCGTTTCATGAGGCCGAGCCCGCGGGCATCGATCAGGTGACGGGTCTCGGGCGTCAGCGGGCAGTTCAGGGTCACGAAATCGCTGCGCTCCAGCAACTCGTCGAGCGATACGCTGCGGATATGGTCAGGGAAACCCTCGCTGCGCGGCTGGTATCCCAGCACCTTCATGCCGAGCGCCGCCGCGCAGATGCCGGCGATCCGGCGGCCGATGTCGCCAACGCCGACCACGCCCACGGTCTTGCCCGCGAGTTCGACCGCATCGTCGGACAGCCCGCGCGAAGCAGCCCAGCCGTCGCGCCGCAGGGTGGCGTCGAGTGCGGCGAAGCGGCGGGCGAGCTGGAAGAAGGCGCCGACGACATACTCGGCCACCGTCTGGGCGTTCGCGCCCGGCACGTTGGCAACCGGAATGCCCTGACGGGTCGCGGCCGCCACCGGGATCATGTCGAGACCGGTCCCGTGACGCACGATGCCGCGCAAACGATGCGGCGCGTCGAGCAGGTCGTGCGGCAGCGCCGAGCGGACCACCAGGAAATCCGCCTCCGGCAGTGCGCGACGCAGGCTCTCCGCCGACGGATCAGCGGCGACGCGCAGCTCCGCCACCGGCGCCAGCAGGGCCACGCCCTGGGAATGCATCGGGAGCGTGCACAGGATCACCGGCCGATCGGTCCGCCGGGCGGCGGAAGGCCCGGCCATGTCGGTCGCTTCACGCATGTCTGATATCGGCGATGAATTTCTGCGCCCGCGCATGCTGGGGCTGGCGGAAGAAGTCGTCCGGGCGTGCGCGCTCCAGGATCATGCCCTCGTCCATGAAGACGACGCGGTCGGCGACCTCGCGCGCGAAGCCCATCTCGTGCGTCACGCAGATCATGGTCATGCCATCGCCGGCCAGGCGCTTCATGACCTGCAGAACCTCGCCGACCATCTCCGGGTCGAGCGCGCTCGTCGGCTCGTCGAACAGCATGACCGGTGGCTGCATGGCGAGCGCGCGCGCGATGGCGACGCGCTGCTGCTGGCCGCCCGAGAGCTGGGTGGGGAAGTCGCCGGCCTTGCCAGCGAGCCCGACCTTGTCGAGCAGCTCGAGGGCGCGGGCACGGGCCTCGGCCTCCTTGAGGCGCAGCACGCGCATCGGCGCCAGCATCACGTTGCGCAGCGCACTCATGTGCGGGAACAGGTTGAACGACTGGAAGACGAAGCCGATGCTGCTGCGCAGTTCGTTGATGTCGATGCCCGGCCCGTGGATGTCGACGCCATCGATCCGGATGTGGCCGCCGGCGATCGGTTCGAGCCGGTTGACGGTGCGGATCAGCGTAGATTTGCCGGAGCCCGAGGGGCCGCACACCACCACTACCTCGCCCCGTGCCACTGTCTCGTCGATGTCGCGCAGCGCATGGTATTCGCCGTACCACTTGTTGACGTTCTCGAACTCGATCATCTGGCGGCCGCCTGCAGGGAGGGCGATGTCCGCTTGCCGCGGATATGAGTTTCGACCAGCCCGACGAGCGAACTGAGCGCGTAGCAGATCAGGAAATAGATCATCGCCAGGATGAAGTAGACCTGGAACGGCTTGGTCAGCAGTTCCGTGTTGATCTGGTAGGCCGAGAAGGTGAGCTCGTTCACGCTGATGATGTAGGCGAGCGACGTGTTCTTGATGAGCGAGATGAGCTGGTTGAGGATGCTCGGGATCATGTTGAACAGCGCCTGCGGCAGCACCACGTCGCACATCGTGCGGAAGTAGCCCATCCCGAGGGATCTCGACGCCTCGACCTGGCCGGCGGGAATGGCGAGGATGCCACCCTTGATGACTTCGCCGAGGAACGCCGTCTCGTAGGCGACCAGCGCGCACACCACCGTGGTCACGCCCGAGATCGTCGTGCCGGTGAGCAGCGGCAGCACGAAATAGGCCCAGAACAGCAGCATCAGCACGGGCAGTCCGCGCAGCGTGTGGACGATCGCCGCGGCGGGCCAGGCGATCCACCGGATCTGGCTGGTCCGCGCGATGCCCATGAGGACGGCCAGCGGGAAGGCGCAGACCAGGCCGGCCACCGCCAGGAAGAGCGTCAGCGCGAGGCCGCCCACCGGACCGTTGGGATAGGTGCCGATCAGGATCTGGAGACCGTAGGTCCTCAGGATGTCGAAAATTTCGACCATCAGCGCGCCCGCAGCCGCAAATGGCGGGCGTCGTACCAATGACCCAGCAGCATGATCAGGAAGGAGCCGCAGAGATAGAAGGCCGATGCCAGCGCGAAGGCCTCGAAGGTCCGATAGGTCTCGTTCTCGACCTGGCGGCTGGCATAGGTCATCTCCGCGACGCCGATCGCCATGGCGAGGCTGGTTGTCTTGAACAGCGTCAAACGACTGGTTGATCAGCGCGGGAGCGGCGATGCGGATGGCCTGCGGCAGCAGCACGTCGCCCATCGCCTGCAGGTAGGAAAGGCCCAGCGCGCGCGCTGCCTCGATCTGGGTACTGGGAATCGAGCGCAGGCCGCTGCGCAGGTCCTCGGATATATACGCGGCCGCGTTCAGCGAGAGCGCAATCAGCGCCAGGATGAACTCCCCATCGTGATCGTTGATCCATCCACTCATTGCGGTGGGCAGAAGCTGCGGCACGCCGAAATACCAGACGAAGAGATGTACCAGGCCGGGAACGTTGCGGTGGTAGTTGACGTAGGCGGCGACCAGCCACTCCATGGGCGCGAAAGGCAGGGAGCGCACCAGGATGAGCAGCACCGCGACGATGAAGGCACAAACGAGGCTGGCGAAGAAAAGCGCGGTCGTGGTCAGGGCACCCGCAACGAACCAATGCAGATACTGACCTTGAAGGACCGCGCCGAAATCCAGGGTCACCTTGCCACTTCCAGGTTAAGGGGCAGCCGTCCCGGCCGCCCCTCAGGCAATCAGGGTTGTTCGAAGGTCGAGATCGGCGTCAGCTTCTTCTCGCGCACGATGTTGTACTTGGTCTTGGGGCCGTACCACTTGTTCCACAGAGCATCGATGGTGCCGTCCTTCTCCATTGCCTCCAGCGCCTTGTTGACAGCGGCCAGCAGCGCGGTCTCACCCTTCTTCACGCCGAGCGCCGTCGGCTCCCAGGCGAGTGCGCCGTCGGCGAACTTGTACTTGCCGTCGGTCTCGTTGACGTAGCGGATTCCGCCAGTCTGGGTCTGCGCCATCGCCTGGACCTTGTCCTGCGCCAGTGCGAGGAAGGCAGCCGGCGCGTCCTGGAAGGTGAGAACCGTCGCGGTCGGCAGGCGACGTCGAGAGAACAGCTCCAGAGTGGATCCCTTGATGGCGCTGATCTTCTTGCCCGCGAGATCGTCGACGTTGTTCAACCCGCCATTGACCGGCACCACCAGCTTGATCGCGGTCTGGTAGTGAGAGGAGGAGAAGTCGACCTGCTGGGCGCGCTCCTTGGTATAGCCGAATGCGGCCGACACCACGTCGACGCGGCCGAGCACCAGTTCGGGCACGCGCGCCTCGACCGAGATACCCTTGTGCTCCAGCTTGAGCCCCATCTGCTTGGCAAGGGCCTCGCACATATCGATGTCGAAGCCGACGATCTTACGGGTCGCGGGATCGGGAAAGCCGAGCGGCTCGTTGGCGATCAGGGTGCCGCAGATCAGCGTGCCACGCTGCTTGATCTCGTCCATGCGATCAGCCTGCGCAGCCGAGCATACAAAGAACGATGCCGCGACCAGTGCGGCGCTACGCCAGCCTGAAAAACTCGCCAGAAAATTCATTGAAGCCCCCACATGGCACGCATCTGCGGACGAGAGGCTTATCTGTGCGCAATGGCATCGTCAACAAATTTTCAATATTTTAACTTTTTTTCAATATTTTGTCGGCTAACCAATGTACGGGCGTCTCGCGGATGTCGATCACGCCACTGTTAATGCGAATCTCCACCGACCGCATGGTCGCCAAAGGCGTCTGCCCGCTCATGCTCTTCTGGACCGCGCGCTGGGTCGCGTCTGACGCGATCTTCCTCGCGCGCTTCATGATCATGAGCGCGCGAGGACGCGCGCGGTCCAGAAGAGCATGAGCGGGCCTGGAGGCCTGCGGTCCGGCAAGACTACGCCGTCGCGTTCAGATTGATCCCGGCCTGGCGCATCGCGGTCAGCATGCTTTTCTTGCTGCCGTCGAGGTCGATGGCCGCTGTCGCCTCCTGCACGACGGCGACGTCGAAGCCGGCTTGCCGCGCATCGATCGCCGACCAGGCGACGCAGAAGTCGAGCGCCAGACCGCAGAACACCAACCGGGTGAAGCCGCGAGCCTTCAGGTAACCGTCGAGACCCGTACGGGTCATGCGGTCGTTCTCGCGAAACGCCGAATACGAATCGATGCCGGTATGGAATCCCTTGCGCACGATCATCTGCGCCTTGGTGATCTCGAGGTCGGGATGGAAATCCGCGCCCGGCGTGCCTTGCACGCAGTGGTCCGGCCACAAGGTCTGCTGGCCGTAAGGAAACTGCGCCGTCGTGAAGGGCTCTGCGTCGCGCCAGGCGCTGGCGAACGAGGCATGGCCCGGCGGATGCCAGTCCTGCGTCAGCACGACGTGGTCATGGCGGCCGATCAGGCGGTTGACCAGCGGCACGATCGCGCGCGCGCCCGGGACGGCAAGGGCGCCGCCCTCGCAGAAGTCGTTCTGCATGTCGACCACGATCAACGCCTCGTTCGGCATTACGCACGCTCCGTCACAATGGCGGTATGTCTCCGCGGCCCTGTTCCTCCTCGAAGGCGGCGGCCCAGCTGTCGAGCGAACCGCTTTCGATGGCGCCCCTGAGGCCGCGCATGATGTCCTGGTAATATTGCAGATTGTGCCACGTCAAAAGCATCGCCGCGAGAATCTCCTCGGCACGGATCAGGTGGTGCAGGTAGGCGCGGCTGTGATGGCGGCAGGCCGGGCAGGCGCACTGTTCGTCGATTGGCCGATGATCGTCGCGATGGCGGGCGTTGCGCAGGTTGAGCTCGCCGCGGCGCGTAAAGGCCTGGGCCGTGCGGCCCGCGCGCGTGGGCATGACGCAGTCGAACATGTCGATGCCGCGCCGGACGGCGCCGACGATATCCTGCGGCCGGCCAACGCCCATCAGGTAGCGCGGCCGGTCTGCGGGCAGGGCCGGAATGGTCACATCAAGGACACCGAACATCGTCTCCTGGCCCTCGCCGATGGCCAGGCCGCCGACGGCGTAGCCTTCGAAGCCGATATCGGTCAGAGACTTGACGCTTTCCAGCCGCAGCGCCGGGAAGACGCTGCCCTGCACGATGCCGAACAGGCCGTAGCCGGCGCGCTGGGTGAACGCACGCTTGCCGCGTTCCGCCCATTTCATCGACAGCCGCATGGAGAACGCCGCGGCATCCTCGGCCACCGGCCAGCTCGTGCATTCGTCGAACGACATGGTGATGTCGGCGTCCAGCAGCTTCTGGATCTCGATCGAGCGTTCGGGCGTGAGCCGGTGTTGCGAGCCGTCGATCGGCGAGCGGAAGGTGACCCCGTCATGGTCGAGCTTGCGCAGATCCTTGAGCGACATGACCTGGAAGCCGCCCGAATCGGTCAGGATCGGGCCAGGCCAGTTCATGAATTTGTGCAGGCCGCCCTGCGCTGCCACGCGCTCCGCGCCGGGACGCAGCATCAGGTGAAAGGTGTTGCCGAGCACGATCTGCGCACCGGTCTCGGCAACCGACTGCGGCAGCATCGCCTTCACGGTGCCCGCCGTGCCGACCGGCATGAAGGCCGGTGTTTCTACCATGCCGTGTGCCGTGGCGATGCGGCCGCGCCGCGCGGCACCGTCGGTGCCGAGCACTTCGAAGGAAAGACTCATCGCCGCAACAAACAACAATCGCCGTAGGAATAGAAGCGGTATCGCTCGCGCACGGCGTGCGCATAGGCTGCCTTCATGCGCTCCAGGCCGGCGAAGGCCGCCACCAGCATGAAGAGCGTCGATCGCGGCAGATGGAAGTTGGTCAGCAGCAGGTCGACGGCGCGGAAGCGAAAGCCCGGCACGATGAAGATGTCGGTCTCGCCGGTCCAGGCGGCGACGGCGCCGTCATGGTCGCGCGCCACCGTTTCCAGCAAGCGCAGCGCCGTGGTGCCGATCGACACGATGCGGCCGCCGCGGGCGCGCGCTTCGGCGATGGCGCGGGCGGTCGCAGTCGGCACTTCACCCCATTCGGCATGCATGGTGTGGGCCTCGGTGTCGTCCACGCGCACCGGCTGGAAGGTCCCGGCGCCGACATGCAGGGTGACGCTCGCCGTGGCGATACCGGCGTCGGCGAGCGAGGCCATCAGGCCGTGCGTGAAGTGCAAACCTGCGGTCGGCGCTGCGACCGAGCCGTCGTAGCGGGCGAACATGGTCTGGTAGTCGGCGCGGTCCTGTGCGTCGGCCACGCCGCCGCGGATGTATGGCGGCAGGGGCACCGAACCACCATCCTCGAGGGCGGCGAGGAAGCCCGGCCCTGTCGTGTCGAAAGCGAGAACGATCGAGCCGTCGTCGTTCTTTGTCTCGACCGTGGCTGCGAAGCCCGTGAAGGCGATGCCGTCACCCGGTCGCAGCCGTTTGGTCGGCCGGGCGAAGGAGAGCCAGCGGCCATTGCCCAGATCTCGGATCAGCAGCGCCTCGACGGCAACGTCCTGGCGGCCGGCCGTGCCGCCGCGCCTGCCTCGGAGCCGTGCCGGGATCACCCTGGTGTCGTTGAAGACCAGCAGGTCGCCGCGGCTGAGCAGCGACGGCAGATCGCGCACCGTGCGGTCGTGCAGGCCATCGGACGCGACGTCGAGCAGGCGTGCGGCATCGCGCGGCTGGACCGGCCGCTGGGCGATGAGTTCATCGGGGAGGTCGAAGTCGAAGAGATCGACGCGCATCTGAGGCGGGTTCAATATGACGCGATGGCGAAATTCTCAACCCGCGCGGCGAGGCCCGAAGACGCCGCGGCGATCGCCCGGGTGCTCTCGCCGTCCTACCGGCTGCTCAGTTTCCTGCCCATGCTTCACACCGAAGAAGAGGATCTCTGGTTCATCGAGAACGTGATCCTGAAGGAAAGCGTCGTCACGGTCGCCGAAGCAGACGCAGGCATCGTCGCGTTCCTGGCGCAGGAAGGGGAGGAGGTCCGCATGCTCTTCACCCATCCGGACTTCATCGGCGCCGGCGCTGGCAGCCTCTTGATCGAGGTGGCCAAGCGCTCGGGCGTGGCGGCGCTGGAGCTCTGGTGCTTCCAGGCCAACACCCATGCTCGCCGTTTCTATGAGCGTCACGGCTTCAAGGCGATCCGCTTCACCGACGGCCACGACAACGAGGAGAAGGCGCCCGACGTCCGCTATCGCTGGGCGCGTGATCCCGCCTAAGCCGTGCCGACATCCATGACGTCGGTGTCCGAATCGTCGGCCGGCGGCTGGGCATGAGGATCGATCACGGCGACGAAGCGGTACACGCCATCGACGACGGCGCGCTTCACGCGGGCCCGCGTCTCCAGGCAATGCAGATGCGCCAGGGTCTCGCCGAAGGCGAAGACCACCTGGTTGTTGTCGAGATGGCGCGGGAAGAGCACCGGCACCATGTCCCAGCCGGTGGCGCCCTCGGCGCCGCGATGGGCGATGGCTGCGGTCATGTCGTTCAGCCGCGCGTCGTGATGGGCAACGAGCTGGTCGAGCCGGGTGTGCAGGCCGACGAAGGGGAAGCCATGGCTCGGCAGCACCAAGGCGTTGGCGGGCAGCCGGCGGAAGCGCGAGAAGCCGTCGAGGAACCAGGTGAGCGAATCGGCCTCGGGCTCGTTGGGCCATACCCCGACATTGGTGCTGATCTTGGGCAGCACCTGGTCGCCCGCGATCAGGACATTGAGCTCCGGGCACCACAGCGACGCATGCTCAGGCGCATGCCCCCGGCCGACGATGACATCCCAGCGATGCCCGCCCAAGGTGATGGGATGGGCATGGATCAGGCGCTGGAAGGTCGGCGGCAGCGGCCCCACGCCCTTGGCGTAGCCACCCTTGTGACGATGGAACAGCGGGATGCTGTCGGCCGGCACGCCATTGCG
The DNA here is from genome assembly GCA_016185145.1 of Rhodospirillales bacterium. Classification (GTDB taxonomy): domain Bacteria; phylum Pseudomonadota; class Alphaproteobacteria; order Reyranellales; family Reyranellaceae; genus Reyranella. Next base: position 23,672 of record JACPOB010000072.1, on the reverse strand, counting down.
CGCCAGGTGGGCGGCGCGCAGATCCTCGTTCTCGATGAAGTCATTGCGGGCGGCGATGGCGCTCATGTACTCGCCAAGCGTCATCCAGAGGTGGGCATCCCAGCGCTTGCAGAGCCAGCCGGCCAGGCCGACATGGTCGGGATGCAGGTGGGTTGCGATGACCCGCTTCACCGGCTTGCCTGAAAGCTTGTCGGCGAAGATCTTCTCCCACAGCTCGCGCGTCTCGGGCGTGTTGATGCCCGTGTCGACGATGGTCCAGCCGTCCTCCTCCTCGACCAGCCACAGGTTGATGTGGTTGAGCTGGAAGGGCAGCGGCATGCGCAGCCAGTAGATGCCGGGCGCGACGTTCTTGATGGTGCCGGGGTCCGGCACGTCGCCGCATGGGAAGCGAAGCTGCGCCAGCAGGCGCTGCGAGAGGTCTGGTGAATCGGGCATGACCCGAAACTAGCCTCTGATCGAGCGGCCTGTCACCGCCGCGAACCGACGACCCGCCATGCGATATCCCGCCGGCAGAAGCCTTCCGGCCAGTCGATCAGGTCGACCGCACGGTACGCGCGGTTACGGGCTTCCTCGACGGTCGGCGCCATGGCCGTGACGTTCAGCACGCGGCCGCCATTGGCCAGCACGCGCCTGCCGTCAGGCCCCGTCGTTCCGAACTTGGTGCCGGCATGGAAAATCTGCACGCCCTCTACCTTTGCCGCGGCGTCGAGTCCGCGGATCTCGGTGCCCTTCTGGTAGGCATCGGGGTAGCCCTTGGCCGCCATGACCACGGTCAGCGCCGATTCAGTCGACCAGCGCAGGTCGAAATGTTTCAGCCCGCCGTCGGCGCAGGCGATCAGGGCCGGCAGGATGTCGGACTTCAGCCGCATCATCAGCACCTGGCACTCGGGATCGCCGAAGCGGCAATTGTACTCGAAGAGCTTGGGTCCTTGCGCGGTGATCATCATTCCGGCGTAGAGCACGCCCTTGAACGGCATGCCGTCCGCGGCCATGGCACGCGCCGTGGGCAGGATGATCTGGTCCATGACGCGCCTCTGCATGGCCGCGTCGAAGATCGGCGCCGGCGAATAGGCGCCCATGCCGCCGGTGTTGGGGCCCTTGTCGTTGTCGAAGGCGCGCTTGTGATCCTGGGCGCCGATCAGCGGCAGGACATGCTCGCCGTCGCAGAGCGCGAAGAAGCTCATCTCCTCGCCGACTAAGAACTCCTCGATCACCACCGAGGCGCCGGCCGCGCCGAAGCGGTTGCCCGACAGCATGTCGCGCGCCGCGTCGATCGCCTGCTCGACCGTCTCGGCCACCACGACGCCCTTGCCGGCGGCGAGCCCATCGGCCTTGACCACGATCGGCGCGCCTTGCGTCGTGATGTAGGCCGCAGCCTTGTCGGCGTCGGTGAAGCGCTCGTAGGCGCCGGTCGGGATGTCGTGGCGCTTGCACAGCTCCTTGGTGAAGCCCTTGGAGCTTTCGAGCTGGGCCGCCTTCTGCGACGGGCCGAACACCTTTATGCCGGCCTCGGCCAGCCGGTCGGCTAGGCCCATCGACAACGGCACCTCGGGTCCGACTACGACGAAATCGATCTTTTCCCGCTTGGCCAGCGCCACCTGGCCCGCGATATCCTCGGCGGCGACGTCAATGCATTCAGCTACCTGCGCGATGCCGGCATTTCCAGGAGCGCAGTAGAGCTTTGTGCACAGAGGGGAGGCGGAGATGGCCCAGCAGAGCGAATGTTCGCGGCCACCGCCGCCGACGACCAGAATTCGCATGTCCACAACCCCTTGAAATCACGCCCTGTTCTGCCAATATGACCATTGGTCATGACCATGGTCACATCACGGGTTCCGCCATGACAAAAACCATGAAAGCCTCGGAGTGCAAAGCGAAGTTTTTGGGCGTGCTGGACGAAGTCGCAGCCAAGCATGAGCGCGTGATCGTCACCAAGAACGGCAAGCCGGTGGCGGAAATCGTTCCATTCATTGAAAGACCGAAATCGATTCGCGGCGCTCTTAAGGGGTCGGTCACGATCCTCGGCGATCTGGACGAGCCGCTCGATGTCGAATGGGAAGCGCTCAAGGAATGAGCGTCCTATTGGATACCAATGCCCTGATCTGGCTACTCGATGACAATGTGGAGTTGGGAAAGCGGGCAACAGAAGAGATCGATCAGGCGTTGAGTACGAGCCGTCTGCTGACGTCAGCTGCTTCCTTCTGGGAAGTCGCAATGCTTGTGGCCAAGAACCGCATCCTGTTAGACCGCCCCGTTCCTAGATGGCGCTTCGATGCATTGCGGTTAGGGATCGAGGAAGTACCGCTCGATGGCGAGTTGGTTGTCGATTCGGTTGCGCTACTCGATCTCCATGCAGACCCGGCCGACCGCTTCATCGTCGCTACGGCACTGAAGATGCAGGCCACACTTGTCACGTCCGATGCACGGCTGCTTGCTTGGAAAGGCCGCCTCGCTCGCCTCGACGCGCGGGTATAGCCTAGCGCCATGGAATCGACGGCACCCGAGCAGGTCAGCAGCAACGTCCCGGAATTTACCGTTTCCGAGCTCTCCTTTGCCCTGAAGCGCGAGATCGAGACGGCGTTTCCGCGCGTGCGCGTGCGCGGCGAGATCAGCCGGCCGTCGTTCCCGCCCTCGGGCCATTGCTATTTCCGGCTGAAGGACGAGAACGCCGTGATCGACGGCGTGTGCTGGAAGGGCACGATCCCACGACTCGGCATCCGGATCGAGGAGGGGCTGGAGGTCATCGCTACCGGCCGCCTCACGACCTATCCCGGCTCGTCGCGCTACCAGATCATCGTCGATCGCCTGGAACTCGCGGGCGAAGGCGCGCTGCTGAAGCTTTTGGAGGACCGCCGCAAGAAGCTCGCGGCCGAAGGGCTGTTCGACACCGACCGAAAGCGCGCATTGCCCTTCCTGCCAGAGGTCGTGGGCGTCGTGACCTCGCCGTCCGGGGCGGTGATCCGCGATATCCTGCACCGCATCTCCGACCGCTTCCCGCGCCGCGTGCTGGTCTGGCCGGTGGCGGTGCAGGGCGACAAGGCGGCGGGCGAGATCGCCAGGGCCATCGCTGGCTTCAACCGCCTGCCCGAGGAAGGACCGGTGCCGCGGCCCGACGTTCTGATCGTGGCGCGTGGCGGCGGCAGCCTGGAAGATCTGTGGGCGTTCAACGAGGAGATCGTGGTGCGCGCCGCGGCGGCCTCGACCATCCCGCTGATCTCCGCGGTCGGCCACGAAACCGACACGACGCTGATCGACTTCGCCTCCGACCGCCGTGCGCCGACGCCGACCGCGGCGGCCGAGATGGCCGTGCCGGTGCGGGCCGACCTCGTCGCCCAGACGCTCGACTTCGGCACGCGCACCATCGCCTGCATGACCCGCATGCTGCGCGAGGCAACGCTTGCCGTGACTGGTCTGGCGCGTGGCCTGGGCGATCCGCTGCGCCTGATCGAAGAGCGCCAGCAGCGGCTGGACGTCAGCGGCGAGCGGCTGGCGCTGGCGACGCGCGGTCTGGTCGACCGTCGCGGTCATGCGCTGGCGGCGGCGCGGCTGGTGAGTCCGGTCGCGGTGCTGGTCGCCAAGCAGCAAGCGCTCAGTGCCGAGGCGCGCGTACTCGAGGGCGCGATGAAGCGCTATGTCAGCGATACGCGCCAGAAGATGGAGCGTGGTACGGATCGCATCGAGCGGTACGCGGACAGATTGCGTCGCTGTGCGACGGAAGTGCTGGAGCGCGGCCATCGCCAGGTCGAGCAGCTCGGCAAGCTGCTGGAGAGCTACTCCTTCCATTCGGTGCTGCAGCGCGGCTTCGCCCTGGTGCGCGACCATGACGGCCACCCGGTGCTGACGGCCGTCGACACGCGCGCGGGCGACACGCTCAGCATCGAGTTTGCCGACGGCAAGATCGGCGCTCGTGTTACCGACGGCGCAGCAACGGCGCCGCGTCCGGCGGCGGCGCCGCGCCGCCGCGACGGCGGCAGCGGCAATCAGGGTTCGTTGTTGTGACGCACCTGCATTGATGAAGTTGAAATTGTCATCCCGAGCGTAGCGAGGGACCTTTACGGATCCGTAAAGGTCCCTCGGGCTTCGCCCTTGGGACGACAGTCATGTTGGGGGGAAGCATTATGAGCAATGAGTCGCTGTCGGCCGAGACCATCAAGAACTTCATGTATGCCAGCACGGCCACCGTCTCGATGCAGATGTTGAAGCGTGGCTTTCGCAATACTTCGATCAGCGGCGTGCGTCCGGTCAATCCCAAGGCCGTCCGGCTGGTCGGGCCGGCTTACACGCTGCGCTCCATTCCCGGCCGCGAGGACCTCGACAAGCCGCCGACGCCTAACGATCCGCCGTCGGCCCAGCGCAAGGCGATCGAGGAGACGCCGGCCGGCTGCGTGCTGGTGATCGGCACCGAGGGCAACACGCGCTCGGGTACGATCGGCGACATCCTGGCGCTGAGGTTGAAGGTGCGCGGCGTGGCGGGCGTGCTGAGCGACGGCGCCATGCGCGATACGCCGGTGATCTCGAAGATCGACGATTTCCCGGTGTACTGCGCGGCCGCTGCGGCGCCGCCCAGTATGAACCATCTTCATCCCGTCGAAGTGCAGGCGCCGGTCGGCATCCGCGGCGTGCCGGTCTATCCCGGCGACGTCATCGTGGCCGACGAGGACGGCGCCATCTGTGTTCCGCGCCATCTGGCCGACGAGGTGGCGCGCGATTCCTTCGAGCAGGAGCGGCTCGAGAAGTTCGTCGCCATCCGCGTCGCCCAGGGCATCCCGATCACCGGCACCTATCCGCCCAACGACGAGACCAAGAAGCTCTACCAGGCCTGGATCAAGGCGGGCGAGCCGCCGAACGGGTGACGAGATCGACGACGGAATGACCTCATCTCCTCCTCCGTCTTACGGGGGAGGGTAGGGAGGGGGCGAGCGTCAGACGCGGTCGTGAAAATTTCAGATCTGAAATTTGCAGAAGCTTTGGTGGAGCATTCCCCCTCCCGGCCTCCCCCGTAAGACGGGGGAGGAGGCGATGCTAGGAAAGGCTCCCGTACGGCTTGGTGATCAGTTCGAGCAGGTGGCCGTTTGGGTCCTCGAAATAGACGCCGCGGCCGCCCCAGTGATGGTTGATCTCGCCGGGACCGCTCTTGTCGTGGTCGGCGAAATAGGCGACGCCCGCCTTCTTCAGGCGCGCGAACGAGGCGTCGAACTCCTGGTCGTCGACCAGGAAGGCGTAGTGCTGGGTGCGCACGTCCTTGGAATCGACGAAGTCGAGGGTGACGCCGTTGCTGGTCTGCACGGGCCGGAAGGGACCCCATTGCGCTTCGGGCTTGACGCCCAGGATGCCGGCGAGGAAGTCAGCCGACGCATCCTTGTCCCTGGCCGGGATGATGATGTGGTTGAGGGCTGCCATGATGCACTCCGTTGCTGCCCTGAAGATTGGTTCAACCGCAGCGAAGTTCAACCGTCGTCAGGAGGCGGCGGCGTCGGGCAGGGCACGGCGTTTCAGGGGCTGCCAGACGCCGCGGGGGATCGGCTGCAAGGCGGCCAGGAACTGCGCGGCGCAACGTTCCCAGGTGAAGCTCTCGGCATGGCGGCGGCAATCCGCGGGATCGCGGTCGATTGCCGCCACGCAGGCCTTGCGCAGATCCTCGTCGAGCGCACCCACTTTCGGGTCGGTAACCACATCGAGCGGACCCGGCACGGGATAGCCCGCAACCGGTACGCCAGAGGCCAGCGCCTCGACCATGACCAGGCCAAACGTGTCGGTTCGGCTGGGGAAGACGAAGCAGTCGGACTCGGCATAGCGCAACGACAGCTCTGCCGTGTCGACCGAACCGAAGAAGCGCGCCTCCTTGTAGCGGCGCTTGAGGTCCTGAAGCTGCGGGCCGCCGCCGACCACCCATTTGGTGCCGGGCAGGTCGAGATCGAGGAAGGCCTTGATGTTCTTCTCGATGGCGACCCGGCCGGCGTAGAGCCAGATCGGCCGGGCGTCGCCGGTCTGGGTGCGCGGTCGGGGATGGAAGGCCGCTATGTCGACGCCGCGCGACCACGGCACCAGCTTCTTGAAGCCGCGTTGCGTGAGGTCGTCGCGGATCGACTGCGCCACGACCAGTATCCCGGCCGAGGGCGCATGGAAGCGGCGCATGAACGCGTAGCTCCAGGACAACGGCAGGCGGATGCGGGCGTGGACGTACTCGGGAAAGCGCGTGTGGTAGGCAGTGGTGAAGGGGATGCCGCGGGCCAGGCAGAACCTGCGTGCCGCCCAGCCCAGCGGTCCCTCGGTCACGAGATGAATGGCGTCGGGCGCGTAAAGCTTCAGCATGTGCGCCAGCCGTCCGCCGGGGAACAGCGAAAGCCGGATCTCGGGATAGCTCGGGCAGGGCAGGGTGCGGAAGCGGTCGGGTCCGAACACTTCCACTTCGTGCCCGTCGGTCCGCAGGAGCTGGGCCACCGTCTCAATGGTGCGCACCACGCCGTTGATTTGCGGCCGCCAGGCGTCGGTGACGATGGCGATGCGCAATCCGGCTACTCCGCCGCCAAACGGACGGGCGCCAGGCGCGGCAGCATGGCGTCGCGGCGCGCGACTTCCTCGGCCCAGCGCACGATGCGCAGGCGGCCGTCGAAGTCCTCGACCAGCGCGGTGCAGCTTTCGACCCAGTCGCCGTCGTTGCAGTAGAGGATGCCGTCGATGGTGCGGATCTCGGCATGGTGGATGTGGCCGCACACCACGCCGTCGACACCGCGGCGACGTGCCTCGCTCGCCACCGCGTGCTCGTAGTTGTCGATGAACTGGACTGCGTTCTTGACCTTGTGCTTCAGGTAAGCCGACAGCGACCAGTAGGGCAGGCCGAGCCTGCGACGGGCCCAGTTGAACGTGGTGTTGATGCGCAAGGCCGCGCTGTAGGCCCAGTCACCCAGGATGGCGAGCCAGCGGGCATAGCGCACGATTCCGTCGAACTGGTCGCCGTGGATGATCAGCAGCTTGCGGCCGTCCGGCTGGGTGTGGATCGCCTCTTCCTCGACCTTCACGTCACCGAAGGTGAGCTGGCAGTACTGCCGCGCCGCCTCGTCGTGATTGCCTGGGATGTAGATCACGTTGGTGCCCTTGCGCGCCTTGCGCATGATCTTCTGCACCACGTCGTTGTGGGCCTGCGGCCAATACCACCAGCGCTTCAGGCGCCAGCCGTCGACGATGTCGCCGACGAGGTATAGCGTCTCGCTCTCGTTCCTTTTCAGGAAGTCGAGGAGCAATTCGGCTTGGCAACCACGCGTGCCGAGATGGATATCGGACAGGAAGATCGCGCGATGGCGGGCAGGTTGGTTACGCTCGATCACGGTCATGTGGATAAGACTCGACCGGCACAAAATATGTTGGGCGCGATTGCGCGGGACGCAGGGGATTGTGTATGTCGGCGATTGCGTGGCTGTGAATCGATTGTGACGCTTCAATGAACCTCGTTGCTCCAAAAGCCGTGTTGTTGATCGTCAATCCGACGGCCGGACGGCGCCGGCGCGGGCTGGTCGAGGCCGTTGCCGCCCGCGTACGCGCGGAAGGCTGGACGGTCGATGTCGTGGAGACGGCGGCGGCCGGCGACGCACGGCGGCTGGCGGAGACCTGCGATGCACATCGCTACGGCGTGATCGCCGTCGCCGGCGGCGACGGCACGATCAACGAGGTCGTCAACGGACTGGCCGGCCGCGGCGACGAGACTCCCGCCGTCGGCATCGTGCCGCTGGGCACGGCCAACGTGCTGGCGCACGAGCTCGGCCTCGGCTTCTCGGCGGCGGCGGTTGCCGAGACGATGGTCGCGGGGCGGCCGTTGCTGGTGCAACCGGGCGAGGCGGTCAACGGCGCGGATGCGCGCTGTTTCTCCCTGATGGCGGGCGCGGGCTTCGACGCCAAGGTCGTGGCCGGCGTCAGCGTGCGGCTGAAGCGGCGCCTCGGCCGAGCCGCCTATGTCTGGCGCTCGCTGATCGAGGCCCGTCGCTATCGGCCGGTGCGCTACCAGGTCGAGGTCGACGGCGTGCGTCATGAGGCATCGTCGGTGATCGTGACGCGCAGCCGGCACTATGCCGGGCCCTATGTCGTGGCGCCCAATGCCGCACTCGGCGAGCCGCTATTGCATGTCTGCCTGTTCGAGCGCTGGGGCCGCTCGCAGACCTTCCGCTATGGTCTGGCGCTGCTGCTGGGGCGGCTGCCGAGGAGCTACGGCTATCGCGTCGTCGCCGGGCGCAAGGCGGCGGTGTCGGTGCTGAGCGACGCCGGGGAGAAGGGCGCTCAGCCCGTGCAGATCGACGGCGACAACGCGCTTACTTTGCCCGTGTCGATCGGCCTCGCCGCCGGGGCGGTTCGCCTGCTGCGGCCGGCCTGAGCTCGGCAGGACGGTAGAGTTCGGCGACCTCCTCGGCCGACAAACCGAAGATCGCCGCCAAGCGGTCGATTTCCGATCCGGCGAAGGCGTCGGCAAGATCCGGGTCGCGCATCTCGGCGAACAGGACCTCCTCCACGGCGACGAGGCGGCGGCTGTCGCTGCCGCGCGTGAACGGCACGCCCAGCCGACTCGGGGCGCGGCTGGCGGGCACCTGAAACTCGAGCACGTTGGGGCCTGTCTTCCTGGTCATGGGATCAATCCTATGCGTCGCATATATATAAGCGCGGATGCCTCGTCGGAAAGATCAAGTTCACCGGGCCAGCTCTCTCCCATCAGCAGGTGCTTGCCGAGTGTCGTGCCGCCGACCGGCATGGCGAGCGCTGCGATCGCCCGCAAGGCGCGGCGATCCGTGGAGCGCAGAAGTCCGTCGACGGCGGCCGCCTGGGCCGGCGTGAAGGTCGGGGCCACGGCAGCGAATTTTGCCGTCAGGCGCGCCGCGATGACCGGCCAGGCGGTGTCCGGCGTGGGCAGGAAGCCGTGGACGGCCCAGACGTAGCCGCCATGGCTGAGGCCCGCCTGCAAGGTCAGGCGGGTGATGCCGCAATCGCGCTCGATCAGGAGGAGGTTCTGCAGCACATGCCGGCTGGTGGCGCCGCCGCGGCCGGTCGGCGTCACGACCAGCCAGCTGACGTGCGCCCGGCGCTGCGGCGGATCGAAGCGAAGCGCCACGGTGGCTACTCGCACGCCTGCCTGATAGAGGCTCGCCCGAACGAGCAGGCGCTCTGCGGATACCGTCCTCAGGGCGAGGAAGCCGGCATTGAAACGCGTCGTCAGCGCCTGGGAGAACTGCAGCGCGTCGCGCCCGAAATGCCTGGTGCACCAGGCATCGATCGCCGGGAGCGTCGTGCCGGCCAGACCGTGAACGCCGCGCCGATTGTTCAGGACGACGAAGCCGGTCACTGGCGGTCCGTAGCGGCTATCTCGCTTGCTGCAGGCGGCGCACGAACTCCGGAGTCGGATGGCCGTCGGCCGGCATGCCGATCTGCTTCTGGTAGAGCCTCACCGCCGAACGCGTCTTGGGCCCCAGAAGCCCGTCGACCTCGTCGGTGTAGAGGGTGAGGCGGGCGAGGCGGTTCTGCATGTCGATGATGGCATCGCGCGACAGCGGCTCGTCGTCGGGCGGCGGGCCTTGCCTGACCGGTGGGCCGCCCGCGATCTGCTGCGCCAGGATGGCGACTGACAGCGCATAGAGCGTCGAGCGGTTCCAGTTCATCACCGCCTTGAAGTTGGGATAGAGGATGAAGGCGGGGCCGCGGTGGCCAGCCGGTAGGATGATCGACGAGGGCTCGTCGGAGTTGAGCAGCGCCGCGTTGCCCGCCTTGCGCACGCCCATCTGCGCCCAGGTGCGCACCGGCTTCTCGACCGTCGTGTCGGCCTGGTCGAGCGGGAAGTTCTGCGGCAGGAACACCTCTTCCGCGGCGGGCAGCGGCGGTTTCCAGCCGATGCCGCGCAGGAAATTGGCGGCCGAGGCGAAGGCGTCGGGCAGGCTGTTCCAGAGGTCGATGCGGCCATCGCCGGTGCGGTCGACACCCCATTTCATGAACGTCGAGGGCATGAACTGCATGTTGCCCATGGCGCCGGCCCACGAGCCGCGCATCTGCTCGCGCGTCATGTGGTTCATCGCCAGGATGCGCAACGCCTGCACGGTCTCGTTGCTGAAGAAGTCGCGGCGCTTGGTCATGCAGGCGAGCGTCGCCACCGAGCGCACGACCTGGAAGTCGCCCATGAAGCCGCCGAAGTTGGTCTCGATGCCCCAGAAGGCCATGATGTATTGCGGCGGCACGCCGTACTCGGCCTGCAGCTGATCGAGCAGCGCGCGATGCTGGGCCAGACGCTGCTGGCCCTTGACGATGCGATCGTTCGAGACCGTGCTGCCGACGTACTTGGCATAGGTCAGCGAGAACTCGGGCTGCCGGGAATCGAGGTCGACCACCTTCTGGTCGGGCGTCAGGTTGCGGAAGGCGCCATCGACGATGGCAGCCGACACGCCCTGGCGCGTTGCCTCCGACTTGATGGTCTGCAGGCAAGACTGGAAGTCGCCCCCTTGAGCATGGGCGGGCGCGAAGGCGGGTCCGGCGAGAAGCGCCGTCGTTGCGGCGAGGATCGTTGTCGTGGGGAGGGGTTTCATGCCCCTACATTATCATGACCCGGCGACGGTCATGCCCTCGATTCGCACCGTCGGTGCGTTGGTCGAGCCCTTGAACTGCAGGTCATTGGCCGGAGTCATGTTCAGGAACATGTCCTTGAGGTTGCCGGCCACCGTGATGCCGCTCACCGGCCAGGCGAGCTTGCCGTTCTCGATCCAGAAGCCCGAGGCGCCGCGGCTGTAGTCGCCGGTCACGCCGTTGACGCCGAAGCCGATCAGGTCGGTGATGTAGAGGCCGCTCTCGATGTCGCCCAAGAGCTCGTCGAACGAAAGCTTGCCCTTCTCGAGATAGAAGTTCGAGGTCGTGGGCGATGGCGGACCCGACGTGCCGCGCGCGGCGTGACCCGTCGGCTCGAGGTTGAGCTGTCGCGCGGCGGCGAGGTCGAGCAGCCAGGTCGTGAGCCGGCCGTCGTCGATCACGGCGTAGCGCTTGGTCGGCAGGCCCTCGGCGTCGAACGGCCGGCTGCCCAGACCGCGCTTGCGATGCGGGTTGTCGAGGATGCGGATGCCGTCGGCGAAGATCTTCTCGCCCATCCTGTCCTTCAGGAACGACGTGCCGCGCGCCACGGCGCGGCCGTTGATGGCGCCCGCCAGATGGCCGATCAGCCCGCCCGAGACGCGACGGTCGTAGACCACCGGCACGCGCGCGCTCCTGGCCTTGCGCGGGTTGAGCCGGCGCACGGCGAACTTGCCGGCATTGCGGCCGACCTTGCCGGGAGCCATGAGGTCTTCCAGGTGCACCGCGCTCGACCATTCGTAGTCGCGCTCCATGGCGGTGCCTTCACCGCCCAGCACCGCGCAGGACAGCGAATAGCCGCTGCGGCGATAGCCGCCGGAGAAGCCGTTGCTGGCCGCCAGCATCACCGCGGTCCGGCCCCAGCTCGCCTCGGCGCCTTCCGAATTGGTCACGCCCTTGACGGCGCGGGCGGCATCCTCGGCCTCCGCCGCCATCGCCAGCAGCGCCTTGGCCGACGGCCGCTTCCTGTCGCTGAGGTCGAGATCGGGCCAGCTCCTGGCCAGCAGTTCTTCCGGTGCGATGCCGCAGACGGGGTCCTCGGGGACAGCGCGCGCCATGTCGACGGCGCGGCCGGCCAGCGCGCGCAGGGCGGCCGGTGCGAAGTCGGTCGACGAGACGAAAGCCTGGCGCTGGCCGACGAACACGCGCAGGCCGAGATCGCGGCCTTCGCTGCTCTCGAGCTTCTCGCGCTTGCCCATGCGCTGGGCGACGGAGATGGACTCGCCGTTGACGTAGAGCGCGTCGGCGGCATCGGCGCCGGCGGCCATGGCCCACTTCATCAGGTCGGCAAGCAGGTTGGCGTCCGGCGCAGTCGCCGGACGCTTGCTTGTCGGGTGCTTCTTGCGGGAGGCGGTCTTTGTCTTCGCTTTCGCTTTAGCCATACCGTCGTTCTACCCCCATGTTCCTCTCCCCCGCTAGGGGGAGTGGAACATGGCGACAGGAACCGCTCAGCGGGCGTAGTTGATGCCGGCCCTGGTCTCGGCGATCGCCGAATCGACGAAGCCGATCGCGCGGTCGCGATGGCCGCCCTTGTTGGCCTCAGCCCTGACCAGGCTCGCGCGCGCCGCCTGCAATTGGCCCAACGCTTCCTGCATGTTGGGTTGGGCCGCCATGGCGATGCAGGCGCCGGCGATCGTGCCGATGGTGATGCCGGTGATCAGGATCGCGGTCGGCGACTTGGAAAACGAGCGAAGCATGAAACGGTCCTTTCGAAGTCGTGTCAGTTGCCGGCGTAGTTGATGCCGGCCTCGGTCTCGGAGATCGCGGCATTGACGAAGTTGATGGCGCGGTCGCGATGGCCGCCCTTGTTGGGCCGTGCCTGGATCAGTTCGGCCTTCGCCGCCTGCAGCGAGCCCAGCGCCGCCTGCATGTTGGGCTGATTGGCCCCCGCGGTGCAGGCCACGGCCAAACCGCCGATGATTGCGCCGGTCGCGAGATAGACGACGGGAGCGAGACGACGATGCATGCGAAACCTCCAGATAGACGAAGAGCGGGCGGGGAATTCCCGCCCGCTCTGATGGTAGAGCGCGCCGTTGTGCAACGGTATCGCTATTTGACGGCGACCGATCGATTTGCGGCCGACGTCACCGCTTTCAACGAAGCGGTGACAATGTTCGAGTCCATGCCGACGCCCCAGAGCACGCGGCCGTCGCTTGTTTCAGCTTCGATGAAGCTGACGGCCTGGGCATCGGAGCCGGCGCCGGTGGCGTGCTGGTGATAGTCGCGCACCCGGATGCCGACGCCGCAGTTCTTGCCCAGAGCATCGACATAGCCCGCGATCGGGCCGTTGCCGCGGCCGCTGATCTTCTGCTCCTTGCCGTTGAACTTCACCTGGGCGTCGAGAAGACGCACGTCGGGATGGCCGGGCTCGGGCACCGTGGTGTGGCTGACGAAGTCGACCGGCGTCCGGTTCTCGAGATACTCCCGGCGGAAAGTGTCCCAGATCAACGCCGGCTGGATCTCCTTGCCGGTGTCGTCGGCGATCTGCTGGATCACCTTGGAGAACTCGACCTGGAGAAGGCGCGGCATGTCGATGCCGTAGTCGGTCTTCAGGATGTAGGCGATGCCGCCTTTGCCCGATTGGCTGTTGATGCGGATGATCGCCTCGTAGCTGCGGCCGAGATCGGCCGGGTCGATCGGCAGGTAGGGCACCTCCCAGACCTTGCTGTTCGAGGCGTCGAGCGCCTTGAAGCCCTTGTTGATGGCGTCCTGGTGCGAGCCCGAGAAGGCGGTGAACACCAGGTCGCCGCCATAGGGATGGCGCGGATGGACCGGCAGCTGGTTGCAGTACTCGACCGTCTGGCGGATCTCGTTGATGTTCGAGTAGTCGATCTCGGGATCGACGCCCTGGGTGAACATGTTGAGGCCCAAGGTCACCAGGTCGACGTTGCCGGTGCGCTCGCCGTTGCCGAACAGGCAGCCCTCGATGCGATCGGCGCCCGCCATATAGCCCAGCTCGGCCGCCGCCACGCCGGTGCCGCGGTCGTTGTGCGGATGCAGGCTCAGGATCATCGAATCGCGGTACTTGAAGTTGCGATGGCACCATTCGATCTGGTCGGCATAGACGTTGGCCGAGGCCATCTCGACCGTCGCCGGCAGGTTGATGATGATCTTCTTCTGCGGTGTCGGCTGGTAGACGTCGCAGACCGCGGCGCAGATGTCGCGCGCGAACTCGAGCTCGGTGCCGGTGAAGCTCTCGGGCGAATACTCATAGACCCACTCGGTGTTGGGATCGGCGTCGGCTAGCTGCTTGACCAGCTTGGCGCCCGACACGGCGATGTCGATGATGCCGGAATAGTCCATGCCGAAGACGACGCGGCGCTGCAGGGTCGAGGTCGAGTTGTAGAGATGGACGATGACGCGCTTGGCCCCGCGGCAGGCCTCGAAGGTGCGCTCGATCAGCTCGGGCCGGCTCTGCGTCAGCACCTGGATGGTGACGTCGTCGGGGATCATCTTGTCTTCGATCAGCTCGCGCACGAAGTCGAAGTCAGTTTCCGACGCCGCCGGGAAGCCGACCTCGATCTCCTTGAAGCCCATGTCGCAGAGGAGCTTGAACATCCGCGTCTTGCGATCGGAATCCATCGGCTCGATCAGCGCCTGGTTGCCGTCCCGCAGGTCCACCGCGCACCAGATCGGCGCCTTGGTGATGACCTTGGACGGCCATTGTCGGTTGGGCAGGTCGACGGGCTTGAAGGCTATGTACTTCTCGCCCGCGGTCGGCATCATGGGTTTCTGGGGTGACATCGATAGACTCCTCGCGCCGCGCACGGCCAAAACGGCTCTTAGGCGAACACTGCGATAGATACGGAGAGGGTGGCGGCGACTGGTGGATTGGATGAGACGAACGACAAGCGATCCGCAGGGCCCCGGGTATTCCGGAGCGGCGGATCAGCCGATAAGTCGAAGCGTCGTCAGTCGCAGCATGGGCGCCACAATAGGGCGCAAACGGCAGGAGTCAACCGGGTCTGAAAGTCATCTCAACCCGATTCAGACTCCTCTCCCCCGCTAGGGGGAGAGGTTGGGTGAGGGGGTTGCACGAGCTGTCGAAGCCCCCTCTCCTAGCCTCTCCCCCTAGCGGGGGAGAGGAACATGAGGGGCGTGTTTGCGCCGCGAACTAGCGCATCGGGAAGCTGAAATTGAAGTTCACGCTCGGATCCTGACGGTAGCCGCCACCGCCGTAGCCGTAGGCGGGCGCCACCGGGACGACCGGGGTCACGTAGACCGGGCGCGCTGGCGCCACGTACACCGGCCGTTCGACCACCACGCGCTGCGGCGGACCCCAGCCGCGCTTCCAGTAATGCTTGCGGTCCCAGCGATCCCACCGGTCGTAGTCGTGCGCGCTGGCCTGAGCTGTGGCGACCAGCAAGCTGGAGCCAGCGATCACCACGGCCAGGATGGTCTTCAACGCTACTCCACGCATTACAGCCTCCTGTTTGGTCGGGGGTGACGTTGGGCGTCTCCCGATGCAAAGGGGTACGTGGACGTCCGCGACGACATCCATTCTGCAGCCGGTGACCGATCTGTGGCCGGCGGCGGGCCGGGTGTGCTAGTCGGATGAAACAACTGGAAGAAAGAGGAAACGTACATGGCGGGTCCATTGGCCGGCGTTCGGATTCTCGATTGCACGACGGTCGTGCTGGGACCGTGGGCAGCGCAGCAATTGGGCGATCTCGGCGCCGATGTGGTGAAAATCGAGCCGCCCGAAGGCGACACGACGCGCCAGCTCGGGCCGGCGCGCAATCCGGGCATGGCGGCCTTCTATCTCGGCTGCAATCGCTCCAAGCGCTCGATCGTGCTCGACCTCAAGCAGGAGGCCGGCCGCAACGCGCTGTTCAAGCTCGCCGAGACCGCCGACGTGCTGATGCACAACTACCGGCCCGAGCCCGCCAAACGCCTGGGCGTGGAATACGAAGCCTTCGAGAAGATCAATCCGCGGCTGGTCTATCTCGCGACCTACGGCTACCGCTCGGCCGGCCCGATGGGGCCGAAGGCGGCCTACGACGACATCATCCAGGCGGGATCGGGCCTTGCCGCGCTGCAGACCGTCGTGGCCGGCCAGCCGCGCTTCCTGCCGACCATCGTGGCCGACAAGACCAGTTCCAACGGCGTGGTCTCGGCCTTGCTGGCCGCGCTGTTCGCGCGCGAGCGCACGGGCAAGGGCCAATCGGTCGAAGTGCCGATGTACGAAACCCTGGTCTCGTTCGTCATGGTCGAGCATCTCTACGGCGAGAGCTTCAGGCCGGCGCTCGATACCGCTGGCTACAAGCGTGTGCTCAACAAGGAGCGGCGGCCCTATCCGTCGAAGGACGGCTACTTCGCCCTGCTGCCTTACACCGACGGGCATTGGAAGGAATTCTGCGGACTGATCGGCCGGCCCGAGCTCGGCGCCGATCCCCGCTTCACCACGCTCGCCAATCGCCTGAAGAACGTCGAGCACTACTACGCGACCCTGGCCGAAATCTGCGCCACGCGCACGAATGCGGAATGGGTCGAGCTGTTAAAAACCTCGAACGTGCCGCACGGGCCGGTCAATACGCTCGACGACCTGTTCGTCGATCCGCAGTTGCAGGCCACCGGCTTCTGGAAGGAAGTCGAGCATCCGACCGAGGGCAAGCTGCGCATGCCCGACATCCCGCCGCGCTTCAGCAAGACCAAGCCCGAGGTGACGCGCCTGCAGCCGCGGCTCGGCGAGCACAGCGTCGAGATCCTGAAAGAGGCCGGCTTTACCGGCGCCGAAATCGACGCCATGCTGAAATCGGGCGCGACCAAGACAGCGTAGCGTACAAGACCGTCACTGCGGGCGCCCCCATTGAAGTTGATGGGGAGGAAGAGATGATGGTCCGCCCGACGCGTCGCGAAGTGTTGCGCTACGGCTCGCTCGTCGCTTTGAGCGCTCTGCCGGCGCCTGCCATCGCACAGGCTTGGCCGAACAAGCCGATCAAGATCATCGTCACCTATCCGGCCGGCGGACTGACCGACGTCTTCGCCCGCGCCTACGGCGAATATGTCGGCCAGAAGGTCGGCCAGCCGGTGGTGGTCGAGAACAAGACAGGTGCCGCCGGCGCGATCGGCGCGGAGATGGTGAAGGCCTCGCCGGCCGACGGCTACACGCTGATGTTCACCAACTCCACGACGATGGTTCAGAACAAGGTGCTGTTCAAGAAGCTGCCGTACGATCCCGACAAGGATTTTGCCCTGGTCGCCTGGTTCAACACCGGCCATCTGCCGACCATCATCAACAAGGACGTGCCGGCCAAGACCATTCCCGAATTCGCCGCCTGGGCGCGCGACCGCAAGGTGTCGCTCGCGACCTATGGCATAGGCTCCTACGCCCACGTCGTGGCGGAGACGCTGAACCGCCACTACGGGCTCAAGATGGAAGCGGTCCACTACCGCGGCGAAGCGCTGATGTGGCAGGACGTGGCCTCCGGCGCCGTGCAGGGCGCCAGCGGCAGCTACGCTTCGGCCAACGCCGTGCTGCAGTCGGGGGCGGGCCGTCCGATCGCCGTGCCGACCCTGGAGCGCATGAAGAAGCTGCCGGACGTGCCGACCTTCGTCGAGCAGGGTCTCCAGGAGAAGGCATTCCAAGTGCGCGGCTGGGTGGGCTGCTGCGCCCCAGCGGGCACGCCGGAAGAGATCGTCCTCAAGCTCTCCGATCTCATGGTCGAAGGCGGCAAGACCGAGCGCATCCAGAAGATCATCGACACTTTCGGCATCGACGAGGCGGCACGCGACCGCGCCTACTTCAGGAAGGTACTGGACGAGGAAGGACCGGTGGTGGTCGACGTCATCAAGAGCCTGAACATCGAGCCGCAATAATCGGTGAGCGAAACGGCTGCCTTTGGGCCGCCACGAACCCGCCTTTACGGACCCCGAATTCGCAGCCATGCTGAAGGCTTGGCGCGATCAAGACGGCCTAGACCGTCATTATCAACAAGACGCGCCGCAGGGAGGATGTTCATGATCGTGCGTGCGTCGCGTCGCGAGTTGCTGCGCTATGGTTCCGCTGCCGCCGCGGCGGCTGCTCTTCCGGCCCCGGCCATCGCCCAGGCTTGGCCCAGTAAGCCCATCAAGATCATCTGCGGCTATCCGGCCGGCGGTCTCACCGACACCTTCGCGCGCGCCTACGGCGAGGCGATTTCGCAGAAGACCGGCCAGCCCGTGCATGTCGAGAACAAGGCCGGCGCGAGCGGCGCCATCGCCGCCGAACAGGTCAAGAGCGCGGCGCCCGACGGCTACACGCTGATGTGGACGATCTCGACCACGATGATCATGAACAAGGTGCTGTTCAAGAAGCTGCCCTACGATCCGGACAAGGACTTCGTGCCGATCTCGTGGATGGACGCCGGCCACCTGCCGACCATCATCACCAAGAACGTGCCGGCCAAGAACGTCAAGGAGTTCGCCGAGTACGCCCGCAACAACAAGGTGAGCCTCGGCACCTACGGTGCGGGCTCCTACAGCCATTGCGCCGTCGAGGCGCTGAACCGCTCGCTCGGGCTCAAGATGGAAGCCGTCCACTACCGCGGCGAGGCGCCGATGTGGATCGATGTCGCCTCCGGTGCCGTGCAGGGCGGCAGCGGCAGCTATGCCGCCGCTGCGGCGGTGCTGCAAAGCGGCAACGGCCGGCCGATCGCCGTCCCGACCAGCACGCGCATGCGCAAGCTGCCCGACGTCGCGACCTTCATCGAGCAGGGCGTCAACGACAAGGCCTTCCAGGTACAGGGCTTCATCTGCCTGGTCGGCCCGGCCGCGATGCCCAAGGACGTCGTGGTCAAGCTCTCCGACATGATGGTCGAGGCGGGCAAGAGCGAGCGCATCCAGAAGATCCTCGACACCTTCGGCATCGACACCGCGGCCCAGGACCATGTCTTCTTCGAGAAGATCCTGGCGGAGCAGGGACCGGTCTGGATCGAGCTGGTGAAGAGCCTCAACATCGAGCCGCAATAGAGCCGAATCCGATCAGCTGATTCCGAGCTGGGCGGATTGTGCTTTAGGCGCGTTTTGCGCCATTAAGTTTCGCGTAGAATATCTCGGGTGGAATACTATTGTGGATAGTATTCCCCGAGAGGGTCGCAGCGAGGCCCTGTGCAACGGCGATGTCGGTGCGCGCGTTGTCAGTCAGGTATTTGCTTTCGGTAGTTTGCGCGGGTTCAAATTCCGCCTAGAACAACTGCAAGTGGCAGAGGCGAGAACCGCCCGCAGCAAGCAAAGGGACCCCTCGTTCATGGCCCTCGACGTCTATGTCGGGTCGCTCACGCGCTACTATGCCGGTGAGTGGGAAAATGTTTCGGAGAGAACGGCTCGCGAGCGCGGCACACAGTTCCGCATCGGGCGTCGTGCCGGCTCCGGCGACCAGGAGCTGGATATCCAGGAGATTCTCCAGGCAATCCTCACCTGGCGTGTCGAACTCAACCAGTCGCTCGGCGACCGCATCGCCGAGCCGTTCGACTGGAGCGAGGACCTCGATGCTGCCTATTACACGGGCCGTCCGGGATGGGACGGTTTCGGCTCGCTGGTGTTGTGGGCGGCCTATGCCGAACATTCGGCGGTTCGCCGGCCGGCCAGCCTGCCCGAGGAATGGGACAACGATCCCGTACTGATGCGCAGTAACGTCGCGGGCTTTCGCTCGCGCTATTCCCACCTGGTGCGCAACGTGGAGCTGTGGCTGCCCAATCCTTTCGAGTTCACCTTCGAGGGCGAGGGCGTCGACGGCCGGCGCGTGGTCGTGGGCTCGACGGCGACGCTGCGCCGCCAGCTCCAGGAGCTCAATGCCGCAACCTGGAAGGCGGATGCCGAGGTCGTTGCCGCCTGGGGGCGCGATGCGCTGGCTGACGACGCCCCGCTCGAGCAGAACGCCCGCTATGCCTACGCCGTGCTGCTCGATCTTGCCGAGCGGTCGGTCGAGATGCGCTTGCCGATGAAGCTCGACCATTGACATGAAAAACCCCTCCCGTCGGGGCGACGGGAGGGGCATGAGAACCGGCCATTCAAGCGGAGGGAGACGGAGCCGGCGGTTCGGCGGTGGGCGGGCGGCTGCGCCGCTCGTCCATGAACTGGTCGAACTCGGCGCGGTCCTTGGCGGCGCGCAACCGGTCGAGGAAATCACGGAACTCGCGCTGCTCCTCGTCGAGCTTGCGCAGCGTCTCCTCACGATACTCGTCGAAGGCGACGTTGCCGCTGCTCCCGCCGCCCCAGCGATGACGGCGCTTCCAGGCGCGCCATTCTTCGCGTGCCTCGCGGCGGGCTTCACGACCCTCGGGTCCCGACCAGTGGCCATAACGGCGAGAGCAAAACATGCGTCCACTCCATTTCAGGTAGATGAGAAGGGCGAGGCCGATCGGCCAGAAGAGGATGAAGCTCACGACCAGAAGGGCGATCCAGGCGGGCTTCGGGATGTCGTCCAGTCTTTCCATCAGGCTGCCCGTCATCGGGGGCTCCCTCGTTTGGTGTTAACGGATGTAAATGTTAACGACATTTACATTGGGCATCCCTACCGGCGGAGTCAAGGGCCGGTCAGACTTTTTGGGGAAAACCCAATCCTTGCAGGTAAATGAGCATTTGCGATTCCAGCAGCTCCTCGGCGGTCATCGGCAGGGTGCGGCGGCCGGCATCACCGCGGCCGAACAGCGAGGCGATGCCGTGCGCCATCGCCCAGACATGCAGGCTCATCATCAGGGCGGGCGGCCGCTTGCCGGCGGGCAGCAGTCCGACGAGGGCGTCGGCTGCGGTGCGCAGCACGGCGAAAGCGCGATCGCCGGCAGCCCGCAATTCGGCGTTGAGATCGGGCGGCAGTCCCGCCTCGAACATGGCCGTGTAGTAGGCGGGCTCGGCGCGAGCGAAGGCGAGATAGGCCTTGCCGACGTTGTTGAAGGCGGTAAGCGGGTCAGGCTTGCCGCCCGCCCAGCCGGTCGACAGCATGGCTTCGAAGCGCTGGAAGCCCTCGCGAGCGACGTCGGCCAGCAGGGCATCGCGATCGCGGAAATGACGGTAGGGGGCGGCCGCGCTGACGCCGGCCGAGCGCGCGGCATCGGCAAAGGTGAAGCCCGCCGGGCCCTTCTCGGCAATCAGTTCGCGCGCGGCCTGGATCAGCGCCTCGCGCAGATTGCCGTGGTGATAGCCGCGCTCCTCGCGATCGCGCTTTTTCCAACTCATGTTAAGGTAGTTTACATCGAGGCGGCCGTGGCAGGCAGGGCGTTTTTACGGCGACGATCGGTTGCCTTGATGAAGGCGATTTTCCACCATAAGATGCAGGGTGATCGACAGCGGGGGATCACATGCACCATGGAGACGTGTCGCCTGAAATAGCCGCGGGCCTGCTCGCGCTCAAGGAGCGCATCAAGGCGGCGAAGATTCCGCCGTCGCAGCTCGACCAGACCATCAACGTCGCCATCTGGAACATTCGCGAATTCGGCAAGCAGCCGCGTAGCGAGGCGGCGATCCACTACATCGCCGAGATCCTGGGCCAGTTCGACCTGATCGCCCTGGTCGAGTTGCGCGACAACCTCCACGACTATGGGCGGGTCTGCGAGATCCTGGGGCCGAGCTGGGACCTGGTCTATTCCGATTGGATCGATGATTCGGGCGGCAACCGCGAGCGCGTCGGCTTCCTGTTCGATCGCCGTGCTGTTTCGTTCAACGGCCTCGCTGCCGAGGTCGACGCCCCGCGCGCCAAGAAGGCCAAGGAGTATCTTGCCAAGCAGTCGTTCTGGCGGGCGCCTTACATGTGCTCGTTCCGCGCCGGCAACTTCGACTTCATCGTGCTCGCCACCCACGCCCGTTGGGGCGACAGCGTCGACGGGCGCGCTGCCGAGCTTGCGTTGCTGGCCGACTGGATAGACGGTCGCTTCAAGCAAAAGGCGGTCGAGGACACCGACCTGATCGTCATGGGCGACTTCAACACGCCGTCACTCAACGACAAGACCTTCAAGGCGCTGACCAAGCGCGGGCTCCAGGTTCCGAATTCGCTGGTCGAACTCAAGGTCGGCGACACGACGGTGCAGGGCTCCAATCTCGGCAAGAGCGCCCGCTACGACCAGATCCTGCACCTGCCGACCCTTGCCGAACGCTTCAGCAATCGCGGCGGCACGCTCGACTTCTACGTTTCCGAGGCGCACATCAAGGAACTGTTCCCGGCCGGCGGCATGACGCCCACCCAGTTCACCTACCAACTCTCCGACCATTTCCCGATCTGGGTGCAGATCGACACCGATATCGATGGCCAGCGGCTGACGCAGATCGTGCAGAACGGCAAGAGCTGATAGAACGCCTCCCGGACCAGGGAGGAAACGACGTGCAATTGTGGATGACGACCGTCGCGGCGGCGCGCGGCGCGGCACGCGCCGCGCAGCAGATCGAGGCCGCCGGCTGGGACGGCATGCTGGTCGTCGATTCGCAGAACCTGTCGGGCGATCCCTATGTCGCGCTGGCGCTCGCCGCCACGGCCACGACCAGGCTGGGACTGGGCACCGGCGTCACCAACTCGGTGACGCGCCATGCCGCGGCGACGGCGACCGCCATCACCAGCGTCAACCGCATCTCCAGCGGCCGCGCTGTGTTGGGCATCGGCCGCGGCGATTCGGCCCTGGCCCATCTCGGCCGCGCGCCGGCGCGGCTGG
This sequence comes from Rhodospirillales bacterium, assembly GCA_016185145.1. GTDB lineage: Bacteria > Pseudomonadota > Alphaproteobacteria > Reyranellales > Reyranellaceae > Reyranella. Next base: position 1,470 of record JACPOB010000072.1, on the reverse strand, counting down.
CGCAGTTCGAGCGTTATCTGCGGCAGCTCCAGGCGTATCTCAGGGGCGAGTCGGTTGCCTTCGACGAAATCGACATCCCGTCCGACGTGGCGCCGCCGATGTCGGGGCTGCATCTGCACGATGCGCCGTCCGCGAGCCGCATCGCCTGGATCGCCGGCGGGCCCAAGGTGCCGGTCGAGGTCGCGGCCAGCGGCCCCAAGGTGATCGCCATCGCCGCCCTTCTGGCCGACCGCGTGATGTTCGCGCTGGGCGCCGACGTCGAGCGCCTGGAATGGGGCATCGCGCTCGCCAAGAAGACGCGCAAGGAGGCGGGGCTCGATCCCGACGGCATCGCCTTCGGCGCCTATCTCAATCTCGGCTGCCACACCGACATGGACAAGGCTCGCAGCCTGGTGCGCGGCGGCCTGACGACTTTCGCGCGCTTCTCGGTGATGCACGGCAAGACCGAGGTGCCGACCTCGGCCGGTGACCGCCAGGTCCTCAAGGCGCTGCACAGCAACTACGACATGAAGGCCCACACAAGAGGCGACTCCCGCCAGGCCGGCACGCTGACCGACGACTTCGTCGACCGCATGGCCATCGTCGGCCCGCCCGAACGCTGCATCGAGCGTCTGAAGGAACTGCAGGCGCTCGGCCTCGACAAGGTGGCGATCAGCGGCGCCACGCGCGGTGCTTCGGAAGCGGACGCCGCGGTCGGACGAAAGCTCGTAGCCGAGAAGGTGTTGTCTGGGATGCGGCGCTGATTTCTTCGTTCCTCCCCTTCGCGGAAACCGCGAAGGGGAGGTGCCCGCGAAGCGGGCGGAGGGGTCATAGGCAACAGCGGCGTTGTGGCCCCTGACCCCTCCGTCGCCGTATGACGGCGACACCTCCCCAGCGCGGTATCCGCGCTGGAGAGGGATACACAGTCAGCGCCAGATCTTCTTGCCACTGCCCGGTAGACCAAGCTCGCTCCACATGGCATCGACCTTGTCGATGACCGCCTGTTCCATGCGGATCTGGCGGCCCCATTCGCGGTTGGTCTCGCCGGGAAATTTGTCCGTCGCGTCGAGCCCGATCTTCGAGCCCAGGCCCGACACCGGGCTCGCGAAGTCGAGATAGTCGATCGGCGTGTTCTCGATCACGGTAATGTCGCGCGCCGGGTCCATGCGCGTGGACATCGCCCACATCACGTCCTTCCAGTTGCGCGCGTCGATGTCGGCGTCCACGACGACCACCCACTTGGTGTACATGAACTGCCGCAGGTAGCTCCACACGCCCATCATCACGCGCTTGGCGTGGCCGGCGTAGGCCTTCTTCATCGACACCACAGCGATGCGGTAGGAGCAGCCTTCGGGCGGCAGCCAGAAATCGACGATCTCGGGGAACTGCTGCTGGAAGAGGGGGATGAACACCTCGTTCAGCGCCTCGCCCAGCACGCTGGGCTCGTCGGGCGGCCGGCCGGTGAAGGTCGAGAGATAGATCGGATTGCGC
>JACPOB010000071.1 GCA_016185145.1 Rhodospirillales bacterium | reverse complement strand
ACCGCGCTCAATCTCGCCGAGGGCCTCGCAGTCGCCGAGAACGCCGACAACGGCGAGTGCACGGTGTTCTCGGCGCGCTTCGCCTGCCCGGTCTCCGGCTTCACCATCGAGGAGATCGAGCCGCGCCTGTTCTCCTTCAACGCGCCGCAGGGCGCCTGCCCGGCCTGCGACGGGCTGGGCGTGAAGATGTTCTTCGATCCGGAGATGGTGGTTCCGGACGACCGGTTGTCGCTTGCCGAGGGCGCCATCGCGCCGTGGGCCGATTCGTCGGGCCAGTACTACATGCAGACGCTGGAGAGCATCGCCAAGCACTTCAAGGTCAAGATGAGCGTGCCGTGGAAGGACCTTCCCAAGAAGGTGCGCGACGCCATCCTGTTCGGCAGCGGCGGCGAATCGATCGCCATGCGCTATGACGACGGCATCCGCCAGTACCAGACGACCAAGCCGTTCGAGGGCGTGATCCCCAACCTCGACCGCCGCTGGAAGGAAACGGATTCCTCCTGGGTGCGCGAGGAGCTCGAGCGCTTCCAGCACGAGAGCAAGTGCGAGAGCTGTGGCGGCGCCCGCCTGAAACCCGAGGCGCTGGCCGTGAAGATCGCCGGCCTCAACATCAGCCAGACCACCGAGTTCTCGATCGGCGAAGCGGTGAAGTGGTTCCTCGAGCTGGCGCCCAAGCTCACGCCCAAGCAGCGCGAGATCGCCGCCCGCATCCTCAAGGAGATCAACGAGCGCCTGGGCTTCCTGGACAATGTCGGCCTGTCGTACCTGACGCTGAACCGCACCTCGGGCACGCTGTCGGGCGGCGAGAGCCAGCGCATTCGGCTGGCCTCGCAGATCGGCTCCGGCCTGACGGGCGTGCTTTACGTCCTGGACGAGCCGTCGATCGGCCTGCACCAGCGCGACAACGACCGGCTGCTGAAGACGCTGACCCGTCTGCGCGACCTCGGCAACACCGTGCTGGTCGTCGAGCACGACGAGGATGCCATCCGGTCGGCCGATCACCTGGTCGACATGGGTCCGGGCGCCGGCGCCCATGGCGGCAATGTCATCGCCGAGGGCACGCCCGAGGACGTGATGCGCAACAGCGCCAGCCTCACCGGGCAATATCTCTCCGGCTTCCGCCAGATCCCGATCCCCAAGCTGCGCCGCCCGCCGCCACCCAAGAACGGCCGCTGGCTGACGGTCAAGGGCGCCAAGGAAAACAACCTGCAGAACGTGACGGCCAGCATCCCGCTCGGCACCTTCACCTGCGTCACCGGCGTGTCGGGCAGCGGCAAGAGCACGCTGATCATCGAGACGCTGT
>JACPOB010000092.1 GCA_016185145.1 Rhodospirillales bacterium | reverse complement strand
GTCACTTTGGAAATGTTTGAGGGTGTCCCTCACGTTTGGCATTGGTTCTGGCCACGCCTTGAAACGGCAAAAGTTGCTATTGCAAAGGTCGGCACGTTTCTCGACGACCATTTGGATGGAGGCAATAGGCAGCAACGCAAAGTGAAATAAGAGGAGGACGTCATGACGATGCCGGCGGAGACCGACACAACGAGTCCGAAATATCTGCGCGACAAGTACGCCATCGTCGGCGTCGGCGAGACGACCTACATGCGCGGCTCGGGCATGACGACCCGCGCCCTGGGCACCTGGGCGGTGCGCAACGCGATCGAGGATGCCGGCCTGAAACCGTCCGACGTCGACGGCATACTGTCCTACCAGTCGGGCGATTCGACCTTCTCGACCTTCATCGCCGGCGACCTCGGCATCCGCGCCAACTTCTACATGGACGTGTTCGGCGGCGGCTCCTCGACGGAGGCGCTGGTCGGCATGTCGATGGGTCTGATCGAGGCCGGCATGTGCAAGACCGTGGTGATCTTCCGCGCGATGAACGGCTTCTCCCAGGTGCGCATCGGCGGCACCGGAGCGCGCGCGGTGGCGCCCGTGTCGGGCGACATGCTGCATAGCCGCGCCTATGGCTGGCAGAGCGCGGGCCAGATGTTCAGCCCGACCTTCATGCGCCACATGTACGATTACGGCACGCGGCCCGAGCAGGTCGCCGCCGTCAAGGCGATCCACAGCGAGCATGCCTCGAACAATCCCAAGGCCTTCTACAAGCAGCGGTTTACCGTCCAGGACGTGCTCGCGAGCCGCATCATCTGCAAGCCATTGCACCTGCTGGACTGCTGCGTCGAGACTGACAACGGCACCGCGCTCGTCGTCACCAGTGCGGAGCGGGCGCGCGACTGCCGCCATCCGCGCGCGCTGATTCGCGGCGTCGTCGGCCGCTGCAGCAAGCCGCGCACCGACATGCACTACCAGCACGGGCCGATCTCGACGGTGGCCGGCCACTATGCGCGGGAGATCCTGTGGCCCAATTCGGGGGTCGGGCCGGAGGACATTGACGTCACGGGCTCGTACGACGCCTTCACCTTCACCACGATGCTGCAGCTCGAGGATTACGGCTTCTGCAGGAAAGGCGAGGGTGGCGAATATGTCAGCGACGGCACGATTCGCCTCGGCGGCCGGCGGCCGAACAACACCAGCGGCGGCCATCTCTGTGAAGGCTACACGCACGGCCTCAACATGGTGATCGAGAACGTGCGTCAGCTCCGCCACGACGTTGACGATTCGTGCCCTATAGGGCCCTACGGCAGGCGCCGCCATACCTACGACTACCGCGAAGGCGGTTGCCGGCAGGTCGAGAACTGCGAGTTGACGGCCAATCTGGGCTGGGCGAGCCCCGGCACCGGCTCGGCCATGGTCATGCGGCGCGACTGAGGGAAGGGGACACGACCATGGCGATCCAGGCCAAATATCTCGACATGCCGCTCGACATCAACGACCTCGATGTCGAGAACCTGGCGTATTTCAAGCACTGCGCGGCGCACGACTTCCATCTGCAGAAGTGCGGCGCCTGCGGCCTGCTGCGCTATCCGCCGACCACGGCCTGTCCGTGGTGCGCCAGCCCGAAGTCGGACTGGGTGCCGGTCGAGGGCCGCGGCGCCGTCCACTCCTACACCGAAGTCCATCACGCCATTCAGCCGGCCTTCAAGGTGCACACGCCCTATCTCATCCTGCTGGTCGACCTCGATATGCAGAACGGCAAGCCCAGCGAGCACGAGGCGCTGCGCGTCGTCGGCAACCTCGCCACGCCGGACGGCACGCTGGCGCCGCCAGAGATGGTGCGCCGCGTCGGCATCGGCACGCGTGTTCGCATGGTCTTTACCGACGTAGCACCGGGGTTTGCCCTGCCGCAATGGACCATCGACGAGGGCGCACCCCAGCCTGCCCAGCCGTGGCGTTATCCGGAGGAGTGACGATAGGCAGAAATGGGACAGGAAGTTATGGCCTGCCATCGCTGGGGTGATCTGGAGGTCTTGGAGGTCGAGGATCTACTCGAGCCGCTTTTGCCGTCGGGGCACGTACGGATCGCCGTCCGCGCCGCTGGCATCGCCTTCCAGGACACGTGGCAGATCGGGGGCAAGTACCAGACGAAACCACCGTTTTCGATCTGCCCGACAGCAAAATCTGCGGAATTGTTGCCGAGGTTGGCTAAGGCGACACGGATCTCAGGTCTGGCGAAAAGGTCATCGCGCTGCTGCGCTACGGTGGCTACGCCGAGCAAGCGGAGGTCCCGCAGGGGCAGCCACAAAGTGCCGACCGACACCAACGAGCACGACGACGCCGTCCTCGGCATGGCCAACGACACAGCCTACCAAGGGCTCGTCGATCGAGCCGGACTGAAGCCCGGCGAGATCGTCCTGGTGCGCGCGCAGGAGGCGGCGTGAGGGTCGCTGCCGTTCAACTCGCGGCAACTCTGAGGGCGACCGTGGCGGCCGCCTGCACGCCTAAGGTTTCTGTTCCCATCTGACATGCACCAGATTTTTCAGAACTTCATTGACGGTCTTGCGGAGAGTTCCGATGAACAAGCGCTCCGCCTCACCATGGAAGTGGCTGCTGCGGCCCTCGACTTGGCGTGTTTTGCCTATCTGGCACTGCCGCGCGCAGCGGGCGGCGGCGCGCGGCTCATTTCGAATTATCCGACACAATGGACAACGCACTACCTCCAAAGCCACTACGAGCGCCTAGACCCGGTCGTTGCTCAAGCGCTTGGCGATTCTGAGCCGTTCGAATGGGGGCCAGGGATGAGCCCGTCGACCTTGTCTCCTCAGCAATTTGAGCTTCTCGAGGACGCGGCCTTCTTCGGGATCCGTTACGGGTTTACGATTCCCATCCATGACGGCCGCGGGCC